>DASTCU010000164.1:0-102383 GCA_035710825.1 Candidatus Sulfotelmatobacter sp.
GCCGAGCGCGGGCGGGCAGGTTCGGCGGCGAAATGGATCTTCACGATCGGAGCGCCAGGAGGATTCGCGTTTAAATCCAATTGCAAGAGTTTCAGGAAGAGTTTGTGATCGAGCATGGGTAAAGGCAGGCGAAGGACACGGACAAATTGCTGATTGTTGATTTTTGATGGTTGAGTGAAAACTTTCTGCCCCAACATTGTTGTATCGGTCCCGTCACTCTCGCTGGGGATGTCGGCATTTTCACATTCATCATCGATGCCGGTGAGGTTGGAGAGTTCCAGAGTAAGGCGTAGTTCTTGTGTGGCCAGAGCGCGAGAGCCGAGGCGCGCGCAGATTTGCTCGAGCAGACGATTCAGCAGGAAAGCTAGAGGTTCGAGCAGCGTGATGGGGTGCTCCAACTCGATGGCTTCTTCAAACACCAGCGGGGCTTCGACTGGAACAAGGGTGCGGGTAGCGGCGCCACGGGCCAGTTGCTGCAGGCGGAGTCCTTCCTGGCCCAGGCGCTCGCTCAGCGAAACTTGGGGCAGTGAGGCCAGGGCATGCAGGTTGCGAATGCCCCAGCGATCGAGCGTTACCAGCAGGCGGTCGGCGGATTTTTTCTCTTCGCCTTCGAGCCGGTCGTGGAAGAGAACTTCCAATGGGAGTGCGCCCAGTTGGGCGGCTTCTTTGCCGGGAGCAATCACGGTGACGCCGGGAAATCCGCGGGCCGCGAGCAGAGCCGCGTCAGGATTGGAAGCGACGGCGACCTTGGCTTCGAGACCGAGCGTGGTGGCGCGGGCGGCAATTGCGCGCGAGATTTGCGGGAGCGATCCGAGAAGCGATTCCATGCCGGCGAGATCGATAAGAACAGTGTCGCTGGCCGCGTCTTCCACGCAAGGCGAGAACGACTGGGCGCAGTCAAGCACTGCTGCGTGCGCGGACGATTCGTGCAGCGGAGAGCGCGGGCGCAGGGCGACTTCGGAGCAGAGTTCGGCTTGGGCTTTGGTCATGCCCGGAGCGATGCCGAACGTCTGAGACTTTTCGTTGACTGCGATAATTTTTTCGAGCGGAGGCTTGCCTTCAAGAATTGCGACGGCGTGCGCGTGCAGGTCCGGTTCGGCGCGGAGTGCGGCCGCTACGGGGAAGTTCGGGATGTAGATGCAGGCGAACATAAAACAGTACTCAGTACTCAGTTGTCAGTACTCAGTTCACCCCGCCCAGGACGTTTTAGTTTCAAAGGTGATGGAGCGCGCGGGTTTGCGTTCCAGACGGGAGTGCGTTAATTCCACGTTGATGTTGAGTCCAGTGAACAGGTGCGCGTGGGCAGGTTGCAGATCCTGAGGTGTATGACCTTCAGCCTGATCCCTGAGTACTGAGTACTGAGTACTGAGCACTCCCAGCAGCAGTGACGAGCAGCTTCCGGCGATGGGGTGTTGCTCGATCGCGAGCAGGATGGTGGGTTTGTGCTCGACGGCGCGGCGAAAGCGGAACCAAGTGGTCAGAGGGATGCGGCGGGCGGCTTGCATCGGAAGATCGGCAAGGTCGAGTACGATCAGGCCGAAGCCTCCGCTTTCGAGCAGCAAGTCGGTGGCGCGGAGGACTTGCTCAAGGCGGCGCTCCGATTGACGCGAAGTGGTGCGGTCGAAATCGAAAGCAGACTGGGAAATCCCCACTTCTCGTGCTCCCGCTTCTCGCCTCGGTGGTGAGTTTCCGTCGCACCGAACCCAGAGCAGGCGGTCGAGATCTATGCCCGTAGCGGCTGCGGAGTTGGGATCGAGGGCATCGCTGGCATCAATGAGGGCGCAGAACTCGCCGCGGCGGGTGGCGGCGGCCAGTGCGGCCATGAACACGGTGGTGCGGCCGGAAGAGGCGGGGCCGCAGAGTTCGGTGAGGCATCCGCGGGGCAGGCCGCCGGTCAGGGCGTCGAGGGCGGAGATGCCGCTGGAAGCCATTTCCGGGGCGGGACGGATTTCGAGCCGTGAGGCTGGGGTTATGAGAGCAATTGTGGATTGTTGATTTTTGATTGGTGATTGAAAGACTCGGGCAATGAGCGATTCCTGGGGGCCCTGCGCCCCGGCAGGCTTCTTGGGGCCGGAAATGGGGCGCACTTCAGGCTTGGATTCGGCATCAAAAATAAAAGGGCGGCCTGAGGCCGCCGAAGTGGAAATCACTGCGGAAGACATAAAATCCTCGTAAATTTCAGGGAACACCGGGGCTGATTTACAAAAGAGCCGCGGAGGCGATCGGCTTACTTTCGCTTTTTATTCGCCTAAAAGAATTCTGCTCTTGCGGGCGCCAATTGTCAACCCCCTCCTAGCGCGACAGTGACCCCATTCACAGGCAAGCGTGATGGACGTCGTTGAGGATTCGACAGCTTCCCATGAATATGGGAAAGTACCCGGCTTATCCACCCATGGTTGGGACCCATCAGGGGGGCGCTTATGACCATTCTCAGTTCACGCCGTATTCGCTGGTTCGCTCTGTTACTCACCATCATTCTTGTTTCCGTTACGTACCTGGTTTCGGCCCCCGGGGGCAAGGTCCAGGTGAATGCCGAGGCCTTACAGATGTTTGCCCCGCTACCGGTGGTGATGACCTCGCCCGACAATCCGGTGACCGATGCGAAAGTGACGCTGGGGAGAATCCTCTATTACGATCCGCGCCTGTCGGCCAACCAGAAGATTTCCTGCAATACGTGCCATCCGCTCGATGCCTATGGAGCGCAATCCACCAGCGTATCCACCGGCTTCAAGCACCAGCAGGGAAAGCGGAATGCTCCTACGGTCTACAACGCGGCAGGACATTTTGTACAGTTCTGGGACGGCCGGGCTCCCACTGTCGAAGAGCAGGCAAAAGGTCCGATCACGAATCCCGTGGAGATGGCGATGCCATCCAATTCGGCGACCGTGGAAGTGATCAAGTCCATGCCGGAATACGTGGCGCTTTTCCAGACAGCGTTTCCGAAAGACAGAGATCCGGTGACTTACAACAACATGGCCCTGGCGATTGGGGCATTCGAGCGCGGGCTGGTGACGCCCTCGAAGTGGGATGCCTTTATCCAGGGCAACGAGTCGGCGCTGACCGACGCGCAAAAAGCGGGCTTCAACACGTTTGCCGCAACCGGATGCCAGTGGTGCCATGCCGGGGCGTATGTGGGCGGAGCAACCTATCAGAAACTTGGAGTGGTGAAACCCTGGCCCAAGCAAGAAGATCAGGGCGTCTACCAGTTGACTAAAGACGACATGGACAAAATGGTTTTTAAGGTCCCTTCGCTGCGGAATATCAAAAAGACGGGGCCATATTTCCACGATGGTTCGGTGGCGACTCTAGACCAGGCGATCCGCAACATGGCGGTTCACCAGCGCGGGGTGAACCTGACCGACGCCCAGGTCAGGTCGATTGAAGTCTGGATGGATTCGCTGACGGGACAGATACCGGTGAGCTACATCAAGCCTCCGGAGCTGCCGAAGAGCACAGCGCAAACGCCGCCGCCGAGCGGAGAGTAATCCGAAAACCAGGAGCCGGCCGGATATCCCGACCGGCTCAATTCATTCAGGGACTTCCGCGACCTCCCGCGGTTCTTGCTCACCTCACTTTCACCCATCCGTCTAAGCGCAACAGCATCGCGACTCACGTGTGCTTCATCGCGAGATCCAATCCAAATCATTGACTAGCCGCTGCCTGATCCAACTTGAACAAAATCGGCGGCGAGAAGGAGCTTCTCATGTACAAAGTTCGTCTGGTTGCACTGTTGTCCAGTGTTTTGTTGGTGGCTGGCTTTGCGCAGGCTCAGACTGCCACGGGCGAGACGTTGATGCTCAACTTGCCGCGGCAGAGCCAGCATGCGCTGGTCACGCAGCGCATTGGGATTACCGATATCACGATTAACTATCACCGGCCGCTGGCCAATGGGCGGCAGGTTTGGGGCAAACTGGTGCCTTATGGGCAGGTGTGGCGCGCGGGAGCGAATGAGAATACGACGATCACGTTCAGTGATCCGGTGACGATTGAAGGGCAGGCGCTCGACAAGGGGACGTACGGCCTGCATATGATCCCGAGCGAGAACCAGTGGACGGTGATCTTCTCTAAGGATTCGGCGGCGTGGGGTAGTTTCAGTTACAAACAGGACCAGGACGCGCTGCGCGTGACCGTGAAGCCGCAGGCCACCGAAGCGCACGATGCGCTCGCCTACGACTTCGATGATGTCAAGGCGGATTCCGCCGTCGTCACCATGCGTTGGGATAAGGTTGCGGTGCCGTTCAAGGTCGCGGTCAACGTGAATGAAATCGTGACGGCGAGTATTCACCGGCAGCTGTACGGTCTGAACCAGTATTACTGGGAAGGCTGGGACGATGCGGCGGGATATTTCCTGGCCAACAAGATCAATCTGGATGAGGCGCTGAAGGATGAAGATTTGTCGATCCAGGCCGAAGAGCGCTACGACAATCTGCTGAACAAGTCGAAGATTCTTGAGGCCATGGGGAAGAAGCAGGATGCGGAAGCGTTCCGCGCCAAGGCGCTCGATAAGGGCTCGGCGCTGCAACTTTATTTCTATGGCCGGCAGTTGCAGGCGCAGAAGAAGCAGGATGAGGCTCTCACGATTTTCCGCGCGAATGCGAAGAAGTTTCCGGATTATTGGACTTCGCATTTGGGATTAGCCCGCGTATATAGCGCGCAGGGAGATTTCGATAATGCGGTGAAGGAAGTGAAGCTGTCGCTGACGGGAGCACCGGATTCGAACAAGTCGAACCTGGAGAATTATGTGAAGCGGCTGCAGGCGAAGGAGGACATTAACCGGTAGGCCCGGGCTCGGGGGCTAAAGCCCAGTCATCTTCGGTGGCGTTACGCGGCGCTAAAGCGCCGCTCTTCCACGGTGGTGTTGAGGTTCGATTACAAAAGGAAAGGGCCAGTGTTGAACTGGCCCCTTTTCTATTTCCATTCTTTTCTGCCGATGTCATTACGTACGTCTGCCGATGTCATCACCAGACGCGGCAGGCGTTGGCTCTCACCATCTTCTGGCCTGATTTGCAGCTGAAGGCTTGCTCGAATTCGGGCATGTTGGAGACTACGTTGTTGATGCGGAAGACGGGCAGCGAATGCGGGTCGCTGGTGACAGCGACGCGCGCGATTTGCGGGCGAACATTGGCGCACCACGAATAGGCATTCGAGAGGAAGAAGCGCTGCCGGTAGGTCCAACCGTCGGGGCCTTTGTCGTCGAGCGACTTGCCTTCTTTCTTCAACGAGGCTTCCAAAGCGACGAGCGCCAGGTGGATGCCGCCGTTGTCTGCGGTGTCTTCTCCCTGGGTGAGGAGGCCGTTCTGCTTTACCCCAGGACCCGCGTCGGGAACTTCCTGCGTGTATTCGTCAGAGATGCACTTGCCGCGTTCGTCGTACTGTTTCGAGTCCTCGGCAGTCCACCAGTCGTGGAGGTTGCCGTGGGCGTCGAACTTGCGTCCCTGATCGTCGAAGCCGTGAATGATTTCGTGGCCGATGACCATGCCGATCGCGCCGAAGTTCACGGCATCGTCCTGCTTGGGATCGAAGAATGGCGGCTGCAGAATTCCGGCCGGGAAGTTGATGGTGTTCAGTTGCGGATCATAGTAGGCGTTGATGGTGGGGGGAGTCATGGTCCACTCGCCGCGATCCACCGGCTTACCGATCTTTGCGACCCAGCGCTCGAACTCAAACGACGTCGCCTGCGCGACGTTGGTCAGATAGCTGTCGCGCACTACCTTCACACTGGAATAGTCGCGCCAGTGCGAGGGATATCCGATTTTGTCTTCGATCCCTTTCAGCTTGACGATGGCTTGTTCCTTTGTCGCCGGGGACATCCAGTTGAGGCTTTGGATGTCGGTGCTGAGGGCGCCTTCAATCGCGTGCACCATTTCGAGCGTGCGGGCTTTGCTTTCGGGCGGGAAAGCGCGGTCGACATAGGCCTGGCCGAGCGCTTCGCCGAGATCGCGGTCGGCGGCGTGCACGCAACGGCGCCACCGCGGAAGTTGCTGCTCGGCTCCTGCCAGCGTGTGCGCGAAGAAATCGAAGTTTTCATCGACCAATGCCTTGGTCAGATACGGCGACGAGTGATGGATCACCTGCCAACGCAGGTATGTTTGCCAATGCGCGAGCGGGTGAGCGGTGAGAAGCTTTTCTTCGGCACGGAAAAAATCCGGAGAGGTCACGATGTAGTGATCGCTGGGTGGTGCCTGCACCGCTTTCAGGTAGCCGTCCCAGTCGATGGAGGGCGCCAGCGCGCGCACCTGCGCCAGGGACATCTTGTTGTTGATGTTCTTGGGGTCGCGGCGCTTGACGTTGTCCATCTGGGCCTGCGCCATGGCGGTTTCGAGTTCGATGACCGTTCCGGCATCGGCGGCGGCTTGTGACTCCGACTCTCCCGACAGCGCGAACATCTTCTGAATGTGCGCGCGGTATTTGGTGAGGAGTTCTTTCGACTTCTCGTCGGTATTCAGATAGTAGTCGCGGTTGGGGAGGCTCAAGCCGCCCTGATCGAACTGAGCAACGACCATCGAGGCATTGTCGTAATCCTGCTGCCCGGTGAAGCCGAAGAGCGGGGAACTGCTCTGGTTGTCTCCGAACTGCCAGGCGCCGGGATAGAGATGCTGCAGGTGCGCGACTTCGAGCGTGATCTCTTTTTTCGACTTCAGGGCGGCGATGCGGTCGAGTTCGGGCTTCAGCGGCTTCAGGCCGCTGGCTTCGATGCCGCTTTCGTCCATGCAGGCGGCCCAGTAGTCGCCGATCTTCTGCTGATTGGCGGTGCGGTTCGAGTCGTTTTTGCTGGCCGCTTCGAGAGTATCGCGAAGAAGGCCTTCGTTCCAGAGTTCGAGGCCGCTGCCGGTGCTCCAGAAAACCTGGTCGGCCGGAATCGGATTGGCATTCATCCATTTATTGCAGGCGTACTTGTAGAAGTCGTTGCAGGGGTCAAGAGACTTGTCGACCAGGTCTGGATCGAAGTGCTCGAGTTTGGGTTCTTTGGATTGATCGGCCGGAGAACTCTGGGCGAACGAAACCTGGGCGAAAGCTGCGGCAAGAATTAGAGCCAGCGCCGCAGAAATTCGAGAAATGGACATGGATCCTCTTTTAAAAGTGTTGTTGATTTTGAAATGAACAGACTGCACCGATCTAAATTACGCATAAGGGGACGAACAAGTTCCTTGTCATCGACGGCGGGACACACCTCGGCCCGACTGGAGAACATACTATAGACGGGCGGTTTGGTGCGAGGTTAGCGCACGCCAACAGGCTCAACCACTAAGGACGCGAAACGTATACGAAGGAAAACCTCATCCTCATCCTGTGTTGTGCAGGCCGGCGGCGATTCCGTTAATGGTGCCACCGAGCGGATATTCCAGCTCTGAGCTTTGTTCTCCTTGTTGCTTGCGGCGGAGGAGTTCGACTTGAATCAGGCTCATGGGATCGACGTAGGGGTTGCGCAGGCGAATCGAGCGGGCTAGTACGCGGTTGCGTGCCAGCAGTTCACGCTGTCCGCTCACACGGAGAATCATGCGGCGCGAGCGCAGGAATTCGTCTTCCAGCATGGAGAAAACCCGGTTCCGCAGCGCGGCGCTTTTGACGAGGCCAGAATATTCGCGGGCGATACCGAGATCGGCCTTGGCCATGCCAAGCTCTACGTTGCGCAAGAGATCGGAAAAGATAGGGAATCCGCGGGCGATCTGGCGGAGAAGCTGGTCATGACTTGGACTCTTCTTGGCAAAGTGTTGGAGCGCATGGCCAACGCCGAACCAGGCCGGGACGGCGTGGCGGCTCTGCATCCAGCCGAAGACCCAAGGAATTGCGCGAAGATCGTCGAGACGACGGCCTTTTGTCCGGCGCGAGGGGCGCGAGCCGATGCGAGCTGTGTCTAACTCGTTCACTGGGGTCGCTTGCTCGAAATATTCCAGCACGTCAGGATTGTCGGCAATGTCGCGGCGGTAGACCCGGTAGGCCTCTTGCGACATCTCTTCGATGGCTTCTTCCCATTCGGCAGGATGAGCGGCTGGCTGCTCCGGGCGAGTGAGGGCCTCCAAACTCGCCGCGATCATCAACTCCAGATTCCATTCGGCAAGGACGGGATCGGCATATTTCCAGTTGAGCACTTCGCCTTGCTCGGTGACGCGAATCTGGCCTGAGAAACATCCGGGAGGTTGGGCGAGAATGGCGGAGTGCGTGGGGCCACCGCCGCGTCCTACTGTGCCTCCGCGACCGTGGAAGAGGCGAAGCTTCACGCCGAACTCTTGCGCGGCGCGATGCAGTTCGCGATGCGCTTTGTAGAGTTCCCAGGTGCTGGTGAGCATGCCTCCATCTTTGTTGGAGTCGGAGTAGCCGAGCATGACTTCCTGCCAGCGTCCCCAGGAATCGAGCAGAGGCTGGTATTCGGGATTGGCCCAGAGCCGCCGCATCACGCCGGCGGCAGACCTGAGCGACTCAATCGATTCGAAGAGCGGCACCGGCATCAGGCCAAGATCGTTGGTGGAGGCCGCAACCTGCGCGCCTCCTGCTTTTGCGAGCTGCAGCACGGCGAGCACGTCGTTTTCAGACTCCGCGCCGCTGATGATGTAGTGGCGAATCGACTCAGCCGGATAGGCGCGCTTGAGTTCCGCGATAGCACGAAATGTGTCGAGCAGTTCCTGGCTGGCTTCTGACTTCGGCTCGCCGCGAAGGTCGGGTCCGAGTTCTTTTAGAACTTGCGCGTGCACGCGGGCATGCTGGCGGATATCGAGCGTGTGCAGGTGAAATCCAAATTTGCGCACCTTGCGGAGAAGAGAACTGACGTAAGTATGGGCCAGGCGTTCTCCGCGATTCGACTTCAAGCTTTTCTGCACGAGGATTAGATCCCGCTTGAATTCTGCGGCATCGCTGTACGCTGCAGGGGCTGTCACGGACTCCCGAGTCCGTAGCAGCCGGTGAAAGATATAAGAGAGAAATCGGCGGTAGCTTTCGGACTGGTTGTTAGGACCCCAGGCGAGATGCACGCCCGGTATGGTTCGCTCGTAATGGTGAAGGCGCGCGAGCAGGTCGTCGGCAACGCCGGTCTGCCGGCGGGACGAACTGAGGCGATCGCTGAGCGCTTCTACCGCTTGAAGATATTCTCGAAGAATCAGGGCACGAGCCATTTGGAGCGCGTCACGGATGCACTGCGGCTTCACGAGGGGATTTCCATCGCGGTCGCCGCCAATCCACGAACCGAAATGGATGACGTTGGGCACGGAAGATTCGTCGAGTGCGAGCTCGTACACCTCGCGAAAGGACTCTACGATTTCTTCGTAGATTTTCGGAAGTGAGTCGAATAAGGAAAGGCGGAAGTAGCGCAGGCCCATGCGGATTTCATCATTGACCGTGGGCTTGGCCAGGCGGACTTCGTCGGTTTGCCATAGCGAAGTAACTTCGGCGCGAATATTGTTTTCGCAGTCTTCGGCTTCTTCCGCGGTGAGGGGAAGGCGGTCCAGGCGTTCCAGTTGTTGCGCGATGCGGCGGCGTTTGAGGAGAACGGTCTGGCGGGCAACCTCGGTGGGGTGAGCGGTGAAGACGGGCGTGATCTGAATGTCGCGAAGGGCGGCGAGCGCTTGCTCCGCGGAAATTCCGGATGCTTTCATGCGTTGGAGCGTTCCACGAAATGAGCCGGGAAGGGGAGCGTGTTCGCCGTCGAGTTTTCCCGCCCGCCGCCGCCGCTTGCGATGATTAGTTTCCGCGAGATTCGTGAGTTCGAAGTAAGTGGCGAAGGCTTTCGTTACCTGATGGGCGTGGGGTAGATCCAATCTGGAGACGATCTCTCGCGCTTTAAGCAGGCGTTCCGAAGAGGACGCCTGCTCGGGGCTGCGGCGCACCGACTCACGATGTTCGATCAGCAGGCGGCGCAATCCTTCCACAAGGTCGAATAACTCCTGCCCCGCCTGTTCCACCAGCACTTCTCCAAGAATTGCGCCCAAGGAGCGCACGTCCCGCCGCAGGGGATGATCCTTGGCGGGTTCGTCCGAACTCGCGGTCAATTCCGCGAGACGAGCCTGCTGGTCGTCGGCCTTCCACAAGAGTTTAGGTTTGCTTGCCATCACAGAAGCGGTGCAGGACAGAATAAATGACCGGAAGGTCGTTAGCCACGGATTGCACGGATTTCTCAGTACCTCGTTGTCGACGAATTCGGCACTCATCTTGCCTGAGAAGGAGTTTGCAGAGTACTGAGTACTGAGTACTGAGTACAGCTCTCAGTTTGCCGCTTTCTTCTTCGGCACATGCCGGCGGCTGCGGCCTTCGATCAGGCTGTAGAGATCTTCGGCGAGATTGGTGGTGTGGTCTCCCGCACGCTCGAGAGCCTGCGCCATCAGGATGATTTCGAAGTGGGTTGTATCGCCCTGGGAGACGGTTTCGGCAAGGTGTGTCTGGAAGAGAGTGTGGCAGATGCGATCAATTTCTTTATCCATCTGCAAGACTTTACGCGCGCATTCGAGGTCGAGTTTGGAGAACCCAGTGTGCATCAGGTCGAGCATGTCGCGCAGAATGGAAGCCATTTCCACGAGCTGGCGCGAATCTGAGGCGGGAATCCTCGCCGTGCGTGCCTGCACGCGCAGAGCCACGCTCATCACCAGATCTCCGACGCGCTCCAGATCAGTGGTGGACTTCAGGCTGGAAAGCAACTGGCGGGCGCGGGTTTCATTCACCCGGGTGATGGCCGCGGGCAAGCGCTCGTCGATTTGGCGCTCGATCTGGTCGAGTTCCATTTCGCAATCTTTGATGGCAAGGAACGCCATACGCGAAGAATTGGTGAGGAGATCGCGAACGTTGAAGGCGGCATCGCGCGCAATGAGACAGGCTTTCAGGGCCAGCCGTACCAGATCGTCGGCACCACCTCTTCGAGCAGTCGCAGGACTCGATGTGCCAGGAAGGGAATCCTCGGCTGGCGTATCAGCTTCGAACTTTCCTGTCGGTTGGGCTTTGCGTGGCATCTGCGGTGCTTTGGCTCGCTCTTTTGCCAACCTTCAGTTTATCGTCGAATTGTGAAAGTATCATTACAGTGTTAGAGCACGCGGAGGATGTCTTGTGAGTCTGGCTGATTATATGCGGCAGCAATTTGCCTACGATGCGTGGGCGAATCAGGAAGTGTTGGCCTCGATCCGTGCTAGTGGCCGCGAGAACGCGCGCCCGTTGCAGTTAATGTCGCACATTCTTGCGGCCGAGCGAGTGTGGCTCGAGCGGTTGAAGCAAGTGCCGCAGAGCGTTCCGGTGTGGCCGGAGCCCAATCTGGCGCAGTGCGAAGCGGAATCGGCTGAACTGAAAAAGTTGTGGTTCGACTACCTGGACCTGATCACAGCCGGCGATATTTCTCAGACTATTTCTTACAAAAACAGCAAGGGAGAGGCATGGACGAGCGCGATCGGTGACGTGTTGAGCCACGTGGTGATGCACTCGGCATATCATCGCGGACAGATTGCCAGCCATATGCGGGCCAGCGGACAGACGCCCGTTAATACGGATTTTATTCATGCAGTGCGGAACGGGCTGGTGAAGTAGAGATCAGGGGCGAGGGACCAGAGACTAGAATCCCATTGGCATGATTCCCGGGCGCTGACCTCTGACCCCTGAGCCCTGATCTCTGACCCCTGATCTCTGACCCCTGACCCCTAGCCCCTGGCCTTTGCCGCATTGGTCTCCGACGACGTAATATCTCAGCGATGAACAAACGCCTTGTGTGGTTGCTCCCGCTGCTGTGCGCGGTTCTGCTGCTGGCCACCGATGAGCCGAAAATCCCTGCGATGCCGGAAGCGCTCACCGAGAATGCGGTTGCATCTCTCCGGAATGGGATTGAGATTTTTTCGCTGATGGGAATCGGAACCAAGAAGACCTGGGACTCCGTCAGCAACAAGGTGTTCGTCCTGCGGCTGAACACAGGGAAATGGAGTGAGGGGCGGGCAGTGCCCGGTGTGGCTGGACGCCTGGGCGCATCCGCGATCGGCGCCAAGGGACAGGTTTTTCTTTTTGGTGGGTACACAGTGGACGGTCAGGGGAATCAGTTAACCATTCCCGACGTGAATGCCTATTTGCCGCAGCCGCAACGCTGGTACCGGGCGGCTGATATTCCGGTGCCGGTGGATAGCGCCGTGATTGGCGTATCTCACGATCGCTATATTTATCTGGTGGGCGGAAGATCGAAGAACGGGCCGGTCAACAATGCCCAGGTCTATGACGTGGAGAAGAATGCATGGAGCCAGGCCACGGCATTCCCCGGCACGCCGGTCTTTGGGCATGCTGGCGGCCTGGCGGATGAGACGATCGTATATGTAGACGGGGCGAAGAAGGATCCGTCCGGCAGCTACGTGGCCTCGGATGAATGCTGGATGGGCAGGATCGATCATAAGGATCCGAACAAGATTGAGTGGAGCAAGTTGCCGCCGCATCCGGGGACCGGACGGTTCGGCATTGTGGCGGGCGCGGGCGAACATGAACACCGCATTTTGTTTTCCGGTGGAATGACGGCTCCGCATAATTACAAAGGTCTGGACAGCGAGGGCAAGCCGGCGGAGATTTCGCCTGTGACCTTCGCCTACGAGCTCCACGGCAAACGTTGGGAGAGCATCAGTCAAGATACCTACGACGTTCGCGCGGACAGCCATGGAATCGTGTTCACGCCGCTAGGGCCCTTGATTGTGGGAGGCACGCTGAAGAATTCTGCAATTTCGGCGCGGGTATTGGCCCTGCCTAAGAAATAGCGGCGATGGGGCTCAGATTAGGGAGCCTGGGAAGCTCCGTTTTGGAATTATTCCCCTTCCGGAATTAGAGATCGTTAGGGTGTGCTTGAAAGTACCTTGGCGATCTGAGTGGTTCAACCTGAGGGGCGTACTCTGACACACAGCGAGCGAACATCACTCACACCTCCTGAGGAAGCGGCGGATGGGCCTCCGACCATCCGCCGCTTTAATTTTGTGGCGAAGACCTAGCGGCTTGCGCTAGAATCGCACACCAGCTGTTCGTTCCTGTGTGGGGACCAGCAGTTCGAACTATCCGCGCTGAGGAAGAACATGTTTATCCCTCGTTAATTCGCCAGCCTGAATCGTCCGCTGCTTAGCGGATTTCCTCTCGAGTTCTGCTTTGTCTCAGATGCACTGGATGCGCGCGTGTTCGCGGACAGTTGCGGAAAGTTCAAGGTTTTTATGGAAGCAATTGTTACCACAGCTGTCGAGCCGCAGCGCTCGCTGTGGTCTTCGTTGGTTGAGGCGGTTCGCGGCTCTCATCAGGACTACACGACTGCCAGCCTGAACCGAGCCATTCTCCTGCTGGCCGTGCCCATGGTGCTGGAGATGGTGCTGGAGTCGCTGTTTGCCGTGGTGGATGTGGCGTGGGTGGGAAGACTGGGCGCCAACGCCGTGGCCACGGTGGGACTTACGGAATCCATGTTGAGCTTGGTGTTTGCCGTGGGCATGGGTCTGAGCCTTTCCACGACGGCGATGGTGGCGCGCCGCATCGGCGAAAAAGATCCGGAGGGCGCGGCGGTGGCCGCGGTGCAAGCGATCGTGCTCGGGCTGACCGTTTCGCTTGCCATTGGATTGCCTTGCCTGCTATTTGCCCCGAACCTGCTGCGGTTGATGGGCGCGACGCCGGAGATCGTAGCGGTGGGCAGCGGCTATACCAGAATCTGCCTGGGCGGCAGTTGTGCGGTGCTGCTGCTGTTTTTGAACAACGCGATCTTCCGCGGCGCCGGCGATGCGGCCATTGCCATGCGCCTGCTATGGGTGTCGAACATCATCAACCTGATTCTTGATCCCTGCCTGATCTTTGGATGGGGTCCGTTTCCGCGGCTGGGGGTGACCGGGGCGGCGTTGGCGACCTTTATTGGACGCAGCATCGGAGTCATGTACCAGTTTTACCGGCTGTTGAAAGGAACCGAACGCATTCACATTCTCAAGCGACAGATCCACGTGCGGCTGGGAGTGCTGTGGCGGTTGTTGCGGGTTTCGTTCACCGGGATTCTGCAGTTTGCTATCGCACACACCAGTTGGATCGGGCTGGTACGCATTGTGAGCATGTTCGGCGCATCCGCGCTGGCGGGGTACACGATCGCAATTCGTATCGTGATCTTCGTCATCTTGCCGTCCTGGGGACTGAGCAACGCAGCCGCGACGCTGGTCGGGCAAAACCTGGGCGCGGGCAAGCCGGAGCGCGCTGAGAAAGCGGTCTGGCGCACCGGACTCTACAACGTGATCTTCATGGGAACTGTCGGCATCTTTTTCATTCTGTTTGCCGAACCCGTGGTACGACTGTTCATCCATGACCCTGCAGTCGTACCGCTCGGGGCGGCGTGCCTGCGGATCGTCAGCTACGGCAATCTGGGATACGCTTACTTCATGGTGATGATGCAGGCTTTCAATGGAGCCGGGGACACCATCACGCCCACCATTGTGAACTTTTTCGGATTTTGGCTATTCGAAATCCCGTTGGCCTATGTGTTGGCAATACCGCTCGGCATGAAATCGAACGGAGTGTTCTTCTCGATTGCGATTGCAGAATCGGCTATGGCCGCAGCGAGCGCGATTCTATTTCGGCGAGGAAAGTGGAAGACTCAAAAGATCTGAAATCGGTGAGACGTGACCCTAGCGAGCCCGGGCGAGAACGAGGGTGACGTCGTCCGGCTGCTCTTTGTCGCCGATCCAGTCATCCACCGCCATGGTTACGATTTGGCTGATCTGCGGCAAGGGCAAGTTGCGGTTGGTGCGGACCAGGTCGATGAGTCGCTGCTCGCCAAACTCGCCGAAATCATTTTCCGGCTCGGTGACGCCGTCGCTATAGGCAATGAAAACTTCGCCGGGATGCATTTCGACCGAACCTTCTTCATAAGACATGTTGTCAAAAAGTCCGACGACGGTTCCTCCAGCTTCCAAGCGGCGTACGGTGCCATCTTTCGCGATCAGGATGGGAGGCAGGTGGCCTCCGTTGCTGTAGGTCAGCTGGTGCGAACGGCCATCGTAGATTGCCAGGAAGAGCGTGGCGTATTTTTCCGGGGGAGTGCTTTCGTAAAGTTGATGGTTGAGCAGGCTCAGCAGAGCGCCGGGAGAAACCTCGACTCCTTCGGGCCAAGTCGCCATGATCCTGCCAGAGCCGGCAACCGCGCCGACGGTGACCGGTTCGCGCATTTGCGGCAAGCTCTCGACACTGTAGGCGCGAACCGCCGAGTGGATGGTGGCCATCAGCAAGGCGGCAGAGATTCCTTTCCCGCTGATGTCGCCGACCGCCAGGATCAGCTTGTGCGAACTGGCGGTCAGGAAATCGTAGTAATCGCCGCTCACCGTGCGCGCGGGACGGCAGAATCCGTGAACCTCCAGCGATTCGAGTTCTGAGATCTGGCGCGGGAACAACTGCGCCTGCACTTCCTGCGCGATGCTCAGTTCGTTCTCCAGCCGCTGTTTTTCCTTCTGCTCCTCGATCAGCTTTTCGATCGAAGCGGTCATGGAGTTAAACGAGCGCGCCAGTTCCGAGAGCTGGTCATTCGACCGGATGGGGATGCGGTGGCTAAAATCGCCCCGATCGACGTGGCGAGTGGCAACGTGAAGCTGGGCTACAGCAGCCGTCACGGTACGGGTCATGCGTGTGCCGATGATCAGCGCGATCAGTTCGATGATGGCGAAGAAGATGCCAACCCCCACCAGGATGTATGTGACGCCCTCAATGAAACTGCCAAACGCTGCGAAAAGATTGCTGTACAAGGCGGAAGGACGGGTGCTCACCCTTACCACTGCTCTTTGTGCTTCAGACTGTCCGTTTTTCCAGTCCACCACCGGTAGGAATGTGCCGAACCAGATTTCTCGATCAAACGTCCCAGAGGATGGTGGAAGGCTTCCTACGGTGAAGGTGGGTTGCAATTCCTGGTCGCCGGCTCGGTACGAGACGCCAGACTTGTTCGGGCCGGTAACGATTCCACTCTTTGTGGCAGCAACGGGGGAGCCGTGAGACTCGCCTCCGGACGAAGAGGATTCCGCCCTCTGCTGGCCATCTTCCAGGGCGATCCCGGAGGCATACAACGTAATCTCCCCGAGACCGGCCGCGATCTTGCCGACGAGTTCTTTGTCGAACGGTTCGCTGGTCACCACCGTCAGTTTGTTGGCTCCGATTTGAAGGGAAGAACCCACTCGCAGGTGGAGTTGCTCGCGGTCGCGGACAATGTCCTGAAATTTCTCCTTCACAAAGGCAGGCAAAGTGAGCGACGCGCCATTAAATTCCTTGCAGAGCGGCAAGGGCTTGTCGGCGTACCAGGCACAGACTTGTCGCCGGCCCCAGGCGGGATCCCGCTTGCGTAATCCGGCTAATGATTCGGCCGATGGCGTTTCTCCTCGCTCGATGCGCGCCGCCAGTTCATTGCTTACGGCCGAGTTCACCGCCTCAAGGCTCCGCAGTTGGCTGTGGATCTCGGAAGTCACCACAAAAACCGCAAATTGTCCGCCCAAGCCGTAGAGCGTGATGAGAGCCATTGCGACCAGCAGGACGGCGGGTATGACGCCGATGAAAACATAGGTCACGATCAGGCGGTTTCGCAGGCGCCACAGAATTCGTCGCCGGGTCCAGCGGAAGCCAAGGATAAAGAAAAGTACCCCGGCGCAGAAACCGAGAAATCCGACCCATCCTCCCAGGTGTTGCCCCCACGACGGGGCGAACAGTCCAAGAAGTTCCTGCAATGCGAACAGCGCCACGGCGAGTCCGGCCAGGTAACAAGCCACTCGGGCCATGCGGCCTTGCGGCCAGAGTTCCGCCTGAATCAGTTTGCGCCGCAATTCTGGATAGGACCTCTGCATGTTCGTATTAGACAACAGTAAGAAGATTAGGAATTATACGGCGGCGTGAAGATCGGTCTGGAACGAAGGCTGCCGGCCCGCAGTCGGACAGCTGCGCGCTCTTCTGCCCCTTTAGATTTCCGGATAGAAGTCAAAAAAGGCTTCCAGGCTCGTGCGCAATTGCTTTTCAATATCTTCCTTGCTGCCTTCGAGCACGTGCATGGTGACGTGGGCCTCGCGGCCATTCGTCAGCTTTACCGGGGCCTGACCGACTTCGGCAACCTCTTCCGAAGGCAGCAGCCTCATCCCATAAACCAGCGTCAGGTTTGCCATAGGTTGATTTTACGACGTTCGAGGGGGCAGCCGCGAACTGGCCGATTTTTTGAAATTCAGAATTCCGGGCATCTCATTTAGAATTCCGGCGTGCCCAGAAATCTGGTTTCCATCCTCTCCCTTGCTCTCTTCACGGTCGCTTTTGCCCGGCAAATAGTAGCGCAGCAAGAGCCCGCCCAGACTCCGGCGCCTTCATCGCAGCAGCCCCAGGTCAAGGTGAACATGCTGAATGTGTGTACGCCATCTGCGGAAGAGCAGAAAGAGATTGCCGCGGCGCTGGCGCATGTGCCCCGGCAGCCGTTGTTTGGAAGCGATTTTGAAGTTTCCCGCGGCCGCTCAACACTGACCGATATGCCGGCTTTCCTCGAGGCCGGGCAGCCCGGGCATGTTGCCGGAGAGCCCTCGGTCGCCAGCTACGTGCGCATCCGGCGCGAGTTTTCGGTGCAGGCAATGTTCTCGAGCGTGCAGTATTCCTTCAGCAATGATGGGGTCACGATGATTGAGACCATGGTGCTGCACGTACGCGATCCCAAGGATCTGATCGAAGTCTCTCTGGAAGACAGTGCTTCGGCGGTCACGAGTTCGGACGCGATGCTGGTTTCTAACACGCCCGTCAGCCGCGTGCGTCTGGAGCGATTTGGAAAAGCCTCAGTTGCGCTGGCCCGTTGTCAGGCGAGCGCGGCTGGCCCCGCGCCCGATCAGAGCGCGTATGAGCCGCTTTTTCGTAGCGCATCCGAGGTCATGGCGGATTACCGTGGGTTGTTGGGCGTAAAGGCTGTCGTGCCTGACGAATTGGCGAAGATCAGGGGGATGTCGAAGCCCGCATCCAAGCCCAAGCTGGCTTCAAAGCCCAAGACAAGCAAGGCGCCACCGGATAAGTAGTGTGGCATTCCATGCCCTCTGATGTCCCGGTTGAGATGAGGGCCTGCATCAAAATCCGAAATCAGCCATCTAATTTGCTGCTGCCAAAAAAGACATGAGCGAAATTCGCAATGTTGTGATTATCGGGTCCGGATGCTCCGGACACACTGCCGCGTTGTACACGGCGCGCGCCAACCTGAAACCGCTGGTGATCGAAGGCCACGAGCCGGGCGGGCAGCTTTCGATGACCACGCTGGTCGAAAACTTCCCAGGATTTCCCGAGGGGATTATGGGACCGCAACTGGTCGAGAACATGCGCAAGCAGGCCGAGCGCTTCGGCGCGGAATACCGCATGGCGCACCTGACCAGCGCCGACCTCAGCCAGCGGCCGTTCGTTTTGCACCTCGGAGTTCATCAAGTCCACACCCGAACACTGATCATTGCCAGCGGCGCTTCGGCGCGCTGGCTGGGCCTGCCGCACGAGCAGCAGTTGATCGGGCACGGAGTCTCGTCATGCGCGACGTGCGATGGCTTCTTTTTCTCGGGGAAGGAAATCGTGGTGGTCGGCGGCGGAGACTCGGCCATGGAAGAGGCACTCTTCCTCACCCGGTTCGCGACCAAGGTTACGATCATTCATCGCCGGGATGCCTTTCGCGCTTCGAAGATCATGCTGGACCGGGCGCAGCACCACGACAAGATTCAATTCTTGCTCGACACCGTGGTCGAGGACGTTTATGACGTTCACCATAAGGAGGTCACCGGACTCAAGCTGCGCAATGTGAAGACCGGCAAAGTCTGGGACTTCCCGACCAGCGCCTTATTTCTCGGCATAGGACATGAGCCAAATGCCAAGATGTTTGAGGGACAACTCGACACCGACGCCGACGGCTATCTCAAAACTCACAACTACGTTTTAACGCGCGTTCACGGAGTGTTTGCCTGCGGCGATGTGCAGGACCGGCGCTATCGCCAGGCGATCACCGCCGCCGGCACTGGCTGCATGGCCGCCATAGAAGTGGAGAAATATCTGGAAGAGCAGGGGCAGTAATGGGGCCTATCTCATCGCAAAATTCCTGCCTTCTGTGCCGAGATCGCAGGTAAAATTCCGCGTTTTGCCGGTGTTCTTGCCTGTTGTTCCGGTGTTCTGCCGGGAAACCGCCTGCTGCCTCGTGCCCCGCAAGAGTGACTCCCCAGAGCGTTCTACGAGAGGTAGCCTGAACTGGCTGGAACACTCTCGGGCCTACCAGGGGGACGTTCATGCGAGCTTACTTCGTCTGCTTTCTTGTCTTCTGTGCCAGCGTTTGCGCACAGCAGGCTTCTCAACCATCACTGACTGTTTATAACCAGGATTTCGCCGTTGTCCGGCAGGAGATTCCGCTCGACTTGAAGTCTGGCGTGAACCAGTTCACTGAGAGCGAGATCACCATGCACGTGGAACCGGACTCAGTCATTCTGCGCGATCCTACTGGCAAACACTCTTTGCAAGTTCTTGAGCAGAACTATCGCAACGATCCGATCACCGAAGTCGCACTGCTCTCACTCTACGAAGGGCAGACCATCGAATTTCAATCGGGAGATCGCATCATCAAAGGCAAGGTCATCCGCAGCGGGTATGTTCCGCACAATTACTTTGCTATGAACCGTTACGGGCAAACCTATTACCAGCAACAGATGGCTGTGGGTGCCGAGCAACCGGTCATCGAAGTGGATGGACAGTTGCGATTCAGCCTGCCGGGAATTCCAATTTTCCCGCGTCTAACCGACGACAGCATTCTGAAGCCACGGCTGGAGTGGCTGATCTCGACCGACAAGCCGGGCAAGTTTCCCGCGGAATTTTCATATGTCACAGGCGGGATGAGCTGGCAGGCCGACTACAACATTGTTGCGCCCGAAAAAGGCGATGTGGTCGACATTGTGGGCTGGGTCACCATCGACAACCAGAGCGGGCGCACGTTCGACAACGCGCGCATCAAGCTGATGGCCGGTGATGTCAGCAAGCTTCAGCCGGGAATGACTGGCAGGGACTTTGCCCAATTGGAGATGCGTGCGGCAAATGCAGCGGCTCCGGCGGTAACTGAGAAAGCATTCGATGAATACCACCTTTACACGCTCGATCGCAGCACGACTCTGCGCGACCGCGAGACCAAACAAGTGGAGTTTATTCATGCCACCGGCGTGGCCAGCAAGCAGCTTTACATCTACGACGGGGCCAAAATCGATTACAACCGCTACAACGGCTGGAACTGGGAGAACATTCGCAACGACCACTCGTACGGAACGGAATCGAATCCTAAGATCTGGGTGATGCGCGAGTTCGTTAATTCAGAAGCGAATCATCTCGGCATGCCGCTGCCTAAGGGGCGGGTGCGTTTTTACCGCCATAATGATGACGGCCAGGTGGAATTCACCGGCGAGAATGCGATTGACCACACGCCAAAGGATGAGACGGTGCGCATCTACACTGGGAACGCCTTCGATCTGACCGGGGAACGCCGGCGCACGAACTATGTGGTCGAATCGCCCAAGAATTCAGCCACTGAAACCTTTGAGATCAAGGTGCGGAACCATAAAAAGGAAGCGGTTGAGGTGCGCGTGGTCGAGCACCTGTATCGCGGCAAGAACTGGGAACTCGTGACGAAATCTGACCCCTACCAGAAAAAGGACAGCCAAACCATCGAGTTCCCGGTGAAGGTGCCGCCCGATGGCGAAAAGGTAATTACCTATACGGCGCACTACACTTGGTAGGAGTGCCGGACGGCATAGGCGTTGCAGGTGCAGGGCGTGAGACCAATCACGCCCTGCGACTCGTCACTTGTGATACAAATTTCTGTGGTCTTCATACGACTGTCCGGCACTAATCTTCCTATCCAACCGGACCCGGCAGGTACTTCATGCTAAGGGCCTTCTTCGTACATCTTTCAGAGAACCGCAGTCTGCGCAATTTTGCCGAGCGCTCGTCACTCGGCCGCCGCGTTTCCGGCCGCTTCGTCGCGGGCACCGAAATTTCCGATGCGGTACGCGTCACCCAAGCAGTGAATGGCGTGGGGATGGCTGTCAGCATTGATAATCTCGGCGAGAACGTTACCAATCCAGATGAGGCTCGCCACAGCGCGCAGCTCTATCATCAGATCCTCGATGCGATTGAGGCCAATAAGCTCAATGCCAATATCAGCCTGAAGCTTACTCACATGGGTCTCGACGTAGACGAGGGACTGGCTCGCGAACTTGTTGGCAAGCTGGTGGCGAGAGCGTCGGCTATGAATCCTCCCGGCTTCGTGCGCGTCGATATGGAGGGATCGCCCTATACCCAGCGAACGCTCGATTTCGTGCAAGAACTGCACCGCATGCCGGGATACGGAAATAGCGTGGGCACGGTCATCCAGGCGTATCTGAAGCGCTCCGAGAGTGACGTGGAGAAACTGCTTGCGGAGGGGATTCGGATTCGCTTGTGTAAGGGCGCGTATAAAGAGCCGGCGAGCATCGCTTTTGAAAGCAAAGCGGACGTGGATGCTAATTTCATCAAACTGATGAAGATGCTGATGAAGAGCGGAATTTACCACGGCATCGCCAGCCACGATGAGCACATCATCCGCGAAGGGCAAGCCTTTGCCACCCGCGAGAACATTTCGCGCGTTGCGTTTGAGTTCCAGATGTTGTACGGAATCCGCCGCGACTTGCAGCAGAGCCTGGTGCGCGAGGGCTGGCGCATGCGCGTCTACGTGCCATTCGGCACGGAATGGTATCCGTATTTTATGCGGCGATTGGGAGAGCGCCCGGCGAACCTGTTCTTCATCGTGCGCAATATGCTGAGAGCGTAGACTGCGCTAGGCGCTGTGTCCGGCGCATTGCATCACGCCCAGATATACGCTCCACGGCCCGACCGCGTCGCGGTATTGATGGGCCATGATCCTCGAGATCTGGTGCAGATGAGTTAAATCATGCCCGGCCCAGGTCGCCAGCAATTCCGATAGAGTCACTACTCCCAGTTCCGGGTGTCGTCCGCGGCGCGCGAGATCCTCTTGCTTCAGTTTCAGTTCCCGCAGTTCGCGTAGGTTTTGAGCGCGCAACTGCGCGAATTCGTCCAATAGCTGCCCTAGCGATTTGCCTGCACTGGCTCTCTCTTGCCCCCAGCGATCAAAGGGCTCGAAGACGCGAGTCTCGCCCGAGTCCAAGATCATTCTTGCCCGCGGCATCCAATCGGTAAGTTCCCCATGAACGAGATGGCCGACCACATCGAAGGCGCTCCAGGTCTTTTCGCCTTCGTTGCTGCGAGTCCATGCGTCGGGTAGATCGCGGAGAAGCGCATCAAGAGCGGCAGGAGTGCGAGTGAGCAGCGCGATTGTGTGTTCCAGATTATGTTCCATCGTTTCCTCAATGCTGAGCATGGATAGAGTCTGGTGGTCTGGATGAGCTTGCACTCGCCCCCGATCCATTTTTTCTGAAACGGGTGTAGGACATTTGCCCGTGAACCAACGTGCCATGCCGCTGGCACGTCCGGGCCAATTTCACCGGCCAGAATCATTGCTAGCATCGGGATATGCATTACACCGCTCCGGAAGAATTGGTTTATATGTTTTCGCTGTTTGTGTCCCCCGATCTCGAGGACGAAAAAATCGACTTGATTCGAGCAGCGCTGGTGATCGCCCGCACCGAGTATCCCAACCTTGATATCGAGGAATATGCCGCCCGCATCGAACGGATGGCGCGTCGCGTGGCTGACGCTGCAGCCGATCTGGACCAACAGCGCACGCTGGCCGCTCTCAACCGGGTGATTTTCGAACAGGCGAATCTGCGCGGCAACCGTGAGGACTACTACGATCCACGAAACTCGTTCCTCAATGACGTTCTCGATCGCGGGCTGGGAATTCCAATTACGCTCTCGATTATTTATATGGAGGTGGCGGGGCGGGTTGGGTTTCCGCTCTCCGGAGTGGGCATGCCCGGACACTTTCTGCTGAAACATTACGGCGACAGCGAGCAGGAAATTTTGATTGATTGTTTTAATCGCGGCGACATTCTAAGCCGCCAGGATTGCCAGAGCCGCCTGGATGAAATCTACTCGGGCGAGATGAAGCTGCGGCCAGAATTCCTGCACCCCATCAGCCGCCGCCAGATCCTGACCCGCATGCTCAATAATCTGAAGACCGTGTATCTCTCCACCCGGAACTTCCGCAAAGCGCTGCCTATCGCGGACCTGATTCTGGTCATCTATCCGCGTTCTGCCGAAGATGTAAAGCAGCGCGCCCTCTTGCGCTACAGCATGGGGCTGCATGGACTCGCAGCCGAGGACCTGGACGAATATCTTAAGATTTCCCCGACGGCCTCGGATGCCGATGAAATCCGCCAGATGGCGTTGTCGATTCGGCGCATGCTGGCGTTAATGAACTAATACTCCGTTGTCAGTACTCAGTACTCAGAAAAACCGACTCGAATGTTCGCAGCAGAACTGCAGTCGAGGCTGTGTGCGCAATTCTGGGAGGCGCTTACAAGCTGACTGACAACAGGGTACTGAGTACTGAGTACTGAGTACTGAGTACTGTTCCCCTACTCCTGAGGCTCGCCCTCGCCACCTTCGGCAGGGGCCAGAGGCAAGCGAGTCGCTCCCCGCATCATTTCACGCTCCTGATCCGAGAACATCCCTTTGAAGCGGTCGGAGTTGATGATCTTTTCGCGCTGATCCGGGGGCATGTTCCGCAGGTCGCGAACTGCGGTGTTGACCATGCGCTGGCGATCGGGCGGAAGCTGGCGGAACTGGCCGAAGACCTGGCGCGCCTGTTGCTTCTGCTCCGGGGTCAAGTGCTCCCAAGTCTCCATGCGATTCAGCATGCGCAGTTGCTGCTGCGGAGGGAGATTCGAGAAATGCTGCAGCTGCTGCCGGAGCTGCTGCTGGCGCTCTGGAGGCAGGCGCCGGAAGCCAGGATCATTCTGCAGCGCGCGCTCTTGCTCGTCGGGAGGCATATCTTTGTAGCGGCGCAGCCAGTCGCCGGCGTGGCCTCCCTGCCAAGGATGATTGGGCTGTCGGTTGAGCGCATGGTCTGACCGCTGATTCGGCGGTTGCGTTCGTGGCGAAGAAGGAGGAGGAGGTGCCTGGTGCTTCTGCTGAGGAGGAGGGTGGGGAACCGTCTTCTGCGCAAGACAAGGAGACGGGATCGCGACGGCGATCGCTAGAAAAGCAGTCGCCAGAAATTCCGTGATGTGTTTTTCCTGCCTCATTGCTCGTTCCATGGGACTTCGCCAGTCCCAATTGCATCGTACAAATCGCATCGGTTTACGGGTTCGCCACGACATCCTGCTGCACATCCAGATCATCCAGCATGTCGAAGTCCGCATACAGATCGTGATTCTTATCCAGTGTCTGCAGGTCGCTTACCGCACTGCCAGGGCCAATGTTTACGAGCTGCGGTCCCTGATCGTTGATCCTGCTTCTCTGAGCGAAGAACATACCCACGCCCACTCCCATGGCTACCGTGAGCGCGGCCGCCAGCACCGGTTGCCGGAACCAGCGGAACCAGTTCGACTGCGGCTGTGCCACCTCTTCGCGCAAACGCGCTTGGAGACGAACGTCAAAGTACGGGGACGGTTCGGGGACCTGCCACTGATCCAGCAGGGACATGGTCGCCCGCATCGCCTTCAACTGCTCCGCACAAACATTACAAGTTGCCAGATGATTGCTTTCGTCCGCAGTGGGCTCGCTGAATCCAGCGGCCACATCGGGCATCTTTTCGCGGATCTCTTCGCATTTCATAACTGCTTCCCCTTCAAACTTCTTCGCCAGTGTCGCTTTACCTATGAAAACCGGTGTTGCCAAGAAATCAGTGTTGCTAAATAAACTCTTTCAACTGTTCCCGCAAAGTCTCGTAGGCGCGGAAGAGCAACGATTTCGTCGCCGACTCGCTCTTCTTCAGCACCTCGGCGATCTGCTTGTAATCCATCTGCTGATACTTGTGCATGATCACCGCTAATCTCTGCTGCTCGGGCAGCGCTTCCACCTTGCGCCGGATCGCCATCATACGCTCGCGTACCACTATCGCCTGCTCGGCATTGAGCGAGGCGTCCGGCAACTCGAGCCTGGTTCCGGTCTCCTCGTCAGGCTCATCGAGGCTAACCTGCACCTCGGGCCGCTCGTGGCGCGTATCGCGCGCGTGATTCACCGCCAGGTTGGTCGCGATGCGATAGAGCCAGGTTGTAAATTTCGCACTAGCCTCGTAGCTCTCGCGCGAACGATAAACTCGCAAAAAAACTTCCTGCGCCAAGTCCTCTGCAGCGGCTGCATTGCGCGCCATGCGATACATGAAACTCAGCATCGGACGGCGATATTTCTGCACCAGGTACTCGAATGCGGACTGGTCGCCGGCCTTGGCCCGCAGCATGATCTCGGCGTCGGAGAGCGATGCGTCCCCCGCGAATGCCGGCGAGAAACCGCCCGACGCCTGCGGCGTCGACGCAGCCATCAGCATGCCCCGATTCAGTGCGGCAGTGCTCACATCTGTGCTAACCCCATTCGTTCCCGAAAGTTGCACGGTTTTGTGATGGGCGGCACTACCGGAAGTCCCTTTGTCTGAAGTAGTTAGCGAGGGACTGGGCGGTTTGGATTCAAACGCCATAGGGGCAGGCGGATAACCAGAGAACGCCAGTCTGCGAGCCTGATTTCCGTGGCATAAGGCTACCACGGCGTGACACCTCACAGAAACTCGGCGCTATGCTCCTACTCCTGCTACCCTCATGCCGAGCGGCCAAAGGGCGGAATGAGACGAATGCTGCAAATCATAAAAGTGACGAGCGTATTGCCCCTGATACTCTTCGTATTTTCCCTGGCCGCGCCGGCTCAGCAAGCGGGACCCAATCCCGTCTACATTCTGATCTGGTTTGACACCGAGGATTACATCCTGCCCCCTAGCGATGATGCCGCGAAACGCCTGGCGGATTTCCTGACCGCAGAAGGCGTGCCGGCTACGTTCAAAGTAGTTGGAGAAAAGGCGCGAACGTTAGAACGCCGTGGCCGGACCGACGTGATTGCTTCTCTCCGCAATCACGACATTGGATATCACGCCAACACGCACAGCCAACATCCGACGCCCGCTGAATACGAATCCACTTTGGATTGGGAAACTGGAGTACAGGAGTTTAGCCGCCGCGAGCGCCCGGGCTTTGAAGATGTTCGCCGAATTTTTGGCAAAACACCCTGTTGCTACGGCCAGCCCGGCAGTTCCTGGGCGCCGCAATCTTTTGCTGCGCTTCGTAGCTGGCCCATCAGGCTCTACCTGGACGAAGGCTCACAAGTTGGCCTCGACGGCAAGCCATTCTGGTATGGCGGGCTGCTGAACATCTTTAATACGGCGGAAGGTGAAAAGCTGCGTCCCAACGAAAACTGGGACAACCTCGAAAAGTCCAAAGCCACCTTTCGCGAATTCTACTCGCGCATGAGTGCGCAGCCGGGCGGTGGAATCATTAGCCTCTATTTCCATCCTTGCGAATTCATCCATCAGTGGTTCTGGGATCTGAATTTTGCCCACGGCGCCAATCCGCCGCGTGAAGAATGGAAGCAGCCGCCGCAGAAATCGCCTGCCCAGCAGAAGCAGACATTCGGCTACTTTGAAGGCCTCGTGCGCTACATGAAGGAATTCCCCAACGTGCGCTTCGTCACCGGCTCACAAGCGCTCGCGCTCTATCCGGATGAAGCGCGGAATCGCGAGTTTTCGCCTGGCGATCTCGCCGCTATAGCACAAGGCGTGACTTCAAAGGTCTCATTTCAACAACACGGCGACTATGCGATCTCGGCCAGTGAAATCTTCGAGTTGCTCACGTCGTATATTGCGGCGTCGCTTGTGAAGAGCAGCGATGCAGGGACAGTGCGGCTGAACCAGCCCGCAGACGGTCCCAGTTCGGCGTCCCCCGCACTGGAAAAGCCGGTGACAGTCTCCTGGAAGCAATTCTCCTCCACGGTTCTCGACGTCCGTGATTTTCTTGCCATCGACCATCGCGTGCCGGAAGAGGTTTGGCTGGGCAGCACACCGGTTCCACCGGAGGATTTCCTGGTCGCGCTTGCTGAAGTCAGCACGCGCCTGTCCTCTGCCCAAATGCCTCCTCAGACCGTGACGATCGCTCCCGCCCAGTTCGCCGCAGCCGAACATGTAGCCAAAGATTCCGTGGAGTTATGGAATTGGCCGATCTTTCCCGACGGCTTTCATTCTCAGCATCTAATGGATCTGGCGCGGCTGCAAGCCTGGACACTCAAACCTGCCATCTTGATTTCACGAGCAACTGGCGAAAAATAGCAGCCGGCGCCGACCTTGGGGACTTTAACAACTGCCAGATCTTCCTTGGCAATCGAACTGGAGGCCTGACCGCTGCCGGCTATACCGACTCATGCCCTGCCCGCAAACTCCCGGTTCTCCGTGGACACTTTCACCTTTTCCCCCTCTTTGATGAAGAGGGGAACCCGGATTTCCAGGCCCGTCTCCAGCCGGGCAGTCTTGGTCCCGCCGCCCGACGGGTCGCCCCGAACCGCAGGTTCGGTGTAGGCAACGTCCAGCTCAACGAATATTGGCAGGTCTAAACCAATCGGATTGCCGTTGTATTTGCGCAGCTCAATCAATGCGCCTTCGATCAGGAAGTCCAATGCGTCCCCGACCATCTGACGGTTCAGGGTGACGGTCTCGTAGCTTTCCTGGTCCAGGAAATGTGAACCATCGTGATCGCTATACAAATAGGAAGCCTGTACCGACTGCAGGTCCGGTTCCTTGAATTTGTCGCTTGCCTTGAATGTCTTCTCAAAGACCGCGTTCGTCAGGAGGTTGCGCATCTTCAGGCGCACCAAGGTCTGGCCGCCGCGAGCGGTAGGCGTGTTTACGTCTGCTTCCAGACAACAGAAAGGAGTGTTCTCAAACTCAAAAAACGTCTTCCGTTTGACATTAATAGCATCAATGAGCGCGGCCATGAAGTCCTCTAAAGCAGGTCGGCAGCGAAAGCGCGTGCAACCCTGATCGCAATGTCCTTCCAGTATAGGGTGAAGGACTCCCCGGTTGAGAAGGCTTTAGCGGTTGTCCAGTGGTTGTGTGTGTGATTCGCCCGCTTTTAGTGCGGAACAAATCGAAAATCGCGAATGATTGCGGACTGATTCCTTGAAGGCGTGCCCTTGAAGCACCAGAGATTAATGCCTACGGGGGCGGCCGTTTGCGAAATGTTGGTCGGGTTCGAAGAATAGGTTTCGGTCTTGATGACATCAGCCACGGATCCGATTGGATGAACACCATTCATTAGCGTGAATACGACGCGATCGGAGCTCCACTCCATCCTTGCTGTAGTAAGGTTTCCACCGCTGACCTGGAAGTTGTCTTCCCAGCTGGAAACGCCCTTGGGCTTGCGGTTTCCCGTAGAGGGATAAACGGTAAAGTCGGCATTGCAGCCGTGACAAGTCTTGTTCCATTGGGAAAATTCAATATCAATTTCGTCCTCTGCGTCGCCGCCAATGTGGTGAGCGGGCCCATAGGTGAAGAGTCCGAGCACTGTTGTCGGATCCATGTTGTAGACGTCGCCCTCGATCACCCACTGGTACGTCCCAAATCCCATCTCGTCGGTCGTAAACAACTCTGCGGCAGTCCATTTTCCCTCGCGCTTGGCGATCTGGAGATGTAGATATCCGTCAGGGTTGAGATCGACATTGCCCGGATTCCCGGGAGCGACGCCTGCCATACCACCGCTGGTGACTTTCCAGGTATGTCCCGCCCAACTGATCGTCTGGGCCTGGATGCACTGAAACGCAGTGAGCAGAATGCCGCAGATCGTGATTCGAATGAATCGTGGGTTCGCCATCATTCTTTGTTCTTTCACTTCGCGTGCGCGAAGTTTCAACCGCCGCAGGCGATAGCGCTCAGTGACTCCAATGGTGCTCGCTCCAGACCGTCCATTAATAGAGTCCAGCTACGGCTTTACCCAGTCAGTGCCTGACGGTGCAACAGACTTCAGTGCGGCCATTCGAAGTCGGCATGCTTTGTATCGCTTGCAGGAGTCGCTCTTGGAGGAAAGGATTGCAACTATGAAATGAAACCTGAAACCTATCCTCCGCCTTTCAGTTGTTGCTTCCAGCCCAGCACGCGGGCCTTGGCGCCCTCCGCCTCGGCCTCGGGAATCATCCCTTTTTTCTGGTAGAGCACCGAAAGACTGGTGTGGGCCAGAACGTCATCGGGATCGATTTCGGCAATCCTTTGGGCCACGGCAATGGCTTCATCGTATCGCCCCAAATCCTGCAGGGCCCGGGCCAGCCCATGCATCGCCTCGGTAAAGGTTGGGTCTGCGGTCACTGAGTCCTGATAAGCGGCTACGGCCTTCTCCAGATGCCCTTCGGCCATCAGATCGAGTGCGGCGTAGTAATGGTCTTCCGCCTTTTGGCGGGCGTTGGCGTCAGGCATGCAGGAAACATCCAAGCAGAGCTTGGATTCTAACACGCGTGCCATGTGGGACGGCCGCATCGGCGGTCCAGACTGCCCCGCGGCTCTTTCGTTCATGTATCTTCTTGCCCTTTACGGTTATCATGCCCTCATGCGCTACAAGCTTCGCTTTCTCTGGAATGCCACCAAGGGCCATCGCCTGGCGCCCTGGCGAAGTCCCTATCTGCTGTGGCGCATCGAAACCTATACCGGCGTCAAGATGAAGCAGATCGGTTTCGTGGAATTTTGGGAGTTTATCTGGCGCGAACGCCGCGAGCTATGGGGTTTCCTGAAGTGGACTGGTGAGATGGAGCGCTGGGTCAATCCCAAACCGAAGAATTCCTGATCTTGGGGATCTCACCACCGAGAGGAACAGGCTGTTGTGAGAAGGGTTACGCGCCTTTGCCTGCCGCTGCGCCTTCGCCCAGTACGATGCTCACCTCGCTGCCCTTGCCCGCGCCGGTGAGTTGAGCCGCCGCTGCCCGGTTCGCGACGATCTCCAGATACCCCATACTTCCCAGAATGCCAAATACCTCTCCCGGCGCGCCTTCCGCGTAAGCCGTGCGGATCTCGATAATCTCCTTGCTTCCCACGACAATCTTGAACCCACCCGGCTGGCCGCTAAAGAGCGCAGGCGCGTCCTCTGGCTTCACATTAGTAATCAGGTTGCCGAAGCGATCCACCTTCAGCACCACGCCACGCAGCCGCTTGTCACCCGCGGGCTTCGGCCGTGGCGCCGCGAAGCGGACATAATCCTCAATCTCATCGCCGAACTTGTGCGAGTCCACCAGCTTTGCCAGATATGCGGCGACCGGCGCAAAAATATCGCGCGCATGAAATGTAGTACTGATGGGCTGCCGGAAATAGTGCTCCGAAGTTACGTGCCGCACGTGGATGCGCTCTTCCCGCGCGTAGACCATCGAGAGCACGCCGTTATCGGGCGCAACAAAGTGATAGCCATCGCTGGAGGCGATAATCGGCCGCCGCGTGGTTCCCACGCCCGGGTCGACGACCACCATGTGAATCGTCCCGGTCGGAAAATACGAATACGTCTGCGAAATCGCCAGCGCGCCGTCGAGCACGTCGAAGGCCTGCACCGCGTGCGTAATATCGACGATCGCTGCCTCCGGCACAATGTCGAGAATGACCCCTTTCACCGCGCCTACAAAGTGGTCATTGGTGCCAAAATCGGTGGTGAGTGTAACAATCGGACGATGCGGCAAATTCCCCTCGCTGGAAGACAAAATTCTCGGTACAGCGAAGTTAATTGGCAGGGAAGGGCGCAGTCAAGGCACGGAGGTAATGGGGAGTGAGGCTTCACCTGCGCGACAACTGGGGCCGTGGTGGCTAATCGTTAGAGGGGTGCCTCAATCTTCTCTGAGAGCCTGCATGGGCTGAATCGATGCCGCCTTGCGTGCGGGCAGCAGTGCCGCAATCAATCCGACTCCTGGCAGAACCAGCAGCACTGAGGCATACGTCCACACGTCCAGGGGACGCACATGGTACAGGAAACTCTGGATGAGCCGCGCGGAAGCAAATGCGAGCACCAGTCCGACTCCAAGGCCAACGCCAATCAGAATCGATCCTTGCCGCAAGACCATCTGGGCCACGCTTTGCCGGGTTGCCCCTAACGCCATGCGCACGCCAATCTCGCGGCGCCGGTATCCAACCAGTTGCGACAGCACTCCGTACAGCCCCGCAATTACCATCACCACCGCTAGCCCCGCAAAGGATGCCACCAGATACAGCCCCAGTCGCTGGCTAAACGTATTCAGCTCCACGACCTGCTGCATGGTCTGGAAATTATCGAGCGCGAGGCCCGGCGCGGCCTGATGAAATACCGATCGCATTTCCGCCGCGACCGGAATATCCCCCCTGGTTTTCACCACGAAGTAGACCATGGTCTTCAGAAGTGCCTGGTAGAAGAGCGAGGTGGTCGGGATCTGTTCCTGGGGCAGCATAATGAGCGGCTGAACGTCGGCTCCGATTGCGTGGTCCACCTGATCGCCCAGAACGCCGACAATGGTGTACGGCTTGAGCATGCCGGTATCTTTGCCGCCGAGATTGATCTGCCTTCCCAGCGGATCCTTGCCGGCGAAATACTTTCGCGCGAGCGCTTCGTTAATGACCGCCACCAATGGGGAGCTGGCGACATCATCGTCGTCAATCATCCGGCCTCGCATGATCGGAGTGCCCAGAGTCCTGGCATAATCTCCACCTATCGCGGTCACGCGGGCATGCTCACGGTTCGCCGGGTCTTTGGGTTGACCCACGACTTCGAAGCTCGCACCAATATCCATCCCCGATAACGGTGGCGCAGTGGCCAGGGCGGCACTGTCGACGCCGGGCACTTGGCGGACTTGCGCGACCACCGGTCGATAGGTGATCGCCGCAATCGAGGCTGGAGCATTCGTGGTATCTTCCGAAACCGCCATCGCCGAAAATCCCGCCGAATCCGCGGGCATCGCGGTGAACGTCGTGATGCGAGCCGTCTCAAATCCCAGCCGCGATTGCTCCAGATTCCATAGCGTGTGGAACAGCAGTCCGGTGCCTACCAGCAGCAGCGTGGAAAGGGCGACCTCGGCCGCAACCAATCCTCCGCTGAGTTTTCCGCCCACCGAGCGTGATCCGACGCCGCGCGAAGCCGCCTGCAATGCGGCCTGAGGATTCGCGCGAGAGACCAATAGCGCCGGCAGCAGCGAAGAGAAAATCGTGGTCGCCATTGCGACTGCCGCCAGTACCAGCACAATCGTCCAATGAATCCCAATCGCATCGGCACGAGGAATGGTCCCAGACGGCAGTTTGCGGACCCCAACCATTGCGAACTGCGCGAGCGCCAGACCCGCACCGCAACCCAGCAGGCTCAGCGCCAATCCTTCTGCGAGCATCTGGCGCACCAGCCTCACTCGCCCGGCGCCCAGCGCTGCCCGCACCGCGAACTCCTGCTGGCGCCCCAGGCAACGCGCGATCAGCAGATTGGAAACGTTCGCACACGCGATCAGCAGCACCAAAGCCAGCGCTGCGAATAGCGCATAGAAAACGGGACGCACCGGGCCGGTCAACAGCTCCTGATACGAAGTCCCGCGGAAGCTAATCGCACTTTGGTCCTTTTCCCGCGGAATGTGCGCCGCAATCGCATCCAGTTCGTGCTGCGCCTGCGCGACCGTAACCCCCGGGCGAAGTCCGCCCACCACGTTGAAGAAGCTATATCCACGGTCCTTCAGCATTTCCGGCGTGGGTTGCAGTGGCACCCAGACGCCTTTCTCCATATCTGCTCCTAGCTCTTCCGGGAAGTGAAAACTTTGCGGCATGACGCCAACCACTGTACGAGGCTGGCCGCCGATCTTAACCACCTGCCCGATAATGCTCGAATCTCCGTGGAAGTTTTGCCGCCACATTGTTTCTGACAGCAGTACTACCTGCGGTCCACCCGCCTGTCCCTCGCTCTCCACAAAAGTGCGTCCGAGCACGGGTTGTACTCCCAGCAGGGAGAAGAGATTGGTGGTCACGTGTGGCGCCACGATGCTCAACGAAGCGTCCTGCGTTTGCAGAACGGACACATCCTCGGTATAACCGGCGACGCTCTGCAGGAGGGTAGATTGGGTCTCAATGTCGTGATAGTTCAACCACGAGGTGGTCGCAAAGCTGGGCTTGTCGCTCGCGCCTCCGATATAAACCAGGCGATCCGAATGCGCATACGGCAGCGGCCGCAGCAAGACGCTCTCAATCACCGTGAAAATCGCCGTATTCGCGCCCACCCCGAGCGCTAGCGTCAGGATGGCCAGCAGCGCCATTCCAGGAGTCTTGCGCAGTTGGCGCAGCGCATGGCGCAGATCGTGGAACAGGCTTTGCATGGAGGCCTCCAGGCTACGCGACTAGAGGGATTACGTGGCACTTTCGACGCCAAACGCGCCTGGAGGATATCTCACGCCTCCTCAGGAGCTTCCGTGTTCTTAAGCCGGCCACCAAGGTCGGCAACGCTGGCCGAAACCAGAAACAGATGTTCGAAAATGAACAGGGCAGGGAGTTTGGCGCAGTGCCGCGTGCGTCGGCGGCTACTCGTAGTGCCAAGCCTCAATCGGATTCAGCCGCGCGATGCTTTAAAGCCGGGAAGAAGCCCGACACAATGACGACAATCGACAGAATCGTGAACGAAATTCCTTGCTATATGAGCGCTTGCAGCAAAATGGTGCAGAAGCCCTCTCCACCAAGGAGTCACACAGATTGATCCCTCCTTGCCTCTGTGTCTCCGTGGTGAAGCCTTAATCAATGTGGATATCGCCTGATCCGGTCCGCACCTGCAGTAATGGCCCACCGCCGCGGACTTTGCCCCGAATCGATTTGCGGGATTCCTGCACTCGCCCTTGCACGGTCATTTCGATGGGAGAGCCCACGTCTACGGAGCCCGAACTGGTGGAAATGTCCGCGTCAAATGCCGCATCCGAAGGCAGCTTCACGTGTACATTGCCCGAGCCGGTCCGAACCTCCCAGTTTCCACTCTGCTTGCCTTCCGCCGTGATGTCGCCGCTGCCGGCCTCGCCACGGAACGAGCCTTGTATACCGCGGGCAGTGACTCCGCCGGAACCGGTATGAAGATCAATGTCGCCCGGCCCTGACTCTTCAATCTCGACGTCTCCGCTGCCCGTACCGCCCTTCACGGTGCCCGAGATCTCGTGCGCCCGCACATCTCCAGAGCCGGTCTGCAAGCGAATCTCGCCCTTAAGATTCCTGAGTCTTACGTCCCCCGACCCGGTCTGCACGTCAACCTTGCCCTGCGTGCCTTCAATGGTCTGGTCGCCCGAGCCGCTGCGGGTGCGAACCGCGGCCTGCGCGGGAACGGTAATGTCGTAATCCACGGAAATATTGCGCACATTCACGTAATCAATGTGAATGCTGTTGCCCTCCTGGCGGATGGGAGGATTCTGTTCAATGGAGTGCACATCGTCCTCGCGCCGTCCACCGAACCAGCGGTCGCCGACATAAATCTTCCCGCGAATCACCACCGATCCCGACGACCCGGCGCGGACGGTCACATCGCCGGAATGTGTGAGCACTTCGAGATCGACGGGTCCGTTCACCTGCAGGGTTTTCTCGAACGTGCCTTGAGGCGTGGAGGCAAAAACAATGGTGGAGGTGAACAGCACGACCAGTGCGATCGCGAACAGCGAACGCCCGGCCAGTCGAACGGCAAGCGAAGCTTGATTCTTATTCATAGCGCAGTGACTCCACAGGTGTCATATCCGCGGCGCGATGGGTCTCATGTGTTAGGTCTTAGGCGAAACACCCCTAACACCTAAGACTCAAGGCCGCAGTCCGTTACTGGAGAACTACCTGATCGCCTTCCTTCAACCCGCTGAGAACTTCCGTCTTGGCGCCGTTGGAGATTCCGATGTTGACGGCAACTTTGTCTTTGCCGTCCTTGCCTTTGGGAGCGGGAATCTCGACCGACGCTTTCTTGTCCTTGTCGTACAGGATTGCGCCTTCGGGAATCTGCAACACGTTCTTGTGTTCTTCCAGGATGATCTCCGCGTTGGCAGTCATTTCAGCCTTCAGCTCGCCGCCCGGATTCTGGATCGACACGCGGACTTCGAAGGTCGTGACGTTATCTTTCTCCACGCCCATCGGAGAGATTTTCGTCACCTTGCCGTCAAACGTCTTATCTTTGAATGACTCGACCTTGATGCGTGCCCGCTGTCCGAGATAGACCTTGCCGATGTCGCTCTCGTCCACCTTGCCCTTGACGTAGACTTCGCTGGTATCGCCCAGCGTCATGACCAGCGTCGCCGACGATCCCAACACCAGGATCGAACTCACCGCGTCGCCCATCTGCACATCGCGCGACAGCACGATGCCGTCAATCGGCGAAACGATGTCGGTATAGCTGAGCTGTTCTTCGAGCTGCTTCAGGTTGGCCTGATCTTGCGCGACCTGTGCCTGCGACTGAGCGATCTTGGCTTTCAGTACCGTGACCTGCGCCTTGGACACGTTCTGCTTGTTCAACGCCAGCTCGTAGTTCTTCTGTGCATCTTCGAGGGCGGACGTGGAAACCACTCCATCTTTCGCCATGCTTACGGCGCGGTCGTAGGCGCGTTTCAGCAACGGCACATCTGGACCCTCGGCATCCACTTTAGCGCGCTCATAGTCGGCCTGCGAACTCTTCAGGTTCGCCTGCGCGGCGTCCAGCGCCGCGTGCGACTGCTCGACTTGCGCTTCGATCTCGACCTTGTCGAGCTGCGCCAGCAGCTGGCCTTTCTTGACCCGGTCGCCGTAGTCGACCAGAAGCTTCTTCACGATGCCGCTGGCCTTCGACTTCACTTCGACCTTGGTGATCGGGGTTACCTTGCCGGTCGCTACCACGCTCTTGGCCAAGTCTCCTTTTTCCACTTTGGCGAGTTTCGAAGGATCGATCTTGGTGCCGCCGCTCTTCGCAACGATCACCCCCACCGCGATCAGCAGTACGATCACCGCTACCACGCTGCCCCAAATGATTAGTTTGCGACGCTTTTTCTTGCCATTAGTGCCGTTTCCGTTCACAACTCCTCCTCTATTTATCGCCAGATGGAGATCGGGAGCCATCGCGCCCTCACTCCCTATTACGTGTCTGGAGTTACGTTTGTTCCTGATTTCTTTAAATTATGATTGCCAATCTTGCTGCGAATATCTCGGGCGGACGCGAAACCTTCTGCCTTCTGCCAGTTAGACACCAATCCATCAAAAAGGATAGCGGATGTGCACAGCGAATTTTGTGACCCTACGCACTGCTGAGACCACGACAGAGTACCAACCCGCTGACTTTGCCCCTGATCCCAAGCCTCTGAGAACTGGCTTTGAAATGTTAGAATTACCCTTCAATGATCGCTTTTGTGCTGCTCCGGGTCTTCCTGATCCTGCTTCTGGTCGCAGCCAATGCCTTCTTCGCCGCTGCCGAATTTGCTCTGGTGAGCGTCCGCGACACCCGCATCCAGCAGCTCATTGAGTCTGGACGCATCGGCGCGCGCATCGTGCAGCGCCTTCACCAGCATCTCGACGAAGTCGTCAATGGAGTTCAGTTGGGTATCACCATGGTCAGCCTGACCCTCGGTTGGATTGGCGAGCCCATGGTCGCCAGCCTCGTCGGCAGCCTGCACTTCGTGCAGCGCCTTCCCCACGTCGCCATCTACGCCCACGGCATTGCCATCGCGATTGCCTTTACCCTGATCACGTACATGCACGTCATCCTGGGCGAACTTGTTCCCAAGACCCTGGCGCTGCAGCGTGCGGAGCAGATCGCCCTGGCGGTTGCCGCGCCCATGGAGGCCTTCCTCACCATCACAGGCCCGGTGCTTTACTTTATGCGCCGCTCCGGCGGACTGGTTCTGAGAATGTTCGGTGCTCAACCCGCTCGGCGTGGAGGCGCTGTCCACTCCCCCGACGAGCTGAAGCTGATCGTGACCGCCAGCCGACAGTTCGGACAGATTCCTGAATTTCAGGAAGAGATGATCCACAGCGCCATCGAACTCGACAGCATCACCGTTCGCGAAGTGATGGTGGCGCGCCCGGATATTTTTTCTCTGCCATCCGACCTCATGCTCGACGAGGCACTCGTACGTGTGGTGGAAGGGCAACACTCGCGCATTCCGGTCTACGATCCGCAGCGCGGCCCCGAGCACATTGTCGGTGTGCTTTATTACAAAGACCTGATGCGCTGGATGCGCCTGCGCCTGAGCAACCTGGGTCAAACTACTGCAACTCGCATCTCCCGCATGCAAATTGCCCAGATCATGCACGACGTGGTGGTGGTTCCCGAGACGAAAGTGCTGGCGGAATTGCTGGCGGAATTCAAAGAACGCCGCCGCCATCTGGCTGTAGTTGTGGACGAATTCGGATCAACCGCAGGCGTGATTACCGTTGAAGATATTTTAGAACAATTGGTCGGCAATATCGAAGATGAATTCGACGTCTCGCCCAGCGAGCCTGCCATCGATGACGAATCGGTGCTGGTGCTGGAAGGAGCGGTCAACATTCGCGACCTGGAAGCGCAATACGGCATCAGGCTGCCGCACGATGCTGGATTCGAAACACTCGCCGGCTTCATCCTGGCGCGGCTTCAATGCATTCCCAGCCTTCGCGACAGTTTCGAATACGAAGGCCGCCGCTACACCGTCGAAGAGCTCGAAGCCCACCGCATCGCCAGAGTAAGAATCGAGAAGGTAGCCAAAGACGGCGAAGCCGAAGCCGCCAAAGGAGCCGGGTAGCGCCGGCGTCCCGCCGGCTGTGGCGGCGGGCGTCCGCGCCCGACGCTGAAAGCGATATCGAAAATGTCGATTTGTCAACCAAGAACCGTTAACTGAGTACTGAGTACCGAGTACTGCCAACTGAGTACTGCCCTGAAACCCCTCCTCCAACGCGTCCTCTACACCCTCCCAGTCATCTGGCTGGTCGTGTCGTTCGTCTTCCTGCTGATCCACCTCGTTCCTGGAGATCCCATCGCGCAAATGCTCGGCGAAGGCGCCCCGCCTGCGGATATTGCCGCCACGCGCCATGCCTTCGGCCTCGACGCGCCGCTCAGCGAACAATACATCCGCTACTGGAAGGGCGTGCTGCACGGGGACCTCGGTCGCTCCATTCGATACAATCAGACGGTCACGAAACTCCTCGCGCAACGGTATCCCTACACATTGCGCCTCACTCTGGCCAGTTTGTTCGTCGCCATCGTCCTGTCGATTCCCGCTGGAGTCCGCTCCGCCCGGCGCCGCAACCGCTGGGACGACCGCCTGCTCTCAGTTGTTAGCCTCTTCGGGCTGTCGTTCCCGAATTTCGCGCTCGGGCCGATCCTCATCTTGCTTTTCGCTATCAAACTCGGCTGGCTGCCCGTCTCCGGCGCAGGCTCGTTCGCCAATCTCGTGCTGCCAGCGATCACCATGGGTAGCGCATTGGCCGCGATCCTCACGCGGATGGTCCGCACCTCGATGCTGGAAGAACTCAGCCAGGATTACATCCGTACGGCCCGGGCCAAAGGACTGCCGGAACGCACCGTGGTCTACCGCCACGCGCTGCGCAATGCCATGATCCCCGTGCTTACGGTGCTGGGCCTGCAGTTCGGCGCGTTGCTGGCCGGTGCGATCGTCACCGAAACCATCTTCTCCTGGCCCGGTATCGGACGCCTCACGATTCAAGCCATCTCCAACCGCGACTATTACCTGGTGCAGGGATGCATTTTGGCGATCGGTCTGACCTATATCGCCGTAAACCTTCTCACGGATTTACTGTATTCAGTCGCCAACCCCAGAATCAGACAATAAGATTTTGCGTAGCGAAAACCCATGCCATTGCAGAAAGTGAGAAAAGCCGCCGGCTCTATCGGTCGCATCGCCTCTCAGTACTGCAGAGCACGTGAGGCCGCGCGATCGGACTCCTGGCAGCTCTCCATTGTGTTTCGGCGACTTGCGCTCTTTCAGCTCTTCCACTGATCGCAACCGCCGGACAACTACTCGCATTTTCCAGAATCACCAACGCCACGATTGCAGCCTTGTTTTCATGGACCCAATCCACGATGCTCTCGTCCCCTTACAAAGGCGGATACCAAGCTAATTTGACGGAGCTTTCTAATAGGAGTACATTGTACGTACAAGAGGACCAATGTCCACGACTGCAGCCAAGAAGAAACGCACCGAGCGGTTCAATGTCCGCCTCAGCGAACGGGAAGCCCGGCTGATTCGTCTCGGGGCCGAACAACGAGGGGTCAATATCACGAACTTCATCCTGGAGAGCGCGTGCGTGCGAGCCGAACAGGAGATTGCCGAAGCGCGGCATTTCGAGCTTAGCTCCAGAGACTGGCAGAAGTTCAGTGAAGCGCTCGACCGCCCGGCGAAGACGAAACCGAGAATGAGGAAGCTTTTCGCCGAATCCACCATCCTCGAACAGGGCTGATGTGTCGCATCCCAAGCCGCCGCTCTCGAAGGTCGAACCAATTTCAGAGTCTCACGACGTATCCCAGTTCGATTGTGGCGCCCACGAATCTCTGAACGACTGGTTGAGGCGTTTTGCCCTTACCAATCAGAACAATGAGTCCGCCCGAACCTACGTTGTCCACCGGAGCGGCTCGGTAGTCGGATACTATTCCATCTCCGCGGGCAGTGTGTCAGTCGAGGAGGCTCCTTCCCGCGTCGCCAAAGGACTGGCCCGGCATCCCATTCCGATCATTTTGCTGGCGAGGCTCGCGGTTGACAGGGATGAAAAGGGCACCGGGCTCGGAAAGGCTCTGCTAAAAGACGCTCTCTTACGAATCGCTCACGCAGCCGAGATCGTAGGCGCCCGTGCTGTTCTTGTGCACGCCATCGATGAACAGGCGAGAAAGTTCTACCAACATTTCGGCTTCGAGGCGTCCCCGCTTCACGAATTGCAGCTCATGCTCCTGATGAAGGACCTTAGGAAATCACTCGAAGAATGAAGGCGAAGCGTCGCCGCTCCGCCTGTTGTCTTTCAAACTACGCGTGCCGGGGAGTCTATGCTGCCGGCATCAGCTTCTTCATCCGTTCTTCCATGTCCTTCGGCGACACGTCTTCCACGTGCGTCGCCACTCCCCACAGATGTCCGAATGGATCTTGAATGAAACCGGAGCGGTCTCCGTAGAACTGGTTCTCGACCGGCTTCAGGATCTTCGCGCCCTCAGCAACCGCCTTATCGACCACCCGGTCTACATCGGGAAGATATACGTAGAGGCTTACCGGGCTGGCGCCGATGGTGGCGGCGCTGGTGTGGCCCTGCCCCATTTTTGGATTTTCATCGGCCAGCATGATGTGCGAGTTTCCAATTTTCAGTTCGGCATGGCCGACCTTGCCATCTGGGCCATTCATGCGAACCTGTTCTGTAGCCCCGAACACTTTCTTGTAGTAGTCGATGGCCTGAGCGGCGCCTCGGACGATCAGATATGGTGTGATGGAGTTGTAATCTTTAGGAATATACGAGACTTTACTCATGATTTTTCTCCTCAGAATGTGGGCTGGAGGTTGAGGGTTACGGCGCGCATGCCCACCGGAGAGGTGATCTGCCCCGGTACTTGTATCTATGAGAACACAATCGGTAGCTGATCTCAAGGTGCTGCCGACCTTTTGTTTTCTTCCCCGCCTCGAGGGCGGAACGTCCTTTCGCAATGTGTCGACTCGTATATACAAATGTTGTAAGATGTATACATATAGGAGCTTACCATGGCAAGCACTCTGACCTCGATTCGGCTGGACACGCGTCTGGCGGACGAGGCTGCGAAAGTTCTGGGAGTCAAGAATCGAACCGAAGCCATTCATGTGGCTCTGCGCGAGGTAGTCGCGCTGAAACGTTTTAAGAACCTGATGAAGAAAAACGCAGGCAAGCTTAGGTTCGCCGCTTACCATGACTGAAATTATTCTTTTCGATACATCCGTTCTCGTCGACGGTCTCAGAACGGGTTGCCATCAGGCAAGAATCCAATCGATCACCGGTTTGGTACGGACATGTTCGGTCGTTCTAGCCGAGCTGTGGCGCGGCGCAACCGGGCCGGCAGAGCAGCAGTTCCTGCGTACGCTGGAAAAGAATCACCCCATTTTGACGCCGACTGAAAAAAATTGGCTCGAATCCGGCCAGGTGCTTTCCAAGCTTCGCACTCTCAAAGCATTTACTCCTGAAAAGCTCCGCGACCTTCATTTTGACGTTCTGATCGCCCTTACCGCTCGTTCTAGTGGTGCCCGGCTGATTACGTCGAACCGGACCGACTTTGAAGTGATTCATCAAATACGAAAATTTCGTCTTGAAGTTTGGTGACGGCGGTTTACCATCCCTTCATGTCCGCTGCCCTCACGTCCCGCGTGGTGTCCTCTCCTTCCCTTTTCTTGCGAAGGGTGAGTGACAACGCACGGAACAACCCGCTGGCAGCTGTGGGCGTCTTGCTGGTCATCTTTTTTGTCATCTGTGCCGTGTTCGCGCCCTGGATCGCTCCGCAAGATCCCGCCGCCATCGATCTCCCGGCCCGCCTCAACACGGCCTCGCACGCGCACTGGTTCGGGACCGACGAACTCGGCCGCGACATTCTCTCTCGCGTCATGTACGGCGCGCGCATCTCGATGCTGGTCGGCGGTTTCGTTGTGCTCACCTCGCTCGCATTAGGGCTAATCATCGGCTCCGTCGCCGGATATTACGGCGGCGCCATCGACCGCTTCGTCAACATCGTCCTGATGAATGCATTTCTTTCTTTCCCTGGAATTCTGATTGCCATCGCCTTTATTGCATTTCGCGGCCCTGGCGTCTTCAATCTCGTCGTCGCCCTTTCGCTCGGAGGATGGGTCGGCTATGCGCGCCTCGTTCGCGGACAAGTCCTGGCTGCTCGGGAACGAGAATTCGTGGAAGCCGCCCGCGCGCTCGGTGCAACCGATCTGCGCATCATCGTGCGCCACATTCTTCCCAATATCATTCAACCCGTCATCGTGCAGGCTGCGATTGGCATGGCCGGCGCCATCCTTGCCGAAGCCACCATGAGTTTTCTCGGGCTCGGTGTTCCTCCGCCCACCGCTAGCTGGGGAACCATGCTCAACGACGGCCGCGTGTATCTCTTCGAGGCTCCGCACCTCGTCTTGTTTCCTGCAGTTGCTGTGATGCTGGCGGTTCTCAGTTTCAACTTTATTGGTGACGCATTGCGCGACTATCTCGATCCGCGCTCCCGAATCGAAGCTGGGCTCTAGTGTGTCCGGGAGGGGAACTCTCCGTTCGACGTAACTCCGCTTCACCGAAGCACATAAACGCTTCCGCAACATTTCTTGACACCCCGTGTTTCTTCTCCCGTGGCCACAATGCAGCAGAATTCAAAACAACAGGACTAACGGGAGATTTCTATGAAGAGCACGATCAAGATTAGTTTTCTCAGCACCGCACTGGCGATTCTGGCCATGCCGGTTGTGGCGCAAACTACGACGTCAACGCCGGTCACCGGCCAGACCATTCAGGACCGCAAAGAAAATCAGCAGGACCGCATCGCCAATGGCGTAAAGAGCGGCGAACTCACTGCCGGTGAAACCAAAAACCTCGAGAAGAAAGAAACGAAACTGAACCAGGAAGAGCGCGATATGCGCAGCCTGGATAACGGCAGGCTGACGACCGCCGACAAAAAGACTCTGACGCAGCAGCAGAACCAGCTTTCCAAGCAGATTTATCAGGACAAGCACAACTCTGCTACGCAGAACACCGCGCCCAAGAGCGAAGTCGGCAAGCGCGCTGAGAACCAGCAGGATCGCATCGCGCAGGGCGTGAAGAGTGGGCAGCTGACGGCCGGCGAAGCCACGCATCTGGAGAGAAACGAAGCCAGGATCAACAGGGAAGTACGCAACGATCGCGCTGCCAACGGTGGCAAACTAACCGCGCAGGAAAAGAAACAAGTCAACCGCCAGCAAAACCGCGAATCGCGCCAGATCTATCGCGACAAGCACAACGGACGCCGCCAGTAACCGATTTCCAACCAACGACAAAAGCGAAACGAAGAGAGCAGCCGTGAATGCCCCCGGGCCAGCCGGGGGCATTGTTAGCTACGAGCTTTGCGCCACGAGCCGCGAGATTTGCTCTGGCTAGCTAGGGCGCAGGTTTTCGTGTAGCGTAAATCGCTCATTCTGCAGTAGATACAATTCTTGACATAAATTACAAATTGCAATATAAATATCTCGATTTGGAATACGGCTTGGCGCTTATATGAAGCTGGGCGAAAAAATTCGCTACCTGCGCGAGGTGGAAGGTTCGCTTCGCGGTTTGGGCCGCCCCATTACGCAACTCGAACTGGTGCGCGCCATCCGCGACGAACTCGGCCCGGGCAAGACGATGAGCCAGTCGTACTTGTCGCAAATTGAAAGCGGCGCCCGCCCGCACATGACGCAATCTTCGCGTGCGCTGCTGGCCAAATTTTTCAAAGTGCATCCTGGATTCCTGGTGGATGACCCCGAGGGCTACCACACCGAGCTGACTTCGGATCTGCGCACCACCGAGGGCCAGCTTGATGTCTGGCTGCTGCAAGGTTCCGAACGTTTCGCGAACGATCCGGAAGTCAGCCATGTTCTGATCAAGGCCGCACGCGAGAAAGACACGCGCCATTGTCTGTTGCTGCTGGGCGCGATTCTCGATACGCCGGGGTTGGCCGAGCGTCTGCTCGAGGCGTTGCGTCCTGATTTGGCCGTGGCAGGCAACAACCATCGCCGCGTGTCGAGTGCGGAAGGGAGGCGAATCCGATGACCTGGTCAGACTTTTACTTGATCTGTTTCGCGGTCGGTTTCTGCTTCAGTTTTTTTTCGTTCATATTCGGGGGATCGCGCTTTGGCAAACTGCATCTGCCACACTTTCATAGTCATGTCGGACACTTGCCGTCCATGCATGGACCGGTGGCGCATGGTCCGGTTGCAGGAGGCCATTCGGCTACTCCGGGCGCTGCGCAAGCACCCGATACGAACCAGCCGGCGCACGGAGCCAGCGTTTCGCCGCTCAATCCTCCGTCCATCGCCGCTTTTCTGGCATGGTTTGGCGGTACCGGTTATCTGTTGACGCGCTTTTCCGCTTTCTGGGTGGGCACGGCATTGCTGTTCTCCGTAGTGAGTGGGTTAGTTGGCGGAGCAATCATCTTTCTATTTTTGACCAAAGTCCTGATCTCCGATGAGGAATGCCTTGATCCGGCCGACTTCGAAATGGTCGGAGTACTGGGCAAGCTGTCCGTACCGATCCGCGAGGGTGGCACCGGTGAATTGATTTATTCGCAGGCCGGAACGCGCCGGGTGTGCGGCGCCCGTAGTGACGACGGCAGCGCGATCGCCAAAGGAACCGAAGTCGTAGTCACGCGCTACGAAAAGGGAATTGCCTACGTTCGCCTGTGGAGCGAGATGTCGGGCGAGCTGGATGAGGCCAGTGCAAGCGAGAAAGCGGAGTAATCGGTGCTCGAATACGTGGAGCTTGGCATGAACCGCGACTGGTACAAACCGATGATCTGGCTGATGTGGCTGCCGTTGATAAGTATCGCTCTGAATTATTGGCGCGCCTGGGACCGCTTGCCCGCGCGCATGGCCGTGCATTTCGACGCTAACTGGCAGCCGAATGGATACACGTCGCGCGAGGGGTCGTTGATGCTGGCGTTGGGGATGCTGGCTTTTATGCAGATCGTATTCACAATTTCGGCACTTATCGTGCGGGCACAGAAGCCGCAGGCAGCATGGCCGCTGCTGGTGCTCTTTTATTTGTCTTTGGGTTTTTTCTGGTATGCCAACAATTGGATCGTCGAGTTCAATCTGAAAGCGCAGCCGGCCCATTCCGAGTTGGTGGGCTCGATTTCCCCCGCACCGAGTGACTCAGTACCAATACTTCTTCAGCCGCATTCGTAACAGGAGGCGTTATGCCGGAAGTTTCTCACGTCGTCGAGATTTGGATCGTGGTTGGCCTGGCCGTGATGGTCATTCTTTTCTTGATCAGCGGAATGGCCAGGATTTATCGCAAGGCGGGCCCGCACGAAGCCCTCATCGTCTATGGCCTGGGTGGAACGCGCATCGTAAAGGGCCACGGCACCATGGTGCTGCCGATGGTGCAGGTCTGCCGCGGCCTGTCGCTGGAATTGATGTCATTCGACGTCGCTCCGCAACAGGACCTCTACACCAAGCAAGGCGTGGCCGTCACCGTCGAAGCCGTCGCGCAGATCAAGGTGAAATCCGACGACGAGTCGATTCGTACCGCAGCCGAGCAGTTCCTAACCAAGACCGATCAGGAGCGCGAAGGGCTGATCCGCCTGGTGATGGAAGGCCACCTGCGCGGCATCATCGGCCAGCTCACCGTCGAAGAAATCGTGAAGCAGCCGGAGATGGTTTCCGACCGCATGCGCTCCACCTGCGCCGACGACATGAACAAGATGGGCCTGGAAGTCATCTCGTTCACCATCAAGGAAGTCCGCGATAAGAACGAATACATCACGAACATGGGACGTCCTGACGTTGCCCGCATCAAGCGCGATGCCGATGTGGCGGCGGCCGAAGCCGATCGTGACACGGCGATCAAGCGCGCACTGGCGACGCGAGAGTCGGCGGTTGCTAAGGCCCAGGCCGATCAGGAGCGCGTTCTGGCGGAGACGCTGTCGTTGGCCAAGCAAGCTGAGGCACAACGCGACCTCGAAGTGAAGCGAGCGCAGTTCCTCGAAGTCACGAAACGCCAGCAGGCCCAGGCCGACAAGGCTTACGACATCCAGACCAACATCATGCAGCAGCAGGTTGTGGCTGAGCAGGTGAAGGTCCAGCAGGTCGAGAAAGAACAGCAGGTCAAGGTACAGGAAGCCGAGATCAATCGGCGCGAGAAAGAACTGATCGCGACCGTGCTGAAGCAGGCCGAGATCGAGCGCCAGCGCATTGAGACTCTCGCCGAAGCCGAGAAGCAGCGCCTGATGGCGGAGGCCGAAGGGCACGCGTCATCGATCCGTCAACAGGGCGAGGCCGAAGCCGAAATCATCTTCAAGAAAGGTGAAGCCGAGGCCAAGGCGATGAACGTCAAGGCCGAAGCCTACCAGGAATACAACCAGGCGGCGGTGATCGATAAGTTGTTCGCCAGTATGCCGGAGGTGGTCAAGGCGTTGGCCGCTCCACTCGCGAATGTCGACAAGATCACGATTGTGTCGACGGGGAACGGCGAAGCTGCCGGCCTGAACAAGATCACCGGCGACATCACCAAGATGGCGGCGCAAATGCCGGCGTTGTTCGAAACGCTCTCCGGCATGCCGCTGTCCGAACTGCTCGGCAAGGTGCGGCAGATCGGCGACAAGACGCCCAAGCCGCCCGAGTTGCCCAAAGCGTAGCGAGGGGTGCGGGAGCGGGCCGGGGCCTGCTCCCGCTTGATCCGGCTTCCGGCGTTCGGCTTCCGGTCGTTCAGTTTTCCCGGGAGCCGACAGCCGGAAAGCGGGAGCCGTCACGGAGCAAGTTATGGAACGCAAACCAAAGCACGCAGGCCTCGGCATCGCGCTAGGAGCCGCGCTGGGCGCGGTATTCGGTGTAGTCGCCGGGCACGTGGGGATCTGGCTGGCGGTCGGAGTCGCTATCGGCATGGCGCTCGGCTCCACGCTTCGGCGCAAAGAAACGCAATGTCCCGAGTGCGCGGCGATCCACCGCGCGCACGAGGCAAGGAGATAGTCATGGCACATAACAAGAAAATCGGAGCGGCCGTCGCGCTCGTCACCACCATAGTGGCGGCAATCGGCCTGCTCACAGGCTACTTCAACATCCAGCCCGCGGTGGGTCTGGCGGTAGTCGGCATCGTAATCGGAACCGGCATCGCCCGAGGCGCATTCTCCAGCACGCCGGATGCAAGCAAACGAAATTGAACCCCGGGCCGCTCGTTGGCGGCTCGAAACTCATAGCTAGCAGCTCAAAGCTAAGAAAAAGGAGTTCGTCATGGCACTACTAGAGCGCGTTTCCACATTAGTCCGGGCCAATCTCAATGACCTGATCGACAAAGCCGAAGATCCGGAAAAGATGATCAAGCAGGTCATCCTCGACATGCAGAACCAGCTTCTGCAGGTCAAGACGCAGGTCGCAATTGCGATTGCCGATCAGCACCTGCTCGAAAAGAAGCAGAAAGAGAATGAAGACAAAGTGGCCGAATGGATGCGCAAGGCCGAACTTGCCGTCGACAAGAAAGAAGATGATCTGGCGCGCGCCTCGCTGCAGCGCGTGGAAAGCTATCGCGAACTGAGCGAGAACTTCACCCAGCAGGTTGCCGACCAGAAGGCACAGGTCGAAAATCTGAAAGGGGCGCTGCGGCAACTGCAACAGAAGCTGACCGAAGCCGAAGCCAAGGCCGACGTCCTGATCGCGCAGCATCGCCGCGCCCGCGCCGTCGGCAAAGCCAGCGATGCGCGCATGGCCTCAGGCGACGGCTCCAAAGCAGCGGCGTTCGATCGCATGAAGCGCAAAGTGGCGCACTCGGAAGCCGTGAGCCAGGCCAAGTCAGAAATCGCATCCGACAACATCGACGACCGCCTTGCCGCGCTCGAGAAGCAGGATCGCATCGAGCAATTGCTGGCTGAGCTGAAGACTAAGCGCGGCGCATAGCCCATGTGGCGCGGGCGCCCACGCCCGCGTCTGCATGGAGCGAACTGCCTGGGTCGGTTTTCTGATTGGCATGTCGCTGGCATTCCTGATCGCCGGATTTGTGCGGCAGTCGCGGGAGATTCCTGGATGAGCGTCACAGCGGAGGACTATTTCTTCCTGAAGGCTGGCATTCCTAATGATCTTATCGCTATCCAAAGTTGGAGTAATCTGAGGAGGTACAGGAGGTAGAGAAATCGACTCTAAACTTAAAGCCAGGATTGCTACGAAATCTGCACCTGCAACCGGAGACGTGGCTACTCCTACGCCTAGCTGGCAAGATTTCTTTGATCTCACCAGTATGCTCGACATCCCCGCAGACTGTCTGTCAAGCCGTAAAGACCCTCCGCCACAACGGAGGAAGATATTCTAAGAAGTTCGCCGTAGCTAAAGCCGGAAGCCGAGCGCCGGAAGCCGTCCTTACATCCATTGACGTCCTCGCACGCATCTCTCTATTCTCATAGAGACTTCAGATCCCAGGGAAGGTGCATGAAGCAGCTGCTTACCACTTTGATGGTGCTGGCGCTCGAGCTTTCTGTGTGCGCGTGCGGCAGTAACCCCAATACGTCCACGGTCAACAACACCACTACAACCGGCAATTGGGAGGCGCAGCTCACCGGTGGTACCGAGCAGGCCAGCCTGCTGAATTTTGTGGTTACTTTCACCGTGACCAACAGCGGCCCTTTGGATGTCACGGGCCTTGGCTTTCTCAATCAATCGGCGTGCTTTAGTAATCTCGCCACGGACCAGGCCGAGACCGGTACTGCCTCTTTCACCACCAGCAACGCAGGGCAGGTCACCGGCACTCTCAGCCTGAACATCAAATCGAACACCAACGGCAGCGTTCTTGCCCTGAGCGGACAACTGACGGGAACCTCCAATGGCACGACCACTACGGTTGGCAGCCTGACTCAAGGCGTGGTCGTGGGCACTTGGACTTTGACTCCGGGCACAAACGCGTCCAGTTGCAACTCGGGCACCGGGAATTTCGTGATGTGTCAGGGAACCGCTACCTGCACCGTCACGCCGGCGGTCGCTGAGCGCCTCTGAGCGCGCTCCAGCCCTTCCTTCGCGTTGCCGGCTGCTATACAGTGAAAGCGATGAAATGCTCGCTACAGCAGATTGCGGATGCGGTAGGGGCGCGCCTGCTGGGCGATCCTCGAGTGGCTGTGAGCGGGGTCGCCAGTATCCTGTCAGCATCTCCCGACGATCTCGTCTTTGTCGAAGATGAAAAACATCTTCCCGCGGCTTTGGAATCTCAGGCCGGCGTGGTGATTGCTGGAACTTTCGCCGCCTCGGTCAAGAGTACCCACCCAATCCTGATCAGCGATCATCCCAAGCTCGCCTTCGCGCGAGCCGCGCGCTTGCTGAATGGCAATTCGCCAAGTGCCGACGCCCAGCAGGGAACCGTTCACGGCACAGCGGTTATCCATTCGTCGGCGAAGGTGGGATCCGGCGTCAGAATCGAGGCGCGCGCGGTGATTGGCGAGCGTGCCCAGATTGGCGAGGGCACTACCATCGGCGAAGGCTGCGCCATGGGCGCGGGCGTTGTGCTGGGCCGTTACTGCCAGATTTATCCGAATGTCAGCATCTACCCCGGCACGACAGTCGGAGATCGTGTCATTGTACACGCTGGAGCCGTGCTGGGCAGCGACGGCTTTGGCTATGTCCGCGATCGCGAGACCGGCCACTACGAAAAATTCCCGCAGGTCGGACGCCTGGTCATCGAGGACGATGTCGAAATCGGCGCCAACGCCACAATCGACCGCGGCGCTCTCGACGAAACCCGTATCCGCCGCGGAACGAAAATCGACAACCTGGTTCACATCGGCCACAACTGTCAGATCGGCGAAGACGTCGTGATCGCCGCGCAAACCGGCCTCTCAGGAAGCATCATCATCGAAAATGGCGTTGTTCTCGGCGGACAGGTAGGCATTGGTGAGCACGCCCGCATCGAAGAAGGAGTCATGCTCGGCGGCCAGGGCGGCGTCCTGCCCAACAAAGTTCTGCGCGGCAAAGGCGTTGCGTTCTGGGGAACACCAGCCCAGCCCCTGCGCGAATACTTAAAGCAGCTGGCAACGCTGGCGCGCCTGGCGAAAAAGGATTGAGAGGTAGCGCCGGCATCCTGCCGGCTGTCGCGAGGGCGTCTCGCCCTCGCTGCCGGCACAACGAAACCGCAGTTTCGCTAAGCGAATCGCGAAGGAGTTTCTCTGATGGCGTTGGTTGTAGTCGGCGGACACTCGCGCAGCGTGGGCAAGACCAGCACTGTCGCCAGCCTGATCTCCGCCTTGCCTGAGTTCCAATGGACCGCCGTCAAAATTACCCAGTACGGCCACGGGATATGCTCAGCGAACGGCGAAGCCTGCGATTGCGCCACGGCCGATCATTCCTGGGCAATCTCGGAAGAGCACGATCGCTCGGGCAACTCCGATACCTCTCGATTTCTATCCGCAGGCGCAGCCCCTGTCTTCTGGGTGCGCACCGAGCAGGGACGCCTCGCCGAGGCCCTTCCCACTCTGCGCAAGAAACTAGAACACGCACGGAACGTAATCATAGAGTCGAACAGCATCCTGAAATTTATTCGTCCGGATCTTTACTTGACTGTCCTCGACCCAGCCACGGCCGACTTCAAAACCTCCGCCCGTGAATTTCTGGACCGCGCCGATGCCGTAATCCTGCACCAAGCCCCCGCTGCGCCAGCCTGGGAATCAGTCTCCCTCAAGCCAGTAGCGGCTTGTCCGATATTCCGCATCCAACCCCCAAATTACGTGACTCCCGAAATCATCGATTATGTCCGCTCCAAACTCACGATGGCACTAAGTCACTGACTACTGACCACTGACCACCGACCCCTGACCACTGACTACCGACCACTGACCACTGAGTACTGACCACTGCTCTTTGCTATCCTTTTCCGTGCGGCAAATTCATCCCAGCGCTTGGCTTCTGGTTTTGCTGTCAGCCGTCCTGCAGGTGCTCATCTTTCCTCTTCCCGGTGTCTACGTTCTCTCCTGGTTGGCCCTCGCCCCACTGATTGTGGCTTTGCTGCGCGCGCGTCCTGCGGGCCAACTCGAAGTGACCGGCTCCGTGCGCTTGCAGCCTGCGTCTCCTGCCCAAGGATTCCTGCTCGGGTACATTTGCGGCATTCTTTGGTATGCCGGCACCTGTTATTGGATCTACGACACGATGCGCCAGTACGGCGGGCTGAGCGCCCCGGCAGCCTTGCTCGCTCTATTCCTGTTCTGTTGTTATCTCGGCCTCTACCATGGTCTGTTCGGCTTACTGGTCAGCCTTCTCGCCCGCCCGCGCGACTATCGCCGAGCCTTAGTAGCTGCTCCCTTCCTCTGGGTGGCAGTTGAGCTTGCCCGCACCCGCATTACAGGATTCCCTTGGAATCTGCTGGGCATCGCTCAAGTCGACAATGTTGCCCTGTGCCGCATCACCGCCTGGACCGGCGTTTACGGAATTTCTTTTGAAATCGTGCTGGTCAACGTGGCTTTGGCTGCCGCATTCCTGATCCCACGCGAGAAGCGAAGCTCTATGTTCATCGCAGCGCTAGCCGCCGCCGCTGTATTACAAGCCGGCAGGCTGGTCGAAGCCCCGCCCGCCAAGCCAGACCGCGCCGCGTTGCTCGTCCAGCAGAACATTCCTGTTTCCGCCGACTGGACTCCGGCTTATTTTCAGCAGACATTAAGCCAACTGGCGCAGCTCACGGAAAATTCCATGGCCGGCAGCCAGCCGGCAAAAATCGATCTCATCATCTGGCCCGAATCTCCCGCACCGTTCTTCACTAACGATCCGCGGTTTCGGGATGCTCTCAGTGCGATCGCCCGCAATACCAAAACGTGGATCGTCACCGGCTCGATCGGCAGCAACTCCGCTCGCCCCAATGACGATTCCGCCGTCTTCAACTCCGCCGCCGTGATTGACCCGGCCGGCGAATGGACCGCCCGTTACGACAAAGTTCATCTCGTGCCTTTCGGCGAATATCTCCCGTTTCCCAGCCTGTTTTCCTTCGCCGGCGGACTGACCAAGGAAGTTGGAGCCTTCGAGCGCGGCATCTCCCGCCGCCCTCTCGACGCTGGCCAGCAACTCGGCATTTTCATTTGCTACGAATCGGTTTTCCCCGATGAAGTCCGCCAGTTCGCCGCGCAGGGCGCGCAGGTATTTGTGAACATCTCGAACGATGGCTGGTACGGCGACAGCGGCGCCTACGCGCAACACCTCAATCAAACTCGTATGCGAGCCATCGAAAATGACCGTTGGATTTTGAGCACGACCGACACCGGCGTTACCGCTTCGATTGATCCCTGGGGACGCATTGCCGCGCGCGTTCCGCGCAAAGAACGCACGACCTTAATCGCGCCCTATGCCCTCACTTCCGTTACCACGTTCTACGCTCGTCACGGTGACTGGTTCGCCTACGCCTGTGCGATAATTTCTTTGGGAGCGCTCATCGCGCGCTTCGTTCGTACGAAAGACAGAAGTAAGGTCACACTGCCCTCATGAATCAAGAACTGGAACAGGAATACGACAAGCTCGGCAAGAAGGTCCACGAACTTCGGGAGTATCTTTGACACGGGCAAGATCCGCCCGCAATTAGCCGAAATCGAAAAGCAGGCTGCCGAACCGAATTTGTGGTCGAACCCCCTGCGTTCGCAGCAGGTGATGCGCGAGAAGAAGCGCCTCGAGCACGTGCTCGCCACCGACGCCGATCTCGCCCGCCGCACCGACGATATTGCCGCCTATTTCGATCTGGCAAAAGAAGGCGAAAACGTCGATGCCGACTTGCAGCGCGAAATCGGCTCGCTCCGCCAACTCATCGACCGGCTTGAAACCGAAACGCTTCTCTCCGGTGAAAACGACGCTCGCAACGCCATCGTCACCATCCATCCCGGCGCCGGCGGCACCGAGTCGCAGGACTGGGCCGACATGCTCCTGCGCATGTATTTGAGATGGGCCGAGCGGCAAGGCTTTGAGACCATCCTCTACGACTACCAGCCGGGGGAGGAAGCGGGGCTGAAGTCCGCCACCTTCGCCGTCAATGGCGACTACGCCTTTGGATTGCTGCAGGGTGAGATCGGCGTCCACCGTCTGGTTCGTATTTCGCCCTTCGATCAGGCCAAACGGCGGCACACTTCGTTTGCCAGCGTCTTCGTTTCTCCGGAAATTGACGACAGCATTGAAATCGTGATCAAGCCGGAAGATATCCGCACGGATACGTATCGCTCCAGCGGCAAGGGTGGACAGCACGTTAATACCACCGACTCCGCGGTGCGCATCACCCACATCGCGACTGGGCTGGTCGCCAATTGTCAGAACGAGCGCTCGCAACACAAGAATCGCGAACGCGCCATGAGCATGCTGCGCTCCAAGCTTTATGAATACGAAATGGAGAAGAAACGCGCCGCCACCAAGAAAATCGAAGACTCAAAGCTCGACATCGAATTCGGCTCGCAGATTCGGTCGTATGTGTTGCAACCGTACCGGATGATCAAGGACCACCGCACCAAGACCGAAGTCGGCGATGTCGATCGCGTCCTCGACGGAGATTTGCAGCCCTTCATCCGCGCTTATCTGCTGGCGCGGCGGGGAGAGAAGCAATAGCAAACATGAAACCACAGAGGACACAGAGGGCACGGGGAAATAGCAAACTTGGCCCACGTTTCTTACGTGCATTTCTCTTTGCCGCAGAGAAGCATTCCAGACAAACCCGCAAAGCTTCTACGATCCCCTATATCGCGCACCTGATGGGCGTTGCGTCCCTGGTGCTCGAGGCCGGTGGAGATGAAGATCTCGCCATCGCCGCACTACTTCACGATGTGGTTGAAGACTGTGGCGGAGCGCCCGTGCTCAAGGAAGTCCGGCGCCGCTTCGGCCCTCGCGTTGCGAAAGTCGTCGACGGCTGCACCGATGCCGATATCTATCCCAAGCCCCCGTGGCGCGAACGCAAAGAAAAATACATCCGGCGCTTGAAGCAGGAGGGCCCCGGAACTCGCCTGGTTTCCGCTGCGGACAAGCTCAACAATGTCCGCTCCATCCTCAGCGATTATCGCGTCCTTGGCGAATCTGTCTGGTCACGCTTCAATGGTGGGCGCGACGGCACTCTTTGGTACTATCGAACCTTGCGAGACGAATTTTTGCGGCATAAGCCGAACCGCATCACGCGGGATCTGGAACTTGCCGTGTGCGAGTTGGAAACACTGGTTCAGGCCAGTCCGATCCCCAACCATCCAAATTCCATTTCCGGGCCCGAGGTGTGAAGTCATGGCGCGCATGATTGATCAAATCCGCGCTTCTAAGTTGCCTTCCAACATGATGCAGTTTGCCGCCCGTGGCGCTCTGCAGGTGCCTGCAGCGGAGAACATCGAAATTCTGGTTTACCTCGCTCGCTACAACAAGGTATTTGGCGAAGTGGCTCGCATGACCTTGGCCGGATGGGACGAGAAAGCGTCGCTTGCCGCCGCCGCCGATCCAAAAACCCCGCAGGAAGTCTTGAATTACTTCATTGCGCCCGATAATGTGCGTCCCAAACTGTTGCCTGCCTTACTCGAGAATCCCTCGGTTCGCGAAGCGCAAATCGTTAAGCTGGCGGGTTCGGCTCTACGTGACACCATCGACATCATGCTCAAGAGTCCGCGCGTGCGCTCCCTGCCCGCCGTGCTTGAGAACCTCAAGTCCAGCCCCTACCTGCGAAAAGAAGAAGTCGCAGAACTCCAACAGTTGTTGGACGCAAGGCCCGCTGCTCCAGTAGTGGACGAAAAACCGGCCGATGCTCCGGGCGCGCCGGCAGCCGCGGCAACAAACGACTCCGTGCACGGCCCTGAAAGTTCGGCCTCTACCGATGCCGAGCAGGACTCGGAGCAGGCTTCCGAATCTACCTTCGGCGCCGACGATGAAACCGTCTTCTCCTATTTCAAAGACCACGCCGACGACATCGCCGCGGAGGGAGAGAAGCCGTTTCAAGCGATTGGAGGAATGGTTGATCTTCTAATGCCCGATGACTCTCCGCCAGCTGAAGCCGGAGAAGGGCAGGCTCCGGCAACTCCTGTCGGTGTTGCGCCACAAAAGCCTGCCATCTCGAAGCCCGCGCATGATCCGACCAAGCGCGTCAACACAGTCCAGAAAATCAATGCTCTCGACGTGAAAGGCCGCATCCAACTCGCCCTGAAAGGCAGCAAGGAAGAGCGCTCCATCCTGATCCGCGACGGCACTAAGGTCGTCGCTCTAGCTGTGCTCGAGGCGCCCAAGCTCTCCGACGGCGAAGTAGAAAAATTTGCCAGCCAGAAGAATGTGCTTGAGGCGGTGCTGCGGCAGATTCCCCTCAAGCGCCGCTTCATGAAAAATTACATCGTGGTGCGCAACCTGGTGGCAAACCCTCGTACGCCCCTGGACCTGGGCCTCGGTCTGATGAAAAACCTGCTGACTCAGGACCTGAAGAATCTTTCCGCCAACAAAGAAGTCTCAGAAACCATTCGCAAGCTTGCCCTCAAAATGTATAAGCAGAAACTGGAAGCTGCGAACAAGAAATAACCGGGAGGCGCTTGTGGCTTCACTTCCGCAGTCTGATCCCATCGCCGATTTGTTGAAGCGCTCTAAAACCATAGCGGTCGTCGGACTCTCTTGCAATCCTCTTCGTCCCAGTCACGGCGTCTCCGCCTACATGCAGAGCCACGGTTACCGCATCATTCCCGTGAACCCCCGGATCGAAGAATGCCTGGGCGAACCGGCGTACGCGTCGCTGCTCGATGTCCCTGAGAAAATCGACATCGTCGATATTTTCCGCCGCCCGGAATTTGTGGAGGAAGTCGTAGGCCAGGCCATCCAGCTGAAAGTCCCCGCCATCTGGATGCAGGAAGACGTGATTCACGAGGAAGCCGCAGAGAAGGCGCGCAAGGCAGGAATTTTTGTCGTGATGGACCGCTGCATTCTGAAGGAACACCGCGCGCGAATGCGTTAACTCAGCGCTGGACGCCGACAAACACCACGCTGGCGTCATCACGGACGCCCGATCCGTTTGAGAACGACTGCACCTCGTCCACGATGCTCAACGCTGAAGCCTCAGGCCTGATCGCGTGTTCCGCCAGCCGGCACAGCCCGTATTCCTCTTCGCTCGGGTTCGTCGCTTCCGTGATGCCGTCGCTATAGAAAATCAGCTTCGCTCCCGGAGACAACGAAATCTGTGTTTCCGAATAGTCACCGCTCACCAGGCCCAGCGGCAATCCGCGTTCGACCTCGAGGAACTGTTCGTTGCGATCGTTGACGAGCAGCGGCTGCAGATGTCCCGCATTAGCAAACACCACGGTGTGCGCCGCCGGGTCAAGGACCGCATAAACCATGGTCACGAATTTTCCCGCAGGGAAATCGTTGACCAGCAAATCATTTAGTTTCGTGAGCACTTCGCCCGGGCTGCAGCAGGCCTCGGCTAGCGACCGCAGCATCCCGCGCGTGGCCGACATCAACAGCGCCGCCGCCGTACCCTTGCCAGAGACGTCGGCGAGAACAATTCCCCAGCGGCCATCAGGAAATGGAATGAAGTCATACCAGTCGCCGCCCACCGCGCGCGCCGGAACGCTGCGGCCGCTAACCACAAAGCCGGGAATGTAAGGAGAACTCTTGGGCAGGAGCGCTTGCTGCATGGCACGCGCTTCCTCCGCATCGCGATCGAGCACGATGCGTTCCGCGCGTTCCACCCGCAACCGGCGCGCGTTATAAACGGCTACCGCAACGTGATCGCCCAGAGCCTGCAGCAGCCGCAGTTGCTTGCGTGGAAATCCATCCACCTCTGGGTGCGACGCCGTGAATACTCCAACCAGGCTCTCGCCCACGCGCAACGGGATCGCGACCTCCGAGCGTATGGACTCATGGCAAGGCACGTAATACTCATCCTTGCGAACGTCCGGCGCGTAGCGCGTTTGCCCCGTCGAAGCGACGTAGCCAACCATGCCCTCGCGCCCGATCTTCAGGCGGTGTCCCTTGCAGTGGGCATCGCAGCCTTGCACTCCAGCCAGCACCATCTCGCCGTGCTCTTCATCGTGCAGGTAAACGCTCGCTTCCAGGCAGCCAAATATGTGCGTGACCTCGCTCACGACACTATCAATGAGTTGGTCGAGATCAAGAATGGATGTAATCTTTTGCGCAGCTTTTTGCACCCGCTGCAGGTCTTCGACCAGGTCGGCCGTAAGAATCCGTGCAGAGACTTCGCCGCTAACAAAATTGGGAAGTGTAGCCATAGTGGTACAGACAAACCTCGACCGCTGAGTTAAAGATGCGTCGCAAGGCGATTACGATTCTTTCTTTCCTTTCGCTGGACCGCCTTCACCACCATGCGAACGCTGGCGTTTGATCTCCTCCAGTCGCTCGCGAATGCGTTTTTCGATCCCCTCATTCGTGGGCTGGTAATAAACGCGGTCTCGCAAATTGTCGGGCAGGCACTGCATGTTGGCCACCTTCTCTTCCAGATCGTGCGCGTACTGGTATCCGCGCCCGTAGCCCAGCCCTTTCATCAGCTGCGTAGGAGCGTTGCGCAGATGAAGCGGCACCGCCTCCGCCGCCGTCCGCTCTACATCCTGCAGCACGTTGCCGTAAGCCGTATACAGCGCGTTCGACTTGGGCGCGACCGACAGATAAACCACCGCCTGTGCCAGCGCCAGATTCCCCTCCGGCATGCCGATGAAATCCACCGCATCGCGCGCCGCCATACACAAAGACAGCGCGTTCGGATCGGCCAGCCCAATATCTTCCACGGCCATGCGCACTACGCGCCGCGCAATGTACAGCGGATCCTCCCCGGCTTCCAGCATGCGTCCCAGCCAGTACAATGCCGCGTCGGGATCGCTGTTGCGCACCGACTTGTGCAGCGCCGAAATCAGATTGTAATGCTCTTCGCCCCCCTTGTCATAAAGCAGGATGCGCTTCTGCAGCGCATCGCGGACGATCTCCTCTGTAATCTCGCCGTCTTTCTGAACCAGCCCAGCCGCAACTTCCACAACGTTGTACGCGCTGCGCGCATCTCCGCTCGTATAACTGGCGATAGTTTTCAGCACCTCATCCGATGCGCTTAATTTCATATCGCCCAGCCCGCGTTCACGATCGGCCATCGCACGCCGCAGTAACAGCACAATCTGCTCCTCGGTCAGAGGCTGCAGCACGTAAACGCGGCAGCGCGACAACAGCGCCGAATTAATTTCGAATGAAGGATTCTCCGTCGTCGCCCCGATCAGCCGGATGTTTCCCTTCTCCACATGGGGCAGGAACGCATCTTGCTGGGCCTTGTTGAAGCGGTGAATCTCGTCGATGAACACGATCGTCCGCGTGCCATACTGGCGCGCCCGTTCCGCCTCGGCCATCACCTGCTTGATTTCTTTGATTCCGGCCAGCACTGCGGAGAATTCAATGAACTCCGCCTTGGTCATGTTCGCGATGATCTTGGCCAGCGTCGTCTTGCCTGTGCCCGGTGGTCCCCAAAAAATCAACGATCCCGAGTCATCCCGCTCGATCTGCACGCGCAACGGCTTGCCCGGCCCGATAAGATGCTCCTGCCCGACATATTCATCGAGCGTCCGCGGACGCATGCGATCGGCCAGCGGACGCGTGGCATCCGCCGCGCCACCTGCATTCGGAATGGGTTGAAACAGGCTCACAGCGCTCTCTCGCGCACGAAGCGCATATCCAAGCTTAACTCATGCGGTAGTGCCCCATTACTGGCCGGGTTTTCCAGAAGTGGGGGGGGCAGCTGTCTCGCTATAATAGCTGGCACAAAATGGCCCTCAGCGCCGGCACCAAACTCGGTCCCTACGAAATCATCGCCCCGCTCGGTGCAGGCGGCATGGGCGAGGTTTACCGCGCACGCGATCCGCAGTTAAACCGCGATGTCGCTATCAAGATTCTCCCATCGTCCTTCTCTCGCGATCCCGACCGTCTGCGCCGTTTCGAGCAGGAAGCCCGTGCTGCCGCGGCCCTGAACCATCCCAACATTCTTGCGGTCTATCAACTGGGAACTCACGACGGCGCCCCCTACCTCGTTTCCGAGTTGCTCGAGGGCAGCACGCTGCGCGAGCAGCTCTTTCGCGGCCCGATGCCGGTTCGCAAGGCAGCCGATTACGCCATCCAGGCCGCGCATGGTCTGGCCGCGGCTCACGAGAAGGGAATCGTCCATCGCGACCTCAAGCCCGATAACCTCTTCCTCACGCGAGATGGACGCATCAAGATTCTGGATTTCGGTCTCGCCAAACTGATCCAGCATCCCCATGCCTCTGACCCCGGCACGCCCACTCTCACCGAGGGTACCGAACCCGGTGTGGTCCTGGGAACTGCGGGATACATGTCGCCCGAACAGGTTCGTGGGCAGGCTGCCGATGACCGCACCGACATCTTCGCATTGGGCGCGATTCTCTACGAAATGCTGACCGGCAAGCGCGCCTTCCACAAGCCCACGTCAGCCGAGACCATGAGCGCGATTCTCAACGAAGAGCCGCCCAGCGTTACCCACGCTGGATCCGCCATTCCTCCGGCGCTGCAAAAAGTCGTGCAGCGCTGTTTGGAAAAGAGCCCGCAGCAACGTTTCCACTCCGCCTCCGACCTTGCCTTTGCTCTGGAAGCCTTATCAGATGCCGGCACTGGCCCGACCGCTGCGTTCGCAACTCCCGCCTCGCGCAAGAGTTTGCTATGGATGGTTGCTGCTGCATCCGCTTTCGTAATTGTGGCCATCACTGCGTTCTCCTTGCTCCGATCACGCGCCGTTCCAGTGGTGGAATCGGTGGTGCAACTCACCAATGATGGGCAAGTGAAAGCCGGCGGCCTGGAGACAGACGCTTCGCGCATCTACTTTAACGAGGGCTCCGCCGGCAGTTTTCGCATCGCGCAGGTCTCGATCAATGGCGGCCAGACTGCGGAAATATCTACGCCTGTGCTCAACCCTGAGATATCCGGACTCACCGGAGATGGGTCATCTATTTTGGTTCTTAGTGGCGCTTTCATGGCCCGCATGGAGACCATGTGGCTCGTACCCATGCCCGCCGGACAAACGCGCCGCATTGGAGATTCCGATGTCCTCAGTGCGCGCGTGTTCCCCGGCGGCCGACTCCTTTATCTGCTCGATTCGGGAACCTTCGTTTCGGATGCCGACGGCTCGAACGCTCGCAAGCTTGATGAACTTTCGAAATACCGCGCCACCCCACAGATCTCGCCAGATGGTACGCGTCTCGCTTTTCACATGGACGATTTCGAGGCCCATACTTGGGTGATGTATGAATCTGCCGCGGATGGGAGCGACATTCATCCGATTCTCAAATGGGCGCCCGGCCTCCCTACCCAAGTGTGTTGCATGAGGTGGACAGTTAACGGAAACTATCTCGTTTTTCGCGGTAGCAGCGAGGCTAACAGATGGGATCTCTGGGCATTCCCGGAGCACAAACGATTCTTCGGTGGAGCTTCCACTCCGGTTCGTCTCACGAATGGCCCGCTTTCATACATCTCGATTGCTCCTGGGCGTGATGAAAGGCGGATCTATGCTGTGGGTGCTTTGCGGCGCGGAGAATTGCTTCAGTACGACACCAAGACCCGCCAGTTCCATCCATTCCTCGGCGGCATCTCGGCTGTGGATGCGACTTTTTCGCGCGACGGGCGCTGGGTAGCGTATCAGTCTTATCCTCAGCATAGCTTGTGGCGAAGCCGGCCGGATGGCAGCGAGCCCCTGCAGCTTACCTACCCGCCCTTGCAGATTGGCTTCGAACGTATATCGCCAGATGGCAGCCAGGTCGCCTTTAGTGATGATGAAGGGAATGTCTACGTCATCAGCATCGATGGTGGAACTCCGCGCAAGCTGGCTGACCACGGCGTAGCCCCGGATTGGTCGCCGGATAGCAATTCATTGGTGGTCACCTCATTTTCGGAGAAAGAGTTTAGCTCGCGGCTGATCGACATCCGCGGCGGAAAAATATCGTCTATTCCCAACTCTCAGGGCATACTCGGAGCATGGTTCGTCTCGCAAGACGCTTTGATTGCCACTGCCAACGATCAATCGAAGTTCGTTCGATACGATTTCAAAACCCAAAAATGGAACGACGTGGTAAGTAGTCCAGACAAGTTTGTGAACTGGCAGACTTCTCCTGACTGGAAGTATTTCATCTACTCCACGGGAGGCAACAACCCCACCGTATTCCGTATGAGATTGTCGGATGCCAAGGTGGAGACTCTTCTCAGCCTGAAAGATCTGCACTATCTCGACGAGATCAATAGCGGCCCCAGTCTTATGTCCTCCGCTGATGGCTCCGTGTTGGTAACGCGTGATATTGGGACGCAGGAAGTTTATGCCATCTCGGTCAACTGGCCCTGAGCGCCTGAGGATCGCGCCCCGGGGTGGAATAGCGGTGCTTCAGCGCCGCGTACCGCGCCACAACGCGAGCTTCAGCCCCTCTGGGCAGCCTCTCGCACAGACTCAGCAAACTGCAACTCCGGCGCTTTCGGCAATGCTCCAATCTCCGCCGCGTATCGATAGAACAATCGGACCCCGTCTAAACATCCTTGGTCGAGGTGATAATAAATATTCTCCGTCAAGTAAGTGCGCACCCCATCCTCGCTCAACCGCACTCGCGGCGCCCACTCGCGGGCGATCTCGTCCAGGCTGGATTTCTCCAAACCATGATCCCGCGAATCGCGAAAAACCGCCGCCAAATCCAGCGCCGGGTCGGCATCCCGCAACGCCTCTTCACGCACCGCCCAGAACGCAAACACAAAGGGCTTGCCGGTATAACGAATCCATTCCTCCGCCAAATCGAGAGTCCGATACCGTGAGCGATCCACTTGCAGTGCGGGATCTCCAATCACCAGCCCCGCATTGCATTCTTCAAGCATCTTCTCGACATTGGGATCCATGGCCCTGTACTCGCGTCCCCCACCCAGCCACTTCTCAAACAGAACTTTGGTCAGCGCCACCGATGTCAGCGAAGACGTATCCAATGCGACCGTCCGCACTTGCTCAATCGGAGCTTTACTGACCAGCAAAATCGAGCGCACCGGACGCCGCGACGCAATCGCTATCTCAGGCAAAATCTGTAACCCAGGAATTTCGGTATAGGCCGCGGCCGGTATGATCCCGATATCCGCTTTCCCCTCCGCCAGAGCCCTCGCGCACCCCGAGGGCAGCGTATAGGAAATTTCAAAATGGGAATCCATTTCCTTCTTTGGGAAATGCCGCCCTTCGCGCTCAAAATCCCACATTAAAGGCGCCGTATTCAGGTAGGAGATCGCCGAAATTCGCAACTTTTTCATGCTTTCCACAAGTTTAACAAACCCATTGTGACATGTGACCTTGACAGGTTTCTCCGCCGCTCGTTACATTCCGCCTCGGAGCACTCTGTGTCCGCTGCCGCCGTATCGCCTGCCGCCACCCACCTTTTGGAGTGGCTCGCCCTCTCGTTGACCCCCGGCCTGGGGCCCACCAGGTCCCGAAAACTGGTCGAACACTTTGGGTCGCCAGACGCCATCTTTCGCGCATCGCTCACCGAACTGGAGAGCACCGGCATTCAGGCTATCTCGGCCCAGTCGATCGCGACCGGGAAATCCGCCGAGTTGGCGAGGGAAGAAATCGCCCGCGCCGCTGCCGCCGGCATCGCCATCGTCTCGATGGACGATCCTTCTTATCCCCCGCGCCTCAAAGAGATCTACGATCCTCCTCTTATTCTCTATGTGCGCGGAGACGTCGAGGCCCTGACCAGGCCCGGCGTCGCCATGGTGGGGACGCGCCATCCCACGCCCTACGGATCTGGGATGGCCGAGCGCCTGGCCTGCGATCTGGCCGCTCAGGGGCTGGTCATCATCAGCGGCATGGCCCGCGGCGTCGATACTGCCAGCCATCGCGGCGCCATCGCCGCCAAAGGCAAGACCATTGCCGTGTTTGGCACCGGCGTCGACGTGATTTATCCCAAGGAAAACTCCCGCCTCTCCGAACAGATTCTCGCTCTCGGCGGAGCGTTGATCTCCGAATTTCCCTTGGGCACGTTCGCTGCTCCGCAGAACTTTCCCATCCGCAACCGTATTCTCAGCGGCATGTCAGTTGGCGTGCTGGTCGTGGAGGCCGCTGAATATTCCGGTACGCGCATCACTGCGCGCTGTGCCCTCGAGCAAAATCGCGACGTGTTTGCGGTACCTGGTAACGTCACCAACAAGAATTCCTGGGGTCCAAACACGCTCATCAAGCAGGGAGCCAAACTGGTGGCGACCTGGGAAGACGTTTGGGAAGATCTCCCGGCAGAAGTGCGACTTGCCTTGAGCCCGCCCGCGTCGCCTGAATCCTCAAGCGCCTCCTCGGCATCTCTATTCCCAGACGAAGGGCTTCCTCCTCACGAAAAGCGAATCCTGAGCCTGCTGAAAGCCGACGAAGCCAGGCACATCGACGAACTGGTCGAGAAGCTGGAAGCAGAAATGTCCGCCTCCGAAATTTTCGCCGCCCTCTTCGAGCTCGAGCTAACCGGCAAAATCCGCCAAATGCCGGGGAAGAATTTTGTGAAAAGCTTTTGAAGAAGCTATCAGCTATCAGCCCTCAGCTGTCAGCTTGTTGCCGCGAAAGGAGGATATTGTGCAGGACTTCAGAAATCTTAAGGTTTGGGATAAGGCGCACGCGCTGACCCTTGACGTCTACAAGGCCAGCAAATCGTTTCCGCGGGAGGAGATGTACGGTTTGACAAGTCAGATGCGGAGAGCGTCAGTCTCAATCGGGGCAAATATCGCTGAGGGAGCCTGTCGCAAAGGCGATGTGGACTTTGCTCGCTTTTTGCAAATTGCTGTTGGTTCGGCGAGCGAATCGGAATATCACCTTCTTCTTGCACGCGATTTGCAGTTGATAGGATCCTCCGATTATCGGCGACTTTCGGGTGAGGCTGTGGAGGTAAAACGCATGCTGGCATCGCTGATGTAAAAGCTGACAGCTGATAGCTGACAGCTTCCGTCCGGTAACTTGTTGCCTCCCGCCCATTCGTGCTAGCTTCAAAACCGGACTCCATAGAACTTGAGGATACTTTGTCAAAAGGTTTAGTCATCGTCGAATCGCCCGCCAAGGCGAAAACCATCCAGAAATATCTGGGTAAGGGCTTCTCCGTCGAAGCCTCGCTCGGGCACGTCAAAGACCTGCCCAAGAGCACTCTCGGGGTGGACACCTCGAACGATTTCGAGACAGATTACGTCGTCATTCCAGGCAAAGAGAAAGTGGTTGCCAAGCTGAAGAAGCTCGCCGCATCTGCCGATGCCATCTATCTCGCCCCTGACCCGGACCGCGAGGGAGAGGCCATTGCTGCCCACCTTGCGTTTGAACTCGAAGAGAACGGCGGGAAGAAAAAGAAAGCCAAGAAGGCGAAGAAAGGCGAGCCCCCGGTTCCTCCCCGCATTCAGCGCGTTACGTTCAACGAAATCACCAAGCGCGCCGTGCAGGCTGCCTTCGAACATCCCCGGGCCATTGATCAGAATTTAGTCGACGCGCAGCAAGCTCGACGCGTGCTCGACCGCTTGGTGGGATATCAAGTCTCCCCCTTGCTCTGGGACAAAGTGCGCCGTGGCCTTTCCGCCGGACGCGTGCAGACTGTTGCCCTGCGCCTGATCGTCGAGCGCGAACGTGAAATCAAGGCGTTCGAGAAAAAAGAATACTGGACTATCGACGCTCACTTGGCTGCCAGCAAGCCTCCCGCCTTCGACGCCCGTTTCCTGGGCAAGGGCGAAGAGAAGATCGAAGTCACCAATGCCGAAGAGGCTGAGAAGATTCGCGTTGCCTTGGAAACGGCCGACTGGGTCGTGCGTTCCGTCGATAAGAAGGAGCGCCGCCGCAACGCCGCGCCTCCTTTCACGACCAGCAAGCTGCAGCAGGATTCATCGCGCAAGCTACGCTTCAGCGTGAAGCGCACTATGATGATTGCGCAACGCCTCTACGAAGGCGTCGAACTCGGTGAAGAAGGGTCCGTCGGTCTTATCACCTACATGCGTACCGACTCGACGCGCGTCGCCCCAGAAGCCATTCAGGAAGTGCGCGAGTACGTGGGCACGGAATACGGCCCCACATATTTACCCGAGACTCCGAATACCTTTAAAGAGAAGAAGGAAGCGCAGGGCGCCCACGAGGCCATTCGCCCGACGTCGGCGATGCGCCATCCTGACCAGATCAAACAATATCTCAAAGAAGATGAATTCAAAGTCTACAAACTGATCTGGCAGCGTTTCGTGGCTTCGCAGATCAATCCTGCAGTCTTCGATCAGACCACCGTCGACATCGATGCCAAAAACGGCAACGAGGTCTTCTGGTTCCGCGTGACCGGATCGGTCCTGAAATTCGACGGCTTCCTCAAGGTCTACGAAGAGTCGAAAGAAGGCAAAGACGAGGAAGACGAAGAGCTCAAGCACAAGCTACCAGCGCTCGAAGCCGGACAGAAGCTCACCCTCCGAGAACTGAAGCCCGAGCAGCATTTCACCGAGCCGCCACCGCGCTACAACGAAGCCTCGCTGGTGAAGGAACTCGAAGAACGCGGCATCGGCCGGCCTTCTACCTACGCCGCCATCCTCTCCACCATTCAGGAGCGGCAGTACGTGCAGAAGGTGGGAGGAAAGTTCGTTCCCACCGAGATCGGCCTGGTGGTGACCGATCTTCTGGTCGAGAATTTTCAGGATATTTTCGATGTGCAATACACCGCGCGTCTGGAAGCAGAACTCGACGAGATTGAAGAAGGCAAAGAGAAGTGGCAAGACACCATGGCCGAGTTCTACAAGAAATTTCAGAAGGACCTGAAGTATGCCGAAAAGCACATGGAAAACATCAAGCGGATGGAGAAGCCCACTGACGAGAAGTGCGAAAAGTGTGGCGCGCCGCTGGTGATCAAGTGGGGCAAGCACGGCTCCTTCTACGCATGCAGCACGTACGACAAGGAAGATCCCAACACCTGCACCTTTACCAAGGAAAATCCCATTAACTTGCCTGACCTCGATTCGGCCGACATGCAGGAAACCGGAGCGGCCGAGGAATACTGCGAGAACTGCGGCCGGGTCATGGTGCTCAAGCGCGGGCGCTTCGGCCAGTTCATGGCGTGCACCGGATATCCGGATTGCAAGACCACGCGCCGTCTCGATCAGGGCAAGAAAGTTCCCGATATTCCGCTGGACGAGCTCTGCCCCAAGTGCGGCCGCAACATGATGATCCGCCATGGCCGCTACGGCGAGTTCACCACCTGCAGTGGCTATCCCGACTGCAAGTACGTCAAGCAGAACTACATTGGCGTGAAGTGTCCCGACTGCAAAGAAGGCGACCTGGTCGAAAAGCGCGCGCGCAAGGGCAACACATTCTATGGCTGCGGGAATTATCCCAAGTGCAAGTTCACTTCGGCGCACAAGCCGATCGCCGAAAAATGTCCGAGTTGCGGCAGCGAATATCTGGTCGAAAAGAACCTGAAAGCGGGCCCGGTCATCGCCTGCCCCAACAAGGAATGCGAGTACGAGCGCGCGGCGCCGCCATCAGAGGCAGCAGCGACCACCGCATAAGAACTTCGAGTCACGAGCTTCGAGTTGGGAACCTCCTGGTTGTGCTCCTAGCTCGCAACTCACAACTCATAGCTCAATGGAGAAAACATGCCCAAGAAGCCGACCACCGCTGACGCCCAGTTGATCCTGCAACTCTATGACCTGCGCCGCGAATCCGAAATGCGCAAAGCCCGTGCCTGGTGGGCCGGAGAATTCTTCCCTGAGAACGCCGACGATTTCCTGAAGGTCGCCTGGGCCATGGGCACTCAGGAAAATGCCTGGCTGCGTCAGGTAGGCGGTTATTGGGGAATTGTTGCTTCGTTTGTCCTGACCGGCGTTTTGAATGAAGAGTTATTTCTACAACCCGGCTTCAGCGGCGAAATGTTCTTGATCTACGCCAAAATCCATCCCTTCGTCAAAGATCTGCGCCAAAAGCTCAATGATCCCAATGCCTTCCTTCAGGTTGAAAAGGCAATCACGCGCACCAAGTGGGGCCGAGACCGCCTCCAGTTCATGATCAAGCGCGTGGCCACCATGCGCGATAAGAGGAAAGCCGGCTCCTAGCTCCAAGCTCATAGCCCCAAGCTCACAGCTCTGTTATCCTAATCGGCTGTGCGGATGATCTGGTGGTTTTTGATCCTGGGTGTCAGTACCCTGGTCGTAGTGTGCGTGGCCATCGCCTTATTCATACATCTTCGCAAACACCTCCAGAAAGCACACGCATCGCATGAAGGAACGTTGAGCGAGGCAGAAGCTCAGCGCCGTGCCAATACCATCGAGCGCTGAACAATCAACCATGCCTCCGCAAAGAGGAGGTTTCTTATGGCAAGAACCGCAATTCAGACTCTGGCCACTCCGCAGGAGCGGCTGATCGAAGCTTCGCGCCAGGTCGCCCTGGTGGTCGGCGCCAGCCTGTTCGTCGCGCTGTGCGCGCATATCACGATCCCGCTGTTGCCGCTCACCCCGGTTCCGCTAACCGCCCAAAATATGGCGGTGCTTCTCGTTGGACTGTTGCTCGGCAGCCGCCGCGGCTTTGCCGCGCTTACCTTTTATTTAGTCGAAGGCATGGTAGGGCTGCCGGTATTTAATCCCACAGGCGCAGGCGGAATCGCACAGCTGTTCGGGCCGACAGGGGGATTTCTCTTGGTGTATCCCTTCGTCGCCTTTCTCGCGGGCTACATTTTCGAGCGCGGAGCGAAGTCCTTCCTGCGCGCCGCGACCGCTGGCCTGCTGGCTGAAATTTTGTTGTTCGCCGGCGGCCTGAGCTGGCTCTACCTGTTTACGCACTCGCTGGCCAAGGCGGCCTATCTGGGCCTCTACTGGTTCGCCGCCGCCGAAGTCATAAAAGTAATGTTCGCTGCCGCCATCGCGGTTCGCTGGCGTCGAAGTTAACGTAGAAAGTGGAAGAGCGGCGCTCTAGCGCCGCGAATAGCATCCCGCGGGAGACACAAGCCCCGTAGGGACGACAGAGCCTCACATTTGTTGGAGTCCATTCCATGACACCCGTGTCTGAGCAAGAAACAAAAAATCCCGCAAGCCCTTCCTCGCAGGTTCGCGAGATCACCGTCGCTCACAGCCCCGATTCCGACGACGCCTTCATGTTTTACGGGCTCGCGACTAACAAGGTCCGTACGCCCGGCCTGCGCTTCACCCACACGCTCTGCGATATCGAGACCCTGAACCAGAAAGCTCGCGAAGGCGTCTACGATGTCACCGCCATCTCGTTTCACGCGTATCCCTACATTCAGGATAAATACGCATTGATGGCCTGCGGCGGCAGCGTCGGCGAAGGCTATGGCCCCATGATCGTCTCGCCGCGTCCCTTCACGGCCAGCGAAGTGAAGACCAAGAAGATCGCCGTCCCCGGCAGGCTCACGACGGCTTTTCTCGCCCTGAATCTTTTTGCTCCCGGCGTGGAGACCGAAGTCGTCCCGTTCGATCAAATCATCCCGCAGGTCCTCGAAGGCAAATATGAAGCCGGACTGATCATCCACGAAGGCCAGTTAACCTTCGACAAGGCCGGACTGCACCGCATTGTCGATCTCGGCCGCTGGTGGCAGAAGGTCACCGGGTTGCCGCTTCCGCTCGGAGGCAACGCCATCCGGCGCGCGCTCGGTCCGCAACTCATGCCCGTGGTCACTGCCGCCTTGCGCGAGAGCATCCAGTACGCGCTCGACCACCGCGAAGAAGCGCTCGCCTATGCCATGCAATTTGCCCGCGATCTCGACTCGCAAACGGCCGACAAGTTCGTCGGTATGTACGTCAATGAGCGCACCCTCGACTATGGTCCCGACGGCCGCGAAGCCGTCCACCGTCTGCTCGACATGGGACACAAAGCCGGCATCATCGGGCCCGAAGCTCGCGTGGATTGGGTGTAGCTACGAGCTATGAGCCTTGAGCCACGAGCTCCTGCCGCTGCGCAGACGCTGCTGATCGACGCCGACGACACGCTCTGGGAGAACAACATCTACTTCGAGCGCGCCATCGCGCGCTTTATTTCCTTCCTCAATCATCACCAGTTCTCCGCCGAGCAAGTCCGCGAAGTCCTCAACGATGTCGAGCGCGAATGCATCGTCAAGCACGGATACGGCCTGCACAGTTTCGCCCATGCGTTAGTCGATACCTTTGAGCGCCTCAGCCCGGTTCCCGTCACGCCGGAACTCGACCGGCAAGTCCGAGGCATTGCGCAGACGATTGAGAATCATCCCATCGAGTTCCTTCCCGAAGTTTGCGAGACGCTGCAGTATCTTTCGCAACGCCACCGCCTGATTCTCGTTACGAAAGGAGAAATGCTCGAGCAGACAGGAAAGATTGAGCGCTCAGGCGTCAAAGGACATTTCCGGGCGACCGAAGTTGTAGCTGAAAAGAATGCGTCCACCTACGAAGAAATCGTCCAGAAATACGGCTTGAGTCACGGCGAGACGTGGATGGTCGGGAACAGCCCCAAGTCCGACATCAACCCCGCGCTGGCCGCCGGATTGCACGCCGTGTTCGTCCCCCACGGCGACACCTGGATTCTCGAACACGAAGAACTCAACTCTGCCCCGGCGTCGCAAAAACTTCTCATAGTCGGCGCCTTCGCTGAACTCCGCGAGCATTTCTAAGCGGCGCAAACGCGGCGTACGGTAGCGCCAGCGTCTCTCCGGCTGTCTAGGGGGCGTCCCCGCCCGCGGCTGTCTGTAGCTGCTCGAAAATCGAAGGTATTTTAAAATCAAATTCGCCCGAAAATCGCGAGCAATCGATCAGCCTGGGATTTCCCGCCGCCGCCGCATCACCAAGGGTGACGCGCAGATTAGAATTCAGCCCTTCCACGTGCTGCTTCAAATCGCCTACCATCACCGACTCGCAGCACGCGTTGTACACGGAATGCCGCAGCTCCGGCGCTCGCAGTAACGTAATCAGCATCTTCGCCACATGCTCCACGTGAACCACCAGAATTCTTTCTGACGCCACGTAAGGCATTGCAATCTCAGTCTTGCTCTTCGCCGACAGCAATTCGAAAATCTCGCTTCTCCAGGCCGAAGTCGACGACTGCGCTCCCGGGCCCACCACGCGCCCGATTCGCAAGCTGACGAATTCCACGCCGTAGCGCTCACGGTACGCCGCCCCCAACTGCTCCACGTAAACTTTCGCCGCCCCGTACAGATCCTCCGGCGCGGCTCGATCGAGCTCCGACACCACCCGATCCGCCGGACAAGTCCCATACACACTCAGCGAACTCCCAAACACCACGCGCCGCACGCCAAACTGCCGCGCCATCTCCAGCACATTCAAACTGCCCCGGACATTCACCTCCGTCGCGCACACCGGATCCCGTTGTGCCGCCGTCGGCAGGATCGCCGCCAGATGAATGATTCCTGCAATCGCTCGCCCCTGAAACAACCTGCGCAGTCGCTCCCCATCGGTGATGTCCATCGCGATCTGCCCGCCCACAGACTCTGCTGAGTCCGCCCGATCTATCCCCAGCACGGGACAACCTTCATGCTTTAAACTCTTCATCACCGCGCGCCCAATAAATCCACGTGCCCCTGTAATCAGCACCGTGCTTGTCTCTGGACTGTCTTCGGGCACCGTTCTGCGCTCTCCCTGGATAATTTTCTGCACAGCGTGAAGGGAATCTTCCCGGTTAACGTATTCACAACTTCGTCACCACCGCATCAAACTAACCAACAACCCGCTCTCGCGCCGACCATTTCCCGCATGGTACGCTCATTCTGCTCTGCGATCTGGCTCCCACTTCGTCGGTGGCGATTCAGACCAACAATTTACGGCGGCTGTTGCACACAGTCGAAGCGCTTTCCGAACTCGGGCCCGCGCTCACGGCCGAGCGCGAGTTCTCGGAAACTTCGCGTCTCATGCTGTCTGCCATGATGGAAGCGGCAGGCGCGCGCGAAGGCGCGCTCTTCCTGTTTAACGACAAGCCCGCCATGCTAACCTCCGCGACTTCCTTGGGGTTCGCGCTCATGCCGGATCCCGCCTTCATTCCTCTGCTTCCGAAGCACGTACACGCTCTGAACGCGGCGCGCTCGCCTATTGTGCTTAACTCGTCGACGTACTCGGTCTTTTTGAGTTCGAATGGCAACGTGGCCCCCGAACTTTTCAAGTGCCTGGCGCCGCTGAAGGCCGGAGGCCGCCTCGCCGGAGTGATTGGCCTTGGTCGCCGTCCCGGCGACTCCCTCTACGAAGACAGTGAACTCGACGCTCTCGAACTTCTCTGCAGCTACGTCGCGCTAGCCGTGCAGAATCACGCGCTCACCCAAACCATCGCCCAGCGCGTCTCGGAAAACCTGCGCCTCATGGCCTCGCTGCATGGCTTCTACGATAACGCTCTCGAAGCCTTCGCCACCGCCATCGACGTCAAACACGTCGCCATTCACGGCCACTCTCTCCGTGTGGGACGCTATGCTGCCGCCATTGGCGACGCCATGGGCATGGAGGCTAGCGATGTTGCGGCCCTGCGCAGCGCCGGATACCTTCACGACATCGGAAAAGTTGCAGTCGACCGCCGCCTCTTTGGCAAGCCCGGCGCGCTCGATCCCGAAGAATTCCGTGAGATGGCCGACCATACCACCGTCGGACATCAGATCGTCAGCAGCGTGCAATTTCCCTGGCCAAAGATTCCCGAAGCCGTGCGCTGGCATCACGAGCGCTCCGATGGCTCCGGATATCCCGACAAGCTGCTGCAAAATGACGTGCCGCTCTCGGTGCGCATTGTAGGCGTCGCAGATTCTTTCGATGCCATGACCAGTGCGCGACCCTATCGCGCCCCGCTCTCGGTGGGCAGCGCGCTCAGCGACCTGGTTCGACTGGCGCCGGAGAAGTTCGATCCCAATGTCGTGCAAGCTTTGCTGATCCAGGTGCGCCGGGACGCTGTTGGCAGCAGTCGCTCTCCGCTTCTCGACGCCACGCCTGTCACGATTGCCGCCTCCGATATCGATCACTTGGCCGCGACTCTGCAGCATAAAGTTTCGCGCGGCAAAGTTTTTCTGACCTAAGCCGAAGCAATGCTCGTCCGTCCGACGAGTACGAAGACTCCCGAATCGAAGCTCCCGTCAATGTACTGACCGCTGGAAGATGGTCACTTCAAATCATGTACGACCGCGATAAAGCGGCCCTTCGAGGGCCGCCTCAGCATCGCGTCTTACCTGTGCTGCATTCCGCCGCCGTGGAATCCACCAAACCCGGTGCCACTATGCACCGGCGCGGCAGCGCGGAATCCGCCCGTGCGCGGGGCCATCGCGCCGCCATGGAATGTCGTTACGGCGTGATTGTGGAACCCTTGCCCAATCGCTACCGGTCGCGATCCATTGAAGTGATGGTATCGTCCCCCCACGATTACCGGCGCACGCCACACCACCAGCGGCGAATAGAATCCCCACCCGAACGGGTTATAGAAGAACCCCTCGCCTGGCAGGAACGTGAATCCGGCAAACCATGGATCCCAGTACCATCCCGGACCCCACCATCCCGGTCCATACCAGCCGTTCACGTAGTACAGCCGTGCCGTATCCACATTCGCTTCCGACAGGTACTCTGACCGAAGGCTGCTCCAGCGGTATAAGTCGTCGTTCTGTTGAACCGCCTTCGCATCGAATCCGCTCGCCTTGGTCTTGGCGCTGGCCAACTCCACTTCATGATTTTTCTTTACCGTCGTGTCGCGGTCATTCGCCCTGACGACTGCCTTGCCATCGAACACTCGAACCTTCTGATCCGCGGCATCAAAGTCGTACAAACCAGTCTTCTCCACCCGGGTGTCCGCTCCCGGCTGGCTGACGTGAATCAAGTTCTCCTTATAAAGCCGGTCCACTTCCAGCATCGCCTCGCCTTGCTGCAATGCCACCTGCGTGTTGGTCAGACTGTTGTTCACCATCTTGACCGAACTGTTCGATCCGAGCCTCAGATACACACCCGGCGTCAGCAAAATCTCGGCCTTGCCATTGCCCGTCTCTAGCACCTGCCCATCTTCCAGCGTGGCGTTGCCCACCGACTTCGCATTCAGGTTCTGCTCACCCATCGACGCCTGCCCCTCCACGTAGTTCAAGGTTCCAGGCATTGCTGTATGTCTCTTGTCCGTGTCATACCCCCACCCGGGCAGAGACAGAAGCGCCGCCAGAAAACAACTTCCGGCCACCGTTTTCCATCTTGCCTGACTCATATCCAAACCTCCTCCTCACCAGATCTCTTACTAAATTGGATGTTCGGAACGAAAGCGAGGATGTAAGCCTAACCGACTGACACTAATAGGTTTACGGTAGGTTGGAATTCACCGGAGGTGGTGCTTTTCGGCCAGGTTTGAACGCCCGAAATGGAGCTTGAGCGCACTAACTGAGAACTGACTGGGAATCCTATGGCCGCCCGTTCTCCGCCATCGTCGGCTGAACTGGACGCAACCCTTCCGACGGGCACACATCGGGAAATTCCGCGTACTCGAATTCCTTCCCGTTCTTCGGTTGAAACGTCTGCATCCAAGTCACAATCTTTTCCACCGAATCTGGAAACGGATCCTCGCCATCCGGATTGAGCCACTGAATCCGCCGCGCCTGCGGCATTTCTTCCGGCACGATGATATGAAGCTGGCGCTCTTTGCTGGTCGGCTCATCGGGCTGTGGCATACTCGCAACCGGCAGCTCGGCCGCAAAACTCTCTGCGTCTTGCCGGATCAACCCGCTACGATTCGGTGACAACGCCCGAAATTTGGGAGACTCCAGCAATTTGCTCACCTTGTCAAACTGCTCCTTCGACAATGTGCCGTGCACACGCTCAACATGTCGATTATTCGTGAGCCGGATCATGCGGTACTCGCCACCGCGCGAAATCGCAACGCACACTTGCGAGACCCCGTCGCGCTGCACCACCGCAGAACTGTTGTACGAGAGCCGCGCCAGCAGGTCAGCTTCGTTCGATTTCGCAGGTTCCTTTCCCCACACACACAGAGAAACCACCAGGCAGGACAACAGCGAAAGCATTTTCGCGCCGGATCGCATGTAAACCTCCACCGAAGCTTTCCACCATCTTAGTACGAAACCCCTCGCGAGAAAATGGTTGGATAGAGACCTGCCCGCACCGCCCATATCGTTCGTTTGCGACAGGGTGGAGACCTTGACTTTCACTGCGCGAAGGCTAATTCTCCTCTCCCGGAATCACTTCCACCTGCACCAACTTCCGTTCGCCCTCGCTCACGCGCAATAGACTCCCGTGCCCTTCATAAATCTTCAGAAATTCCGGGTTGTAGTACGCCTCGCCATCCACGCTCTCCCAGGCCAGCAGCGTATACTGCCCGGGCCGCAGGCCCCGCAGGCTGAAATGTCCGCTCTGATCGCTGACCGTCTTGCGATAACGATCCACTCTGCCCCGCATTCGCGCCTCAGGAACCGCAACGACCACCGCATTCGGTATCGGGTCGCCTCTATGATCAGTAACGGCTCCCTCCACCAGACCTCCATTCGCGCTGGCCACTAGATCCAGCGCAACCAGCCCGCCATTGATGCTGATTCCGGACTCGTTGATGTCACGCCCGCCCGCCATCGCCGATTTCAGATACCACGCTTCCCCTGCGCCATTATCGCCGGCCATCTGCACGTAATATTTTCCTGCCGGAACATCCACCCACTGAAAAGTTCCGTCTGCCGCAACATGCGTGAGATTCGAAAAATTCTCGCCCATCAACATCGTGCCTTCTTGTTCACCCTCCACCGCTTGCAGGGCCAGGAAGATTCTGTCGAGATCGATTGCCCCCGGTGCACCACCCTCCAGGTGCAGGCGTCCGCGTACAGTCGCTCCCGCTTGCGGGGCCAGCCGCAGTCCATCGACATTGCTCGCCACCTGCAGCGCTTGTCGTGCTGTCATCGGCACCGGTGCTCCATCCACCGTCGCCAGAATCGTGTAGTTGCCGGGCGACACGTCGCGAATGACGAAGCTTCCGTCCTTGTGCATCTCCGTGCCATTCAGCACCAGGCCAAAATCCCGTGACTGCAGCATGATCGACGCCGATGTGCGCGGCGGCAAATTCACCACTGTCCCCCGGATGCTCAAGCTCGGGCTCGGAATCATCGCGAAGTCGATGGGAAAATCATCTCCCGCGTGCAATTGGATCGGCGCCGCCTGGCTGCGGTCCGTCGTACCCGGGTAATAAGTGGTCTGATACGACGTAGCGGGCTTCTCACCTGGAGTATTGCGCGCTTCTCCGCCCGCGACCCCTCCCTGCTCGATCAAATTCTTGAAATCCGGCGGCGGCACCACCGAAACGTAAACATTTCCCGGCGGCAGATTTGCAATCCGATATTCGCCCAGATCGTTGGTGCGCTCCGCGCCCGCCTGTTCCCAGTGATTGCGGCCGGAGACGAAGGTCTGCCGTAACACGCTCACCTCCGCGTTGGGCAGCGGATCGCCATCTTCGTCAGTCACGCGTCCCCGCACCACTGCCGCCGCCTGCAGGCGAATGTGCAGGTCCTTCAACAACTGCCCCGTCGTAAGTGTCAGCACGCGCCCGTCGCTGCGCCCGTGGCTCTTATCGGTTTCGAGAAATCCGCTGCGTTCCGCGAACAGGTGATAGCGTCCCGGCAAAATATTTTCGATTCGAAATGTCCCGTCGGGCCCGGTAGTGGCGGTGTAATCTCCGCCCTCGGCCTGGTTCTCCGCGATCAATTCGATGAGAGCTTTCTTCACCGGTTCGCCGTCGGGATCTCTGGTAACCATCCCCTCGATTGCGGCGCGTTTTGATGAAGGGATCGCCGCCGGGGGATTCTGGGCCACGGCGCCGCCCGCCAACAGAATCAACCAGCATACGAAGAACAATTTCATGGGATGGATGAGGCTGGGAGAGTCTCTGCCTGACCGCGATATGCGGTCGCGTCATCATTTTACCGCGCCCACCCTCGGCGCCAAAGCCTTATTCGTAGCGCCATTCGCGGCGTTCAGAACCGCCGCGCCAAGTGTGGGGACGGCCGCCTTCGGCCGTCCGCCGAGCCAAGCGAGGCTGGAATGAACGAGGCGAGTGGGCGCGCTGGCCGGCAGCTCAACTATCCTTGCGGTACAGAAGGTTCCGCATAGCGTCGCGGCGAGCGGCATTCGCCCCCTTGTCGCCCTTCCATCCGTCCGCAGACTTCGAAGCTTCAGCCGCCGATTCCTCTTCGCTGCACTCTGGGCACCGGTTCGCAAAGCCTGGCTTCCCCGGCTTTAGCTCGAACTCCTCTCCACACACGACGCACACTTTGATTGGATACGGCATCTTATCCCCCGCGCTCGGAAATTCCCGCAAGGCTTGGCGAGTTCATACTGCTGGAATGTCCACGATCGTATAGCTTCCCGGCTTCGCCGCCTTCACAGCTTCGGCAATGCGACCCAGGACCGGTTTGATCAAAGTCCATCGACTTTTGCCCAGAACTACGATTGCAATTTTGCGGCCTGTCAGATTCTGCTGGTACGCCAGATTCTTGTCCGTAGTCAGCAGGAGTTCGAATCCCCTCATCTGCAACGCGCAGCAGTTCACCGTTGAGCAGCGCACTCCATCCCTGCTCATACGCGGTTTTCACGACGTGATCGGGCAGGGACTTTCGTATCGCGACCGGTGTTCCCTGGTCGAAAAGGATGAGCATTAGTGGGCCGGAGCCGCTGCTTCCAAACTCTGAGCGGTGAAGTCCAAAACGCTTTTTACTTGATCGCGCGTAAGCCCATCGAACATTTGCACGATCTCATCAATCGTGAGACCGTCTTCCAGGTTCTCGAATACTGCAACCACCGGGATACGAGTGCCCTTAAAAACCCACGCTCCGCTCACTTTCCCGGGCACGCTTTCTACCGCCGTGCAATTTGACCAGTCAAGGGCCACGTTCGTTTCTCCTGGCGGAAGCCTAATTCAAAAAATACTGCCGATACAACGTATCTCTCTGCGCCGGACGGAACCCCGCGTCGCGAATAATCCTGCGCAACTCTTCCTCGGTCGTGCAGTTGGTTACGCCCGCCGCGCGCACCACGTTCTCTTCCAGCATCACCGAGCCCACGTCGTTCCCGCCAAACCGCAGTCCCATCTGGCAGACCTTCAATCCCTGCGTCACCCAGCTCGACTGCACGTTCAGGAAATTTGAAAGATAAATTCGCGCGATCGCCAGCACCTTCAAATACTCGACCGCCGTCGCCTCATCCCAATGCCGCCCGCCCAGCGCGGTGTTCTGCGGCTGAAAGCTCCACGGGATAAATGCCGTGAACCCGCCCGTCTCTTCCTGCAACTCGTACAGCCGCTGAAAATGATTGATGCGATGCTCGTACTTCTCGCCCACGCCGAACATCATGGTCGCAGTCGTGCGCATCCCGATCTGATGCGCTGTGCGATGCACGTTGATCCAGTCCTCGGTCAGGCATTTCAGCCGCGCAATCTTGTACCGCACCTCATCATCCAGAATCTCCGCCCCGCCGCCAGGAATCGAATCCAGCCCCGCATCGCGCAGCCGCAAAATCGTATCCCGAATCGACAGCCCGCTGTACTCCGCAATCGCGATAATCTCTGATGCTGAATAGCAATGCAGGTGAACCTTCGGAAACCGCTGCTTGATCCCGCGCAGCATCTGCTCGTGCCAATCGATTTTCAGATCCGGATGCAGCCCGCCCTGCATCAGCACGCCCGTGCCTCCCAGTTCCACCGTCTCCCGGATCTTTTCGTAAATCGTGTCCAAGTCGAGAATGTAGCCTTCCTTTGCCGCCGGCCCTTTCAACGGCCGATAGAAGGCGCAGAAGGTGCAGTACTCGGTGCAGAAGTTGGTGTAGTTGATGTTGCGGTCGATGATGTAAGTGACCACGCCCTCGGGATGCAGCCGTCGCCGCACTGCGTCGGCCTCCATCCCAATGCCGATCAGGTCATCGGACTCGAACATCTCCAGCGCTTGTTGTTTGGTAAGAGACATAGGCTTCCATTGAACGTTTCATTTTAACGGAGCCCCGCTGATCTCTCCAAACAACCCTGTCGAGGCGCTCCACGCCGGCGTGGAACAGGCATGCGATTACGCCGAGCGAATGGCATCCGTCATTCAGTTTGCGATGCCTGGAGCCGACCGGTGAGATGAACTAGTAAATGAAGCGCAAAGAGACACTGAGTGCCCAGCATAGGCACCGTCACTGCCCCGCAACCACTGCTTTCAGTTCCTCTTCACGCCGTCGAACCGACTCTGTGCAAGTAACACTCGTCATGGACGGCCCGGCCGGTCTCGTCCGTCTTTGCCATTTCTAGCTTAACGGGTTGATTGCAGACCACACACAGTGGCGACTGGGAACTTGAGATCGAAACAGCGTTGGGAACGCTCGATTCGGGAACGCCGGACGTTGGTTGTAGACCCATGGGGCCCTCGACTAAGCCGCTGTTACCAATTCTTTCTGGTGGGAAAAAGCGGGAGATACGGACTGGCTACAGTATATCACCTATTCCTCCTCTACAGGGAAGTACTTAATCCAACAGTTTTAAACCGAACCCACCGCGACTGTTTCTTGCCGCCCCCGACGTTTTCCGTCTTTGCTAAAGAAGTAAATGCGCCCAATGACTTGGAACCTCTAAGATGAACCGTTGTACAACGTTTACTGTATTTTATTGCCCTACCGTTTAAGCATATTTTTGAGCCCGCCACTCCACTGCTCGATCTCCCCCCGCGCAGTGATCTCCCTGCGGCTCCATGCTGGGGCGGGAGGCGTCACGCGATGACTGACAAAATGAATATTCTGCTGGTCGACGATCAGGCAGCCAAACTGCTCACCTACGAGGCCATGCTCGCCGAGCTCGGGGAGAACCTCATCGTCGCGCAGTCCGGCATGGAAGCCCTCGAATGCCTGCTGAAAAACGACATTGCTCTGGTGCTGATGGATGTCAGCATGCCCGGCATGGACGGCTTTGAAACAGCGCAGATGATCCACCAGCATCCCCGCTTTCAAAACACTCCCATCATCTTCGTCTCCGGCATTCACGTCACCGAATTGGACCGCCTCAAGGGATATGAACACGGCGCCGTGGACTATGTCCCCGTGCCCGTCATTCCAAAATTGCTGCGCGCCAAAGTGAAAGTCTTCGCCGAACTGCACCGCAAGACGCGGCAACTGGAGTTTCTCAATGCCCGCATGACCGCCTTGCAGGATGATGAGCGTCGCCGCATCGCCCGCGAACTCCACGACAGCGTTGGCCAATCCCTCGCTGCCATCCGCATCAACAGTTCCCTGGTCGAGGCCGAGTCCCACAAGCTCAGTCCCGATGCCGCCCGATGCCTCGCGCAAAATGCCGCCATGGTCGATGACGTTACCAAGGAGATTCGCACCATCTCCCACCTGCTGCATCCTCCGCTGCTCGATGAAGCCGGTCTGGCCTCGGCGCTTCGCTGGTATGTCGAAGGATTCGCTCAACGCAGCAAGATCGACGCCAAACTCGATATTTCCCCTGATTTCGCGCGCCTGTCCAACGACATTGAGCTCTGTATTTTCCGGGTCGTGCAAGAGTGCCTGACCAACATCCACCGGCACGCGTGTAGTCCCACCGCCGGAATTCGCGTTGGCCTCGAAGGTGCCTCCGTGCGCGTCGAAATCGAAGATGCGGGCAAAGGGATCCGGCTCGAAAAAGATTCCGGCTTCATTTCCTCCTCCGCCAGCGGCGTAGGCCTCCGCGGCATGCGCGAGCGCTTGCGTCTCTTAGGCGGAACTCTGCAGCTTCACTCCACTGCTCGTGGCACCCGCGTGATCGCCGTCCTCCCCGTCTGGCACGCCGATTCCACCACCGTCACGCAGAAGTTGGAACCGCCTATTTCTGCCCCCACTTCCCCTCTGGAGAGTCCCGAAAAAGTGCCCGGCGCCGACGAAGTCCGCTGAAAATATGATGCCCTGGTCAGTGTAATCATCGCCTTAGAAGTGAAATCCCAAGTCCACCATATAGGTCCTCGGGGTCACGAAATGCGTTCCGCTGAAGGTTGACAGAAAGTTGTAGAGCGTGACCTTGTTGGTCACATTGATCGCCGTCAGCCTCAGGCTCCACGTGTATTTGTCGCCACGAAACAGATTGTCATCTCCGAGCGCGACGTCGAACAGGTGGCGCGGCGCAATTCGCGGCGGATTTTTATCGGCATTCTCTGTTCCCGGCGCCGGAATGCTGACCAGCGTCGATCCGTATTGCGACGGCGCGCAGCTGGTCAACGGCGCACTCTGCGTCGGATGCACGTTCCCGCACACCAATCCGGCCTGCATCTGCTGGTCGGCGCTTAACCCTGTCAGGTCCACGGGTGTGTTTGCATCCACCGCAAACGGAACTGCTCCCGCCACCATGCCGCTGTCGTAGCGCCAGTTGAACCCCATCCAGGGCCCGTTCTTCCACGGCTGATATTGCATGTGAGTGGTCTGATTGAACTTCTCGTCATGGTCGATGCGGAAGACTCCGCCCGGCGCCGAAGGCGTTGCTCCCGCCCCACTGACCTGCGGCAGAAAGAACCGCGCCGCGACGCTCGAAAACACCATTAGCGCCGAAAATCCGTGGAAATTCGGCACGCTCACTCGTCCTGCAAACCCCGGAATCTTCGACCGATCCCACGCGATCGGGAAGAAGATCGGCGTGTTTCCCAGCACGCTGAAGTCGTAAGCATTGTGGGTGTATTTCCAGACGTACTCGCCCGAGAAAACCAGGTATTTCCCAACCGCCTGCTCCAATCCCGCATGAAACTCATTCCGCCACCCCGGACTCAACGGAGTCGCCCCCGAAGCCGAGCAGCCCAGCAGCGGATTCAGCACCGCATCGCTGCATCCTTCGCTAGCCACGATCAGATTCTCGTTGAACGGCGTCTCCAGCACTCGGGCATACGAAACCCGCAGCACGGTGCCGCTGGGCTTGATGTCGTAAGCTACTCCGAGCCGCGGCTCAGCCTCCTTGTGGCTGGTCAGTCCGTTGTAGAAATCTCCGCGCACTCCCAGGTTCAGAGACCAGTTTCCTTTGGTGATCTGGTCCTCCGCGTAGAGCGCGAGTTGTTTTACGTCGGTGTGCCCATGAAACCGGAACAAGCCTCCTCCACGCGTCAAGTCATAAGGGAGCAGATCGGTGCAGGGCGAATCTAATGCCACCCCGTTCACGAAACATGGATTCCCATTGGCATCGGTGTAGGACGGAAGCAGAGCATTGTCCACAATTCCCAAAGCATCGTTTTCGTTGAGAAACGTCTGCTGATACGTCGCTCCAATCTTGATGTTATGAATCCCTTTTACATGCGACCACGATGTCCGCAGCCCCGCATTCGTTAGCCGGCGATCCTGCGCCACCGACTCCTGCTGGATCGGAGACAGATCGTCGAACAGATTCGGGCTGGCATAGTAGTTATATTGATCGTGCCGCACGAACGCGCCCAGCGTGAACACCGAGTTCGTGCTCACCAGATGTGTCCACGATGGCGCGATGTTGAATGTCCTGATCTGCGATCTCTGGTCAGTTGCGCCCAGCGGATTGCCCGACGGGTCGGTCTGGCCCGCGTGCAGCACATCATCGAAGCTGTTCGGATTCTGAAACCATGACCGCGTGAAACCCAGATTCAACTGCGTTGAATCTGCCTTCGTCAGCTGATAATCAACCCTGTCGAAGACGTTCTCTTCATTTCCCTTGCCATGCATGACGGTAAACTCCGGCGGATCGAGGAAGCGTCCTGTATTCAGCCCACTGACCGAAACGAAGTTGCCCCACTTCTGCGTCCCATAACCCAGGTTGAAACTTTCCGTCGACGTACCAAAACTGCCATAGCTGGCCGTGACGCTGCCGGTGGGCGTGGTCATGCCCTGCCCGGATCGGGTAGTCGCATTGATCACTACGCTCGTCTTTTCTCCGTACTCAGCCGGAGGTGCCCCGGCAATGACTTCCATTGACGCAATCGAATCCAGCGGAATCTGGTTTGAAAACACCTTGCTCTGCTGGTCGGTAATCGGCTGCCCGTCCACCGAAAACGAATTCTCCGCGTGATCCCCCATTCCGTGGAACAGTCCGTTGGAATCTGCCGCGATCCCCGGCGACGATAAGGTGACCAGCGAACTCAGCGACGACGACTGGCTCTCCAGAGGAAGCTTGTCAAACAGCCCGCGATCCACGTCCGTATGAAACGTGGAGGTGTTCTCGAGCAGGTCTCCGCTTTCGGCCTCGACCGTGACGCTCTCCCCTGAACCCGCAACTTTCAACTGAACGCTCAAATTCACTGGCACGCTCGAATTCACATCCACGTCGCCGACATAGGGCGCAAACCCCGGCCCAGTCACGGTCACGCGGTAGGGGTTAAACGGCACGCTGGGAACCACAAATTTCCCCGTCGCATCGGTCACCGCAGTTCGCGAAAAGCCGCTGACCGGATTGCGCACTCCCACCGTCGCATTCGGCACCACCGCTCCTGTGGAATCGACCACCGTGCCTGTGATTGAGGTTGAAGTACCCGACTGCGCATGCGCACCTATGCCCAGCAACAGAACAAGAGCGACCCAAAAAGCCGAGCGCTCCGACTTCATGTAAGAAGCCAGCATAAATTCCTCCGAAATATAAAAAAAAGAGTGGATTCGAAACGACGGATCAATCTTCTGGAAGAACTACGCGGCGGGAGGCGGCCGGACGCTTAGCGCGAAGACGGCCAAACGTCCCTGGGAGGAAACAGGTTCAGCTTTCAGCGTGAGTACAGGAGCAAACGTTGCGTGCAGGTTGGTGGTGGTTCGAGGTGCAGCCGAATGTGCCGCTACGCACACCGTGCATTTAGCCGATTCAGTTGCATTGGCGTGATGGTGCGCAATCACGGCTGCCGCTGACCACAGGGTCAGCAGCAAGCACAGCACCGCTGCGGATTTCACCCACGACCGCACGTTCGCTGATCTCCCAAACAAGATCGTTCTAATCTACATCGCACTAAGAATTCGATGCAAATGGACCGCAACAAGAGTAGCTCTTCCTTCTTGGAAAGCCATCACCACTGGGGCGAGCACCTCGGTAACCCGAATTGTGGGGTCGCCCTCTGGTCGGTGTGGTTTTGGGTCTCCGAGCTATGGTTTTTGAGACTGGTCAAGAACAGGAAACTCGAGGACGGGCCGGAACGTTTTCCCCCGCTTTTCACTTCCGTGGCTTGCCTAATCCATCGTGAAACACAATGAACCCGCCACCCATCCTCACTGCACGCTTTGCACCAGGCTGCCTGAACTACCTTGGTAGTTACCGCTTCCCTGGTAAGTTGCCGTTAGCGAGAAAGCGCCGGCCGTGCTGAATACCGTATTGATGGTGGCCACGCCATTGCTCAGGGCGGCTTTGCCCAGCGTGGTGCCTCCGTTCTTGAACACGACATTGCCGGTGGGAATCAGCGGCCCTGCAGACACGGTTGCGGTGAGCGTAACGCTCTGTCCTGCCGCCGACGGATTGGGTTGAGAGACGAACGTCGTAGTGGTCGCAGCCTTGTTGACCACCTGAGTCAGTATGCTAGACGTGCTGGCTGCGTGCTTGGAGTCGCCACTGTAGACTGCCGTAATCGAACTGCTTCCGCCGGGAAGCTGCGTTGGCTTCGTCGTAAAGCTGGCCCCTCCGTTGACCAGGTTCACTTTCCCCAGCACTGTCGTGCTGCGTTTAAAAGTCACGCTGCCGGTGGGCGTCCCAGAACCCAGCACCGTTGCGGTAAACGTGACAGCCATGCCAAAGGTCGAAGGATTCAATGACGAGTTCAACTGGCTCGTGGTGGCGAACAATTGCCCGACCGCAACCAGATGTCCCGCATTGAGAGCGTAGACCATTCCGTCTGGCCCAATGGACACTGGTGTGTACCCGGCGCCCTGAGACTTCTCCAGAAAAATCTTCTGTGTTGACGCAGCCCCCTGCGGAATCATGTACAAATATCCGTCCTCATCATCCGCGTACACCAGTCCGTTTACGTCCACCGCCGGATCGTTTACGCACCACTCGTAGCCGTTGGGATGGCTTGTATTGACCGTCGGGTCCTTGAACTGCCACTGCACATTCAACCCGGAATCCAGTTGCGTGACGTAGTAAGGTCCCCGCGGCGCCTTCGGGCACCAGGTTGGATTGCTGCAATACGAGCCGTTATCGTAGTGGTTGTCCTTCAGGATTACGGAGTAGGAACCGTTGTTCGAGAAAATTGCAGGAGTGCTGTCCCAGCCGAAATCGTAGGTCGCCGCCAGCAGCCCGGCAGCGCTGAACTTCAACAGGTGGCCACGTCCATAGTTGTACGCCGTGTCCACGCCCAGAAGAATTGCGCCGTCGGGCGCCACTACTGGCGATGCCGAGGCCGTGTCGTCGACCCCAGCCGAACCTGCCATGTTCTGCGTCGGGTCCAATCCCGTCGCTCCGTAAATGCTGCAACCGCCGGGCTGCCCGTCCGGCGGCAACAGCACATTGCAGCCGTCGGCGAAGATTCCCTGCAGCGGAGTTGCCCATTGCAGGCTCAAATCGAGAGTATTGATCGCCAGCAGATAGCCGCTGCGCGTCCAAAAATGTCCCCGGCTCACCGAATAGACAGTCGAACCATCGGCAGAAATGGCTGGCGTTACATTCAGCGCGGCTCGTTGTGAACCGCAGTTTGTGCTCGGCGGCTGTGCCGCCTGGCTAGGCGGCCAGGGCAGGGGCTGTCCAAAGAATGTGCTGACGCAAGTCGTGGGCGCATTGGGAAGTAAGGACGAGTAGGTGACGCTTTGCGAGCTATCATCGGGCGCGACTTTTACCAACCATGAGTTAACAGCGTCCACATCCCAGGGCCAGGCCAGATTTACCTGCACCACGTTGTAATAAATGTTTCCCGAATTGTCCGCAGTCAATCCGCCGAACACGATGCGGCTCGTGTCCAGAGTTCCAAATGGATTGATCTGGCTCACCACGGATCCGTCGCTCTGATTGAGCTTGTAAAGTGTCCCTGCTGCGCCGGGAACATATACGAACTGTCCGGACAGCGCAGGCTGGAACATCGGTTCCCATCCTCCAAGAGATCTCTTCGAGGGAGCCGTGCCACTGTTTGGTATCGGTTTCCAGTCACTGGCAAAATTCCACAGCGTTGTCAGTTGCCCGTTTTGCCATTGCAGCGCTCTTTCGTTCCAGATCTCGGTGTTCCACGCGTCCGGACCACAGGGAAACGGTTGCCCTGAGCCGGCGGGCTGGCACGGGACATAACTGCCGGTTTTGAATTCCATGAACACCGTCGAGCTGGTTACCAGCGGCGCCTGATAGTGCGTGAGCAGTGCGCCCGATTCTGCCACTTCCTGCGATACAAAGGGATCGAAGATCAGGTCTGACAACCGGCCCTGAGGTGCCTGTCCCGCTACCGGCATGTTGCCCGTATGCTGAGGATTCTGCCCCCATTGCGACCAGATGGGACTCTGAGCGCTGGCGCCGGGAGCGGCCCCACCCAGAATGGCCATAATTAAAATCCAACGGCGAACTCCCATACACACCTCGATGGCCAAGATAGGCGATCCCGCGGACCGTCGATCTATTGCAAATGTTTGAAATGTTGATGGCGAACCGCTAACCAGAGGGAGGCTTGTAGGGCTTATTTTAGGTACACAAGAGCGCTAACACAAGCGAAACAATGCAGCGTTTGTGAGATGACAGAACTTGCAACATCTCCTCTTGAAAATGGGCGATCCAGCCCCGCACGCTCGTTGCGCTAGACATCCCGCGTTGTTGGTCGACGTCTCGGGACTCAGTTCTTGGACCGCGCCGTCCTTGTCTCCTCGTGTTTTGCCGAGACAGATATTGCCTTCATCGAATGTCCGGCAAGGAAGACAACTCTAATCTTTCCGTTTTTTGGGAGCGAGCTTTTCCAACGCCATCTTTCTCATGCGCTTCGTATGTTCACTGAGAGCAGCCTGCAACTCTGCCAACACCGCATTGAGGTCTTCGGTCTCAGCAGCGATGGCCTTCTGGCACAACTCTCGAATGCGTTCTTCGAGGGGATAGGACGACACGCGGTAGGATGATTCATGTATGAAGTCGGGAGCAATACAAGGAACTCTGTAGGCCATCCTACATACAAAACCCTAGGAATGCTTTCCCAAGGCCCAGGCGAGCATTCGGGTTGAGTTCAGTTCCTTATTTGGACGCGAATGCATATAACTCTTTTTGTTTCAATATTTTGCCTCATCTCGTTTACCGCGGTCCACAGCAAATTATTGAAAATAAACACTCTGCTGGTCTTGCTTATGCGGGTCGGCAGTCCGCAAGATCTCCAAGTTGGAAGCAAGTCATTCTGTTTCAATATTTTATACGTAAGTCATTAGGATTCAATATTTTACAAGCCAAGACAGGCCGGATTCTATGTAAGTCATTGAAAATAGATATTTTATGCTAAGGTATCAAGGCATGTTGATCGCGGAATCCCACGCCCAGCAATTTTCTGTTGGCCGACGCACCCAGACCTTGGTCTGCACACCGGATTTTGAAAAGGTCCAATTACCCAATTTCCAAATTACCCAATTACTCAATTACCCAATTACTAAATCCCCGTCGTTTGACACCGCATAACGCCTTACCTAGACTGCCTGTGTAGCTGCTTTGCGAGGACTCTTCATGGCCTGGTTGCAAAACAAGTTCGAAAAGAATTTTCTGATCTCCACCGTCGACTACGTCTTCAACTGGGCACGCAAGTCGGCGGTGTGGCCCATGACCTTCGGGCTGGCATGCTGTGCGATTGAGATGATCGCCTCGTCCACCGCCCGCTTCGACATCGCGCGCTTCGGCTCGGAAGTCTTCCGCCCCAGCCCGCGCCAGAGCGATCTGATGATCGTCGCCGGCACGGTCACGCTGAAGATGGCGCCGGTGGTCAAGCGCATCTACGACCAGATGCCCGACCCGAAGTGGGTGATCTCGATGGGCGCGTGCTCCTCCGTCGGCGGCCCGTTCAACACCTACGCCGTCCTGCAAGGCGTCGACAAAATCGTCCCGGTGGATGTCTACGTCACCGGATGCCCGCCGCGTCCCGAAAATCTTTTCTACGCTCTGCTCAAACTGCAGGACAAAATCGACACTATGACGCTGGCGAAGAAGCCCACGGAAGTCCGTCTCGATCCCAACATGGTCGAGAACTTCAAGCGCCAGGTTATGATTGCCCAAACCCTGCAGCCAAAATGAGCCGTCAACACTCAGCACTCAGCAATCAGCCACTGAGATTCGGTTAAGGGTGCCTGGATGCAAAAGGCTGAATGCTGACTGGCGAATCCTGAGTGCTATGTTCACCAAGCTCGCCACCCAATCCGAACTGCCCGCTGTGAACGAGGCCAAAGAGTTCACTTGCGGCAGCAAAGAAATCTGCATCGCCAACATTAACGGCACCTACTCCGCCATGGACAACGTCTGCCTGCACCAGGGCGGCCCGCTCGGCCAAGGCACGATCGAGAACGGCAAAGTCGTCTGCCCCTGGCACGGATGGGCCTACGATCCGCAGACCGGAGCCGCCGCCCACAGCGCCAACGCGAAGGTCGCGACCTATCCGCTGAAGATCGAAAACGCCGACGTGCTGGTCGACATCTAGTTTGAAATCTGCGCAACTCCACAATAAAAATCGTTCCGCTGCGTCTACCCAAGTAGTCCTCCGCGCTTGATGGGGAGATTTGTCATGCCTGTCTCGAAACCCGCAAGCCGCTTCGTCTGGTTCGCCGTCGTCTTTCTGGTCGTCATCGGAGTGGCCGCCGTTACCCGCCGCACGCTGGTTTTGTTCTGGCCGCAGCGGTTCGGGGGCGGCAGTTCAAATCCCGCCGCTGCGCTCGACACCGGATTTGCGCGGCACACGCTCCTGACTTTGATTCACATTCTGCCGGGAGGCTTATTCCTCGCTCTCGCGCCACTGCAATTCTCTCGCAGCTTCCGCCAGAAACATCTGCAGCTGCATCGCTGGTCGGGAAGAGTATTGGTCGTCTGCGGGCTGATCATTGGCACATCCGCGCTGATCATGAGCTACAAGATGAATATCGGTGGACCGAACGAGACTGCGGCAACGACGCTGTTCGCGATAGTGTTTCTGATTTGCCTGACCAAGGCTTACCTGTTCATCCGCCGCAAAGAGGTGGCACGGCACCGCGAGTGGATGATCCGCGCCTACGGCGTTGGCCTGGGCGTGGCCACAACGCGGCCGATCGTGGGCATATTCTTCGCGTTTCGCCGGCTAACGCCGCACGAGTTCTTCGGAATTGCTTTCTGGTTAGGATTTACGATTACGTTCTTCGCCGCCGAGGCGTGGGTCGATTACACGCGCCAGCACCCGGTTCTGGATGTGGCGGAGCAAGCCATCACCTCTGAACCATCGCTGGTGGCGTGATCCTCAGCCGAGGTAGCGCAGGAACTTCGCAGGCTGGTTGTCGAATCCCGGGAACACCGAGGGCAGGTTCTTATTGCCCATGTGGCGCTCCACGGCTTCTCCAATGACTTGGCGAAAGTCGGTGGTGAGGGCCAGATCGCGGCCTTCGTAGAGTTGCGTTTGATCCAGCCCGGGCCAGCGCCCGTAGACCTTGCCACCTTTCACTGGGCCGCCCAGCACGAACATCACGTTGGCATGGCCGTGGTCGGTGCCGCGATTGCCGTTTTCGCGCGCGGTGCGCCCGAACTCCGACATGGTGACGACCACCGTGTCTTCGGCTAGATCTCCGAGATCGACCCAGAATGCGGCCAGCGATTGCGAGAAGTCGCTCAGCACGTTGGCGAGCTGGCCTTCCGTTGAGCCTTCGTTGACGTGATGATCCCATCCCCCGATGTCGGCGAAGGCTACCTGCACGCCGAGACTCGCTTTGATCAGTTGCGCTAACTGGCGCAGGCTTTCACCGAAGCGTCCTTTGGGATAGTTCGCTCCGGGGGCAGGGATGTATTTTCCGGGATCGGCGGACTTCAGCATCTTCACCGCGTCGAACGTTTCTTCGCCGGTACCGTGCAGTACGCTGTCGGAGGAGTGGTCGTACATCGCTTCAAACGCGGTAGCGGCCAGCGAAGGTTTCGGACTCTTTCCGCCCACCGAAAAATCATTGATGTTGTTCATGGCGACCGCGGGCTCGGAGCCGCCGAGAATTCGCGGCAGCGAGGGACCGAGGGCAATCGCCCGGAAAGGAGACTTCTCTGGTGCCAGGTTGTGGAGCGAGCGGTTCAGCCAACCGTCTTCGGTGATCTTTACCCCGGGCGTGCCGGTTTCCATGAAATCCTGCGCATCGAAGTGGGAGCGTGTCTGATCGGGCGATCCGGCGGCATGCACGATCGCGAGGTGGCGTTGCTGCCATAGCGGCTGAAACGCGGCGAGCGACGGATGCAGCCCGAAAAAGCCGTCGAGATCGATCACCGCTTTGCGCGGGATATTGATGCTGGGCCGCATGCCGTAGTACTGCGATTCCGCGTAGGGAACGACGATGTTGAGCCCGTCGGCGGCGCCGCGCTGGAAGATGACCACCAGACGCTTGTTGCGCGTGCCCTCGACCGCGCCAAAGGCGGCGCGCGTCAGAAAGCCTGGCAAAGCGGCCGTTCCAACGACGGCAAGGGCGCTGTTGCGCAGGAATACGCGACGGGTGATGGACATGATGAACCTCAGTTCTAGTTAAAGCTTTCAGCTTTCAGCTCTCAGCTTTCAGCCACGAGGCTGGAGGCTGGCAGTCGAAGACGTCACCTTCGCTGAAATTCGGGCGAGCCCAGCAGCAGGCCGGCGATGGTGTCAGCATCGGGCTGCTTGGGTTGCGGGCTGTTGTTCTCTGGCGCGCCATTCTTTGTTGGCGAACTCAGCTGCGCCACGATCGAGTCGTGTGTCTGCTTGGAAACGTCGGCGGCTAACAGCTTCGCTTCCATTGTCGAAAGAATTGCGTTCGAATCCGCCGGCGGAGGCGAGTTTCCTGCCAACTGCGCGGCATCAACCTTCACGCCGCGGACTTTACCCGAAGTCAATGCCAGCGCGAAGTTCATGCGGTTCAGCAGCGCAGACGAATTCACCCAGGTATCGGCCTTCATGGAATAGCCAGTAGGCGGCTGCGAGCGATACAGCGGCATGCCCATACTGTCGAGCTTCATCACCAGCGGAATCGCGTCCTGCACATCGGCGCCGGTGGCGCGTGCCGCCGAGGCGACAAATTCGAGCGGCGTCTTCACCTTGGCCCGGTATGTGCTGTCGGCCCAGAACTCGGGCGAGCGGAACAGCGTGCTCAGCACTTCGCGGATGTCACCCTTCTTGCTTTCGAAAGTTTTCGCCATGCGATCGACCAAAGCGGCCGGTGGATCGTCCGACACAAAACGCTGCGCCAGCTTCAGAGAAATGAAGTGCGCGGTCTGCGGACTGGTGGCCAGCATGTGCAGCACTTCCTTGCCTTCATCTTCACCTTTGGGCTTGATGCGATGTCCGAGAACGAATTTCGGGCCGGGCTCGTGCATGCGCGGATCGTAGCGGAAGCCCATTCCTTCGAAGGGCTTCTCAATCGTCCATCCGGTGAAAACCTTGGCGACTTCGGTAACGTCGCGCTGCGAGTATCCACCGTTCACGCTCAGGGTGTGCAGTTCGAGCAACTCGCGGCCGTAATTTTCGTTCAGGCCGTTGTTCTGCTTGCGGCGCGCATTGGGGTTGCGGTTCGGACCGGGATAGATTCGCGGACGGCCGTAAGGTCCATAACGAACCATGGGCCGCGCCGGTAAGCCCTGCGCCTGCGCAGAATTTGGCCCGACGCTCATCCAGTTGTCGAGATAGAAAAGCATCGCCGGACTCTTCGCGGTCGCGGTGAGCAGATCTTCAAATTTCCCCAGCGCATGCGGGCGAATCACTTGCTGCTCGTAGTTGGTTACCAGCAAACGTTCGGGACCCTTTCCAATAAAAACGTTGAAGTGATTGAACCAGAAATCGGTCATCACTTCTTCGAGCTGCCGCTCGCTGTAGATGGCCCGCAGCAACTTGGCCTGAGAAAGTTCTTGCACGACAACGAGCCGCGGATTGTTCATGGCCATGAGAGTTTCTTTTTGCCGGGGGTTCATACCGGTGAGAAACTCCATGCCCTTACCACCGCGGAGCGCATCGGCGAAAGCAATCTGCTCGCCGACCGACATGGACATGACTTTGTTGTAACGCTCATCGGGAGGCAGATCGACGAGCGATTGGATTTTAAGATCGGCATAAAGGCGATCTTCGCGGCGGCGGGCTTCCGCTTCTTCGGCGGGAGTGAGCTTCTCTTCCGGCTGAGGCGCCGCCATGTCGTTATTGTTCGCGGAAGTTTCGGTGGAAGTTTCATTGGATGAACTCATGGAGTTCATCGTGTTGCTGTCAGCGGATTGGGCGTCTGGGCTGGCTGCGGCGGCAGCGGCCAATTCTTCGGCGGTCTTCGCTCCTTCGGAGGCCTCGGGTTGAGTTTGCGCCTGATCAGGCTGAGCAGGTTGAGCGGGAGCGGTTGCCATTTCTTTGCGGTCGGCTTTTCTTTCCTGCTTCTGCTCGAGACGCGCGACTTGCACCTGATAAACTGCGCGGCGCGCGGGATCGGACGGCATCGATTTCTTGCCGTCCATCACCTGCTTGATCATCATCTGGTCGGGAAACTCTTCCATGAGTTCCCTCGAACTCATTTTCAGAGTGCGGAGAGGCGCCATGCGCGCTTCCATGCCGTTGTCCGAAATTTTTTCGGGATGCAGTTGCTCATCGATCCAGCGGTCGACGCCCACCGCCATCACCTTCTGAACGTCGCCGGGACGCGGGCCGAAGGTTAGGCGGTTAAGAGCGTGAACCGCGCGCTTCTGATCGTCAGAGCCGGCTTCGGCTTTCTGCTTCTTGTTGGCGAGCAATCGCGGGACCGCGCAGGCAACGATCAAACACAGCAAGAAAGCCGACAGCTTGCCGACCCTGGATTTCATTGAGGACTCCCCACAAATAGAAGGTCTGTCAATTATGAACCCGAATGGGGCAAAAAGTTGCTGTCGGACGAGGTTCTCGGGGATGACGAAACTGATTGCAGCATAAGGAGTTCATGACGCGGAGGTGCTGCAGATCGACAGGGGTAAGGGCTGTGGGTTCTAAATAACGATGAGCGCGAGGATTTCGTAGTCGGAATCCGTAGCGCCGGCATCCTGCCGGCTGTCCGGCGGGCGTCCGCGCCCGCCGCCCCGATGCCAGCAACCATGCCGGCCCTTCTCCCCGAAGTCTCCCTATGGAATGTCGGCGTTACTTTGCACTGCGGATCGCGAGCAGGACCACCGGGGAGTCGGCGTCGGCGGCCTTGGTTTCATCGCCGTGAATCTTCCCCTCCTCGGTGGCGTAGAAAGACCGGTGCTGCGCGTCCAGGTTTTTCGGCGTCATGGTCAGGACGTAGCCGTCCTTTTTTCCCTTGAAGCCGACGGTGTAGTCGCCGCGCTCGGGGTTGACCATGCGTTGCGTGAAGGTTCCGGTGTGGACGAGTTCGCGGAGGCTGGTCGCGTAGTGGTCATATTGCTTGTTGAATAGCTTCTGGCCCCGAATCACCACGCGCATGTAAGACAAGGCTGCGAACTCGGAGTCGGACCGCGCGGGATCGCCTTTGTACTTGGGAGTGTACCCAGGAGCGGCGCTCTGGCTGGGCGCGCCGGCCGGCGCCGTTTGGTCGGAGGGAGGAGTTTGTTGGGCAACGAGAGTTGCGGTCATCAGAAACCAAATAATGAGAGCGAACAGTTTCATTCTTTTCTCCGCGGAGTGATCTGAATCGACACGCCGTTGCTTGGCTGCTTACGGTTAGCCGGGCAAGAAACCACAGCTGAAGCGCGACCAATTTTGATGCTTCACGCGGCTCTGAAAGGCCGCTCTTCCACCTAAACCCAAAAGCAACCGCTCTGAAGGGCCGATCTTCCAGTTTTGATGCGCAATTCCATGTTACTCCCGTAATTTCCCTTCGGTCACCTTCTCTTTGCATTAGGCCGAATTATTACTATGCTGAGTACAAGAATCTAACCCTATAAGGGACAACTATGAAAGCAGCAGTCGCCAGAAAACCCGTAATCCGAATCGCGGTCGTGGAAAGCGACCCGTTGCGCTTTGTTGGGTTCCGCGCCTTGTTCGATTCAGAGCCCGAATTCGAACTCATCTCTGCCGCGCTTCCCGAGATCAGCACACTGCAAGGCATCGATCTCATCCTGCTCGGCAACCGTTCCGGACAAAACTTGTTCGATGTCATGGCCAGTCTGAAGGCCACGCGTCCGGATTTACGAATTATTGTGACCGGCTCCGGCATTGACGAGGAAACGATTTTGAAAGCGATTGCTTCCGGGGCTAAGGGTTACGTGGACGAAGCCGCGACTCCAGCGGAATTCGCGCAGGCCATCCGCATCGTGAATCAAGGGTCGGTATGGGCTCCGCGGCGCGTGCTGTCGATGTTCATCGAGCGGGTGTCATCGGCGCCGGGGCGAATTTTTCCGGCGGGCCGCGTGACTTTCACCGATCGCGAGAAGGAAGTGCTCGAGATGCTGGTGGCCGGCCGCTCCAATAAAGAGATCGGTGGTCAGTTGGGCATTGAAGAGCGCACCGTGAAGGCGCACGTGGCCAAGCTGATGCGAAAAGTCGGCGTGCAGAACCGTATTGCGCTGTCGGTGCATGCGATCACGCATTCGCTGGTAACGACGAAGTAGCGCCCTGCGAGCTTTGAGCCGCGAGCTTCGCGTTAAGCAGTTTTGGACTCAAAGCTCACCACTCGTAGCTCACGGCTAATCGTAACTTTCGGGAACTTACCTTCGTAATCTTGGCAGGATTTAGTCACTGCCTCATACTCGCTTCACCTACCACAGAACCTGGGAGACGGGGTTGAGAGTGGCGATTAGGGTCACTGCTTTCAGCCCCGCATTTTTTTGGTCCCGCAATTTCCGAAGTATCCCCTAATTCCAATTTCTTCTTCCGCTGCCGGGCCCCTGGGGCGGCGAATGATGGTTTCCGCAGTTTCGTATCACCTCTGATTTCACAACCATGTGACCGCTGTTGAATGTTGTGGGTTCATTCGCCTTGTTCCCTGTGGAATCCGGGTGGTGCTTCTTCGTTTACAATCGCAGGTAAGATCCCAGTGAATTTTGAATGCGGTGAGGAGCCATGAAAAAGCTTGTACTGCTGACCCTGCTTGTGTCCATCAGTTGCTTTGCGTTTGCGGCGGAGGAACCAACCAAAGAATCGAAAGCCACGGACCGCGTGCAGGCGGCGGGCGATGTGCTGAATGAGATCGAGTCGGCGCCGGATTCGGGCATTCCGGCAGAAATCCTCGGCCGGTCGGAGTGCGTGGCGGTGGTGCCCTCGATGCTAAAGGGCGGATTCATCGTGGGAGCCAAGTACGGGCGCGGGGTGGCGAGTTGCCGTACCGCAAAAGGCTGGAGCGCGCCGGCATTCTTTATGGTGACGGGTGGCAGCGTCGGATTCCAGATCGGAGGGCAGGCGGTCGACCTGGTGATGCTGATCATGAATAACGATGGGATGCAGCATCTGTTGTCGAGCCAGTTTGCGCTGGGCGCGGATGCTTCGGTGGCGGCCGGTCCGGTTGGGCGGCATGCGGAAGGCAATACAGATTGGAAGATGCGGGCCCAGGTGCTGACCTATTCGCGGGCGCGCGGGATTTTTGCCGGCGTGAGCTTGAACGGCGCGGTGGTGAAGCAGGACAAGAACAGCACCCGGGAATTTTATGGTCACATGGTGACCTTCAAGGCGGCCCTGACCGGAGAGGTGGATCCTCCGGCGGGGGCGAATCCCTTCTTGAGTTCGCTGGCAAAGTGGGCGCAGGAGGCGGCAAAGTAGGAAGGGCTTCCGGCGCTCGGCTTCCGGCTTCCGGGAGAACGGCTCGCTTTCAGAAACACTTGAACATATGAGTTCTTCAACGATGGCTCCGCCGCTGGCGGGATCGGTGCTCGGTTCGGTGGGAGCGGACTTCGTGATTGCAGAGTGGAAAGATGACGGAGGGCCGCCGGGTCCGCCGCGGTGGATCGCTCCCCTGCATCTTCATCGGAATGATGATGAGGCGTGGTACGTGCTCGAAGGAACGCTGTGCGTGCGCGTGGGGAAAGAGGTTGTGGAGGCGAAGGCCGGGTCGGCGGTGTTCGTGTCGCGGGGAACGGCGCATACCTATTGGAATCCGGGGCCGGGGCGCGTGCGGTACCTGCTGGTAATGACGTCGAATATCTATTCGCTGATTCAGGATATTCACGCAATGACGGGGCGGTCTCCTGCGGCGCTGGCGGCGGTGTTTGAGAAGCACGATTCGGTGCGGCTGGAGGAATAGAGCCGTCGAGTTGGCCCTCAACGGACAGCCGAAGGCGGCTGTCCCCCCATCTGTTTCAGGACAGAATCGGCGGTAGTCTCCACCCATGTTTTCTCTCCTGTTCTTCCTTTCGGTTTGACAAGCCATTTTTGCGGGTGATACGGTCACGCTTTCCTGATGCGCCGGAAACTCGAATACGCGGCTGCCTGGCCGTTCATCAAGATCCTGGGTATTCTGCCGCGCTCGCTTTCCCGCTCCTTCGCGATCGCGATTGCACAAATCGTTTACCTCTTTCACTTCCGGTTGCGGCAGGTGGGGATGCGCAATCTCGCCATGGTGTTTCCAGAGAAAAGTGAGGCTGAACGGAAACGCATTTTGCGCGGCGTGTTCACCTCATTGGGACGACAGCTTGCCGAGTTGTGCCAGTTTCCGCGATACACGGCGGAGAACATTGACCAGGTGGTCGTGTATGACGGCCTGGAAAATTACGAGCGCGCCTACGCGCGCGGCAAGGGAGTGCTGTTTCTGACCGCTCACTTCGGGGCCTGGGAGCTGTCAGCCTTCGCGCACTCATTGCACGGTCACCGGGTGAACATCGTGATGCGGCCGATGGACAACGAATATCTGGACCGAATGCTGCAGAGCTACCGCACCATGCACGGAAATAAAGTCGTACCGAAAGACGATTTTGTGCGCGGGCTGCTGGCGGCCACGAAGGCGGGCGAGACTGTCGGCATATTAATGGACACGAATATGACTCCTCCGCAGGGAGTCTTCGTGGATTTCTTCGGCATCCAGGCGTGCACGGCGAGCGGGCTGGCGCGGATTGCCTTACGGACGGACGCGGCGGTGGTGCCGGGCTTCACGATCTGGGATGAGAAGCTGGGCAAGTACCGGCTGCGGTTCGATCCGGCGCTGGAGTTGATTCGCACCGGCAATCTGGAGGCAGACATTGTCGCCAACACGCAATTGTTTACGAAAGTGATTGAAGATTACGTGCGGCAATATCCCGACCAGTGGCTGTGGGTGCACCGGCGGTGGAAGACGCGGCCTGAAGGTGAACCGCCGCTGTATTGAACGCACGGTCGGATTCCGAGTTCGGCCTTAATCTCTACTCTGTCCTCAGGGCTCGCGCCGGATCAGTGGAAGCTGCTCGTCTTGCTGGGATCAGGCCAGCCACACACGCCGCTAAGGCCAGCGTGGCGATCGAGGCGAGCAGCACGGGCGCATTGACGCCTTTGACTTCGTAAAGCTGGGCTTCGACAAAGCGCACGCAGAGCAGGGCGGTCGGGATCCCAATCAAAAGGCCCAGCCCCGTCTGAATGGCCGCGCTGCGCATCACCATTGCCGTGACTGAGCTCCGTTCTGCGCCCAGCGCCATGCGAATACCGATCTCGCTAGTACGCCGGCTGACGCCGTAGGCGGTTACACCATAGAGTCCGATCGCCGCCAGCAGCAGGGCGAGCAGTCCGAAGAGCATGGTGAGGCGAGCCAGCATACGATCGTCGATGAAACGATCAGCGATCTGCTGGTCGAAGGTCTGGAACTTCACGACCGCCAGGTTGGGATTGATGGCGGAGAGAGTTTGCCGCGCCAGAGCCTCCATGTTACCGATTGGCTGAGCGGTCTTGAGAACGACCGCCCCGGCGTACATCATCTCGTCATCTTCGATTGGACCGGTGTCACTTGCTGGCCGTTGCAGCATCGGCACAAAGTACATCGCATGATCCTTCCAGCGTGCGCTGGTGTAGGCCGTATCCTCCACTACCCCGACAATCTCGTAGTCTTGGAGATGTTTTGGGCCGGTGCCGAAGTGGCGACCGATGGGATTCTCGCCCGGCTTAAAGAGCTTCTTCACAAAAGACTGGTTCACGACGGCGACGATTGTGGAAGCCGGCGTATCCTGCACGCGGATGCCACGTCCCAGCACGACGCTCGTTCCCACGGAATCGAAATACTCGGCGGTGGCTTTGACATCGGACGCCTGCACGTTCAAGTCCGCCTGACCTTCGAGCTGGACGCCCCAGCCATCGTTGTTGTCCTCCATGGGCGTGTAGGTGGCGATGCCGACTTTGTCCACCGCGGGCAGCGCGTGGAAGCGCTCTTCGATGGTGCGGTAAAGATCGCCGACCTGGCGCTGCGAATAGCCCGCGGCCTGGGGATTAATGTGAACGATGTAGCGATTCCTGGATTCCAGTTTGAGATCTTTGGTTTGCAACTTGTTCAGGCTCTGGGAGAACAGTCCGGCGCCGACCAGAAGCACCAACGAGAGGGCGGCCTGAGTCACGACCAAGCCGCGCTGCAGCAGAGTAGCTCCGCCAGTCGTAGTGCGCGATCCGCTGCGCAAGGCGTCGGCTGGTTCGGTCCGCGCGGCGATCCACGCCGGAGCCATGCCGCACAGGATGCCGGTCAGAAGCGAAAGACCGCAGGCAAAAGCCAGCACAGCTGGGGAAGGAGTCGCCTGGATAGGAAGGTCGGTTGCTCCAGGAAAAGCCAAGGCCAACAAAAAGCGGGTGCCGCCATAGGCGACGGCTAGGGCAGCCAGCCCGCTCAGCCCAGCCAGGACAACGCTCTCGGTCAGCAACTGGCGAATGATTCTGGAGTGCATGGCTCCGAGTGCGGTGCGCACCGACATCTCGGCTTTACGGCCCATACCGCGGACCAGCAGCAGATTCGCGATGTTGGCGCAAGCAATCAGCAGCACCATGCCCGCAATCCACATTACCAACTGAAGGCCCGAAGTATCGTCCTGCAAATGCTGAATGCCCGCGCCGCCCGGGGTAAGCACGACGTGCATCTTCGGCAAGAGCTTTTTATGCTCTAGTGACGAAAAGGTGCGGGTGGGCGCAAGAGACTGCTGCAGCAAGCCGCTCAGTTTGGCCTGAAGTTGCGCCACCGATACACCCGGCTTTACGCGGCCGATCATGTAGAGCCAGTTGGTGTCGGGATCGTGAACATAGGACGTATTTGCCAGCAGCGGCATCGATTCGATGGGCAGATAGAAATCCGGTGGCGTGCTCAGGATGCGGTCGCCGAAGAAAGCTGCGGGCGTAATGCCGGCGATGGTGACCGGCCTGGTATTCACGAAAAACGTGCTGCCCACAATCGACGGATCGGCGGAGTAACTGTTCTTCCAGGTGTCGTAGCTCATCACGGCGGCGATGGGCGCTCCCTTGACATCGTCGGCGTCAGAGAATAGGCGTCCCCTCTCCGGCCGCAGGCCAAGGGTACGAAAATAATTGCCGGAGACGAATTCGCCCATCACCGAGCGTGCATTTTCCTGGGTTCCATCGCGCCGCACGATCACCGGGCGATAGGAAAACCCTGCCTGGATGGCCGCGAGATCCTCAAACTCCGGGGCGTTCTTCCTAAACTGTTCCCAGCTATCGGTGGAGAAAAGCGAGTAATCGCCATCGTCCGGGATACCGACGCCTACGCAACAGTCGTCGTGATCGCCGATGCGGACCAGCGACTTCGGGTCGGCGACGGGCAGATCTTTCAGGAGCATCGCGTTGACAATGGTGAAGATCGCGGCGTTAGCGCCGATGCCAAGAGCCAGCGTCAGAACGGCAGTAGTGGTGAATGCGGGGGTCTTGCGCAACTGCCGCAAGGAATAGCGCACATCCTGCATGAGGGTGGTGAACATTGGTGTTTCCCTCTACAAAACGTCGGTGAACAGTAAGTTGATTGCGATGGAGCGCCCTGCGAAGGCTTAGGTTCCCACGCGTACGCCTGAGGGCGCCCCATTTATTCTGGCAGGCTTGACAGCAGGTGGCCTTCCAACTCGATAGACGGTCAACCCCTTGCTTTGTCTGAGGGTTTCCGGATTGGCGGAAGGAGGGGATTGTCCGCTGGCGATTGCGGGCGTCCAAAAGCGGACATTCGTAAACTAGGTTTTGGGTTGGGAAAGGGGCACGAGTTCCATCGTGGTGGCTCGAGATTTTACCCCGCATAGGTCTTTGGCGTACTTGAGCGCTCCCTTCGTGTTGTACCTTTCCAGGTAGGCTCCATCCACTGCGTCTCGCAAGCGCTTACTCTTGACGGGCTTGGCGCAGACCGGAATTTCGGACTGGCCCACCTGGATGGCGCCGCGCGGTTCCTTGAGAAAGGTGCGATACCATCCGCCCGGTTTCATACTCCAGGACCGGACCAGAACTCGCCCATCCACGACCACAAACCAGATGCCGATGAAGCGGTGCGCCCCAGTCCCCGCACGAATGCGAAGACCCAGGCTCTTCTCTAAGCCAGCCAGCAGGTCATCCGAGAAAAGTTTGTTCCCCTTCATGCGAGTGAGATACCCGTGCGCGGGAAGATGTCATAGGGGCTGCCGAGTTGCAGGATGTAGGCTTCAGCCTTCTTGGAACCATTCTGGAAGCCGCGGAAGGTGGCGACCGTATCCTGCAGAGGATAGTAGAAGTCCGGAGTCTGGCTGGCATGCGCGTAGCATGCGGCCTTCTTGCTGTCCGCCACGCCGGTGATGTCGACGTAGTGAGTGGGAGCGGGGAACTGCGTCGTGTCTTCGCCATCGGAAACTTCATAGTAGTAGAGCGCGAAGCGGTGCTTCAGTTGCTTCCATGCTTCGAAGGTCAGGTTGGCGATGCCGCGATGGTCGGGATGATTATCGATGAGCCAGTGAGTAAAGACGGCGTCGGGGTTTTCTGTCTCGATGATTTTCTGAAACGCTTCGTAATGCGGGTTGTCGACGATGGCGTGGCCGTTGATCTGATTGGCGTAGGCGGGGCGCGCTTTCAAAATCTCGCAGGCCTTCTTGGCTTCGGCGATGCGCACGGCGGAGCCAGTCTGCATCCAGGCGCCATCGTTCATGTAGAGCAGGACGACTTCATGGCCCAGTTCGGTGAGGCGAGCGATGGTGCCGCCGCAACCGTACTCGGGATCGCCGGGATGCCCGCCGGTGACGATAATTTTCGATTTGCGCGCGGACTGTGCGGGCCCCGAAGAATTCTGGGCAACTGACTTCACCACGGCTGCCCCTGCAACTACTCCCGCACCCTTCAACACGTCTCGACGATTCATGTGCAGTTCCCCTGGCGCCACCAGTGTAGAGTCAGGCGCGTTATCCGCGTCAGATTTTATCGAATCGCTGCTGGTCAAGCTGCACGCTGAAAGAACGGAGAAAGTAGGGACGGCCCGAGCGTAAGCGACGAAGCGCTTGTACCTCGTGGAGACTCAATGAGCGCTATCGCCTGATAGCGACAGCTAGAGCGTCCCAGTTGCGGGAAGCCGAAGCTTTCGCTGAGCGTCACGCACGGACGGAGACGTTGCGGCTTTTATATGAATCCGTGTGAGGAGCAGGTACACCGTCACGAGGCACACACAGTAAACAGCCGAACTTAGCCATACACTCCCGAAATAGTGCCCGACAACCACGAAGCAAAGCATCCCACAGACCGCCATGATCCATGAGAGTGCGAACCCCGCTACGGCGTTCACCACAAGGCCCAATCGCCCAAGGTGGTAGTAACCGAGTAGAGCAGGCAATACGCCAATGAAAATGAGAGAGAACGTGATGTAAGTGTTAAGTGTATCGGGCCAGAAGAGGCTGCCGATGAGTGCCCCTTCGTGACGAGATGCCAACTGCACGGTCAGTGGGAATGCGATTGACGCTGCTGATAGTGATGCCACGATAAGAACTTGCACCGGGCTGAGAACGTGCAGCCTGCGCCACATGCGCTAATTGTAGCCAATCGAACGAGGCAACGTCACGACGGTTGTCGTAACATCGCGATATCACTCAAAATGCCCGGAACAAGGATTCTGAGTGTAACCGCCTGCTAGCGTCATTTAACATCCCATCATAGAAATGAGTGTGCGATTCTGACTGAGAATCACCTCCGAGGTGTCCCGCCATGAAGCTCTTGTCCAGCCAGCGTTTTCTTGCAATCTACTCGGGTGTCCTGACCATAGTCTTCGCGATTGTGGTATTTAGCGGCATGACAGCGAATAGGCAGACGTTTGATGAAATTGATGTTCACCGGATTAACGTTGTAGAGCCGGACGGCACATTGCGAATGGTCCTTTCAAATAAGAGGCGATTTCCAGGAATCATCGTGAAGGGCAAGGAATACCCACATGACGCACGCAAGACGGCAGGCATTCTGTTTTTTGACGACGAAGGAACGGAGGATGGTGGTCTGATCTTCGGAGGAATGCGACGGCAGGACGGAAAAATCGAGAGTTGGGGTCATTTGAGCTTTGATCAATATATGCAAGATCAAGTATTCACCCTTGATGCTGGCGAGGACAATGGCCAGCGAAGGTCAGGGATCGGAATCTGGGATCGTGGAAATTATCCACTCATTGATCTAATCGAGGCCTCGATGCGCATACAGAAGTTGCCCAAGGCACAGCAGGAGTCAGAGTGGCATAAATTCTTCGGCACACATTCCGGTGATGCCCAACGCGCTTATCTAGGTCGCGAAGCGGATCGCACCGTTGCACTCAGATTGAAAGACGGCAAGGGACAAGATCGGGCGATTCTGAGCGTGAGTCCTGACGGAACTCCGGAACTCAAATTTCTCGATGGGAATGGCAAAGTTACATCAAAGTTTCCTTAATTGTCGAAAAATCCCCTTAGCACTCATCATCCCGCAAAAAGGCGAAAGGAAAGCGCACGCTTATCTAACGCTGTTAGCAACATTCACAACCAGTTCCACCATATCCTCCGTGTTATGCTCTCGGCGTTCAATGGGGACGCACATGAAACTGGTGATATTGGGCGTGTTCGTGCTGATGGTGTTGATGCCGACAACTCGTGCGATAGACACAACCGAGGCCGAACTCCGAGCCGCGATCGCTGAACGCCTCAAAGCGAGCTTACAAGGAGATTCGACGAAAGCTGCTGCGTTGATGACGGATGACTACATCCAGACTGACATCTCCGGCCACGTTCAAGACAAAGCCACCTGGTTCAAAGAATATTTTGATCCGGTCGCTGAATTGATTAAGGCTGGCAAGTTCCGCTGGGACGTGTACGAACAGAAGGAGCTTCAATTTCGCACGCATGGCGATTCTGCTGTCGTCATGGGAGTACTAGAGGCCAAGGGTACGGGTGCGAAGTGGGTGCCGCAGACTCACACGTGGGCTGCCGATCCGAACGCCAGTTTTAGCGGCACGCTGTGTTTTACACATGTGTACGTTAAGCGAAACGGCAAATGGTTATTGGCAGCCTTGCATAATGCCGTTCCATTTTCGCCGACACCGAGATAGCGATCTTGCGGGATTCTGAGTGTAACCGTCTGCTAGCGTCAGTTGACCTCGTTGTCGTTTCTCATTGTGCTGCCAACACAATTAAACTTTACCCATGAAGCCGAGACGGCTTGTGCTGCTGGCCGCGATTGTTCTCCTGGTACTCGCTGTCTCCTGCAATCGCGACCATGCCGATACGCAGAAGGGGTCTTCGGTGATCATTTTTCGTGGTGCGGACGGCCGTACGATTACAAAAGACGAACTGCGCGGAGTGACAGGTACGTTTCGCTATGAGATCGTCGGCAAGTCCAATGTGCCGGCCGAGGCCGAATCGTTACATCAGCAGGCGAGGCTAACGGGCCAGTCAGGTGACTACAAAAAGGCTATCGCCCTTTTGGAGCAAGCATCCAATCTAGCTCCGCAATGGCCTTACCCAACCTATGACATGGCGTACACCTACCTTCTCATGAAGGATACCGAGAACGCTCGGAAGTACTACCGGAAGACGGTGGACCTGTCTCCACGTGGATTCTTTACCGCCATCACTGCCATCGACACCCTTGATAGAAGAGAGGCGACTT
>DASTCU010000165.1:0-1274 GCA_035710825.1 Candidatus Sulfotelmatobacter sp.
ACTGCCGGTGACAAATCGGAGGAAGGTGGGGATGACGTCAAGTCATCATGCCCCTTACGTCTAGGGCTACACACGTGCTACATTGGCCGGTACAGAGGGCTGCAAACCCGCGAGGGGGAGCGAATCCCAAAAAGCCGGTCCCGGTTCGGATTGAAGGCTGAAACTCGCCTTCATGAAGGCGGAGTTGCTAGTAATCGCGGATCAGCAATGCCGCGGTGAATACGTTCTCGGGCCTTGTACACACCGCCCGTCACACCACGGAAGCCGGTAACACCCGAAGTCGGTGTCCTAACCCGCAAGGGAGGGAGCCGCCGAAGGTGGGATTGGTGACTGGGGTGAAGTCGTAACAAGGTAGCCGTAGCGGAAGCTGCGGCTGGATCACCTCCTTTCTAGGGAATATCGGAGCAATTACTCCGGTAGGCGTTCCGCCCGTCGATGGCTTAGGCCGTCCGGCTCGGAGCTCGCCTAGAACGAACGTCGACCTCGACATAAACAATCGCTGCTGAGTTTTGAGAGACCGGTCTACGGGCCGGCGTTTCTCAGAGGGGCGCATCGAATGCGCGCGCACCTTGAAAACTCCATAGCGACATTTAGCGTGTTCTTCACGATCAAGAGACTAAGGGCACACGGTGGATGCCTTGGCGCCAAGAGCCGAAGAAGGACGTGGGCGGCTGCGAAAAGCCCGGAGTAGGTGCTGACCAACCTTTGATCCCGGGATGTCCGAATGGGGAAACCTGCGCGTGGTAATGCGCGCGTACCCATGCCTGAATACATAGGGCATGTGGAGGCAAGCCGGTGAACTGAAACATCTTAGTAACCGGAGGAAAGGAAAGAAATCTCGATTCCCTGAGTAGTGGCGAGCGAAAAGGGAACAGCCCAAACCTGTGTGATGTCAAGACGGCAGTCGTTGTCACATGGGTGTTGTAGGGCCTGTCTTGATCCGTCTGCCGGCGGGTCGGGAAGTTACAAAGTCGTGCGTTAGCCGAAGTGACTGGAACGTCACGCCACAGAGGGCAATGGCCCCGTAGGTGAAAACGCATGGCCTTCCTGGACAGGTTCCTGAGTACGGCCGGGCACGGGAAACCCGGTCGGAACCCGCGGGGACCACTCCGCAAGGCTAAATACTCCTTGGCGACCGATAGTGAACTAGTACCGTGAGGGAAAGGTGAAAAGTACCCCGGAAGGGGAGTGAAATAGCACCTGAAACCGTGTGCTTACAAGCGGTCGGAGCGGAGCAATCCGTGACGGCGTGCCTTTTGCATAATGAGCCAGCG
>DASTCU010000166.1:0-8246 GCA_035710825.1 Candidatus Sulfotelmatobacter sp.
CTGGCAAAGCCATCGTGGCCTACTGGCTCGCCGCTCACAGCCTGCCGGGAAATACGTTCCGCACGGTCTATTCCGCATTCACTCTGAAGAACACCGGCATACAGCATCCTGTGCTGATTGACGTGGTCTCCGGCGACATCCGCCCGTTGGAGTGGAAGCAAGGCACAACCGACACGCTGGAAGCGTTGCCCGTCAGCGATAGCATCATGGCGATTGCTGACGCAGATTACTTCGACTGGCCAGTTCTTCCTGAAGCACCCAGTTCTCTGAATGTCGCATCGGCGGGAAATGTAGTGAAGCTCTCCTGGCAAGTTCACGGGGGAGATCCGCAACACATTGTGGTGGAACGTCGCGAGGAGTCCTCAAGCGCACGGGGCTCCTGGCAGCGAATCGCCGAACTCCCGCCCTCGGCTATGGACTACATCGATTCGCGCGTCCAGAAGGGCCAACAGCTTGCGTATAGGGTTCGCGCTACCAACGCCGGCGGGGAGTCCGCCAGTTCCAATATCGTGCGCATCACAGCGCCCTGAGAGGGGTGCTGCCAGGGATTCATCCGCTTGACCACCGCCGATTTTGAGACTTCAATCTAATTAGGGAGACGACTATGCCCCAATAGGTTTGGCTGATCGCAACGTTGGTTGCTTACGTGGTGCTTACACAATGGCTCCTGCCAAAGTTGGGCGTACCCACATGAAGAAGCGCGGCCTGCGCCGGGTCCCGACGCGATGGCGGGAAAGAATTTTCCAGCGAGAGTTCTGGAACTCAGTCGCAAAATATCCGTCCAGCAACGAAAGCGCGCGACGCCTGAATCGTTCCTTTTCACGAATTGCCCAACCTGCACTTCCCCATTGGCCGATGTATACTCTGATTTCTCGCGACCTCGGACAGGTCGTGCTCTGATTCACCTTATTCCTAATTCCTATTCAGGAGGCCAGTCATGCAGAGCCGCATCACCGGCACGACCATGCCCGTTCTGGAATTCATACTCGAACCCAACGAGTCCATCATTTCTGAAGCCGGAGAACTTTCCTGGATGGGCGCCTCGATTCAGATGACGACGCACACACAATTCGGCGGTGGCGGTGGGTTTTTCGGCGTCATCAAGCGCGTGGCCGGTGGCGGCTCGATCTTCATGACGGAATACCGCGCCTTTGGCGCAGCGGGAGAGTTGGCATTCGCGACCAAGCTTCCGGGGCATATCGTTCCTGTGGAAGTTTTCCCAGGGCACGAATACATGATTCACCGCCATGGATTTCTCTGTGCGACACCGCAGATTCAGATTGGCGTCGGCTTCCAACAGTCGCTCGGAGCAGGAATTTTTGGTGGAGACGGATTCCTGCTGCAACGAGTCAGCGGACAGGGCACGGCGTGGCTCGAACTTTCCGGGGAACTGGTGGTGCGCGATCTTCAGCCCGGGGAAACTCTACGCGTGCATCCGGGACACGTCGGCGCGTTTCAGGCGAACGTCTCATTCCAGATCACGACCGTGCCCGGCATTAAGAACATGATCTTTGGCGGCGACGGAATCTTTCTCGCCTCCCTCACCGGCCCGGGAAGAATCTGGCTGCAAACGCTGCCCATTGCCAAGCTCGCCCACGCCATCGAAAAGTACATTCCCCGCGAAGCGAGCCGGCAAACGGTGGAAGGCGGAGTTGTCGGGGGAATTGTCGGCTCGATCCTCGACAACATGAGGTAGGTCAGTCCAGTTCTCTGGCGTGTCCCTCTGTGTACCCCTGGGACCTCTTTGGTGAAGGGTTTTGATCGAACCACGGAGGTCACAGGGGAACACAGAGGACACCCGAACCTCCCGCGCCCTCAGGTAAACTGTTCTCAGCATCCCCCATGATCAACGGCAAGCGCATCGCGGTCGTCATGCCCGCCTACAATGCGGAGAAGACGCTCGAGGTCACGGTGAACGAACTCCCCGACCTCGTCGACATCCGCATCCTGGTGGATGATCAGAGCCACGATGCCACTGTCGCTCTCGCCCGCCGTCTCGGCCTCCACGTTTTTCAGCATCACCGCAACTACGGGTACGGACGCAACCAGCAAACTTGCTATCGCGAGGCTCTCGCCGCCGGAGCCGACGTGGTCATCATGCTGCACCCGGACTACCAGTACACGCCGCTGCTGATCACCGCCATGGCCAGCATGGTTGCCTATGATGTCTACGATGTGGTTCTAGGATCGCGCATTATCGGCGGCCGCGCACTACTCGGTGGTATGCCGGTGTACAAATACATTTCAAATCGCTTGCTCACCGCGTTCGAAAATCTGTTCTTGGGCGTCAAGCTCTCCGAATATCACACTGGATACCGCGCCTTCAGCGGCAAGGTACTCACTGAACTGCCTCTCCTCGAAAATTCCGACGACTTCGTCTTCGACAATCAGATGCTCGCGCAGTGCGTACATTTCGGCTTTCGCATTGGAGAAGTTTCCTGTCCCACGAAATATTTTGAAGAGGCCTCCTCCATCAACTTCCGCCGTAGCGTAAAGTACGGATTCGGCGTTCTGGCCACAACCCTGCAATTCGCGCTTCAGAAAGTTGGCCTGATCCACCTGCCTCGTTTCAGCGAAAAAGGACGCAAACTGGAAGCTGGAACCGAATCCTATTACGCCCCCCGCAGCGAAAGCGCGCGCCCCGTTTAATGCGCCACTCCGCCAAAATCCTGGCACTGCTTCTATTGCTGACGATGGCCGCCATTCTGGTGCAGGGATATCATCCCGGCCTCGAAGATGATGCTTATTACCTGGCTGCCATCAAGCATGACCTGAATCCAGCGTTGTTTCCGCATGACGCAGAGTTTTTTCAAGTTCTGTTTCAGGCAACCGTCTTTGACAAGCTGATCGCAGCTTCGCTGCGCTTGACACAGTTGCCGCTGGGCTGGGGAATCTTTCTCTGGCAGTTCGCCGCGACGTTTTTGATTCTGTGGGGATGCTGGCGCATTGCGCTCCGCTGCTTTGAAGAAGAGTACGCACAGTGGGCGGCCGTCACGATGGTTGCGGTCTTATTAACTCTTCCGGTGTCAGGGTCTGGATTGCTTTTGACAGATCAGCACTTGCAGCCGCGTTCGCTGGCCACCGCGCTGATCCTGGCGGCGATTGTCGCAGTACTCGACGGCCGCAACCTGCTGGCCGGCGGGTTGCTCCTCGCAGCGTTCCCGTTGCACCTGAACATGACTCCGTTCGGAGTCTCTTACTGTGTCTTTCTCGGCTGGAAGCCGCAAAGAAAAACGCAACCGAGTCTCACACCTGCGGCGGCGGTACTGGCGTTTCCGTTGCAATGGATCTTTGAACCTGCCAACGATACGTGGCGCCAGGCCGAAGCCACCCGCAATTTCTATTTTCTGCTGCGCTGGCACTGGTACGAATGGTTGGGCATCGTAGGCCCGCTGGTTCTGCTGTGGTGGTTTCGCCGTCTCGCTCTCGCCCACGGTTCCGCAGTTCTGGCGAGAGTTTCTGAGCGCGCTGTGTACTTCGGTATATTTCAGTTCGCGGTCGCGCTCATTCTCATGCTGCCTCCGCGCCTCGAGCGTTTTCGTTCTTTCGAACCCATGCGCTTCCTGCATCTTATTTATCTGTTGTTCGTCCTGCTCGCGGGAGGCTTGCTGGCACGCTACGTCCTGAAACGCAGCGTGGTGCGCTGGCTGCTGTTATTTGTGCCCTTGAGCGCGGGAATGTTCTACGCGCAGCGCCAGCTGTATCCCGCAACCGCCCATCTGGAATTGCCCGGCGTGCCCTCGCACAATGCCTGGGTGGAGGCTTTCCGCTGGATCAGCCACAACACGCCTGTGGACAGCTACTTCGCCCTCGATCCCGATTACATCGAAATGCCGGGCAACGATGCTCACGGCTTCCGCGCCCTGGCCGAACGCAGCGTCTTGGCCGACGCGATCAAAGATCCGTGTATCGTAGTGCGCGTCCCGAGCCTGGGCCCGCGCTGGCTTCACGAGATGAACGCGCAACAAGGCTGGCGGAGCTTTCACAGAGAAGACTTCCTGCGCCTCAGGCAGCAATTCGGCGTGAATTGGGCCGTGGTGCCAAGCCCCGGCGTAACCGGGATGACGTGCCCATATAACAAGGGCAGTCTTGCGGTCTGTCGTGTGGAATGAGTCGCGAAAACATAGCGCCGGCGTCTCGCCGGCTGTCCGGCGGAGCGCCCTCGCCCGCCGTCCGTGCGCGATCTGAGAGTCTAGCTTTCAACGCGGGCGCGCGTGGAAATCTCCCGCCCCAGCAGCGACTCTTCCGAAGGCGAAAGTGGCTCGTCAAACCCCAGCGTCTCGCGCACAAAATAAAGGGGCCGGCGCTTGTTCTCGGTGTAGCTTCGCCCGAGGTACTCTCCAAAGATTCCCAGGCACAGCAGCTGCGCGCCACCCAGCAACAAGACGGCGAATAAAACCCAAGCCCACGGCGACATCCAGCGCCCCTGTGTCAGCCCGAAGCCGACCGCAACCAATGAGCCCAGCAATGCCACGAAAGAGCTCGCCACACCGAGCAACGCAGCCAGGCGCAATGGCGCAATCGAAAACGATAAAATACCGTCCGCGGCAAACCGAGCCATCCGCATCAGCGTGTACTTCGAATCGCCCGCATGGCGGGCCGCACGCTCGTAAGGCAGTGAGACCTGCTTGAATCCCGTCCAACTGACCATGCCGCGCACGAACCGGTCGCGCTCGGGCATCGAAACCAGAGCATCCACCACCTTACGATCGAGCAGTCGGAAGTCACCCGAGTCCAGCGGAATTTCGATTTCTGAGAGCCGGTTGATGAACCGGTAGAACCATTTCGCCGTGAGCGTCTTAAAGGCAGTTTCGCCTTCGCGGCGGCTGCGCGTTCCATACACCACGTCATTCCCCTGCCGCCACAACTCGACCATCTCGCCGATAACCTCAGGAGGATCCTGCAGGTCTGCGTCAATGAGAACCACGGCGGAGCCCCGGGCATACTCCAAGCCGGCCGTGATCGCGATCTGGTGCCCGAAATTTCTGGATAGCCTCACGATGCGAATACGGGGATCGGCAGCATGCAGACCGGTAAGAACACGAGCCGTGCCGTCACAGCTTCCGTCGTCCACAAAAATGATTTCAAACGAATCGCCCAGATGTTCCAGGCTGGCAGTCAACCGCCGCGCAGTTTCCGGCAGCACCACTTCCTCGTTAAAGCAAGGAACGATGACGGTAATCTCGGGTTTAGACCCGAACGACGCAAGATGCATCCCTGGAAACTCCCCTACAGGCATGAAAATTCAAAGTATTCTCCTATGATACGCTAGCTTTTCGCGATTTCACTAGGTAAACCCGGCCGCTAGTAACCGCCTTTGGGCCCACGCCCGGCCCCTCGAAGCTGAACGTCCAGCATTGATTTGGCCGATTTCAAGGCGCGGTGTGCGCGGAAAGACGGCCAGCCTGACGATGGAAACGTTAGAAAAAGCGGAAGTAAAGAAGGGTGCCGCTGCCGTGTGGTTCCCGGCGGCGGCCGTGGGCTTGGCCATTCGTTTGGCGGTCATTCCATTTCTCTACCACGATTGGATGGATCCCTTCGTGGCGGAGCATTGGGCATTTGGACGAGTAGCACACTCGCTGATTAGTGGACACGGCTTCGGCAACGTGTTTTCCGACTCGGGGCCCACGGCAGTCTTGCCGCCGGTTTATGCCTATCTGCTGGCGGGAGTGTTTCGTGTCTTCGGAGACCATACCGCGACGTCCGTCATCACAGCGTTGGCTATCAACAGCCTGTTCTCGGCGGCGACGTGTGTTCCGGTTTTTCTGGTGGCGCGGCAAGCGTTCGGCGATCGCGTGGCCAAGTGGGCGTGCTGGGGATGGGCACTGTATCCGTACGGTATTTACTATGGCGCAGACTGGGCCTGGTCCACGTGCCTGGTCACGCTTGAACTTGCCTGGCTGTTTCTATGGGCGTGGCGGTTGGAGAACTCCACTCGGACGCGCGACTGGCTGCTGTTCGGGCTGTTTGGCGGATTTGCGGCGCTGACCGAACCAATCGTCCTCGCCGTGGTTCCGCTGCTCGCGTTGTGGACGCTCTATCTTCGCGCCCGGCAGGGCCGGTCGTGGAAGGCTCCGCTGGTCGCCGGCGCACTGGGCGCGCTCGTCATCATCTCACCCTGGATCATTCGCAACTACGAGGTGTTTAACGAGTTCATCCCGATCCGCGGTGGCTTCGGATTGGAGTTGTACATCGGCAATAACGGCTACTCGGCGCGCTGGGTGAACAGCGCCTTCCATCCTAATCACAACGATGAAGAACTCGCTGAGTACGAGCGGGTGGGCGAGACGGCCTACATGCATCACAAGTCCGACCAGGCCAAAGCCTTTATTCGCAGCCATCCCGGCTGGTTTGCATGGATGACCCTTCGCCGCATCGTCTACATGTGGTCTGGCTACTGGAGCTTCGACCGCGCCTATTTGAAAGACGAGCCCCTCGATCCGCCTAATATCTTTGTGGATACAACCATGTCCATTCTGGCTCTGCTTGGCTTGCGGCGCGTCTTTCAGCGCAATTCTTCACTGGCCATGCGCTTTGCTGTTGTGCTCGTCTTCTTTCCTCTCGCCTATTACTTCTCTCATCCGGAAACCTATTATTTTCGTCCGGTAGATCCGCTGATCGTCGTGCTCGCAGCCGTGACCGTAGGGATACGGAAGCCCCAGCCTCCCCAGGTTGCAGCCTAGCAGTGGCGGCGGCAAGATGCCGGTGTTACGACTGCCCGCGGTACCCGGCGCTGGATTGCGGCTTCTTTGCTGCGGGGTTTAACATCTAATTACTCAACATGCCCAGTGCGACCGCTTCAGCTGTTATCACTCAACGCCGCTTGATCGGGCTCAGCGAGATTCTGAACTTTGCCTACGACGCTTTCTGCAGCAACAAATTGCAGTTCACGCTGACCTCGCTGGCCATGGCGGTAGGCACGGCGTCGGTCATCCTTGTGGTCACGATCGGCCTGACAGGAAAGCAGTACATCTTGCGCCAGATTCAGTCCATCGGCGCGAACATGATCTACGCCAACTATCAAGGCGGAACGCAACGCATCGATGCCGCCCCCGACCCCATGACGGTTGAGGACGTTCGCGCCGTGCGCGAGCAGGTGCCCAGCGTGGTCGCCGCCTCGCCGACGGTGGCGCTGAATGACCGCATCAGCGTGGGCGATGGCAAACAGCGCGACATTCTGGTGCTGGGCGTCGATCCCGAATACCAGCGGGTGCGCAATCTGATCATCCTGGCCGGACGGTTTTTCGATTCGGAAGATTCTGCGGGCCGCAACAAGGTCGGCATAATTACCGACAAGCTGGCGCAAAGGCTATTCGGCTCGCCTTCTGGGGCAGTCGGACAGATCATCAAATTGAGCGCCGGCCTTCCATTCACGGTGATCGGTGTCTTCAAAGAGAGCGTGGACACCTTCGGGCAATCGGAAATTCAAGAAGACACCATGCTGATCCCATACACCGTCAGCCGGTTCTTCACACCGACGGCGGCGGTGTACCAGATTTATTTTTCGGCGGCCAGTCCCCAGGACGTCATCCCGGCGACGGCGGCGATTAAGCGCGTGCTGCAATCGCGGCACCGGACCGAGTCGGTCTACAGCGTAGAGAACCTAACGCAGTTGCTGACTGTTGCAGGCAAGATTGCCGACGCCCTGACCGTCATCCTGATCCTGGTCGCGTTGGTGACTCTGCTGGTGAGCGGAATCGGGATCATGAACATCATGCTCGCGACCGTGACCTCGCGTATTCGCGAGATCGGGATCCGAAAGGCGATCGGCGCCACCAACCGCGAGATTCGCTTTCAATTCCTCGCCGAGGCCATTCTGATCTCTGTTACTGGCGGTATCGTGGGTATCGTCACGGGCCTGGCGCTGCCGTATTCTGTGCGCTTCTTCACCGACTACCGCTTCCCCATCTCGGGCCTTTCGGCGATTATCGCCATCCTGGTGTCCTCGCTTGTGGGCATTATTTTCGGCACCGTCCCGGCTAGCCGCGCCTCGCAGTTGGATCCAGTGGAAAGCCTGCGCTACGAGTAGTTTAGGGTCTTGGCCGCCACATAGCTTCGTAATGCGAAGGGACCTAGTTTATTTCTTGTAAGAGACTATCGAGCAGCGTACTATAGCTCGATTTTATTGGTTCGCTCTCCCACGTCTGGTCCCCCACGTCAGGGGAGGAGCGAATCGAGTCCCAGCTCAGGAACAAAAACCGACAATTGAACTTGAGGAGCGAAACATGAGGCGCTGTGTTGCCAGA
>DASTCU010000167.1:0-23576 GCA_035710825.1 Candidatus Sulfotelmatobacter sp.
GGACCTCGTCGTGCAGTCGCTCGGAGTTCTCACGCAGCATCATGTCCGGAGTCCAGCCGCCGCCGCGAATCAGAATATTCTTGCCGTTAATGTGGAAGGCCCGCCCGCCCACCGAGTTGAGATCGGAAGTGATTTCGCGTATGCCGAACTCGGTGGTGTAGAAGTCCTTTACCGCGCCGCCGGTATCAACTTCCAAGATCAGCTTGTAGAGATTCGGAGTGCCCATCTGCACCGGCCACCAGAGGCGTGGGTTCGAGAAAACTAGCTGAGGAAATTTGTCAGGCGTGAAGGTCACATCTTTCGATTCATTCGCCGCAAGTTCGATATCCTGCTCAAACCTCACGCCTTCGATTTCGCCTTTCAGCTTGCCTTTCACCGGCTGGTTGGTGCCGTTTTTCACCTGGGCCGTCACCGTGAGCTGTGCACTGTCGTTGGTCGGAGGGTTCAGCTTCGAGACGACGGTCGGATAGCGGAGGGCGACGGGACCACTCGCGGTGAGATACACGTCGCGCCACAGTCCCATGTTCTTGTCGGGTGGGGCGGGATTCCAGTCCACGAAAGTGATGGCAAGATCGTGTTCGGTCGGCGAGAATACCTGCACTGCAAGCACGTTTTGCGCGCCTATCTTGGCAGAACTGGTCACGTTAAACTCGTAGGTGCGCCAGGCTCCGGCAACGTCGTCGGAGTTCGCGATCTGCTTGCCGTTGAGCCAAATGTTGGCGCGATAGTTGATGCCGTCAAACTTCAGCCACAGCGTCTTTCCCTTATCCGTTGCGGGAATCGCGAACGATTTGCGATACCACCAGGAGACTGCATAAGGGCTGTCGGGCGCCATGGCAATGTTCGAAAAGTTTGCGCCAATCGGATAATTCATCCCGGGATAATTCCGCAGGTTCATTCCGGAAAATGGCTCGGGCAGAGTCTTGTCTTTGATCAGGGCGGCCACCACCGTCGTCGGAACCGTTACCTCGTGCCAGCCCTTGGGACTAAACCCTGCCGTCGAAATGACCTCTCCCTTGGCTTCGACTTTGGCGGAGGTTTGCAGCGCCCAGCCCTCGTGCAAGGAAAGCCGTGCCTCGTTAGAGTGACCAGCCGGGGCGGCTGCCGATTTATGAACTGGAGTTTGGTTTTGCGCGGCCAGGAATGAAACCAGAATGAATGGGACGAGAACGAACGAAGGAACAGCCAGCTTCCGTGAGTTCATGATGCTCCTCGGCAATGCGTGCCTCTCGGGTAGGTGCAAGGGCAATTTCAAAAAAAGCCCCGCAGAATGGATAACACTTCTATTAATTCGTTTCAATAGCCGAACTTGTTAGAGATGGATTGTCACGGACATTATCGGAAATGGATGGGCGATTTTGGTAGCGCCGCCGTCTCGGCGGCTCTGCGGCGGGGCGTGCTCGCCCCCGCCGCGCGCACGGTGGGGCCGATAGCTTCAAAATGACCTGGCTCGCAAGGCCGAGCGCGAGCCGCGCTCGGGGCAGCCGCCGCTGCCCCGTCCGGCTGGTTTATAATACGAGATTCGCCCCTCTACTCTGGAGTGACAAGAACATGATTCGTTTTCTGCAAACCCCTGGTCCGGTGAAGAAGTATCTTCTTGGCGGGCTGCTGCTTCTGATCACCGTTTCCATGGTGTGGTATCTGGTGCCGAGCAGCGGAAACTCCGGCTACAACTTCGGCGGCGCCAAGGCAGGTGTGGTGGCCCAAGTCGAAGGCGGCGACGTTACCGCCGACGAAGTGCGCCAGACCGCGCGTCAGATGCTGCAGCAGCAAATGCCTCAGGGCGGCCCCAACATGGCCATGCTGCTCCCCTACTTCACCCGGCGGGCGGCCGAGCAACTGATTGAGCGCCAGGCCCTGCTGGCTCAGGCCAGTCGTATGGGTCTGCGCGTCACGCCCGAGGAAATTAAAGACGAGTTGCAGCACGGCCGCTACGCCGCCACCTTCTTCCCCAACGGCAGCTTTATCGGCCAGCAGGAATATGAGGACATGCTGCAGCGCGCCAACATGACGCCCGCGAAGTTTGAAGACTTGGTCGGCAACGATATTCTCCTGAGCAAGCTCCAGGCGCTGATCTCCGGCACCGCAGGCGTAAGCGAACAAGAAATTCACAAGGAGTTCGTGAAGCAGAACACCAAGGTCAAGTTCGACTATGCAGTCTTGAAGGAAGACGACATTAAGAAGGGACTGCATCCGACCGACGGAGAACTGAAAGCCTACTACGAGAGCCACAAAGCCAGTTACGCCAACTCGATTCCGGAAAAGCGCAAGATCAAATACGCAGTGGTCGACACCGCCAAGGTCGAAGCTCCGGTTACCCAGGATGATCTGCGAGCCTACTACCAGCAGCATCGCGACCAGTACCACGTCCCTGAGCAGATGAAGGTCAGCCACATCTGGATCAAGATGCCCCTGCCCGGTGATAACGGTCAAGTCGATCAGAAGAAAGTCTCCGAGGCCCAGGGGCGCGCCGACGATATTTCGAAGCAGCTGAAGAGCGGCGCAAAATTTGAAGACCTCGCCAAGAAATATTCCGAGGACTCCGGCAGCGCGAACGTGGGCGGTTCGCTGGGATGGATTGGCAAGGGCCAGATGACGCCCGAATTCGAAAAGGCCGCCTACGCTCTCTCCAAGGGACAGACCAGCGATGTGGTAAAGAGCGCCGATGGCTTCCATATCATCCGCCTCGACGATAAGCAGGACGCGCACACCAAGTCGCTCGACGAAGTGAAGGGTGACATCGAGCCCATCGTGAAGCGTCAGAAGGCGCAGCAGATGGCCCAGCAGAAGGCCGAGCAGTTGCTCAAGCAAGCTCAGGCGCAGGGTCTGGACGCGGCGGCAGCAGTGCAAAGTATTCCTGTGATCAACTCTGACTTCTTCTCGCGCAAAGACATGTTGCCCGGCCTGGGTCCGTCGCCGCAGTTCATGGATGCAGTCTTCTCCGCACAGGAAAAGTCTCCGCCCGACGTGGCGCAGGCCTCGCAGGGAATCGTGGTCTATCAACTGATGGGCATTAAGCCCGCAGCGACGCCAACGTTTGAAGAGATTCGCAGCCGCGTGGAAGAAGAATTCAAGAACGAGCGCGCTCGAACCCTGCTTACACAGAAGGCGCAAGAACTTTCCGACCGGGCGAAGGCAGAACACGATCTGAAACGCGCCGCCAAGGAACTGGGCGCAGCCATGAAGACCAGCGATCTCGTCTTGCCCGATGCCCAGGTGCCTGACGTCGGCTCCATGTCCGGTCAGGCTTCCGTCGCCTTCACCATGAAGCCCGGGGAGATCAGCGGGCCTATCAACAGCGGTGCCGATGCGGCAGTGCTGCAATTGATCGAAAGCCAGCCGCCTTCGGAAGCGGATTTCGCGGCCAAGCGCGATCAGATTCGCGATCAGTTGCTGCAAGCCAAGCAGCAGGAGCGCTTCGGCCTGTTCGTCTCGAACCTGCTCGATGAGATGACCAAGTCCGGCAAAATCAAACGCAACGAAGAAGAACTGAAGGCTCTCAGCCGAACGGGCACCGAGTCAGGAATGTAGTGGCAGTGCCATGTCCTTTCCGCGCGCTGCAGGAATTCTGTTGCACCCCACGTCGCTGCCTTCGCGCGGCGGCATCGGCGACTTTGGCCCCGCCGCGTACCGCTTCGGCGATTTTCTTGCCTCCGCCCGCCAAGGCATATGGCAGGTGTTGCCGCTGGGACCGGTAGGCTACGGCAATTCTCCCTATTCCTCGACCTCGGCTTTCGCCGGAAATCCGCTGCTGATCAGCCTGGAACGCCTCGCCGATCACGGATGGATCGATCGCGCCAAGCTCGACGGGCTTTCTACCGCCTCTGGCCCGGTGGATTACGAACACGTCTTCGCGCAGAAGATGCCGTTGCTATTCGAAGCGGCACGCAATTTCTTGCGTTCGGCGTCGGCTGAAGCTTTGCGCCGCTGTGAGGCTTTCCACGCGCAGAACTGCTGGTGGCTCGATGATTTTGTACTCTTCGATGCTCTCCGCTCCCGTCACAAACTGGAGCCATGGAATCGGTGGCCGCAGGAGTTCGCTCAACGGGATCGCTCCGCATTGGACAAGGTTCGGAAAGAACTGGCCGACGACCTCCGCATTCGCACCGCCTTGCAGTTCGCGTTTTCCGAACAATGGAAGGCGTTGCGATGCTATTGCGCGGAGCGCTCGATCCGCATCGTCGGAGACGTCGCCATCTTCGTGAATTACGACAGCGCCGACGTTTGGACCAATCGAGAACTGTTCCGCCTCAATGGTGATCTCAAGCCCGAGGTCGTGGCCGGAGTTCCTCCCGATTTTTTCAGCAAGACCGGACAGCGCTGGGGCAACCCGCTTTATCGCTGGGACGTGATGAAGGAGCGTGGCTATCAATGGTGGATTCACCGGCTGCGCCATGCCACGCAAAACTGCGACTACATCCGGCTCGATCATTTCCGCGGCTTCGACCAGTTCTGGGAAATTCCCGCGGGCGATGCTACTGCCGTCAACGGCCGCTGGGTAGACGGCCCGCGCGATGATCTGTTCGTGAAACTCCGCGAAGCGCTTGGCGGCTTGCCTTTTTTCGCCGAGGACCTGGGATACATTACTCCCGAAGTGCACGCCCTGCGCGAGCGCTTGAAAATTCCCGGCATGGCCGTTCTCCAGTTCGGCTTCGGCGACACCGGCGCTCACATGTATCTCCCGCATCGTGCCGATGGCAAGGTGATCTATACCGGCACGCACGATAACGACACGGTGGCCGGGTGGTGGGAGTCCGGCGCGGCTGAGCACGAGCGGCGGAACGCCGAATCGTATCTGGGCCGCTCCGATGACGGAATTCACTGGTCGTTTATTCGTGCTGCGCTGTGTTCGCCGGCTAGTCTTAGCGTCATTCCTCTGCAGGACGTGCTTGGATTAGGCAGCGAGGCACGAATGAATACTCCAAGCCTGGATGGCGGGAACTGGCGCTGGCGCTTTCATGAAAAGCAGCTCGATGGAACCCAGGCCGCGAAACTGACTCAGCTTGTGGACTTGAGTGATCGCGTTCCCCAGGCGTATAACGCGCCCGGTTGCGACAAGTTCTTCGCATAGCCGGGAACGATTGCGGTTGGAAGATCCTGGGCACCAGATTTATTTTGTCGACCGTAGGCGAGTTTTATCGGTGGGCAGGATGCAAGTCTGGGCCGCATCTCTGAGTGCGTCTGCGAGTTCTCCGCCCAGAGCTGCCAGTTGTCCGTTGCTCATCAGTTCCTGCATCCGTTCGAAAAGCTGGCGCTCTTCTTTTCGGATATGCCCTGAGAGCCGCTGTGCTAGCCCACGCACTTCGTTGGAAGAAAGTTTCTGAGTCTGAGCGAATTGGTGCCGCAGCCAGGCATGATCGGCGAGCAAGTCATCTACCAGGTAATTTAGCTCGCTGAAGTTTCGTGCCGCCGGAAATACGACGCTTTCCTCCGCAGCGAAATGAATCCCGATTTCAGTCTGGAATATCTGCTCAATCTCCGCCAGCCATGCCGCGAGATCGCCTTCAGGAATCGGCGACGCTCGCTCAATGCGGACGCACAGCGCCAGCGCGTGCTGGTGCTGATGCGATAACGGGATCAGGCTCTTATCGCGCAGCATGTCGGCTCGTCAGAAGTTTGCTGGTGTCATAGCCTCAGCTTCCGCGGGCGCGGGCTCGGCTGCCCGCACCGTCAACCAGTCCGTACGCACCCGCTCCCATTCCTGGATCAGCATGCCATTGGCCTCGAAAAACCCGCGGATGCGGTAACGCTCCCATCCCAAAACTTCTTCGAGAATCGGCGCCAGCACCGCCAGCGCACTGGTGCTAAGCACCGTCCGCTTCGCGACCTGCGAAACATTGCGCGACTCAGACACCGCGATAGTCAAGCCATCTCGTGCATTGATGTGCAGCATCACGTGAATGTCAGAGCTTCCGTCGCCGGTATAAATCACGTGATCCGGCCCGGTCACCTGCTGCACCAGCAGGTTGTCCAGCACGGCGACCTTGCCGTATCCCGCGGTTGCGCGCACGATCGTGTCAATCTCGCCCGTCGGCTTGTAGCGAAATTCGGTGCCGTAAATGTGGTCGACCGGAACGATATCTTCCAACGCCGACTGCACAATTTCCACAGGAGCTGCGGATAGAACGTAAAAATCGAACCGATGCCCATCAATGCCTGCATCGAGGAGTTGGTACAAAAGTTTGATATCGCTCTTCAGCCGGATGCGCTTGCCCACCTCGCGCAGATGCTCTTTCCGGACCTTGGCCCGAAACTCCGGATCGTGCAGCAGCAGGTACGCGAGCTCCGCACCCTGCTGCACGAGATTGATCTTGGCCATTCCCTTCGACTTGCGCTCGAACTCTTCGACGGGAATGCCGACCAGTTCGGCTAGCACGTAGCCGGAATCGTTGAAGGTAAGCGTCTGGTCAAAATCGCTCGCAAAGATATAACGTTTCAAAGCGTTGTCTGCCATACCTATTCGATTCGCATTGCGCGGCGAATGCCCCATAAAAAGAATTGATTGCGATTATATGCCGGCATCGCTAACTCCCTGTGAACAAAGCGCCGCTCCGATGATTTCCTCAGAGAACTCTGCGAGGCCTCGGCGTCCTCCGCGATTTAAGTGTTCTCTCGTCGGCTTTACTAAATTCGCCTGCACGTCCAAAATAGATGATTCGTGCTCATGTCCGCCGAGTTCGGCGATGCTGGCCGCGAAAAATCTACGACGAAAGAGGAAGTCTCATGGTAGTTGCCACCGGTGAACTCATTCGAGCAATGAACTACGTCGAGGACATAACGACGACCTTGCGCCGCATCTGCATTTACATCCCCAACATGAGTCCCGAGGAGCGCAAACGGCTTGCCGAATCCCTGCGCGGAGCAGCGGCAGCAGTCAATGCCGCCGTCGCCGATCTCGAAAAGGTGGAGAAATAGGGAGTGCACGTCCAAACAATCGCGGTCATCGGCGCCGGCATCATGGGACGCGGCATCGCCCATGCGGCGGCGCTCGGCGGATATCGCACCATTCTCGAAGACTTGCTGCCCAACGCGCTGCGCAAGGCGGAGAGCGAAATCCGTTCCAATCTAGACAAAGCCGTGGAACTCGGCAAAGTCACCGCTCCCGATGCCGACGCCGCCTTTCGCCGTCTAGAGTACGCGGGCTCGGTCGAGGAGGCCGCGCGCGAAGCGGATCTTGTGATCGAAGCCGTTCCCGAGGAGATGGAATCCAAGATCGAGATTTTCACGCTGCTCGATAAAATCTGCAGGCCGACGACAATTCTCGCGTCGAACACGTCTTCTCTCAGCGTCACCGAAATTGCCAGCGTCACCTACCGCGCCACAAAGTGCCTCGGCATGCACTTCTTTAATCCCGTGCACAAGATGAAGCTGCTCGAAATCGTGCGCGCGCTCGAGACCGACGATGACACGCTCGCTACCGCTGTCGAAGTCGGGAAACGTATGCGGAAAGAAGTTGTGGTGATCAAAGAGTCGCCCGGCTTCATCACAAGCCGCATTAACGCTATGATCGGCAACGAAGCCTTCTACATGCTGCAAGAAGGAATCGCCTCAGCTGCCGACATCGACAAAGCGCTCAAGCTGGGCCTGAACCACCCGATGGGTCCGTTCGAGCTGGTCGACCTCGTGGGGCTGGACACGCGGCTCAGCATTCTCGAATATCTCCACAAATCGCTGGGCGAAAAGTACCGCCCCGCTCCGCTGCTAGTCCAATACGTGAAAGCCGGAAGGCTGGGCCGTAAGTCCGGCCGCGGGGTCTACGAATATCCCGAAGAGAAGGCCTCCCCGAACCCCGCGTCGCACTCCGAGCCAGTCGCCAAGTCGCGAGCCTGATCAACTCCGGACCGTAGCGCAGGCATCTTGCCGGCTGTCGCGCGGGCGTCTCGCCCGCGCTGCTTGTCCCCGAGATCCACTTCCATGGACCCGAACGTTGCGCCGGAATACCTGCTCACACTCAGTTTTCGACAACGACTTGCCAAGGCCGCGCTCGGCAGTCACTTTCGCGCCTCGGTTGGCCTCTGCTGCCAATCCTTCTCCATTGCAAGGCACGCGTCCTTCACCGAATTGCCCAGCATCATCGATTCCCCCGATGCGACCACGTTCCCGCTCCGGTCAGAAACCGCCCAGCGGTTTCCCTTGCCGCCTCCGTGCTGCAGCAGGAGAAAGTAGTCCGCCTTTTCCTTGATCATGTTGGCAACAAACGGCTGGCATTCGTTGCGTCGCTGTAATTCCTGATAGATCTTCGCCACTTGTGGCTCCTTGCCATTGTGAGACGAGTCCACCACTACCTGCGAGTTGTCGTTTGTTCCAGGATTCATCAATGCATTGGGCATCACGTAAACCAGGGGACGGGGTGCACCCTCCGCTTTCTTTTCAACCCCGGACTGCGCCTGACCTGCGGGAATGACCCACAACCCTACCGCAATTACAAAGAGCAGCACGCTAACAGCAGACCGGCTCATGACTTCCTCCTTCGCCTCGACATCGGCTGATGCGACTTCTACCCATTCGGAAGCCGCAGCGCGGACGCGTGGTTGTCCAATAGCACTGTATAGATTTGTGAAGTCACATAAAGAAAAACCAATCAGGAAATTTGTGCGCTTTCACGTAGGGCTTATGCAAAATGCAAATTCCCAAAATGGAACACAGCGGATTTTCGCCCGTGTTCATCAGAGTTCGGCATGAGAAATGCAACATTGTGTGGTTGGTGCTTCCGCGTATGCCGGGAACTCGGCAGCACTAAGTCATTGGGGCTCAAGATTTTGCCCCTAAGTTGTTGAGTGCCATAGATTAATTCTTCGAAGTTGCCCTAAGTGAATGATTCCAATAGATCGAGGGGAGGGGGGGGGTAGTTACCACAAGGTAAACGGGCCGAAAATCTGAACTATCGCCGGCCAAAACTCAGTCCTGCCAGCCGCGATGCCTGCCCTGTTTCGATTCCCTTGCTTGCGATCAGCACGTGAAAACTCTCTCCCATTCCTGCAGGTGTAACCAGATGCTTAAGCTGCAGCGCGACCTTCGCCCGCTCCTGCGGCAACCGACAGTCCTCAAACGCGTCGGCAAACTGATTGGCCTCGCCGACTCCCATGAGAAATTGCGATTGCGTGAGGAGTTTCTGCGCCCGTAATCCTTGCTTTTCGGCCGCAGCGGTAAGCGCCGTGAAGTTCACGTCCGCGGTGATGTCCTGCTCGCCCGGAGCTTCATAGGGATTTGCGCTCACCGAATGCTGGCGAATCGCCTTGAGTGTTCCGCGGTGTCTTCCTGCGAGTTGCTCTTCGCGCGTGTAACCGTAGTCGATGACGACTAGGAATCCACGTTCAAGATCAACGGCAGCGCGCAAAAGCGCGAGCGACTGCAGCGGAACCTCCACCCGTTCCTCTGCTTCCGGATGAATCGAGTAGCGGTCCAGAAATTCAAGTTCATCCGCCGAAGTCAAAGCCCAGCTTTCGACGAATCGCCCATCCTGCGCTCCGACTCGCAGCGTGCCCTTGGAGCTGACAATCTCAACGGGAATCGCATCGAAGAATTCGTTGGCGAAGATGATTGAAGCAGGGTTTTCATGTCTCCCGCTTCTCGCGTCTCTTGCGGGAAGTGAGGAATCTGCAAACGCTGCCTTGCCAGAGTCGAAGTGATGCTTCAGGGTCGCAGCGATACGCTCACGCAATTTGGGCGACTGCTCGGCTAGCACGTAACGCACGGCGCGGAAGAAATCCAGAAACTTCTTCTCCGACCAATCCAGCACATCCTGCGCAAAGAGCCCGCGTCCCGGACCGAGTTCCTTCAGGGTGATCGTCTCTGGCGATCCCAGCGCGCGCCACATCTCGTCAAACTGCCGCGCCAATAATCTTCCGAAGACCGCATGCACGTCGCTGGACGTGTAGAAGTCGCCCGCCTTGCCGAATTGCGCCGCATGGCGAGAGTAGTAACCGAGTTCGGGATGGTAAAGACACAGCTCCATGTAGCGCGAGAAGGGAATGGGCCCGCGCTCGCGGATCTCCTGCTCAATGATTTGCCGGAGTTGGCTCACAGCCCCTTCTTCTGGCGGTCAGCGCGGTCCTGCGGCGTACGGATGAACATCTCGACAAAGTAGTCGTGCAGCGCGTCGTAAAGCTGCCGCTGGAAACTCCACTCAAATTGTGTATCGTCGAGATCGCGAGGATGGAGATCGAAGTAGTAAGTGTGTACGGGAACGCTCTCGTCCTTGAACTGGATGATGACCTCAACGCCCTCGCCTTTGGCGCGCGCCGAGAAACTGAGCAGCGGATGCTCGTAGAGCCGAAGCTGCGCCAACACGCGTTCAAGGCGAACCTGCGACGAATCTGGCATCGCAGGATTGTAAAACATCGTATCTGGCGCCCAAAAATAATGCCCCCACGCCTCCGGGGAGGAGCGTGAGGGCACCCGGGTAACGTTTAGGCGAGGGGTCTCAATCCCGCCCAACCATCTGATCAGAGATACGCAGATGAACTGATGAAAGTTCCCCTGCACACATGTACTTACTTAGACCCCGGAGACGCGAAAAAGGTTAGCGGGTGGGAACGATCGCGGAGAATTGCGCACCAAAGTACCTGAAGCCGAATTTGAGATTCGCCGATCTACCTACAGACACACAAGTTCCGGAGGTGGCCTCTCTTGTCAGAAGCGCGAGCTATGTGCCAGCCTCATCGGTACGCAATCGGTGACGGCAAAGGCGCGAGTTTCAGTTTGTACCCGGAGCAAAGACTGGTGGTAATCACGCTCGGGAGTCGGGTGACGGTAAATGAGCTCGAAGAATATGCCAGGTTTCTGCAACAAGATCCCGCATTCCAACCTACTTTTTCAGAGATTGCCGACATGAGGTCGATTCAAGAAGTTGACCTGCAGGCAGATGACATGATGAGGATGGCCGACGAGATCGATCCCTTTTCCTATGAGGCGAAACGGGCATTCGTGGTAAAGACACCGTCACAGGCCCATGCTGCGCGTATGCACAAGATACTGCTCGCGCATAGGAATTTTGAGATCTTTCGTTCCATGGAAGAAGCCCAGCGCTGGATCCATGCCTAGTTTGGACCCATGCTTAGCTCGTCCGTGATTCTGAAACGGACAGGCTAACCAATCATTGCTGCGGAGTTTGTTTTGGCCGCTCGTAGGCCTTCTGCATGTATTTCCGGGCTTCCTCGAGAGCGCCGAAGGTATTGTCGTTGGTTTGCAGGGCCTGACGGTATTCGTTGACGGCGCGTTCGCGCTGGCCGGTAATGTCGAAAATCTTGCCCAGTTGGATGCGGCTCCAGACTTCGGTCCAGCGCGGATCTCCGTCGCCATTGATTGCCGCACGGTAGGCGTTGGCGGAAGACTGATAATTGCGCTGGAGAAAGAAAACTTCGGCAATCCGGTAATGCGCCAGCGAACTGTTTTTGTTGAGGTCGAGAGCCTTGTTGTACTCCGTCAGCGCGGCGGAAAGATCTCCCTGCTGCTGCAGAGCCTGCCCGCGAAGGACTGACGCGCGCAACTTGATGTCGCCCGAGTTGGTCAATACGTGATGGTCGGGATCGACCGAAATCCGGCGTGGCCGGCCGAAAGTCTCGATCGAGAATGGCGAATTGGTACCTACGACCTCGACGCGCTTGTTTTCCGTCTTGCCGTCGGTGTCGATTCTAAGATCGACGGGCATGCGGAATAGATCGAGGTCTTGCGAAATTTCGCCGGTGACGCGGAATCCCGCAGTCTTCTCTTCCTTTGGATTTTGTGTCGCGACCGAGCCGCCTAGCCGATAAGTCGTGTACTTTACCTTGAACTCAGGCGCGCCTGTGGAATCAAGCCATTGCGAGAAGAACCAGGTGAGTTGCTGGCCGTAGTTTTTCTCCGCGATCTCGCGGAAGTCATCGGTGGTGGCCGATTTTCCAGCGTATTCGGCGGCGAACTCGCGCATGGTCTTGTTGTACTTGTCCTCGCCTAAGACCCAGCGCAGCATATGCAGGATCATCGCCCCTTTGTCAGTGGTGAGCGATTGAAACTCGGTGGAGAAAAGGTCCAGCTTGTTGGCGCTCGACAGAGGCACCGTATCATAGGCCAGAGCGCCGACCGACATGTCTTTGACGGCCTCTTCCAGGCCCGCAGCGCCGGCTGCGTTTTCTACGTACATTGCCTCAGAGTAACGGGCGAAGCCATCGCTCAGCCACCAATCGTCCTTCGTAGCTGGACTCACAGAAACACCCCACCACTGGTGCGAGATGCCATCCGACAGGAGACGATAGTTGGTCTTCTCGGTAATGGAAGGACTGGCCAGCCCGACGATCTCCGGCGCCCAGGTATAGGGGAGCGTATCGCCCGGAATCTCGACCAGATTCAACTTCTGCGAAGGGGGCAAGCCGTAGAGCGTGATGTAGTAAGTAAATTCCTGGACCGCGGTTGTAGTGTAGGCCGGAGCGACACTCTGGTGCGTGGGCTTGAAGAAGACATGCAGATCCATGCCAGCTTCGTCGCTTTTGTATTCCTGAAAAACGCCGGCGATGATGGTGCCGGGGAAACTGGGCTTGTTGGAGACGAAGGTAAAAGTCTTGGTGGGCAGGACGCTAGATGTGGGCTTTTTGGGCGGGGCAACGTCAGAGGCGCTGACTTTGCCGCTGCCTATCACCAGCATGTGCGCGGGCACGGTGATGCTGATGGTCGAAGTGAAGCGATTTAAGCCGAACCCGTTCACTGGGAACCAACGTCCGGCGTACAACAAGTAGCTGGTGTCATCCCCGATATAAGCCAGACTAAGGCCGGGGACCGGGCTGTTGTCCGCATTTTCGAACTGGCCTTCGTACTCGAAAGTCAGCGTGGTCGAGGCATCCTTGGAAAGCCCCGCGGGCAACGGGACGCGAATGGTCGAATCCTGGGTGACGCGCTCGGCTGAGAGCGGCTGGTTCTTTTCGTCGAGCACCTTGGTGACGCGGAGGTCGTTGTGCAGTTCGAAGACGGCGATGCTCAGGTCCTGCAAAGCGGTGAACTTGACCTTGGCCTTGGCGCTGATTTGGTGGAGATGGGGCTCAAGGGTAGCCTCGATCTGGTAATCGTCAACCCGCAGGCGAGCTTTTTCGGGCGCGGCCCAGGAAGGGACAGCCAGCAGAAGCGTAAGGGTCAGGGAAGTAGTGAGGACGCTCAAACGGCGCCGCAGGTCAATCGACATTCAGGAGAGTCTCCGGGAAATGATAACCCATTTCCTATGATGAAGATTCTGACGCAAAAGATGCTGGGAGCACAAGGAGAACAAGCTATTAGCTTCTGGCTCTTAGCTTTTAGCCAACCTGGACCCAGGACCGCGAAGATCTTCTCGCATCATCGCGAGGATGATTTCGGCTGCCCGGTCGGCCGGGTGCTGCGCCGAGCCAGGGAGGTCTGGAGCGCGCAGGCGGCCTTTGACACGACGCAGGCCCTCGATCATCCGCTCGCGGGTCGGGCCGTCGGGCAGGATTTCCTGGATTCGGGCCACAACCTTCGCAGCGGTGAAATCCTGTTGCACCAGTTCTGGGACGACTTCCTCCTCGGCGATCAGGTTGACCATCGCGAATCGGGGAACCTTCACCCGGGGCTTGCCCAGAAGGTAGGTCAGAGGAGAAACGCGGTAGACCATGACAAAGGGAGTGTTCATCATGGCGGCCTCGACCGTGGCCGTGCCGCTGGCTACGATTCCCGCGCGGGAGTGCCAGAGCGCGGGCAGGGCTTCGGGGACGAGTGTGATCTTCCCCCGGCCGATCAGGCTCGACATGAAACTGCGATCGAGAGTGGGGGCGACCGGTAGAAGAAATTCGTACTCTGGACCAAGCTGCTCCGCCGATTCCAGCATTGTCGGTAGGTTCATGCGTACTTCCTTGACACGACTGCCCGGCATCAGAGTGATCCAGCGCTTCTCGGGAACGAGGCTAAAACGGGCCGCGTACTCGGCACGGGTGATGGCCGGGTCGGGCAATTCCGCCAGAGGACGTCCGACAAAGGTCGCGTCCACGCCGCGGTCGCGGTAGAACTTTTCTTCGAAGGGAAAGATGACGAGGGCCTTGTCGATGTAATTGCGGAGGAGGCGTACGCGTCCCTGTCGCCATGCCCAGAACTGTGGGGCGACGTAGTAGACCGTTGGGATGGCGCGGCGTTTCATCTGGCGGGCGACGCGCCAGTTGAAGGCCGGGGAGTCGATGACGATGGCGAGATCGGGCTTGCGGCGGTCGGCTTCGCGGATCAGGTGCCGGTAGAGGCCCAGAATTTTGGGCAGGTGACTGAGAATCTCGGTGATGCCGACGACCGCCAAGTCTTTGGCGTCGACGACGGTGTCGCATCCTGCGGCCCGCATGCGGTCACCGCCAACGCCGAAGAATTGGAACGATGGATCGAGGTGCCGCAGCGCTTCGATGAGCTGTGCGCCGTACATTTCACCGGACGCTTCGCCAGCGGAGATCAGGATAAGCACGGCCGGATTGTACTAGCTGATCGATACTGCGTCCTCTGCGGAATCCCTCTGCGTTCTCGGCGATTGAAAGCTCTCAACCGCCGAGTTCGCTGAGGAAGGCCGCGGAGGACGCAGAGAACCGTATGCTCTCTAATCATCGGCGCTCACGGTGGACTGGCCGGCGTTCGCGGGCGAGGGCGCCCGCGCCACTTCTTCAATCTCCTGGTCTTTGTACTGGAGCTGGTAGAGCTTGTAGTAGATGCCGCGATGGGCGAGGAGTTCCTGGTGCGTGCCCATTTCCCGCAGCTGGCCTTTGTGCATGACGATGATCTTGTCGGCCCGCTGGATGGTCGAGAGACGGTGGGCGATGATGAGCGAAGTTCGTCCTTCGACCATGTGGGCGAGGGCGTCGCGGACGCGGAATTCAGTTTCCGTATCCACGCTCGAAGTCGCTTCGTCGAGGATGAGAATCCTGGGCTCGTGCGCCAGTGCGCGGGCGAAAGAGATGAGCTGCTTCTGGCCCGTGGAAAGCGTCGAGCCGCGCTCGCGAACCTCCTCGTTGAATCCATTGGGCAGGGCGCGGATGAAGTCGCCGAGATTGACGTCTTCGGCGGCGCGGGCGATGTGCGCATCCTGAATGCGCTCGGTGCCCAGGCGGATATTGCCGCCGATCGTACCGGTGAAGAGGAACGGATCCTGCAGCACGACACCGAAGCGGCTGCGCAGGTCGACCAGGTCCATGTCTTTGACGTCGATGCCGTCGATGCGGACGGCGCCTTTCTGCACATCGTAGAAACGAAGCAGTAAGGAGATCAGCGTGGTCTTGCCCGCGCCTGTGTGGCCGACCACAGCGACGGTTTCTCCGGGCTCGATGGCGAAGGTGACATCGCGGAGAACCCAGTCGGGCTGGGCTGATCCGCCGCCGTTGCCTGAAGAAGTTGCCGAGCTTTGCTCCGGTGGACGGCCGAGGGCGGCCGTCCCCACAAGTTCGGTGCCGGGGACATCGCGGTAGGCGAACCAGACGTGATCGAATTCGATGCGGCCTGGGCCCGCAGGCGCCTTGGTGGAGGCGGGAGAAACGACTTCCACCGGCGTGTCGAGCAGCTTGAAAATGCGCTCGCTGGCGGCCATCGCAGACTGCAGGATGTTGTACTTGTCGCTGAAGTCCATGATGGGACGGAAGAAACGCTGGGCGTATTGGGTGAACGCCACCAGTACACCCAACGACGCCGCTGTCGCCACCGTGTGAATCGAAATCAAGGTCGAAGGATTGAACTCGATGCTCACGCTCTTGGACACGATACCGCGAAGAACATCCTGCCCGCCCCACCAGATCACTGACGCAATCGCAATCGATGAGAAAAAGTCAACCACCGGGTAGTAGACGGCGTAGGCCAGGATCGCGTCTTTGTAGGCGTCCATGTGGAGGCGGTTGATTTCGGAGAAGCGGTTGTAGGCCTTGCGCTCGCGGTTGAAGAGTTGCAATACAACCATGCCGCTGACGTGCTCTTGGAGATAGGAATTGATGCGGGCGATGGCGGTGCGAATGCGGCGATAGGAATCGCGCACCCGGTCGCGGAAAATTTTGGTCGCAAAGACGATGAACGGGAGCACGGCAAAGGTGATCAGCGCGAGCCTCCAGTTCATGCACAGCATGATTCCGAGAATGCCGACCAGGACAAATAGGTCCTCGAAGATCGAAACCACGCCCGAGGTGAACATGTCATTCAGCGCATCGACGTCAGTGGTGACACGCGTGACCAGGCGGCCGACGGGATTTTTGTCGTAAAAGGCGACATGCATGCGCTGGAGGTGGCGGAATATCTGGCTGCGCAGGTCGAACATCACTTTTTGTCCGGTCCACTGCATGAAGTAGGTCTGCAGGAACTCGAATACAAACGTGAGGACTAACAGGCAGAGATAAATCACGGAGATTTGCGCGATGCCGTGCAGCGGCTGCGGACTGAGCCAGTTCCATAGGCCGGAGCGGGTGCTGGGGACGGGCGCGAGATAGCGGTCAATGGCGACTTTGACGAGGTACGGACCGAGTACGTCGGCGAATGATTTCAGAACGATCGAGGCCAGGGCGATGGTCACCTGCCAGCGGTAGGGGCGCAGGTACGTGAGCAGGCGCCGCATCAAGCGGGCGTCGTATGCTTTGCCTAGTACTTCCTCTTCCTGGGCCATCGGGTCTCGATCAGTTCTCGGATGAACGGGCGCTGAAAACGCCTGTCCAAAGGGTACCTCAAGTAGATGGCTCTGGCGGCTAAGAGGATGGAAAACGTTTGGGATGGGATAATGGGACTGTGAGCCTGGGGATCTACATTTCGGTGCCTTTCTGCCGCACCAAGTGCAGCTACTGCAACTTTGCTTCGGACGTGTTTTCGCGGACGGTATTCGAGCGCTATGTGGATCGCGTATCTCTGGATATTGCGGAGTCGCGGCGGGTGACGGAAGAAATCGGCGGGCGTTTCGAGAGGGAAGTCGACTCGATTTACCTCGGCGGGGGGACGCCCACGGTGCTTGAAGGCGCACACCTGCGGAGGATATTTGACGCGGTCCGGACGCAGTTTTCGGTGCAGCCCGAGGCTGAGATTACGGTGGAGTGTGCGCCTGGGACCCTTTCGCCAAATGTCCTGGAGACTCTGCTCGGTTGCGGGGTGAATCGAGTCAGTTTGGGCGTGCAGTCGCTTGTGGATGGCGAAGCGGCGGCGGTGGGGCGGCTGCACAAGCGCACTACTGTGATCGACGACATTTCGCGGCTGCGTGCGTCCGGCATTGCGAATATCAATATTGACCTGATCGCCGGGCTGCCGCATCAGACGGCGGCGAGTTGGCAGGAGTCGCTGGAGCAGACCATTGCGACCGGCGCGCCGCATGTCAGCGTTTATATGCTCGAGGTGGATGACGATTCACGGCTAGGACGGGAGCTGATCGCGGGTGGCACTCGCTATCACGCGCACTTTGTGCCGGACGAGGAAGCGATTACCGCCTTTTATGTCGCTGGGTGCGAAAGACTAGAGTCCGAGGGGGTGGCCCAGTACGAAATTTCCAATTTTGCCCGACGCGGCTCTGAATCGCGGCACAACCTGAAGTACTGGACCAGGCAGCCCTATCTGGGCTTCGGCGTGGACGCGCACTCGATGTTGACATCAGCTCACGAAAAAATGGAAGCAGTGCGATTTGCCACGGCCGACGTTTTAGAAAAGTATGTTGCCGGATCGCCGTTGCAGCGGACCGAGATCTCACGGGCCACTGCCTTGGAGGAGAGCTTTTTTCTTGGGCTGCGATTGAATCGCGGAGTTGAGTTGCACGCCATCGCCGAGCGATTCGGACAGCCGGCGCTGGAGGATCTGCAGCTTGCGATTGCGGAGCTTGTAGGGAACGGGTTACTGCAGCGAGGGGGAGATCGCATTTGGCTCACGGCGCGCGGACGATTGTTTTCCAACGAAGTGTTCCAGGCGTTCCTCGCACCCGTGGCGTCTCCGATCCGCGCCTGACAAGCGGGCGTATAATGGTGACGGATCTTCAGCGCTGGTTCCAGAAGAGTGTCACAGGGCTGATTTGCCAAACCATCCGGTCGGTTGGGTGGCATCGGAAGACACGCAGAATCGCCAGTGTTCATGCTGGTTTCGCCACCTCTCTCCTTTCACCTCCGGACGTAACTTCTTCCTCTTCCAGCGCTATGCTCTAATCAAAGTTTGGGTCTGATTTCAATGTGGCCCCTGGTGCGGCGCTGGCAGGTGCAGCGTCCGAGTGTGCTGGAGGAAACCTTGGATTTCCTGCTGAACGAAGAACAATTGCAATTGAAGAAAAGTGTCCGCGAGTTTGCGGAGCGCGAGATCAAGCCGAACGTCATGAAGTGGGACGAGTGCGGGGAATTTCCGCTGGCGACGATCAAAGAGTTGGGCAAGCTGGGCATGATGGGGATGATTTTTCCTCCCGAGTACGGCGGCGCGGGCATGGGATATGTGGAGTACGTCACGGCCGTCGAGGAACTTTCGCGTGTGGATGGCTCGGTCGGCATCATCGTGGCGGCGCATACCTCGCTGTGCTCGAATCATATTTTTATTGCTGGGAACGAAGCGCAAAAGAGGAAATACGTCAGCAAGCTGGCGACGGGCGAATTCATTGGAGCATGGGGACTCACCGAGCCGGCGGCGGGATCCGACGCGGGCAGCGCGCGTATGACCGCGGTGCGCAAGGGGAACAGTTGGGTGCTCAATGGCACCAAGACTTTCTGCACCAACGGCCACTACGCCGATGTGTTGGTGGTACTCGCAGTGACCGACAAGACCGCCCACACGCATGGGATTTCCGCGTTTGTAGTGGAGAAAGATACCAAGGGCTTTCGCCCGGGAAAGAAAGAGAACAAGCTGGGATTGCGGGCAAGCGATACGGCGGAGTTGATTTTTGAAGATTGCGTGATCCCGGCGGAAAATCTGCTGGGCGCCGAAGGCCAGGGATTCCCTGATGCCATGCGCGTGCTTGACGGAGGGCGCATCTCAATTGCGGCTTTATCGCTGGGCATGGCCGAAGGGGCGTACGACGCGGCTCTTAAGTATTCGAAGCAGCGGCGGCAGTTCGGGAAAGCCATCAGCGATTTTCAGGCGATCCAGTGGAAGCTGGCGGACATGGCCACAGAGATCGACGCGGCCATGCTGCTCACCATGCGCGCGGCCTCCATGAAAGACGCCGGGATGAAGACCACGCAAGAGTCATCGATGGCGAAGCTCTACGCCAGCGAGGTCGCGGTGAAGTGCGCCAACGAAGGCGTGCAGATTCACGGCGGGTATGGGTTCATCAAAGATTATCCTGCGGAGAAGTTTTACCGTGATGTGAAACTGTGCACCATCGGTGAGGGCACAAGCGAGATTCAGCGGTTGGTAATCGCGCGGCAGTTACTGAAGGACTAGGCTTGTCATTCTGAACGAACCGAAGCCGCGGGGATTCGCGATTGCCCCGTAGTTAGGTTTCCGGCACCGGCGGACAACCAGGAAACTCCTGCACATAAGTATTTCCGATGTACCCCAGGTAGTTGATCCCAATCTCGCTGGTGAAGAATCCGTCCGCGGTAAGTTTGCGCAGGAAACTGAAGAACTCCACGCCTTGCCCCAAGCTGGCATCGTGCTCGGCATTTTTTCGATACGCAATCTGGTCGAGAATTTCTTTCTGCTGCTCAGGCGCGCAATCGAGATAGGGTTTTTCGTAGCGGTCGACACAGGTATTATCGAGCCACATAAGGCCTCCGCCCAGGGCGACCTGGTAATCGCTGTTCTCGCTGGTGAGTAAATCGATAAATTCGGGCGCGCCCGCTTCCACCGCTCCTTTCGCTTCCTCGTCCGGCGGAATAATCGAGTTGCAGAGGCTTTGCAGCGTCTTGTAGGCGTGCGCGGAAAAGAATTTGGGAGTGTAGATTTCGCTGGCGGCTTTTTCCGCGTTCACCATGCGGTGCACGTATTCCGCGGCTTCCAGCGGGATCGCCCGCAGCACCGACCCGGCGACCGCCGTGGCGGTGAGCGATTTGAGAATGTCGCGCCGCGAAATCGTCATGCGCCGAGATTTCCTTTCTTCGCCTGATCCAGCAAATATTCGCACGCGCGCCACGTGAGCGCCATGATGGTCAGCGTTGGATTTTTGTCGGCGTTGGTCACGAAGGAAGCTCCGTCGGTAACAAAAAGATTCTTCACATCGTGTGCCTGACAGAACTGATTGAGTGCGGAAGTCGCCGGATGCTCTCCCATGCGGACCGTGCCGACTTCGTGAATAATGACGCCGCCATGCGCAATGCCATAGGGACGCTGGACGTCTGCATCGGTTGACGGAAGATAGACGCCACCCGCGGCTTCCACGATGGCGCGGTAGGTTTCTTGCATGTCCTTGGCCATCTTGATTTCGTTGTCGCCCCACTGCCAATGAAAGCGAAGAACTGGAATCCCCCACTGGTCGACCAAGTGCGGATCGATTTCGCAATAGCAATTCTCGTTGGGGATCATTTCGCCGCGCCCGGAGAAGCCAATGTGGGTTCCGTACTTTTTCTTGCACTCCTTCTTTAGAGAAATTCCGTATCCTTCGAAATGGTCACACAGGTAATCGTAGCCGCCGACCCCAGGCATGCCGCGGCCGCCGCCGAATTCCGTATGATAGCCGCGCAGGAAATCATTCTTTCGATCGAACTTCCACCAGGGCAAGTACATGTGCATGCCGCCCACGCCATCGTGGTTGTGCGCAGGCATTCGCTCCAGTTGGGGAAAGTATCCGACGCCATCGCTGCCCACCGTATCCATCAGGTTGCGGCCGACAACGCCGGAGGAATTCGCCAGGCCATCGGGAAACAGTGTGGACCGGGAATTCAGTAGCAGACGCGCGGACTCGCAGGCGCTGGCGGCAACCACGAATGCGCGCGCGTGCAGGCGGCGCTCTTCGCGCGTGGCCTTGTCAATATAGGAAACGGCAGCGACGTTGCCGTCTTTGCCGACAACCAGTTCCCGCGCCATCGCCCCCGTGATCATGGTGAACCGCCCGGTTTTCTCCGCGGGAGGAATCATGACCTGGCTTGAACTGAAATTCGACGCCGTGATGCACCCGCGCCCGCATTGCGCGCAGTAATGGCACGACGCCCGGCCATTGTGAGGTTTCGTGAGAATGGCCAGGCGGCTGGGAATGCACAAAATGTTCAGCTTGTCGCAGCTCTTCTTGATGATGGTTTCGGTGCAGCGCGGTTTGGGCGGAGGCAGGAAAATGCCATCGGGAGCGCTGGGAATATTTTCTTTCGTGCCGAAGACTCCGATGTAAGACTCGACTTTGTCGTAATAGGGTGCGAGGTCTTCATAGCTGAGCGGCCAGTCGTCGCCCCTGCCATCATGGGAGCGGACTTTGAAGTCCACCGGCGCCATGCGGAGCGCGATCCGGCCCCAATGGTTGGTCCGTCCTCCGACGATGCGGGAACGGAACCAGAAGAATTGTGAACCGGGCGCGGAAACATACGGCTCACCTTCGATCTCCCATGCCCCGTTGGGCGCCATGAATTCATCGCCGGTTTGGTGCCGTGCTCGTCCGCCGACTCCGACCCCGCGATGCGGCAAGTCGTAGGGCCACATATGCTCTTTGTAGTCCCGCGCAGGAACAAGCGGCGGCCCTGCCTCCAGCAGCACCACGCTCAGTCCACCTTCGGCGAGCACTTTTGCGGCGGTGCCTCCCGAGGCCCCAGAGCCGATAATGCAAACATCATAAGTTTTCGGTGTGCGTTTGACCTGCATCTTCCCCCAGTAAAGTTCCGATCCACGATGTTCTCGACACCCGTTCTATCTATGGCGCTGGTCGCGGACGGCCGCTGTTGGTCGTATTGTATGCCTGACCCTGGGACCAGGGACAAATGCCCTGAGCGCCGACGTGGGCGAGCCCTTTACCTCACCAAGGTGGCCCGTCTTCGGGTTCCTGGGAGTTATCGCCAGCAGTTGATGTGAAATCCCGGTTACGACAGTCATCGAGTAATTCCACAGGACTGACTTGTCGCAGGTCGGACGGTGTCGAATCTCACCATGCGAATGCGCTGGAGACCGACCCTCTGCCTTTGGGGTTTGGTGCTGTTCGCGACTCTTGACGTACGCTTCGATTCAGGGGAATCGCGAGGATGCGCCATGGTCGCCACAGTCGCTACTTCTGGTGGGGTTCTGTTCGGCTCGATTCAGATCCGTTAGACAAACATCTCACACTGGAACCATGCATGCGGGGACAAGCAGGCGATTGTGCATGGGAACCTATGTACATCTGGGTAGACCCAGGATGGTTCGAAAAAGCGCTGGTTATTTCTGCACTTCCAGCGTTCCTTGTCAGGGCGGTATGTGTGCGCGGACTGGCCCGGCTGGGCGTCAGTGAGTTGGCAAGCTTCATGTCCACGATGCCTGCCTTGATGCTCGGGTGGTTCTATCTTTTCGGCGGGCTTCTCGATCGCTGGCAGCACCGGCGATCGCTTCGTCGAGCATCATCCTGTTCGTCGTTGTCGTAACGTCGCGATAGCACTCACTGACCCGATGACAGATATTGAACTCAGCAATACGCCCATTGCGCCCCGTCGAACATATGTGTTTCGCCTTCCGGTGCTTTACACTGGACACGTTTGAAGGCCAACGATTCAGATCTGATTTCAGCTGTGCGCTCCGGGGATCCGCGCGCTTTGGCGCGTGGCATTTCCATCGTCGAAAACCGCGCGCCCGGATGGTCCGACTTGCTCAAAGCGCTGTTTCCACACAGCGGCCGCGCCCGCGTAATCGGCTTGACTGGGGCGCCGGGAGCGGGGAAGAGCACGCTGGTCGATCAACTGGCGCGCGTCTATCGCAAGGACAACCGCAGCGTCGGGATTATTGCTGTTGACCCCACTAGTCCTTACAGCGGCGGGGCGATTCTGGGCGACCGGATTCGGATGCAGGAGCACTTTGCCGATCCGGGGATTTACATTCGGAGTATGGCCACGCGCGGTTCATTGGGCGGGCTGGCGCGGACGACCGCCGATGTGGCAACGGTGCTCGACGCCTCCGGGCGTGACGTCATCCTGATTGAGACGGTCGGTGTCGGGCAGGATGAAGTCGACATCGTGCGGCTGGCCGATATCACGGTGGTGATGCTAGTGCCGGGCATGGGCGACGATGTGCAGACGATCAAGGCCGGCATCATGGAGATCGCCGACATCTTCGTGATCAACAAGAGCGACCGCGAGGGGGCCGAGCGGGTTGAGCGCGAGATTCGTGCGCTGCAGACGCTGGCTACGCGGCATGATGGGTGGACGCCTCCCATTGTGAAGACGGTGGCGAGCGACGGAACCGGAGTGCAAGAGTTAGCCGAGGCCATCGTTGGATATGAGGAATATCTGCAGAAAGAAAACCGTGCGCTGAAAAAAAGGGTGGAGAACTGGCAGGAACGGCTGGTCGAAATGCTGCGCGATGCGATGCTGGATAAGGCGCGGGCGCAGCTCGGCGATGGCAACATGGCGCGGCTGGCCGCAGAGGTTGCGGAACATAAGAGGGATCCGTATTCACTGGTGGAGGAAATTGCGGGGAAGGTGGGAAAGTAAATAGGTTCGTTTTAACCTGAATTTCAGATTGAAGATTTCAGATTGCAGATTGAAAACCTTTGTCCAGGGTTCGATGTAAAAATCTAAAATCTGCAATCAGCAATC
>DASTCU010000168.1:0-11559 GCA_035710825.1 Candidatus Sulfotelmatobacter sp.
CGCCCGGTTTTGCAGGGAAGCAGTCATGCGACTCTCGCAGAGTGCATAGATCCTTCGCTTAGGATGACAAGCTGCTATTTTGCTTCTGCCGCTTTTTCCACTCCCGCCAGCATCTTGTCCAAATCGGCACGAGAAAAGTAGTGACCATTCGCGATCACCGCAGCGATCCTCTGCGTGTTGCGGATATCTTCGAGCGGGTTCGCGTCGAGCAGTACCAGGTCGGCGCGCTTTCCTTTCTCGATCGTTCCCATTTCACTCTCCAGGCCGAGAAACTTCGCAGGATTCAGCGTCGCCGTTTGCAGCGCTTCCACGGGCGTGAATCCGGCGGCGACGAATCGTTGCAGCTCTTCGTGCAGGCTGAAACCGGGGAAGATGTAAACGCCGGGCGGAGTGTCGGTTCCGGCCAGAAATGGAATTCCCGCGCGGTGCATGGCCAGGACGACCTCCAACTCTTTTTGTACGAAGCGTCTGCGGGTCGCCAGATCATCAGTGTTGAATTCATGCTCGATCTGCTCGGTGAATCGTTTCCAGGTCACGTCTTTCCAATAAGCCGGAACATATTTCGCCCGCGGATCATGGGCGAAGTCGCTCAACTCAATCAGGTTGCCGCCGCGCTCCCACACCAGCGTCGGGCACTGCCAGGTCTGATTCTTTGCCAGCAGCGCAAACAGCTTGGCCGCGCGGTCTTCGTCATAGGTGGCCAGAAATTTCCCCGGACCCTTCGGGGCTTTCAAGAATTCATCTTCGCGCGGTGAGGCGCCTTCGAAAATTCCAATCAGGTGCTCGAAGCTCTTCTGCCCCGCATTCGAAGCCTCGGACGCGCGCACCGCATCGGGCACATGCCCGACAAACGAAATGCCCTGCTTGTGCGCCTCGTCAGCAATAGCGAAGACCGCATCGCGCGGAATCAGCGATTGCAGCTTGATGAAGTCCGCTTCACGCCGCTTCAGATCGTCGACGGCGCGGCGGCCATCTTCGGGAGTTTTGATGGCAATCGAACTAGGAAAGCGCGGCTGCGGCCCGTCGAGCATCGGCCCAGACATCACCATGCGTGGCCCGACCAGCGTCCCGGCGGCAATTTCTTTGCGCCACTGCTGCAGCACTTCCAGTTCGCTGCCCATATCGCGCACCCCGGTGATTCCGTTCGCGATGAACAGCGGCAGCGTGACTTCCTTCCCTCGCGGAAACCAGTCCCCAAAGACCATGTGGACATGCATGTCCCAGAGGCCGGGGATCAAAAATTTGCCGGTACCGTTGACCTGCACTCCCGGCGGTTTGCCTTTCACATCTGTGGAGTAATGGATTTCGTCGATCTTTCCATTGCGCACGATGACGGTGCGATGAAGTTGCGGGGGGCCTCCTGTCACATCGATCAGCGTGACATTGACAATGCCGACGACTGGAGTCTGGGAAGACTGCGCCCAACAGGTTGCACTCAGCCCCGCGATCAGGAGGAACAACACGGTCCGCTTCATATGGAGACGCATGTTAGGACGCCAGGTTGATGTTCGTCAAAGAGGCAAGCTTTTCTAAACGTCCGGAGTGCGCTACAGTTCTGGCGAATTCGCACAGCTCTCCCAGGAGGAACTATGGCTCGTCGGGCATTTCTCTCGCGAATGGCAAAGCTGGCGGCCCTGCCGTTTCTCGCTTCCATCGCTCCCGCAGAGGCGCAAGCCGGCAAGAAGCAACTCAAGATCCTGATGAAGAGCGCGTGGGGCTCAGACGATCCCACGAAAGCCGTTTTTCCGTTCTCCCACGGCTTGGCGCTCGCCGAGGCGGGGCATGAAGTGCAGATCTACTTATTAGGCGAGGCTGTGGTGCTGATGCGCAAGGTTGTTGCCGACGCGGTCACGCCCGTCGGCTGGCCCCCGGTCGGCGATTTCCTGAACAAACTCGCGGCCAAGCATGTACAGATTTACGCCTGCGGGGCCTGCTCCCGCGCCCGCGGCGTGACCGAAACCGACCTGGCCACCTACGGTGCGAAATTCGGCAGCCCGCCGGTTTTCGTCTCGCTGATCGAGTGGGCGGATCACGTCATCACGGAATAAATCCGCATCGCCGAGTTGATAGCTGACAGCTGACAGCTTCCTAATGTACGTGCGGACTTTGCGCCGGATTCTTGTGCGGGCCCGGCGGTTCCTTCACCACTTTGACCTCGAAGTTCACAGGTAGAGTTTTGGGCGGGAAACACTGTGCGTTGTCGCAGGCTTGATAACGCAGCGTGCCATGCAATCCATACTTCCCCGGAACCACGGCGTGCAGCGGGTGCACGCTGACATCAATGGTGAAGTCTCCGCTGTAGACGCTCAACTTCTCGTCCGGGGAAAAGGGAAATGAGAGGTCCTTCCCCTCGGGATACTGGGTTTTTCCCAGAACGATGTCGGTTGGAGGATCGATCTTCAGCGTGGTGGGAATCAGGAACTCGGAATGCGGTGTGTTGGAGTTGATGTGGAAGCCCGAAGCCACACGAAAATTTAGAGTGACCTTGGTCTGTGCGGCGCGCTGCACCTTCGTCAGCGGCACGGGAGCCATCGAGACCGACGGCGCTTTGCCGGATTGCGCAACGGCAGAGGCCGCCAGCAGGCCTAGTACCCACATCGCTTTCAGGTTGGGTCTTGGCGAATTCATAGACCGTAGTGCCAGGAAGCTATAGCAAATAGTAGAAGCAACGCCGTCCGGTTCCTAGTGTCACTCCTGAGCCTGCACGGCGGCTGGCACGGAACCAGCCTGAGTCGATCCTGGCTGCGTGTTGAGCGCCTTGCGGATGGCTTCTTCGATGTCACCTCTACCCTTCAGGCCGATGATGCGGTCGACAATCTTGCCGTCGCGTCCGATGAAGAAACTCTCGGGCAGCGCGGGAACTCCGCCGTACTCCTCGCCCACTGCCTCTTTTCCCAGCAACACAGGATAGTTGACGCCCATCTCTTGCGCGAACCTGGCGATATCGTCTTTGCCGGAATCATCCATGGCGACGCCGATCACCTGCAGGCCCTGTGCGCCGTATTCTTTCTGCAATTCCACCAGCCATGGCGTCTCGATCTTGCACGGCCCGCACCAGGTCGCCCAGAAATTCAACAGGACGGCTTTGCCGCGCAGTTCGGATAAGCTCATGCTCTTGCCGTCGAGAGTTTCCAGAGTGAAGTCAGGCGCTATACCTGACTTGGTAATGCTCATTCCAGGATTCGAATCCGAGCGCCGTGCCATGTGGAAGCCAAAATAGAGCATGAGCGCCGCGACCACGGCCACGACGACCAGAGCCAGCGGATTGCGCCCGCTTCCCCGGGGCGCCGTATTCTGGGCATTCGTAGGAAAGTTCCCGCTATCGAGCGGTGCCTGGGCCAGCGGCTGGCCGCAAGCGTCGCAGCGCGGCGTGCCCGGCGCAGGCTCGGGGCTGAGTGCTTCACTCCTATTAATTAGCGCCCCGCATTTTGGACACCACTGCAACGGCTCTTCGCCTTCCGGTTTTTCAGAAATCGACATAAGAAGCTAGATTCCTCACAGCGCAAAACGGTTCAAGAACGATAACCAGCTCGAAATCAGCGTAAAGCGCCCCATCACGAGCAAGATTCCCAGTGCAATCAGCAGGCCTCCGCTCGCCACTTCCAGCGCGTGCATGTGCGAGCGGAAGCGGCTGTAAAACTTCAGGAAGCGCTCCATCAGCAGCGACGTCAGCAAGAACGGCACGGCCAATCCCAACGAGTAGACGGCCAGCAACAGAATGCCCTTCACCAAGGTGTCTTGCTCGCTGGCCAGCGTCAGAATGGCGGTCAGAATCGGCCCCAGGCACGGAGTCCAGCCGAACGCGAACGCAAATCCAATTACGAAGGCGCCGATCGGAGTGCTGCTGCCCTTCACGCTGTGAAGCCGGGCATCGGTATACAGCCACTTGATCTTGAAAATTCCCGTCAAGTGCAGCCCAAAAATAATGATGACCACACCGGCGACGATGGACAGCGTGTGCTTATAACGCGCCGCGACCTGGCCAATCTCAGTCGAGATCGCGCCCAGGGTCACGAACACGACGCTGAACCCCAGGATGAATCCAATCGAATTGATCATCACCCGGCGCATCAGCTGCGCCTGGGGAGCCTTCAGTTCTTCCACGCCGACGCCGGAGATCAACGAAACATATCCCGGTACCAGCGGCAACACGCAAGGCGACAAGAACGAAATCAGCCCCGCGAAGAAGGCGGCAATCGGCAGTGGAAGGCTTCCCATTCGTTCTTATTGTACCTGCAGCATGTTCCCTATCTGAATAAGACGCTCCGCGGGGGATTTAGTTACAGAGCGGCAGTTTGGACGATTCAACGAGCCGGGGACTTGCTGCTTTTCTCCGGAGTCGCGGCGGTGGGCGGCGACGCGAATGACGGCGTCTGATCGGAATCCACCAGCTTGCGAAAAACTCCCGTCGGCAAGGTCGCCACCAGAACGGCGCGGGTGTCTTCCTGGCGTACCTTCAGGCTATCGAACAAGGTCTTCAAATCCGCATCGGTGCCGGGTGATCCCACCGAGGCCTCCGCGCTATGAAACATCGACAAAAACACAGTCAGCTTGTCGGCAATCGCTTTGGCATCGTCGCTGCTGGTGGCCCACGCCTCCGCCCGCACATGCAGCACCCCGGCGCGCAACGGGAGATGCAACGGGTTGTAGCTGGCGGAAAGGACGATGTCGGCCGGATGCGGAAGAAGATCGCCCCATCCGCCGAATTCGGGAACCGCCGGGTCGACATGCGCAATCGCCCAGACCGGACTGGCCAGCTGTACCCGCTTGTAATAACGACGCAGCATCGCGGGGCCTCCGAAGGGGGAAGCCAGCCGCCGAGCTCGGTCCACCATCCCGCGAATGACTCCAGGGTCGTCGTGATTCGATGCCGCCACGGTGTCAACGCCGAGAATCGCGATCCGGAAGTTTCGGCCCGCCAGCGGAATCGTGAAGATGTCCACCGAATGATAGTTCTCTACCAATTTTGCCGTGCGTTTGAGGTACGCCACGCACTTGCCGGTGTCGAAATGTCCGATAAAGACTTCGGAATACCGAGGCTCAGGTGCGGAGCCGCCCGTGCCGCCGCCCGGCCAGCTCTGCGGGTAGTGGATGGCGAAGGCGGCAGCCTCCAGGTCGCGCTCGTAGTCAAAGCCGGTTTCCTGGATGAACTCGTCGTAGTCCGGATCGTGCATGACCGGGAAAAAAGACTTGCCGCTGTTCGCCTTCCGCGCCCAACTGAAATTACCGTAGAGGAAAGCGTCGGCGCTGGGCAGCAGCCGTGCAGGTTCAGGCGGCGCATGCTTGCGCAACTGGACAGCCAGCGTAAGCGCGGCCGCAATGATTACGACCGCCAGCGCAATGGGGAAGGTGGCTCTAATTCGCATGAAATGCGGTCAGAACCTAAGAATCATAGCATTCTGGACCCCTGGGGGTGCTCAAGCGGAAGGTCACTCATGCCTTAAGGCCGTCATCGGGTCAATGTAAGCCGCTTTGCGGGCGGGCACGCATCCTGCCAGAAGCGCCGCAGCCAGCAGGATCATCACCGCCACCCCAAGCGCCAGCGGATCGTTGGGCTTCATTCCGAACAGGAAAGATCCGATCAGGCGCGACGTTCCCAGCGCGATGGGGATGCTGATCGCAAGTCCCACGGCTGCCAGCACGCAGACCTCGCGCAGCACCATCCACACCACCGGGCCGCGGCGAGCGCCCAGAGCCATGCGAATTCCGAGCTCTCCGGTGCGCCGCGCCACTGTGTATGAGATTGTGCCGTACAGGCCGACGCTGGCGATAATCAGCGCCAGGATGGCGAAGGCGGTGCACAGTTCGGCCAGCATGATCTCCTGGTGCAGGCTTTCAGCGATTTCCGCATTCTGCGTTTGGATGTCCGAGATGGGCAGGCGCGGATCGGCCTGATGCACGACCTCTCGAACGGAATTGACAAAGGCTGTGGGATCGCCCACGGTGCGAAGGACGAACATCATCTCGTTCGGCTGCGGATATCCCTGGTTGTAAGCGAAGTAGACCACCGGCAGGGTCTCTCTTCTCAAGCCACCATAGGTCGCATTCCTGGAGACACCAACGATTTCCATGTCGCGAGCCAGGTCCTTGTCATCGTCGCCTTTCCACAACATCAGGTGCTGTCCGACCGGATTGCGGCCGGGAAAATTCAGACGGGCGAATTCTTCGTTGATGACGGCCACGGGTTGCGATCCGGGACGATCGCGCGAGTCGATCTCCCGCCCAGCCACCAGGGAAATCTGCATCGTCGACATGAACCCTGGTCCGACCACGGCGAAGCGAGTGTCGTCCCTCGGTTTTTGGCCGGGCAGGCTGATGGGCATGCTGCTCTCACCCTGAATCAGGGAACCTCCTGTTAAGGAGGCGCTGCGCACCCCTGGAATTGCGGCGAGCCGCTCGCGGAGATTTTCGTAGAACGGGGAGATGTCGGCATCCTGATGGCCCGACTGGCGCGCGTTGACCTGGAGCAACAGAAGGTTCTCCCGATTGAACCCGAGGTTCACCGATTGCAAGTTGGCAAGAGTACGCACGAACAGTCCGGCAGCGACCAGCATCAGCAAAGAGATGGCGATCTGCCCGACAACGAGAACCTGGGTTGCGCTGAAAGGCCAGGCCGATCGGCGCGCACGAGCCTGCACGGTCCTGGTCTCTTTCAGGGTCTCTGCCAGATTCAGATCAGTGGATTGCAGCGCCGGAGCAAGGCCGAAGAGCAGTCCGGTGAGCAACGAGAGCCCGGCGGCGGCGGCGAGGACGTGCCAGTTCAACTCGGCATGGAAGCTGGTGTCATTCGGGCCAAGCGACATCAGGACCGCGAGAAAGCGAATTCCCCACACGGCGATCAGCACTCCCAAAGCGCCTCCCGCGAACGCGAGAAGCACGCTTTCCGTGAGAAGCTGCCCGATCACGCGCATCCGGCTGGCGCCTTCGCTCAGGCGCAGCGCGATTTCGCGTTTGCGGGATGCGGCGCGAGACAGCAGCAGGTTGGCCACGTTAGCGCATGCAATGCCAAGAATCAGCACGACCAATGTCATCAATACAAACAGCGGTTTGGAGAAACGCTGCCGCAGGGTGTCGAGGCCTCCCGCTCCTTCGCGAAGAAAGAGCACCGGCAAGTTTTCCCGCTCTTTATCTTTCTTCGCCGTCCCTGCTACCCACTGGTGAAAGCGCGGCGCCAGTTTCGCCTCCGCCTGTGCCATGCTGACGCCGGAACGCAGACGGGCCATGACTTCCATCCAGTAGGAATTCTGGTCGAGATAGTCCGCCGCCGAAAAGCCGAAGGGAATCTGCGCCCCTAGCAGAAGATTACTGTGCATGGGGAGGTAGACGTCGGGGGCCATCGAGGGGTCCACGCCAAAAAACTCCGGTGGAGCGATACCAACCACAGTAAAGGGCAAGTTGTTGATCAGAATCGATTGCCCAGCGGCATTGGCAGCGCCGCCAAAGTGGGCTTCGCTGAACGCGTAGCTTAGGACCGCAACCGCGGGCGCGCCTATACGGTCGTCATCTTCAAGGATTGGGCGGCCGGCAGCTGGAACCACCTCGAGACCATTGAAGTAGTCTCCCGAAACGAGTTCCCCGGTCGCGGTATCGGCTTGTCCTTTGATCGAGATACTGAGGGTGCGGACCTCGCGCGTGTGACAGTAAGAGAAGACGTGAGAAAAGACAGCGTCGTCGTGCATCAGCGGAAAGGCGGGGTAGGGAAAGATTCCGCTGATCACCCCCAACTTAGCATCTGCGTACGTGGTGCCGCTCATGCTCTCCATTACGAAATTCCGATCGTCGCCACGAGACCACGGCTTGGCATGCCAGCTCACGACCACGAGAGATTTCGGATCAGCTACCGGCAGAGAACGCAGCAACAGTGAGTCGAGGAAACTGTAGATGGCCGTGTTGGCACCGATACCGAGCGCCATCACTAGCAAGGCGACGAGCGTGAAACCAGGATTTCTGGCCAGAATGCGCGCTGCGTAGTGCAGGTCGCGCCACAGGTTTTCGAGCCAGCCTAGACGGTTGGATTCCCAGACGCGGTCGCGAATCACCAGCGGATTGCCCAGCTTCAGTAGAGCCTGGCGGTGCGTTTCTTCCGCGCTCATGCCGCGGGCTATATTGTCGTCAATCTCGTGCTGAATGTGCGATTCAAGTTCCTGCACGAGTTCGGCGTCTTCGCGAGAGCGCCGGAAGAATCGTCTGAGAGTCATGTAGACCTCCTATTCGGCCGTTTCGCCCAGGACTCTGCCGATCGCGGCCACAACGGAACGCCAGCGGTTGGTCTCGGCAGAAAGCTGCTTTCGGCCCGCTGCTGTCAGCTTGTAGAACTTCGCCTTCCGGTTGTTCTCGCTGACTCCCCAATAAGAAGAAACCCAGCCGCGATGCTCCAACCGGTGCAGCGCGGGATACAGCGATCCCTGCTCGACTTCCAGCACGTTTTCCGAAGCGTGCTCGATGACGTGCGCGATGGTGTGCCCGTGAGCCGGCCCCGTAATGAGCGTGCGCAGGATGAGCATGTCCAGCGTCCCTTGCACCATTGCTCCACTGGCCTGCGGGTTCCCTGCCATCGCTCCTCCACTCGAACGTCTATGGGAACAATAGCATACTCCACTCGACGGCCTATGGGAAGGACTTTTTGCGATCAGCGCAAAATCCTAGTGGCTGGAGATTTGCCCTTGAATCTCTCGCACCGCGTTCACGATGGCGTCCGGGCGCTCGGAAGGAATGTCGTGCCCACTGTCCTCGACCATCTCGCGCTTCCCACGGCTGGAAAGCCGCGCCAGGCGCAACTGCAAGTCGTCTGCCCACACGCGCTGATACTCATCCCAATCTTGCTCCGTGAGTCCTAGTGTGCCCGCCGCGGGCTTCTTCCCGGCAGTGAGAACGACAAGAGGTTTATCGCCGAGGCTGCCTGCCGCCCGCGCCTGTTCCGCGCTGATCTGAATGTGCTCGAGTTCATCCGAGCGCGCGGCCAGATACTTCGATTGCAGGTAGAGATAGGAATTTTCCACCTTCCCTCTAGCCTGCAAGATGAGGCGTTCGATACCAAGATCCACCAGCAGCGGCGCCCACCGCGCCTGGCTCCGGTAGTGCGCTCTGAGCGCGGCGCCTACCTGATTCCACACCGGGGGCAAAAGCTTGTATTGATCCTCTTGCACCGAGTCCGCAAGAATGAGACCTGCAACTTCAGCGGGAAAGCGCCCGGTGAAGACGCGCACGTTGTATCCGCCGAACGAGTGTCCGACGAGAATGAATGGCGGTTTTTCGCCGGAGTTCTTGAGAAGTGAGTGCAGTTCCTGTGCAATCTGCGCGCTGTTGCGCGGCTTCGGTCCGGCATCGCTGCCCCCGTAGCCTGCCCGGTCGTACGAGCAAACGCGGGCGAATTTTGCGACTTCGGACTGCACCGGCTGCCATTCCGAGGAGACATCGCCCAGCCCTGACTCCAGCACGACCGTTGAGCTTCCGGCGCCTGCGCAGTTGAGTTTGAGGCGGAAGCCGCCGGCATCGACGAGTTTGCCCGGCTCAGGAAAGCGGCGGGCATCGGCACGGTGGCCAAGCCCCTCATACAATGCCCCGGCAATCGCCAGCAATGCCACCAGTCCGCCAGCGATAAGCGCGAGATTGCGTAGTAAGCGCATGCTTCTACCGTGGCAAACGTGATGAGGTTAACCCTTTCTTGCGCCCCAACTTGGCCTTATGGTACTTTATATAATTGTCCCGGACATCTGGAAGGGATCCGAGGGATCAGTTTGCGCGAAGGCGCACCTGTCCCCAGAATTGCTGGCGTAGCTCAGTCGGTAGAGCATCTGATTTGTAATCAGAGGGTCGGGGGTTCGAATCCCTTCGCCAGCTCCAGGAAACGAATTTTACCGGTTTATCCGGCAGGCGGATCGGCGGTAGCGGCGCGACAGGTTTTTCCAACGCACTCCTTTCGGAGCTTTATTCCCGGCGTGCAGTGATCTTCGCAGTTGTCTTGAGCGCGACCTTGGTTTCCCTGTTTTGCGAGCGTGAATCGTAATTTGTGCTGCGTCAGTCTGCGGGTTGGTGTGCCAGTCCCGGCGGACGCAAAACGCAGTCTGCCGGACGAAGCGCGACGGCCGCATCGCCCGTAAGTTTTTTGCACAGGTGGGTGAGTGGTTAAAGCCGACAGACTGTAAATCTGTTCCTCCTAGCGAGGTACGGAGGTTCGAATCCTCCCCTGTGCACCAGAGTTTAATGTGAATCGCCTTGCAGTAGCTTTGATCGCCTACGCCATACTGGGAGTCTTGTCGTGGCTCACGATCACCGACGCGCGGGTCCGAGCTGTCCCGCTGGCGATTCTGTTACTGTTCGCGGTCAAAAGCTGGCTGCGCCGGAACGATGTGATGCATACGGACAAGACCAGCAACGCGGAAGGCTCAGAGGACGAAAAGGTTTCGCTTAGAGCTGACGGCTAAGAGCTGACAGCTGGGTAGGGCCGATGTAGCTCAGTTGGTAGAGCACTCCCTTGGTAAGGGAGAGGTCATCAGTTCAATCCTGATCATCGGCTCCAGAGTTTGGGTTGAGGCTGAACATGCATGGCGCCTGGTACATCTTGAGGTGGGCATGGTCGGCGATCTCAATTGCTTATTTATTGCTGTACGTGCTCACTACGAAACGTTTGGGTGGACAGAAGAAGAAGCGCAGCGAGGCCACTTTCTGGGTGATTGTAGTCTTGGCCGTGCTTCGAGTATTGGTCAGATTAGTTCTTGGCAGCGGCTTGGTTTATCGATTCGCGGTGGTATTTATAGGAATCGCAGCTGGTATTGCCGCTTTGGATCTAGCGAGAATGCTGATCACGCTGGAGCCAGGGGAGCAAGATGCAGCAGTTGATGTGAACCATAGCAAGGATCGAATCCAATCGCTGAAGTTGAACTGAAGGCTGACAGCTGAGAGCTGACAGCTGCTTTTAAGGCGGGAGTAACTCAGTGGTAGAGTCACAGCCTTCCAAGCTGTTGGTCGCGGGTTCGATTCCCGTCTCCCGCTCCAGATTCGAGGGATGACAGTGGCGTTTGAACAGGCTGCCATCAAGGTTCAGAAGACGCAAGAGTTCGCCAGGCTGCAAGGCGCAATTGAGCAGGCGTTCTTGCCCGAGAAGGTCGAGCGGTTCCTGAAGCAGTTGGATCGCAAGGGAATTCGCGTTCGAGACTTCGATGCGCTGCTGGCGCAACGCGTTCTCGAAGGCTTCGGCGAAGCGGGGCTTGACGCTCTGCAGCTGTATCAGGCGCTGCCACTGTCGGACCAGGCGCAGATGCGCGAGCTTTACCTGTCGAAGCTGGAAGGCGTCGACATCGCGCTGCGGCATAGGTTTAAGAAGCTGTACCAGTACTACTGAATCGGCGCGAATCTTTGGTACAGAGGGTTTGAGCTAGAAGCTATTTGAGCTAGAAGCTAGGAGCTAAGAGCTGAATTATGGCGAAAGAGAAATTTGAACGGACTAAGCCGCACTGCAACGTAGGCACGATCGGACACATCGATCACGGCAAGACCACGTTGACGGCGGCCATCACGAAGGTGTTGCAGAAACACAATCCGAAAATTGTGTTCCGGTCG
>DASTCU010000169.1:0-1540 GCA_035710825.1 Candidatus Sulfotelmatobacter sp.
CTCCCGGTGGCGGTCGAGAAGTGACCAGACGACGGTCGCGACGGTGGCAATCATTAGCAGGCAGAAGGTCATGACCCAACCGAACATGCAGTCGTAGCTGCCGCTGCTGCTGCCGAAGGTCAGGGACAGGGACGCATTCACGTGGAAAATATGGGCGCCGATCCAGGAGATCACGGGGCGCAGCGGCCAGACAGTGGCCAGATCGGGAATATCGGCTCCAGTGGGAGCAGTGATGATCTGCGTGGCCAGACAATACAGCCCCAAGTACACCATCCAGAATCGAAAAGCAATCCGGAGGGCCGGGTTCCACCTTGGAATGTTAAGCTGGAGCTGGATCGGTTCGGTCTGGGGCTGTTGGATCGTCTGAAGCTGTGCGTTCATCTGAGACCTCCGTAGAAAGCGGCTGAGAATGGTTTCGTGGTACGCGATCCAGTACGGGCTTCCCGGGCAATTCTCGGTCGCACGTTGGAGAAAATGTTTATTCCAATCACGGCTGCGGAAGCAATTTAAACTCCTGGACCCAGTGGAAACCTCTTGAGACCAGCAGAAACGAATTCCGGTCAGTCAACTGAAGCTCCATATGAACCTGATGATTGTCCATCTGGCCATCAAGAATGAGCTGATCCCCGGCAGGCCGCTGGAACGTGAAGCTCGCCCTCCAGTTCTTGTCGTCACTCTTCGTGAGGGCGAGAGCTCTCTCCGGGAGATTGACGGAGGCGCCATAAGAAGCGAACGTACCGTCCGTGCGCTGAAAGGCCATGCGGCCGGGGTAATCGAAGATGGCGCGCCGCCAACGGGCGGAGTCGGTAAGCAGCGGCGGGCGTGGTTGTTCGTCGATCGACATCTGCTTCACCTCCCAGATGCCATAGAGCGGCGGCAGTGGTCTGCCCGCGCCCCGGGTATTCCAGGCACCCCAGGCGTAATGGCAGGCCACGCCTATGATCCACAGACCAAATATGATTTGCGCGGCAAGTGCGAGCCGGTTCGCCCGGACGCCACGGGACAGTGGTGCTTCCATGGAGAGCGCCAATCTGACCAGGCGTGCAACGTCGGGGGCCAGGAGAAAGCAGGAGAGCAGGATGAGGTGGAAGGCAAGCAGCTTTGCCGGCACATCGTACGTCATGGTTAGCATAAACACTTGGATCGTGTCGGCGAGGCTGATCAGGGCGCCGAGGGTGGCCGTGCGAGGGATGATCAGCAGCAATCCACCTGCGAACATAGCGCAGCCGGTGAAGATTTCATAAGCCGGGGCCGCGCCTACGACGTTCATGAGAACCCCGTAGGGAGAGAACGTGCCGAAAGGCTGCAGCAGCCTGGTCAATGAGGGATACGGCATCTGTACCGGGATGATTTTCGAAATACCGTAGATAATCATCTGTCCGGCAAGCACGATGCGAATGAAAAGCCGAAACCACTTATGCAGCCCAGCGTAATTCTCCCGGTGGCGGTCGAGAAGTGACCAGACGACGGTCGCGACGGTGGCAATCATTAGCAGGCAGAAGGTCATGACCCAACCGAACATGCAGTCGTAGCTGCCGCT
>DASTCU010000170.1:0-1044 GCA_035710825.1 Candidatus Sulfotelmatobacter sp.
GACTTGATTTGGAAAGGTTGTTCCTCGCTTAGGGTCCCAAAATAGTTTTGCAACAGATTCGGCCTGAGAGCTGACATTGCCGGATGGGTCGAGAACCTCGCTTTTGACCCGAAGCCGTCATTTTTCACTTCCGCCCGATTATCGTTGCCGACTTCTTTTGGTTGTAATGACAATGCAATAAGGTACGAAGTTGCCTTCGTGAGAACTCTAGAAACTCTCGCGCAGGGCCGACCCGAACCGTATTGAAAAAACTCCAGGGGAGACTGCTGTGACCAAACCAAGCATCGTGTTCGCGCATGGCCTCTGGGCTGATGGATCGTGCTTCAGCAAGCTGATCCCAACGCTCCTAGCCGAGGGCTATGAGGTCATGGCGAGCCAGCACGGCCTCGATTCACTGGCGACGGACGTGGCAGCCGTAAAGGCGTGTCTTACCCGCGTCCACAACCCGGCGATTCTCGTCGGCCACTCTTATGGTGGTACACTAATCACGCACGCCGGGACCGATGCGCGGGTGGCCGGGCTCGTCTATATCGCGGCTCTCGCGCCGGATGCCGACGAGACCTCGCAGAGCCTGCTTGACAAGTTTGCAACGACCCCCGTGTTCGGCCACATCGAGGTGACGGACGGGCGCGTCTGGCTCAAGCAAAGCGGCGTTGCGCACTTCGCGGGAGACCTGCCCGAGGCGGAGCAGAAGCTAATTTACGCGACGCAAGGGGCGCCCGTGGCAGACCTCTTCAACCAAAAGGTCGAGGGCACGGCGTGGAAGTCCAAGCCGAGTTGGTATGTCCTCGCCAGGGAGGACCAGACGGTTCACCCGGATCTGCAACGCTCTGTCTCAAAACGCATGAAAGCTACCACGACCGAAGTCACGGCGTCCCACGTCCCGATGTTGTCGAAGCCAGACGTGGTACTCGATGTCATCCGTAAGGCCGCAAGCGCAGTCTCAGCGTCCTAACGCTAATTGGCGGCGCCCTGCCAAGGGAGACCGCCCGCGAGCGCGGCAGTCCGGTTCGGAGATCGTGTCCGGGTCTCAAACGGCAGCGC
>DASTCU010000171.1:0-28957 GCA_035710825.1 Candidatus Sulfotelmatobacter sp.
CCTTTTTGCTCGGCGTGTTTCATCATGAGGAAGCGCCGGCCATCTGTCTCGTAGTCGCGTCCGGCGTGCGCATAGCGTCCTGTGAACAGCACGTGCGCCGTGCCGGAGGTGAAATGAGGATGCGTTTCCACAGTGGCCGCCATCATCGCATCGCCCCAGCGAAAGAAGATTTCTTTTCCGTCGGGTGACCAATGTGGGCGGTAGCCGCCCCCGTTTGAGATCTGCCATTTTCCTCCGGGCCCCGGACAGGGTTGTACATAGACCTCTAACTGCCCGGTTTCCGCAGACTCGTAGGCGATCCATTTGCCATCGGGGGAGATATCGATGGAGCCTCCCTCACCGAGGCCGTTCAGCGGCACCGGCGTGGCGTCGCCGGTAACCGCGACCTCCCAGGAGTTCACATTCGTGGCACTAACGTCTTGCGTGAAGATCAGTTTCTTCCCGTCCGGGGTGAACGCTGCGGCCGTCGGTTCGAACTGATTGCTCGTGAGCTTCTGTTCCGGCGAACTGCCGTCCACGGTGCTCCAGTAGATCCCGAAATGACCATCACGGAAAGAGGTATAGGCAACGTGGCGTCCATCCGGGGACCACAAAGGATCGCGGTTGTCCCCGTTAAACGTGAGGCGGTTCACATTGCCGCGCTGCAGATCGAGCATCCAGATATTCCACACCGGGTCTGCCGGGATGGTGAACGCCGCCATTTTCCCAACCCGCGCAATGCTCATGTCCTCGTACCCGCGAACCGTCGGTGAGGCAGGCGATTCCTTTCCGTCGCGGGAGACCCAGACCAAGTGTGTAGAGGACTCGCGGTTCGCCCGTTCGGGGCCACTCGCGTATACAAGATCTCCGGATCGCGCCACGGCCATGCTGGCGTAGCCATCATCCTGATTCGCCAATACGCCGTGTAACACCTGCGCCGGAGTTCCGGTAACGCTTAACGATTTCAGATCGAAGGGAACCGCCATCAGCGTGCCGGCATGGACGTAAACCAGGTGGCCGGTGGGCAGATAATGGGCGTTCGAGGCGTTGGGCAGGACGGTGCGCCAAGTCCTGGTCTTGATCGACAAAACTCCGGTCTCGGCATCACTCGCGCCGAAATTCTTCATGATGCTGAACAGGATACTGTCCCCGTCCGCCAGCATCTCAGGCCAACGATGCCCCTGCTCCTGACGGGCCGAGTCTGGAAGGGTCACGATCTCGACCTTCCCGCCATTCTGCTGGACGCGCGACAACCCCGCCCAGTAACGACTGAAATAGATATATCCGTCAGTGCCCCAGGTGGCACCAGCTACCCCGTAGGCCACAGATGCGAGCGTTACTACGGCTCCGCCCTCGACCGGAACCTTCTTTACTGCAGACGTGGTCACAAACCCAAGCCATTGCCCATCCGGCGAAAAGAAAGGCATGGCCGCATCTTCGGTGCCAGGTACGGGAGTTCCTTCAAACTCGTCCATACGGCGCAGATACAAGCTGGACGTCGCCGAGTCAGGTCTCCGGACTGCATACGCCAAACGCTGACCATCGGGGGAAATCGCCAGGGGGATGCCTGCTTCCGTATCAAGCCAAGTATTCGCGGGCGCAGAGATCGAAAAGCGGGCGATCGCGGGTTTGCTGCCGCCATCGCGCAGGAGCCAAAACGAGATGCTGGCAACCACAGCGAGAGCGGCAACCGCCCAACCCGCCCAGAGCGTTCTTGGAGAGCGCGCCTTGACCGCGGGACCCGCCGCGGATCCGTCGGCGCCTGCACCCATCAGCCACTGGAGCTGGAGCTTGAGATCGTGCGCGTCCTGGAAGCGATCTGCTGGATCCTTCGCCAGGCAAGTCTGGACGGTGTGTTCCAAAGCTTTCGGAGCCAGCGGTTGGACCGTCGAAATGGGATCGGGGTCTTTTTCTAGGATCGAGGACGCGGTGCTCAGGTGCGACTTTCCCTGGAACGCGCGCTTTCCAGTCGCCATTTCATAGAGCACGGCACCAAACGAAAAAATGTCGGAGCGGGCGTCGGCTTCCTTGCCTTCAATCTGCTCCGGCGACATGTATTGGATGGTGCCAATGATGCTGCCTGCGGTGGTCAGCGGACTAAGCGGACTCGGCCCGCTCAACGTGGCCACGGCGGTGAAAGAAGGCGCCGCTCCAGAACCCGTGGCCGGATTTCGCAAGCCGAGCGGCTTAGCCAGCCCGAAGTCCATCAGCTTCGCGCCGCCTTGGGTCAGCATGATGTTTCCCGGCTTCAGGTCCCGGTGCACAATACCTTGGCGGTGTGCGAACGCCAGCGCATCGGCGACAGCAATGCCGATTTTGAAAATTTCGCTCAGCGGAATCGTGCCCTTGCGCAGCCGGTCAGCCAGAGTCTCACCCTCGAGAAACTCCATCACCAGGTAGTCGGTGCCATCGTGCGAGCCGATGTCATAGAGATGGCAGATATGGGGATGGCTCAGCGACGAGATGGCCCTAGCCTCGCGTTCCATGCGCTGCTTGAATTCCGCTGCAGAAGAAAGATGAGCGGCAAGAACTTTGATTGCGACGGTACGATCCAAACGGGTGTCCCGGGCACGGTAAACTTCTCCCATGCCGCCGGTGCCGAGAAGAGATTGGATTTCGTAGGGACCGAGTTTCGTGCCAGAGGTCAGAGCCATGTGTGGGCGCAATTATAGCCTGTGCGGGAACTGAAGATGATCAGCATACTTCTGTGCGCAACGGTCAGACCGTAGGTTCGGCCCGACCAGCCGCGCAGTATTCCCAAGGTCATTAAGAGTGTTTGGCGACTGATGGGGCCGGCGGGTCCTCAGCCTGGTCTTCGCGAGCATTCTCAGAAAAATGTGCAATTGTGATCAGACGGGCATCCTTGGGACAACATAACCTTGTCATGTTGCTTGTAGTCTGAGAACTGGTGGCGCGTTGGCTGATTAGTCCTAACGCGCCCGCTCTCAATGCCGAGCACCTTATCGTTGGGACAAAGTCTGAGGCCGAGTCATCAGTGCCTCTCAATCGACAAGTTTAGACCCCCCTCAATTTGTAATGGAGGACCGCGGAAGATGCTGACGTCGCAGCGGCTTCTTGAGTCCTCAGACTGGCAGATAACCGTTCTAGCTTCTGGCCGAAGGAGTTCCACTATGAAGAACCTGATGTTCGTGTTGTTTGCGTCCGCGCTTTTGGCGTCGACCGTGTCGGTCGCTCAAGATGCCGCCAAGCCAGAAACCGTGCCAGCGGCGACCCCCACCGCCCAGCTAACGCCGACAGCCGCGGCTCAACTAACGACGGTGACCGGGTGTTTGCAAAAGGGTACTCAGCCGGGCGAAGTGACTATCACCGGAGCAGACGGGAAGAGCTACGACCTGCGAAGCGATAGCGTTAAACTTGACCAGCACATCGGGCATCAAGTAACGGTCACCGGAACCGCCAGTTCTGAAACGAAGGCGGAGGAGAAGAAAGAAGGACAGGTCGAGAAGGCGTCAAGCAAAGAAGCGATCGGCAATTTGAACGTGACCGACGTGAAGATGATCAGCGAGACTTGCACGAAATAGATTTGGAAAAACTGAATGCAGGCGGGGCCAGCGATGGGTGCTGGCTCTTTTTTTGCTTGCGGCAGGAAGAGGCCGCGGCACCGAAGGTTTTGTCTGCGAGGCACGGGCCGGATAACGATTGTTCGCCGGTGTGCAGACGTATTGATCTGTTTGATAATGAATGTTGGTTTCGTCGGTAATGGGTTGAGCCCGATACGCCGCTGCGGCACGATAATGGCGAAAGATCATCGTTACACTCAAAATCCCCCAACAAACGCGGCGGGGGGAACAGACGGCGCAAACTTGTGAAATCTGGTTACAACAATTGAGGTAGAGTCTCCTCATGAAGAACGGGATTGCTCTCACTCTTCTGGGAGTTTTCGCCACTACCATCCTCTGCACCTCCGTCCGATCGAAGGTGGTGGAATCTCTCCCAGATGTTTTTCGTTCTGTCCTAGCTGAGGTAAAAGCGAAGACGAGGGTTCCTGTGCTGTTGCCCAGTGAACTGCCTAGACCGTTCAAGGACGCCAAACACCCAAGTGTGGGAGTGACCACAGCATCTGAGTACGAGGTGAGCCTCTATTACGAGTTGGGCGCAGGGGACGCCGGATTCGCAGCGTCGTTCGGGGCCACCGACAATCCCCGCTTGCCTGTACGGGAACTAGGGAATGTTCGTGAAGTGAAGTTAGCTAATGGTATCGCCGGATTTTTCAGGCCGGTGAACTGTGGCGGATCGTGTGCCCCGGCTGACCTCTGGTGGGAACAGGGAGCGGTGTTATATCAGATTCAGCTGAAGCTGCGTTCGACTCTCACCGAGAAAGACCAGCAACGGATGATAATGACTGTCGCCAACTCGGCTATCCTCGCCGGCCCCCGATAAATGGCCTGCGACTGCCCCGGTTCTGAGTGCAAACGCCTGTCTATATGGCAAGATAATATGCCCATGAGAATATTCCTGGTCGAAGACGAGCCCGCAGTACAGGTCTTCATAGTAGCCGTTCTCAGAACGGCTGGGCATTCAGTCGTAACAGCGACGAATGGTGACAGAGCCTTTAGACGCTACCGCGCGGAAGGTCCGTTTGATCTTGTGCTGACCGACATAGAGCACCCGGGCATGAACGGCGTGGAACTGATGCACACCATTCACAAGAAGAATCCAGAGCAGGATGTCCGAATCATTACCGGTTGGCCCGTCTTGCAAAAACCCTTTAGGGCCAAGCAACTACTGGACTTCATCAAACTCTAGCAATTGCAGTTGCTCTTCTGCTGCTCGGTTGAAATATCCCCATAACGCTCAAAACCTCGCAATTCGTTCCATAACTTGAGTAGAGTCGAGCTTCGCTCGACTGGGCAGCCGAAGGCTGCTATCACCCAATGCTCTAAAAATTAGCTGGCGGCTTGTTCGGTGGGGACTTGGTGCTTGACGTGGGATCCGCTGGAGGCTTCGTAGCGGGCGAGATCCAGGTCGGCGTTCAGAGAATCGAGGACGACCATGGGGAGTTCGGCGCCGAAGGCGTCGAGTTCGTCTTCGGACCAGCCGCCATTCAGACGGGTGGAGCCGCTGATATCTTCGGGAAAGGCCTGGCGGTAATCGCCTTCGCGGATGAGGATGTCGCCGATAAGGCGGCCAGTATGGATGTCGTAGATGCGGCGGCTGGCCTGGCCGCGGGCGTTGGTGAGACAGAGAAACACTTCGCCGTCGCCGGCAAATTCCGGGCGATAGTACCAAGCCTGGGGCGCGTCGATTTTGGGATGATGGCGCTTGGGGCGGTGAATCCCGGGCTTCTGATCGACAAGTTCTTCCGCTGGATTGAAGTACAGGATGCGCTGGCAGGAGTCGCAAACGACGGTTTCGTTGCCGGAGCGGACATCGTTATAAGTCTGCGGCCGGAGCATGACCTGGCACGCCATACACTTTTGATTTCGGACTTCGGAAATGCCGCTGCCGCGGAACTTTGAAACCCGCTCGTAATGGCGCAGAAGATCTTCGCGAATGCCGGAACGGATCTGATCGCGTTTTCCATTCCATTCGGCGAGAAGTTTTTCGTCTTCGGCGGTGCGCTGGCGGGCTTGCTCTTTTTCTTGTTCGATCTCGGCAGCTTCAGCCTTCAGTTCGGCCTGCGCGGTTTTGACTTCTCTGTCACGGGTGTCGGCGTTGACCATCAATTCGAGGATCTTGTCCTCGTTGGCGGCAATTTCCTTTTCGGCGAACTGGATCTCGTGCAGCAGCGCCTTGTACTGGTCGTTGGTCTTCACATCGAGAGACTGGTCGCGATACTTGGAGATTTTGCCGCGAAGGTCGGAGATGGCAGTGTCGTACTTGCGGCGAGCAGCTTCGTCGGCTTTGATCGCAGCCTGCGCTTTTTCGAGCTGGGCCTTGGTTCCAGCCAGCTTTTGCTCGATGGCGGCGACGCGTTTGGGGAGTTCGGCGACTTCGTCCCGCAGACGGCGGATTTCCTTGTCCGCGTCTTGCAGTTTCAACAGATTTTCGATATCAGGAAGCATCCGGGATGTCTGCATTGATTTTAGCACGTGGGGAAGTGCGATTTGACGCGGTTTTCGCACGATGAAGAAACACGCTCACCACAGAGAACATGGAGAACACAGAGAACACAGAGGACCACTGACACAAAACAATCCTTCGGTATGGCGATAGGTTGGTGCAGGCGGGGGCGAGGCGGTGTACACTGCTTCGTTCGCCTTGAGCGCCTTTTTACTACATTCCTGCGAGGTCGTTTCGTGAATCGACACACTTCTGCTGCCCTTCGCCTTTGCCTGATCGTATCGATTGCTTTTTTTTGTGAACTGCTGGCTGCCCAGAATTCACCCACCAAACCGCTGACCATCGACACCCTGTTTCAGCCGGGAGGGCTGGCGGGGCGCGGTCCGGAGACGACGGAGTGGAGTCCGGATGGGGCCCGGCTTTCATTCGTGCAGCGCGACGAGAAGGGAGAGAAGGGCGAGTTGTGGTACGTGGATACGGCGACCGGCGAAAAGAAGGTGCTGGTCAGTACGGAGAAGCTGGCGTCACTCGACCCCGACGTAAACAAGGTGAAGAACGAGCGCGAGAAGGAGCGGCTCACGCGGTATCACGTGGCGGCGTACGTGTGGGCTCCGGACTCGAAGCATCTGCTATTCGATTCGCGCGGGCAGTTGTGGCTTTACGACCTGGGAACGCAGACGGCGGTGCAGTTTACTTCGGCGCCGGATCCGAGTGGCGATCCCAAGTTCTCGCCCGATGGACGGCGGTTGGCCTACGTCCGCAAACACAATTTGTATGTGCGTCCGGTGAGCGGCACCGGCGAAAAGCAGCTTACCAAGGATACGAACGAGAATCTTCTGAACGGGGATATTGACTGGGTCTACGCGGAAGAGCTGGCGGTGCGCAGCAATTATTTCTGGTCGCCCGACAACAAAGACATTGTGTTCCTGCACATGGACGAAACCAAAGTGCCCACGTATCCGATCACCGATTGGATGCCGACGCATCCCTCGGTCGAGCAGGAGAAATATCCCAAGGTGGGCGATCCGAATCCGGTGGTGAAGCTCGGAGTGGTGGATGCGGATAAGGGCAAGGTGCGGTGGCTTTCGCTGACCAACGATGAAGAGACGTATATTCCGCGATTCGGCTGGGTGCGCGAGGGCGTGATCTGGGCCGAGGTGCTGAACCGCACCGAAGACAAGATGGACCTGTACTTCGTGGATGCGAAGACGGGGAAGTCGCGAATCGTGCTGACGGAAGCGACTCCGGGAGCGTGGTTCGATTTCGATCAGGTGGAGGTTCGGTTCCTGAAGACGAAGCCGCAGTTCCTGTGGCCGAGTTGGCGCGACGGCAACATGCACATTTATCTCTACAGCTACGACACGCAAAATCCGATGGCGGCGGATGCGAAGCTGGAACGGCAGCTCGAGCAGGGCGAATACGAGGTGCTGGGAATCGACGGCGTCGATGAGAAGGCGGGCAGCGTGTTCTTCTCGGCGAATAAAGACGATCCGCGGCAGAGGCAGACTTTCTCGGTGCAGCTCGACGGGTCGGGACTCAAGGCCCTGACCACCGAAGAAGGCGAGCACATGGCGAACTTCAGCGACGATGGCCGGCACTATACGCACATGTATTTCGGGCCGCAGGCGTCGCCGTGCATCACGCTGTGCGAGGTCGGTGGGGCGTGCAATCCGGTGTGGAAGGCGAACGATGAAATTACAGAGTACGGGCTGCGGGCGCCGAAGTATCTGGAGTTCAAGGCGGACGATGGGACGATTCTGTACGGGCGGTTGTTGCTGCCTCCGGATGCGCCGGCGGGTGGAAAGATTCCGCTGATCATCAATATTTATGGGGGCCCGGCGGCGCAGATGGTGCGGAAGGATGTGCCGAGTGCGTTTGACGAAATTCTGGCGCGCAAGGGATTCGCGATTTTTGCGGTGGATAATCGCGGGACGCCGGGGCGGGATCGGAAATTTCAGACGGCGATCCGGCATGAGTTCGGCGCGATTGAGTTGAAGGATCAGCTGACGGCGCTGGATCAGTTGCTCGAGCAGTATCCGCAAATCGATAAAGATCGCATCGGCATTTGGGGATGGTCGAATGGCGGGTCGATGACGCTGTATGCGATGACGCATTCTGAGCGTTTTCGCGCGGGAGTGGCGGTGGCTCCGGTGACCAACCAGGAGAACTACGACACGATCTATACCGAGCGCTACATGGGCTTGCTCAAGGATGACAAGGCGGGGTACGAGCAGTCGGACGTGACCAAGTCCGCTGACAAACTCCATGGGGCGCTGCTGCTGGTGCATGGGACCAGCGACGACAATGTGCACTTCCAGAACAGCATCCAGATGATCAATGCGCTGATCAATGCGGGCAAGCCGTTCCGGTTGATGATCTATCCCAACAAGACGCACAGCATCGCGGGGAAAGATGCGCGGGTGCATCTGTTCACGATGATCGAGGATCAGTTTGAGAAGGAGTTGAAGTAGCGCCAGACTTGCTGGTCACTTCCCGGTGAGCGTGCGGGAAACAGCGGCTTCGCGAAAACGGAGCCGCTTTATTTGTGCCGGCCTGAACCTTTGCGAGGGGTTTCCTTGGTGGAGGTTTCTTTGGAAGAGCCCGCCTTGGAGGAGGTTTCTTTCGTCGAGCTGTCTTTGGACGAGTCCGACTTGGGCTTGTCGTCCGTTTTGTCCTTGGATCCGGAGTCTCCTGAAGATCCGGGCGAAGTGGATTTCTTGGCGTAGTCGGTCACGTACCAGCCGGAACCTTTGAACTGGACGGCGGGGGCGGAGATCATCTGCTCGACAACACCTCCGCATTCAGGGCACTTCTTGACCATTTTGTCAGAGAACTTCTGGATTTTTTCGAAGCGATGGCCGCACTGCTTGCATTCGTATTCGTAAAGTGGCATGGGCGAGAGACGGGTATGAAGATAACGTCGACTTCTTGATTCTAGGGGCGGGAGTTGGGTGGCGTCAATTTCGAGAAGAGCTTAACCACAGGGGACACTGAGGATCACAGAGGCAAAATCTCCCCTGTGGCCTCAGTGTTTTCAGACGGGCCGCAATGCGGAGCCGTTAGTTCCTGGGCAGTTCCAACCGCTGGCGCACCGCCGGAGATGGCTTGGCATTCGGGTCGGTAGGATTGTTCGTGGCCGCATTGTTCGCGGACGACTTGGCCATGGCTTCCAGATCGGCGCCTTTGTATTTGGGCTCGCTGACGTACCCGTGGATGTGATTCTTGGTGATGCTGTTGATCACAAGCTCGACCGGCACTTTGGAATCCGCCGCGTAGAAGACCACGGGCTCGTAAATGTTGACGTGTTTTTTCGATACTTTGAAATCGTCCACCAGCATTTCCAGATCGGCGTATTCATGCTTGGTGTTGGCCTTGTGCAGGCGCACCCCCACGGGACCTTCGCGGGTGAACTGGCCGCTCTTGTCGAGGTCGAACTCGAAGTAGCTGCGCTCGCCTTTCTTCTCCAGGAGCACGAGCTCGTCATGCGTGGTGGCGATCGAACCTTGCAGCTCGGTGCGGGCGCTGGAGAGATCCTGCCGAGTGGCATCGATTTGCTTGGCCTGATCGTCGAGCTGGCCTTGCATTTTTTTCCAGCGCGGATCTTCAATGCGATGGCGCATGCTGGCCGCGGCCATGGGCTTGCGATAAACCGGAAGGTGAGCGGCCGGTTGCTCGGCGGCGCGTTCGGCGGTCATGGCGTCGAGACGGGCGGTCAACGCGCTCACCTGGTCGCGGGTTGCCGTCAGGGCCGAAGTCGCCGCGCTATTCTGTGAGGTCAGTTGCTTGGAGAGATTGTGTTCATGGAATGCGTAAGCAGCGATGACTGCGACAACAACGAAAATCAGTGCGTAGGTGACAGGCAAGCGAGTTGCAGAACCTGATTTTGAGCGGAATTCTTCTTGCATGGAGTTCTCCTGGGATTTTGTACAAGCAAGTGAAGTACCAAGGAAGGTTGCAGCTTAAAGCTATTGAAAAATGAGGATCTTGCAATTCGGGAAGATCAGATGGAGCGTCCGATTCTCCATGGAAGTGTGAAAAGCTTGCCAGCGACGCGGCGTGTGCAATTTGTTGCGCTCTGAGGAACGGAGCGGTGTTGCGCCAGGCGGCGTGAATGGCTTGAATTTTAGATTGCAGATTGGGAATGGTACTGCTGTCGGGAATCTGGCCCTTATTCAATCTGAAATCTGCAATCTGAAATCTGCAATCAACCACGGTGGTAGACTCCGGCCATGGAAGACTCGAAATTGCGGGCGGGGCCAGCGCTGTATCTGGTGGCGACGCCGATTGGGAATTTGGAGGACATCACGCTGCGGGCGGTGCGCGTGCTGAAGGAAGTGGATGTGATCGCCTGCGAGGACACGCGGCAGACGCAGAAGCTGCTCAATCATTATGCGATCGCGACACGCACGACCAGCTATCACGAGCACAACGAGATGACGCGGTCGGCGGAACTGGTGAAGGAGATGCAGGAGGGCGCGAGCGTGGCGCTGGTGACCGATGCGGGCATGCCGGGGATTTCCGATCCGGGGTACCGGCTGATTGCGCTGGCGATAAGGCATCATGTGCCGGTGGTGCCGGTTCCGGGGGCGTCGGCGTTTCTGGCGGCGCTGGTGGCGAGCGGGCTGCCGACGGATTCGTTTCGCTTCAGCGGGTTCTTGCCCGCCAAGCGCGGGGAGCGGTGGGCGGTGCTGGAGGGGGTCAAGAATTCTCCACGGACACAGGTCTTTTATGAAGCTCCGCACCGGATTGTCGAGGCGATGACGGATGTGGTCGAGGTTCTGGGAGCGGGGCGGCATGTGGTGGTGGCGCGCGAGGTGACGAAGATTCACGAAGAGTTCTTGCGCGGGCGCGCCAGCGAAGTACTGGAGAATTTGAAGGCGCGCGCGACGGTGAAGGGAGAGATCACGCTGCTGATCGGGAAGGCGGAAGAGGAAGGTGTGGCGACGGCCGCCGTCGGCCGTCCGAGCGTGCGGCAGAGGGTGGAGCAGGTCATGGCGGAAGAAAGGATTGATGAAAAGGCGGCACTCAAGAAGGTGGCGAAGGAGAGGGGGGTGTCGAAAAGCGAGGCTTACCGGGAGATGCAGAGGAGCAAGTGAATGTTGTCGAGCTTCGCTCGACGGACAGCCGAGGGCGGCTGCCCCTACATTGATTTCGTTACTTTCCTGCCAGTTCTTTCTTCACGATCTCACTGACTACTTTGCCCTCGACACGCATGCCCGCCGCAGAAAACTTCGCCATGGCGTTCTTCATCACCGTGCCCATGTCTTTCATGGTGGGCGCGCCCATTTCGGCGATTGTGGCCTTCACTCCAGCGGCGATATCGGACTCGCTGGCGGCTTTGGGCAGATAGCCTTCGATCACGGTGATTTCGCCGGCCTCTTTGTCGGCCATTTCCTGACGTCCGCCCTTGGTGAATTGCTCGACCGAGTCTTTGCGCTGCTTGATCAGCGTGGCAAGGACTGCCTGCGATTCCTTGTCGTCGAGCGGGGACATCTTTTCGACGGTCTTGAGTTGCAACGCGCTCTTCACCATGCGCAGGCAGGAGAGGCGAGCCTCGTCTTTCGCTTTCATGGCGGTGACGATGTCTTTCTGGATTTGGTCGACTAAGGGCATGTCGGGATTATAGATGGCAAGCGCCGGCATTTCACCACGGAGGCACGGAGGCACGGAGAAAAGCAAAAGAATAACAACCGGGGCAAATTCTCCGTATCTCTGTGGCTTCGTGGTGATGAGACTCTCCATCGAGCGTGGGGTTCCGGTAAACTAGAGAGCTATTCCTATACATAAGGACTCCGCCCATGTTGCATAAGAATCGTCTTTTTACTCCCGGGCCGACGCCGCTTTTGCCGGCGGCGCAGACGGCCATGGCTTCGTTTACCGCGCACCATCGGACCGCCGATTTCAGGGCGCTGTTTCAGCGAGTGCTGGCCGACATGAAGGAATTCGTCGGCACCAAAAACGACGTGCTGGTGCTGGCTTGCTCGGGCACGGGCGTGATGGAAGCGTCCGTGTCGAACTTGACGTCGCCCGGGGACAAGGTGTTGGTGCTCACGGCAGGCAAGTTCGGCGAGCGCTGGACCGGGCTGGCCAAGGCATTCGGCTGCAATGTGGATGTGCTCAGCCGTCCTTACGGCCAGACATTTTCGCTCGATGAGATTCGAAGCAAGGTGACGCGGGATGTGCGGGCGGTCTTTGTGCAGGCGACCGAGAGTTCCACCGGGGCGCGGCACGATGTGCAGGGTATCGCCAAGATCGTGCGCGCGCAGGGCGATGACACGCTGCTGGTGGTGGACGCGATCACCGGGCTGGGCACGACCCATCTCGATGTCGACGGCTGGGGCGTGGACTTGATCATTGGCGGATCGCAGAAGGCCCTGATGATGCCGCCGGGGCTGGGATATTGCGCAGTCAGCGAGCGGGCGTGGAAGCGGATGGAGACGACCACTTCGCCGCGGTATTACTTTGATCTGCGGAAAGAACGGAAATCAGCTGCGAAGGGCGAGACGGCGTATACACCTGCAACCTCGCTATTCGCTGCGCTGGATGCGGCGCTGCAGTTCGTGCGGGGCATGGGCAGTGGCGACCTCGCCAAGGGACGCGAGGATTTGGTCAACAATGCCGAACTGTGCGCGGAGATGACACGTGCGGGAGCGAAGGCATGGGGGCTGAAGTTGTACGCTTCCAGTCCCGCGGCGGCGCTGACGGCGGTCTCGGCGCCGGAGGGGATTGACTCCGGGAGAATTGTGAAGGAGTTCCGCGAGTCGTTCGACGCAGTGGTGGCGAACGGCCAGGGAGAGATGAAGGGGCAGCTGTTCCGCATCGCGCACATTGGGTACTACGACTATCTCGATACGATCGGCATTTTGGGCGCGCTGGAACATGTGCTGGCGCGGGTCACCGACAAAAGCGTCGAGTATGGCGCGGCGGTGCGGGCGGCGCAGCAAGTCTATGCCCGAAGCACGGAGGCGGTTGCGGCAGTGTGAGAGCAGCCGGGCTGCGCCCGGCGGACAGCCGAGGCGGCTGTCCCCACATTAATTGATCATGAAGTTCATCGGCGCGGAGGCCACGGAACCCATGCTGCCGTAGATGCCGCCCGAGCCGGGATTGGTCACGGCGACGGGCACGCTTCCGGATGTCATGATTGCTGAGGCCGGGATGGTGGCTTCGAGTTTGGTGGAACTTACGACCGTCGTGGCTTCGGCCACGCCGTTGAAGGTGACGACGGCGCCGGTGGCAAAGTTGGAGCCATCGACTTCCAGTTGAAATTGTCCGCTTCCGGCTGTCGTGCTGGCTGGGTCGAGTTTTGCAATGGCCGGCATGGCCGTCTTTGGCTTGGAGTAGCCGCATCCCAGACCGGCGGCCAAAAGCATTATTAATAGAAACGTCTTTGCGTTATTCATACTGTTCCCCAGGGGCAGTGGCCCGTATGAGAAGAGTGTAGGAACTGTGCGCAGTGGGGCGTGTCAGGGCGGTGTAACTTTCCTGTCAAGGTCCTGCCAATTTGCAATGTCTCCAAAAAGTCAAAAGAAAGAAGGACTGCAAGCTTCGTGAAAATCATTGTGGCGGAAAAGATTTCTTCCTCGGCGGTAGCGCAGTTACAGGAGCCGGGATGGACTGTGCTGACGGCCGATCAACTCGACGGGAAGTTGGCGGAGCATCTTGAGTCGGCGGATGCGCTGATTGTGCGGTCGGCGGTGCAGGCCGACGCCAAGCTGCTGCAGCATGCCAACAAGCTGCGGGTGATTGGCAGGGCCGGCGTGGGAGTGGACAACATCGATCTGGAAGCCGCCACGCACAAGGGTATCGCGGTGATGAATACGCCGGGAGCGAATGCGGTCGCAGTGGCCGAGCAGACCTTGGGGATGATGCTGGCGATGGCGCGTCACCTCTGCCGCGCGGACGCTCTGATGCACGCGGGCAAGTGGGAAAAGAAATCGCTGCAGGGAACAGAGCTGCGCGCAAAGACGCTGGGGATTATCGGGCTGGGACGGATCGGGATGGAAGTGGCGCGGCGGGCAAGAGCCTTTGGCATGGAGCTTGTCGGACACGATCCTTTTGTGTCGGTTGCGGTGGCGAAGGAACAAGGCATCCGGCTGGCCGGTCTGGACGACGTGTATGCGGTGGCGGATTACATCACGCTGCACGTTGGGCTGACGCCGCAGACCACGGGGATGATCAACGAGACGTCTATCGCGAAGATGAAAAAAGGCGTGCGGCTGGTGAACTGCGCGCGCGGCGAGTTAGTGAATGAGGCGGATCTGGCGCGGGCTCTGCAGGACGGACGGGTGGCGGCGGCGGCCATCGATGTGTTTGCCGTGGAGCCTCCGAAGGATTCGCCGCTTCTTGCGCTGCCCAATGTCTTGCTCACCCCCCATGTCGGCGGATCCACGTCCGAGGCGCAGGAAGCCGTCGGAGTGCAGATCGCGCAGCAGGTCAAGGAATATCTGAAGCATGGCGTGATTCAGAACGCGGTGAATGTACCGTCGGTTTCGGCGGAAGAATATGCGGCGATGCAGCCCTACATCGTGCTGGCGGAACGCATGGGAGCGTTTCTGGCGCAGGTTTCGGAAGGGTCGCTGGAGGAAATTTCCATTCGCTACAGCGGGCACATTGCCGACTGGAAGACGGAGTTGATCCGCAACGGGGCGATCAAGGGTATTCTGAATCAGGCGCTCGAGGAGAAGGCGAACCTGGTAAATGCGGCGACGATTGCGCACGACCGCGGGCTGCGCGTTCTGGAGTCGCATAAGGCGAAGGCTTCGACCGGGGGCGCGGGCAGCGTGCTCTCGATTTTCCTGAAGACGGCGACCGAAGAGCACATGGTGAAGGGAGCGGTGCTGCATGGGGACGCTCCGCGACTGCTGCATGTGGATGGCATTGACGTGGAGGCTCCGCTGGAGCGCAACCTGATTTATCTGCGCAACCGCGACGTGCCCGGTGTGATCGGCAAGGTCGGCACAATTCTGGGAGAAGAGTCGATCAACATTGCCGATTTCTCGTTGGGCAGGCGGAGCGCGGAGATTGCTGATCAGCCGCGTGAGGCGATTGCCGTCGTGCACGTGGATGGGCAGGTGCCCCGGGCGGTGCTGACGAAGTTGCGGACAATTCCGGCAGTGCAGCAAGCGAAAGCGGTGAGGTTGTTCTAAGCCTTGGGGTTTCAGATTTTAGATTGCAGATTTCAGATTGAAAGGCGATTCACGATCAATCTTAAATCTGCAATCTTCAATCTGAAATCTGGTTTACGATTCGCTTTCGTCGCGGCGGAGTTTGCGGCTTTCGGCGAGCAGAGCCATGGAGTGCATCAGGTTCTGCAGCGTGACGATCCCGATCAGACGCTGGTTTTCAACCACCGGGATGATGCTTGAGCTGCGCGCAGTAAGCTTGCGGAACGCCGAGCCGAGCGAGTCGTGGCGCACCGAGACATCAAAAATCTTGTTCATCACCGCCTGGACGTAGCCGTTTCCCTCGGCCCGCAACGCGTCGAGAATGCGCTGCTTCGAAATCACTCCGACCATGTCGCTGCCGCGCACTACGGGGAAATCATCCTGGAGAGAGTGGACCGCTTTGTCGAGTGCGTCTTCCAGCGTGTCGGCGGGGGAAAGAGTGGCAAAGTCGGTGAGCATGACTTCTTCCAGGCGAACATTGTCGAGCACCGACTGGAAGACCAGGGCGCGCTCCTCCAGTTGGGCCGCAGAGAAAACGATGACGCCGATCATGGTCAGCCAGTTGTTGCTGAACAGCCCCGCAAATACGAGAACGAGTGCGATCGCGCTGCTAATGGAAACGGCGCGGCGCGTCGCGGTAGGCAGATCAAGCTGCCGCGACAGAAAGGCGCGCAGGATGCGGCCGCCATCCAGTGGGTAAGCGGGCATCAGGTTGAGACCCGCGATATATAAATTAGCCCACACCAGGCTCGCGGGCAGGTTGGCGGCCTTCAGGAAAGGCCAAGTCCATAGCTCAATGCCGCGACCCGAGGCGGCGATTGCGGCGATGGCCAGGCCCGCCAGAGCCAGATTCACCAGCGGTCCTACGAGAGCGAGGCGAATTTCACGCTTCCATCCCAAAGACGCGGCCGGCTTCTCGACGCGGGACTCGTCATATAGCGCGACACCGGTAAGAGGAAGCAGAATGACGGCCTTGGGGACCAAGCCGAAGCGGCGCGCGGCCAGCATGTGCCCGCACTCGTGAGCCGCGACGCACGCCAGGATGATGGCGCAGAGAGCCAGGTCGCGCCCTCCATTCACGTTTTGCGGATGTGCCGCGTATTCGGTCCAATACACAAATAGCGGCAGGATCAGAAAGGTGAGATGCAAGCGCACATCCACGCCGAACAGCCGTCCCACCGGAATAGACCAGCTTCGCATAAGGCTCTGTTACTTTTATTCTACATGTAGAAATTGAGCGGGCGTGTTATCCGAAAGTACTGAGCCATGCGTGTAATTGCGGGCAAATATCGAAGCCGGCCTTTGCGGTCGTTGCGTGGGATGGATATTCGTCCCACGTCAGACCGGCTGCGGGAGACACTTTTTAACGTGCTGACGGCGGGAAACCCCTCCGCATTGGAGGGCAGTATCTGGCTCGATTTGTTTGCGGGAACGGGCGCGGTCGGAATAGAAGCGTTGAGCCGGGGAGCGCGGGAAGTGCACTTTGTGGAGAACTCTAAACCGGCGGTGGAGGCAATTCGCAAGAATCTGCAGAGCCTCGGGATTGCGGAAGGATTTGAGATTTTGCAGGAGGAACTGCCGCACGCCTTCTGGCGCATGGAGCGCCAGAAGGTGGCGGCCGACGTGGTCTTTCTCGATCCGCCATACCGGATGAAAGGCGCGTATACCGACACGCTGCAGGCCCTGGCGGAATCGTCGCTGATTTGGGCCGTGTCGGTGGTCATTGCCGAGCATGAGAAGAAATACGATCCGGGCGAGGAGTTTGGCGCGCTGCGAAGGTTCCGGCACCTGGTGCAGGGCGACACGGCGCTGAGCCTTTACCGGTTGAGCAGTTGAGAGGATCGCGCGTAGTTGCGGTCGGGAAGTGCAGGCGGGCGCGGGCGTAGGCGTCCGCCCTCACTCTACATAATCAGTTCATCGGTGCGGCGAACGATCGGATGCTGCATCTCTTCGAGATCGTTCTTCACCATATTCAGGCCGTAGACACACTGCTCGAAATTCTGCGAGAGGGTGGCGAACAGCGGTGCGACCTTCGCATACTCAAAATGTTCGAACTTGGAAACGATGTAGTAGCTTTCCTTGCCGGCCTTGACCCACTCTACAAAGTTTTCCAGGCGCTGGCGGCGCAGGCGGAAGTGATTGATGCTTTCCGGGAACATCCCGGCAAAGAACAAGGTGAAATCGCCGATATGTTTGCGCACCTGGCGCTCGCGATCGAACGATGGCGCGGGGCCGTAGACGGGATCGGATTCGAGCAGCATCTCGCCCACATCGGCGAGCGGGCGATTGAAGGCGTCATGGACCTTGTAGAGTTGTTCGGCCTCGCAAAACTCTGCCAGCAGGTGCGAGACGTAGGCGACAATCTGCGGATCGCGAATGCCAATTTCCTCGGCATAGTGCCGTCCCACTAAGTCCTGAAACAGCTGCTGCAACGGATGCGTTTCCGGAATCATTTTTGGCCTCCTGAACGCCGCTCCCACCACGGAGTTTCAGTTACCTGCGTGAGTAGATACCTCAGTTCGTTGTGGGAACGCAAGTGACTTTTGTTTATCGGCATGATTCGTTTTCCCGATCCGTTAGAGGGGAATGGCAAGGCAACGCGTTGTCCACAGCAAACGTTAGAACCTGGGGGTGTAGCAAAGGAGGTGCAGGCGGAATTCGCTGTATTTTTGCTGGCACTGAAGAAGGTCGGCTGCTAATCGGGCAGCAAACTGGACAAGTTGGCCTTGTAGAATGCGGTTACGGAGGACTTGTATGGAGCGGCAGAACATTTCCAGCGGGACGACCTGGGAGCCCATTGTTGGTTACTCTCGTGCGGTGAAAGTGGGTTCCTACGTTCATGTCTCAGGTACAACGGCGACGGGAACGGATGGAAAGATCGTGGGAGTGGGCGATGTGTACGCGCAAGCAGTGCAGACGTTGAAGAACATTGAGAGCGCACTCAAGAAGGCGGGAGCCAGCATGAAAGATGTGGTGCGCACGCGCATGTACGTCACCAACATCGCCGACTGGGAGAAGATCGGGAAGGCGCACGGAGAGTTTCTCCGCGATGTTCGTCCGGCGACCTCGATGGTGCAAGTGAGCGCGCTGATTTCGCCGGAGATCCTGGTCGAGATCGAGGCCGATGCAGTCGTGTCCTGAACAGGCAAGGGTTTATTTCAACGGCTTCGACATTTTCACGAAATGGCAGGGCACCTTGGGAATGAGCCCGGGGACGAACGGAGCTGTGCCGGTCTCGACATAGCCGCGGTGGTGATAGAAGTTGGGCAGTTCCTGACGCACGTTGACGATCTGCAGGTCGATGAAGCGGCAGCCGGCGTTGCGGCAGTAGTCCTCGGCCGCCTTCATCAGCAGGGAACCGAGCCCGGTTTTCTGACGACGGGGATCGACGGAGAGCAGGCCGAGGTAGGCTCGATCTCCCTTTGGTTCGACGTACACGCAGGCGGCTAGCGTCCCACTTTCCTCCGCGACCAGGAACTTTCCTTTCTCCAGCAAGCCTTGAACAGTCTGCAGGTCGATGCGATTGCCGTCGATCAGGAAGGCTTCCGCCCTCCTGAAGGCGGTATTGATCAGACTCGTGATCGCGTCAGCATCGGAATGTGTGGCCACCCGCAACTGCACGCTGCCTCCTGCTGTGACATTCTAAAGTCCCCGTTCAAGTCCCCGCTTCTCGTCAAAGACGCGAGAAGTGGGGCACCCTACTGGACTGAGGGTATAGAATCCTTGCCGCCAAATCATCCCGGCAAGCCGTTCGGGTCAACGGAGGCTAAGGTGAAGAGTCTTCTCTGCGTGGTGTCTCTCTTATTTGTCATAAGCGCGGTTGGGCAACAGACCAATCAGTCGGCGCCATCGGTGACCGTGATTCGCGCTGGAACTTTGATCGATGGCAAGGCTGCGGCGCCCCGGCACGATCAGGTCATTGTGATTCGCGGCAATCGCATTGAGAGCGTCTCGGAAGCGGCGAATGCCAAGATACCAGCCGGAGCCCATGAGATTGATCTTTCCAAGGAGACGGTGCTTCCGGGCCTCATCGATTCACACACGCATATTTTTCTACAGGGAGAGGATCCCGCCAAGGGTGGTTACGATGCCAACATCTTGAATGCGCCGCTGGCGTTGCGGGCGGCTCGAGCCACGGTTTCGGCTCGGCGCGCTCTGGAGCAGGGCTTCACCACGTTGCGCGACGTGGAAACCGAAGGCGCAGGCTATGGCGATATCGGCATCAAGCAGGCGATTGAGGGCGGGTACATTCCGGGGCCACGGCTGTTCGTCTCGACGCGCGCCATTTCTACGACCGGCGGCTATCCGTTAGAAGGCTACGCTCCGGAGCTTGAGATGCCGAAGGGAGCGCAGATTGCCGACGGGCCGGTGGAGGCCCGCAAGGCGGCGCGCGAACAGCTCGATCATGGCGCGGATTGGATCAAGGTCTACATGACGCACCGCTCGTGGGTGGGCAAGAACGGCGAGTTGGTCTCGCAGCCGACGTTCACCGTGGAAGAGTTGCGCGCCATCGTGGACGAGACGCACGGCTGGGGAAAGAAGGTCGCTTGCCATGCTTACGGCGGGATCGGCCTGCGCCGCGCGCTCGACGGCGGGTGCGATTCGATTGAGCACGGCCTCGATCTCGACGATGCCGCGATCGCGCAGATGTTGAAGCAAGGCACCTGGTACGTGCCTACGCTGGCGGTTTACTACACCGATTGGGCTCCCGCGGACACCCCGGGCGGGCAGCGAGACCGGCTGCGGGCGTCGGTGCACCAGGTATCGTTCAAAAAGGCAATGAAGGCGGGTGTGAAGATTGTGTTCGGGACGGATATGGGCGGAATTCCGTGGACGGAGCCGATCGCGCAGGAGTTCTCGCGCATGGTCGAGTTCGGCATGCCACCGATGGACGCAATCCAGAGCGCGACCTCGCGGGCAGCGGTGATGCTCGAAATGGAGGGAAAAATCGGCGTGCTCGCTCCGGGCGCGTATGCCGACGTAATCGCGGTGAATGGCGATCCGCTGCGCGATATCAAGGTGCTGGAGAATGTCGATTTCGTGATGAAGGATGGACAGGTGTTTCGGGGAAAGCCGGGATCTTAGGTTGCAAGTCTCAGGTCTTAGGGATTAGGTCTTGGGTCTTAGGTCTTAGGCGTCAGCGATGGCGAATCCTGTTGGAACCGATTTCCTAAGACCTAACACCTAAGACCTAACACCCAACACCCAACACACCGCCAACACCCAAGAGCGACTCTTTTCGCGGAGGCGCTCGCAATTTTCTTGACAAGTGTTTGGCCTTGAGCATAATGCGTCAATCTACTTTGAACCGGTCGGATCCGGATCGGGGTCGTCGAGCCGGAGGAGGTACTTATGAGCGTGCTGGAACTTTGCGACCGAGAGATTGCGGCAGTGGGCTTGGAAGCGACCGTTGCCGACGCCATCCATAAAATGCTCGACCTGCATGTGGGAGCGGTGGCGGTGGTCGACAGCGAATACCGCGTGGCGGGAATCTTTACCGAACGCGACGTGCTGCGGAAGATGTCGCTGAGTCGGCTGGATCCGCAGACTACATCCATCCGCGAATTAATGACCACACCGGTGGAGATGGCGACCCGCGAGACCGGCGCCGGGGCGGCGCTGAGCATCATGCTGGAACAGCATTTCCGGCATCTTCCTGTTGCGGATGACAATGGGAAGCTGTTGGGGATTCTGTCGATCCGGAATTTGCTGGAGTGGCGGGTCGACGATCTGAGCCGGGAATTGGAGTCGCTTGAGCAGTATGTGTCGAACGATGGGCCCGGAGGATAAATCGCTTCCCGGTTCCTCTGTGTACGCTCTGTGGTTGAAGTCAAAAGCCTAACCACAGGGTACGCAGAGGAACACAGAGGATTACCCGTCCATCTATGCCCGAGAATAGCTTTTCGTCCTCGCAGCGAGCCATTGCCGCCGTGCGCATCGCCACCTCTGTTTTCTTTCTGCTGTTCGGCGAATACAAAGTTGCAGGGCCGGGGTTCGCCCATGGGGGGTTTCAGACTTACCTCCACGACTACATCGCGAGCAGCGCCGTCAGTTTCTATCGTCCAGTGCTGGCTGGGCTGGTGTTGCCGCACGCCGTGTTCTTCGGCTATGCAGTGGGCGTCATCGAGTTGCTGGTCGGGATCTCACTGCTGATTGGATTGTGGGTGCGCGCGGCTTCCATTCTCGGCATACTGTTCCTGATCAATCTGACTTTGGCCGCCTGGTGGGAGCCGGGGCATGGTGCTCCGGTGTGGCGCTACTTTGGGGCGCGGCTCGACACGATTCCGCTATTATTGCTCCTCATCATTTTTTTCGCGGCTGATGCCGGACGGGTCTGGGGTCTCGACGGACGGCGTGCATAGGCCCGTCGCGAGTAGTCGCTGTGCCCATCGAACATTCTGGGGGAAGGTCATAATGAAGAAGATCTGCGGTGTTGTGTTTGCCGTCGCGCTGTTTTGCCTCGGGGAGGCGATCGCTCAAACGCCAAGTCACGTGGCGGTCCATGCGGGACACGTGCTCGATGTAAAGTCCGGCAAGATGCTGGCTGATCAGATGCTGGTGATTGAAGACGGGAAGATCCTTAGCGTAGGTGGCACGAGCGAAGCCAAGATTCCCGCCGATGCAGTGCGGATCGAATTGCCTAATGCCACTGTGCTTCCGGGCCTGATTGACGCGCACACGCACCTGACCATGGAGCCGCGGTTTGGCTATGAACGGCTGGCGACTTCGGTGCCGCGCGAAACCCTGATCGGAGCGAAGAACGCGCGCGTGACATTGCAGGCGGGATTCACCACGGTTCGCAACGTTGGCGCGCGGGATTTTACCGACGTGGCGTTGCGCGATGCCATCAATGCGGGAGACGTCCCGGGGCCTCGGCTGCTGGTCAGCGGCCCGCCGCTCAGCATCACTGGCGGGCACTGCGACAACAACATGCTGCCCTTCGAATATCACGCAGTTGAAGATGGCGTCGCGGATGGCATCGCGGCCGTGCAGCATAAGGTCCGCGAGAACATCAAGTATGGCTCGGACCTGATCAAGGTGTGTGCCACGGGCGGCGTGCTTTCCCTGGGCGACAATCCGCAGGCTTCGCAGTACACGCTCGAGGAGATGAAAGCGCTCGTGGCCGACGCGCACCGATTGGGACGCAAAGTGGCGGCGCACGCTCATGGAGCGGAGGGCATCCGCTGGGCGGCGGAAGCGGGCGTGGACTCCATCGAGCATGGGTCTTACATTGACGACGCCGGCATCGCGGCCATGAAAGAGCACGGTACTTACCTGGTGCCGACGCTCTATCTAGGCGACTGGATGATTGACAACGCAGGCTTGACTCGCCTGCCTCCGCCGTTGCTGGCCAAGGCGCAGGCGGTGATTCCGGCAGCGCGCAAGAATATTGCACACGCCTTCGCCAGCGGGGTGAAGGTTGCGTTTGGCACGGATGCGGCGGTGTATCCGCATGGATTGAACGCGCACGAATTCGCCGTGATGGTGAAGGTGGGGCTGACGCCGCTGCAGGCGATTCAGGCTGCGACAGTGAATGCCGCCGACTTGCTGGGATGGGCAGGGAAGGTGGGGACGCTCGATCCCGGGGCCTGGGCGGACGTCGTGGCGGTGGATGGTGATCCGTTGAAGGACGTGACCACCCTAGAGCGGGTGAAGTTCGTGATGAAGGGCGGCGAAGTGGTGAAGAACGAGTACGCGAAGTCAGGTGGAACCAATTAACACCAGGGAGGCTTCCGCAGCGAGGGCGAGGGCGCCGGTGCTACTTGGAGGAACGGACGGCTTGCTCGGTGATCCAGTCGGTCCAATACGAGGAGGCGCCGCTGGCTAGCAACGGGGCTTTGCCTTCGACGGCATCGAGGAAGTTTGCGATCGTGGGAAGGTGCACGTTGGAGTGGACGGGGAGACTCTCGCGGCCCCCGGGATAAATCAGGTCAGGACCGTTCAGGGGAGACATTTCCATCTCGCCCTCGGTGCCGCGTATGCGACATTCGTCGCGGACGATCTTGGAATTCCAGCGGACGTCGACCATGCCCCGAACTCCGCTGGCGTATTCGATCATCACGGTCGCGTTGTCTTCCACGGCGTAGTGATGGACGGCATTGGAAAGCTGGGCGGCAACGCGCTGCGGTTGTCCGAAAAGAAAGTTCAAGACGTCGATGCGGTGCGAGGCGACATCGAACAGCGGGCCGCCGCCTGCCTTCGCGGGATCGAACAGCCAATTGCGTTCGCCTTCTCCGTCGAACCACATGTGGTTGGTGAGCTCAGCGAAGACGGGCTGGCCAATTGCGCCTGCTTCGAGCAGTTGCTTGGCGCGCTGCACCTTGGGGTAGCAGCGGCGATAGTAAGCTACGCCGAAGGTCTTGCCACTTTCTTCCGCAGCTTGAACCATGGCGCGAGCCTCGGGTTCGTTCATGGCCATGGGCTTCTCGCAGAGCACATGCTTGCCGGCACGAAGAGCTTGAATCGTCTGCGGCGTGTGCAGGAAAACTGGCGTGCCCACGTAAACCGCCTGCACCTCGGGATCAGCGAGAGCTTCGTCGAGCGTAGCCCAGGTCTTCACTCCGTAAGGAACTGCTTTGGCCGGATCGCGCGTGACGAAGCCATAAAGGCGGCTGCGCGGTTCAGCCTGGATGGCAGGAATGACGCGGCGTTTGGTGATGTCGCCGATTCCGATGACGATCCAGTTGAGCATAGGAAAATGAAGTCTCAGGTTTCAGGTTTCGAGTTTCAAAACATCAGGACGCTAATAGCGACCTGCACGGACTGAAATCTTTACGTGATAGCACTCGAAACTTGAAACCTGAAACTCGAACTTCTTTTCTCACAAAATCAAAGGCCGGCACAGGGCCGGCCTTCGACCACAATAAAATCCAGGACTACTTCTTGGGAGCGATCGCGTCCTTGGCGGCCTTGGCGACGCGGAACTTCACCACGGTCTTGGCCTTGATCTGGATCGGCTCGCCGGTCTGCGGGTTGCGGCCCACGCGGGCTTTGCGATGCGCCTTCACCAGGCGGCCAAGGCCGGGAACAACGAAGATGCCGTTCTTCTTGGTCTCTTTAATGGCGGTGTCAGCGAGATGCTCCAGAAACGCCGCCGCGGTTTTGTTGGGTAGTTCGGTCTTCTCGGCGAGTTGCCGAATCAGTTGAGTTTTGGTCAGACCTGAAGCCATACTTCCTCCTCGAAAAAATTGGTTGAATGCCAGCGCGGGTATCTTATACCCATGGGCCTGTGGAAAAACACCTATTTTACTGGGTTTTTTCAGTCCCCATACGCTCCGAACCCCGTCTTTACAGCATTTCCCATGCATCCTAGTGCCAAAATGGGCCTTTCATGCGTATCAACGTGGTAACCGGCAAGAGGATTTCCGATTGAAGATTTCAGATTGCAGATTGAGTTGCCTCAAAGCAGTTGAGAAAGCGCCTGAAATCTACAATCTAAAATCTGCAATCTGAAATCCTGCTCATCGAATGCAATAATGCTTGCTGGAGCCTGCGATTGAGTTGCGTCATCTGTGAAATCCGCAAGGAGAAGCGCTTTTGTCCCGCCGTGCACGGGCGCATCTGCCCCCAGTGTTGCGGCGAGCAGCGCGAGGTGACCCTCGACTGTCCCAGCGATTGTCCATATCTGATCCAGGCGCGCGAGCACGAAAAGCCGCGCCCGGCCGATCAGATCGATCCGGCTGCGTTGTTTCTGCAGATCGAAGTTTCCGAGCAATTCATGTACGAGAAAGAACATCTGCTGATGGGGCTGACCTACGCTCTGGCGAAGGCGGCGCGGGCCGATCGTAGCCTGCACGATCAGGATCTAATTGCCGCGCTTGCGATGCTGGCCAAGAGCTACGAGCGGCGCATCAATTCCGGATTACATTACGAGCAGCCGTTGACCAGCGACTCCCAGCGCAGGGCCGCCATCGCGGTCGAGAACATGGTGAAGGAATATCGCGAGGCCGAGCAGAAGCATGTGGGCTATTCGAGCCTCAAGGATTCCGAGGTTTTGAAGGCGCTGGTGTTTTTGCTGCGGCTGGGGAATGGCAGGACTTCGGGGCGTCCGAAATCACGAGCATTCGTTGAATTTCTTTTGGCGCAGTTTCCGGGAAAGGAATCGGCGGTGGTCACGCCCCAGGAAGCCGGCAGCCGGATCATTTTGCCGTAAAACCTGCCACCGATTTCACAGATCAACACGGATCTGGATTCATTTGCTCGATCCGTGATGATTCGTGTGATCTGTGGCTACGGTTTCTGGAGTTTGCGTACCGTCTGCCCCGCGGGCAATCCGTCGAGTAGTTCCCGGACTGTTTTCTTCAGCACTGGATGCCTGGCTTGGGGTGCAATTTCGGCGAGCGGCTCGAGGACGAAGCGTCGCTCCGCCATGGCGGGGTGAGGAATCGTGAGATCGGGCGTGTCCACGATCGTGTCGCCAGCGAGCAGAATGTCGATATCGATTGTGCGCGGGCCTTTTTTTTCGATGCGCTGACGCCCCATCGCTTTCTCGATGCGAAGGATGTCTGCCATCAGTTGAGGGGGAGTTTCGCCGCTTTCCAATGCGACGGCGCAGTTTAAGAACCAGGCCTGATCGGTGACCTCGACCGGCTCGGTTTCGTAGAAGGACGAGAGCGCGACGTAGAGTCCATGCTCCCGCAGCCGACCGATCGCCTGCAGCAGATAACCCTCGCGGTCCCCTACATTCGATCCCAACGATAAATAGAAAAGGTTACTCATGGCGCGACATCGTTCAGTTGTACTCTGAGCGACGGTGCCGCACAATCCTTGGTCATTTCGAGCAATATCAAACGAATCCAACAACTTCGGGGTTCTCTGCTAAGGCTGCGGACTGAGGTTCCATCACCTTGGTCACTATCGGGGTTCCCGGCCCTCCCCTAGAATCGCACTATATGACGCTGGAGTCTTTGCTCCTGAGCCAGGACCCGGAATTAGTGCGGGTAATCCGGCCCACGCTGGAGGAATTGTCGATTGACGTCGAAGTCTGCCATGAAGCACGGGCGGGCGCCGACATGCTGATCGCGGACAAGTTCGATGCGGTCATCGTCGATTGCGACGATCTCACCGGCGGCTTGGCTCTCCTGCAAGCGCTCAGAAACACTCCCAGCAACAAGAGTTCGGTGGCCTTTGCGGTCCTGAACGGAAAGTGCACGACGACGCAACAAGCCTTTGGGATGGGAGCGAATTTCGTTCTGCAGAAACCCATCAGCAATCTGAATGCGTCCCGCTGCTTTCATGCGGCACTGAATTTCATGCTGAAAGAGCGGCGCCGCTATTTCCGGCAGCCCGTAAAAATGGCGGTGAAGGTCGTGCTCGATGGAAAGATACTGCAGGGGACCAGCACCAATATCAGCGAAGGCGGCATTGCCTTGATGTTGCGCGAAGCACTCCCCAAAGGCGCGACTCCTCACCTGAAGTTCGCGCTCCCGCAAAGCGATATCCGGATGGAAATTGAAGCCGAGGTTGCCTGGACCGATATGAAAGGGCTGGTTGGATTCCGTTTTCATCATATTCCGAAAAGTTCGCAGCAAGAACTCGAGCACTGGCTCGATCAACGAATGGAAGAAGAATTTCCCGGGACCAAAGAACTCATCGCAGATCCCGACGCGGACAGCTCCCGCTGAACGTTCACCCAAGAAACTTAACCACAGAGGGCACAGAGGGCCACGGGGGACTTCTTGTGCTTCTGTGGCCGGTTTCGGACGAACCTTTCTTTGGACTTGCGCGGCCGCGTGGCCATGGCAAGCTGATAGATCGGGGAGAGCGAATTGTGACCAACGAGTTCCGCATTGCCAAGGTGCAAAGAACCCTGCGCTGGCTGGAAGAAGATATTCCGCTGCTCAACATGCGGGTGAAAGAGCTGTCGAAAGAGCGCCAGGAAACGGCGCGAAAGTTTGCCGCCGCGGTCATTGATGAGACTCGTGCAGAGTTGCAACGGCTGCTGCAACAGCAGCCCGAGGATGGGGCCGATTCGGCGGGAGCGCCCTGCGAGCCTGCGGATTAACTTACCTCAAAACTTCATGCTGAGTTGATGGCATCGGCGGTAGCCCCAAGATGACGCCCCGACAGCCGGCGGGACGCCGGCGCTACCCGGTTCGGCGCCAAGATTAGATACTAGAAAGAGGATCCTGCTGCGGCTTCGGAGCGGGCGTAGGTTTCGCGCTCGGGCACATCACCCGAAAACGTGACTTCTTCCCACAGCGTCTTGTCGCGCAAGATGCGAGAGACCAACGCGGTGTGCATGGCATGACCGGCACGGTCGGCGACTATCTTTCCCAACACCTGCTTGCCGAGAAGGGCGAGATCGCCCACCAGGTCCAATACTTTGTGCCTGACGAACTCGTCGGGAAAGCGTAGCGGTCCGTTCTCGAGGCCGGTGCGAGTCAGCACGATGCAGTTCTCCCGCGAGGCGCCGCGGATCAGCCCCATATTGCGCATCGACTGCTCGTCTTCCCGTGAGCCGAAAGTGCGGGCCGCGGCAATATGCTTCAAATAGCTCCCATTGGTGAGTTCGACCTGGAAGGTTTCTTTGCCGATCAGCGGATGCGGGAAATTGATGGAATACGACACCGAGTAGGTGTCGGAAGGATAGACGGCGATGAACTTGTCACCCTCGCGCATCTCCACTTCGCGGCGGATCTTCAAATATTTTCGCGACCGGCGCTGCTTGCGAATGCCTGCCTTGCGAATCATGTCCACAAACGGCTTGGCGCTGCCGTCCAGGATGGGAAGTTCGAGGTTGTCCAGCTCAACAATCGCGTTGTCAATTCCCAAGCCGATGAAGGCGGAAAGTACGTGCTCGGTGGTGGAAATGAGCACGCCTTTCTTCATCAAGCTGGTGGCGTAGCTGACGCGGGCCACGTTGCGGCTGATGGCCTCGATTTCAAAGCCATCGAGATCGGTGCGGCGGAAGACGATGCCGGTGCCCGAGGCGGCGGGCAGGATTCGCATGGAAACAGGTGCCCCGCTGTGCAAACCTACACCACTGCACTCCACCGCAGAGCGAATTGTTTGCTCGTAGGTCAAACGATAGATCAGAGATGATTCTTAGAGAACTCTCAGCCTACCAGTGGCGTCCAAAAAATCGTCTGTGGCAAAAAAGCCACAGTTCGTGGCCGGCAGGAAGGCCTTGCGAGGCAGGATACTTTGCTGTAAAGATATGTAAATACAACAAGTTAGTCGAGCGTTATCCCGTGGAAATGTCCCCAGTCAGGATCGCTAGGACAGGCCGCTTACTTTTTTTGGGACTTGCTCCCCTTGGCCGGCTTGTTGGGGTTGTAGCCTGAGTTGGGATCGAACATGGCGGGGTCGAGTCCTTGATTGATGGTCACGGAGTTTAGGAATCGCTGGCTCGCCATGTCGCCGTTGAAATAGCGCGTCAGGTTAAACGGCGCCATGATGCCTGAGACTGAGCGGTAATTCTCGTAAATTTCTTCTTCGAGATTTTTCTGCCGGTCGACGGGATCACGCCATTCGAAAGACTTCTTCACGGGAAGATGCGTGTCCACGTCAAAGAACAACGTGACGCTCTCATCCTTTGAATTCACCAGCGTGACGCGCAGCGCGGGATGTTGCGCGGCGATGGCGTTTCCCTCGAACAGAAGCACGACGGTGGGATCGCTGACCCAGGTCCGCAGGATGGTCTCGAGCGAGTATTTCCGGCGCCGCAGGTAATCGTCGAGATCTTTTTGGTCGATAGGACGAGCGCCTTTGTAGGTGAGCTCCCATGCCTTGCCGCCGACGTAGAGCTCCGCAATATCGCGCTCTTTGGTGAGTTCGACGCGCTCCTT
>DASTCU010000172.1:0-5514 GCA_035710825.1 Candidatus Sulfotelmatobacter sp.
TGGTTCAGGCCTCGTGCCGCAGCGCCGTCACCGGATCGAGATTACGAGCTCGCGCGGCAGGTAACCAGGCGGCTACCAGCGCGACCGCGGCGAGGAGCAGCACGATCCCCGCGAGCGGAGCGACCCCGAACGAGGTCCGCGTAAACATCTGGAATCGCACCAGGCGCTCGATCAGGAGGCTGCCAATGAGCCCAGTAGCGAGGCCGAAGGACGTAAACTTCGCGACCATGAGAAGGATCAGCCTGAGAATGTCGCCCCGTTTGGCGCCCAGCGCCATGCGTACGCCGATCTCCTGCACTCGCTGAGTTACGTGGTAAGAAATCACGCTGTAGATGCCGATCGCCGCGAGGGTCAGCCCCAGCGCCGCGAATGTGCTGAACAGCGCCATGAAGAAGCGGGGCTGTTGCGTCTCTTCGCTCAGTAATTCGTCGAGGGTCTTCGGCTTTCCGAGGGCGATGTCCTTGTCGAGATCACGCGCTTTGAGGCGCACGGCGTTGACGATGGCCAGCGGATCGCCTGTGGTGCGTACCGCGAGCTGGCGATCGGGCGGCGCGTACAACGTGTACGGCAGGTAGACGGCGGGAGCCGGGACCTCTCCGAGGCCATCATTTTTTGTATCGCCGATCACGCCGACGATCATCACACCCGCTGCAATTCCCGGAGCCGCGAGCACCTGTGGATCATCAGGCGGTTGCGCCAGACCGTCGAGTTGCATCGCCCGCCCCACCGGGTCCTCGCCCGCGGGCCAAAGCCGCGCGGCACTCTCGTTGATGAGCGCCACGCGCGTGCCGCTCTCGACTTCCGCCTCAGTAAATTCCCGTCCCCGCCGCAGCGGAATCCCCAGTGTCTGCGGGTACAGCCCGCTGATGAGCGCAACCGCCACCTTGCGGCCGTCCACGCGCGGTTGCCCGGGGATCGTAAGAGACGAACGCCACCCGCTGTACGGCAGCCCTTCGTTGCCGAGCTCCGCGGCCCGTACGCCGGGCAGGTTCATCACGCTTTCCAGCAGATTGCGATCGAGTACGTTGCGCTGGGCCCAGGTTGGATAGCGCTTCGGCGCCAGCGTCACGTCGATGCGCAGCACCTTTTCCGGTCGGAAGCCAGGATCGACGTGCAGGACCTGGACGAAGCCGCGTACCGCGAGGCTTGCCCCGGAGAGCAGGATCACGGATAGCGAGATCTCGGCCACCACCAGCCAGCTGCGCATGGCGCGTCCGCTCACGCTGCCGGTGGCCCCGGCGCCGCCGTCCTTCAGTGTTCCCACCAGATCGGGCCGCGACGAACGGAGCGCCGGCGCGAGGCCGAACAAAATCCCAGTGAGCATGGAGACGCCCAGCGAAAACAGCAGCACATAACCGTTGATGGTGATGCGCGCTTCGTTCGGCACATAGTCCGGCGGAATCAGCACGACCATCAGCCGCGTCGCTCCCAGCGCGAACAGCACGCCCAGTGCGCCGCCCACCACCGACAGCAGCAGGCTCTCGGTGAGGAGCTGCCTAACCAGGCGCCCACGTCCTGAGCCGATGGCGATGCGCATCGCAATCTCGCGGGCGCGACCTGTTGTCCTCGCCAGTTGCAGGTTGGCGACGTTGACGCAGGCGATGAGGAGTAGCAGGCCGACTGCCGCAAGCAGCAAATGAAGGCTCGTGCTCATGTCGCCACTGGCCACGGTGATGTCCATATAATTGAGTAGAATCGTGCGCAGCTGTCCCTTTGGGTAATCGTCCGGGTGCTCGGCGGCGAACCGGACATTGAGCTGGTTCAGCTGCTGCTCGGCGGAGTGTGGCTTCACGCCGGGGGCGAGCCGCACGATGACCGCGAGGCCGCTCGAATCCTTCGGATCCATCCGCAGCGGCAGCCAGAAGGCCTCGTTGGTCCACCAGCCGAAGCGCGGCGGCATCACGCCGATGATGGTGCGCGGCACGTCATCCAGCGTAATGGTACGACCGATCGCGCGCGGATCGCCGCTGAAGAAGCGCTGCCAGAAACCGTACGTGAGCACCACGACCGGCGCCGGATCGCCGCCCGGTCCGATATCGAAGGGCTGGATCGTCCGCCCAATGAGCGGCTTCACTTCGAGGAAGTTGAAAGCTCCGCCGGTGAGGAAAACGCCGTAGAAGTTCTCCGGGTTGATGCCGCCCGTCAGCATCACCGGCTTCACGCTAGTGGCCATCACATTGCCGAACGCCGGAAGCTTCTCGATCTCCTCCATCTCCCGCTGCGAATACCAATGCCAGCCATGGACGGCATCATTGGGGCCCAGCACCGCCGGCGCCCAGATCTGATTCGGCCTGGCGTATGGGTACGGCGCAATCAGGACGCCATAAACCACGCTGAACAGCGCAATGCTCGCCCCGATGCCCAGAGTCAGCGACAGTAGCGCCACCACGGTGAAACCGGCATTCTTGCGGAAGGTGCGGAGCGCAAAGCGCACATCCTGCCACATCCGTTCCGGCCACAGCCATCGCCACGCTTCCCGCGACTGGCCGATGGCCAGCGCAACGCTCCCGAACTTCTGCATCGCTGCTTGCCGGGCTTCGAGCGGCGCCATGCCCGCCTCGATGTTCTCCTGCGTCTCCAAGTCGATATGCTCCTGCATCTCATGGTCTAAACGCTTCTTGTGCTCTTCCCAGCTTTCCATCGCACCATCCTCGCTTCCGGTTTTGGGGGGCCTATGAACTCTGTCCACCACTGGAATCAGAAGTCGCGCAATCGCGCTCGCGCGTTTATCTCTGATTGGTAGCAGCATCCCATGTTTCTGCCGGTAGACGGACTACCTGGAGGTTATGCCAGGGGACGCACTTTCAGCAACGCTGCCCAGAAGTCGGCTTCGGGGAAATTTTGGGAAAGCAATCTTTCGTTGACCTACTGGACCGGATAGTCGGCGAATAACGGGTTGTCCGGGTGTAGTCCAGATTGGACGTGCGGTCCCTACCGACCGCCGAGTCGAACCAAACGCAATTCGCGATTGGAGAGTATTCCGCGTGGGCTGACTTTATTCATAGGCTAATGCTTGGATAACGTCCTGCTTAATTGCTTTCCATGCGGGGAGGATGGCTCCCAACAAAGCCCCGACGACCGCCACGCCTGACGCAATAGGCCACCAACTGTATACGATCTCTTGGGTCAAGCTGGCCGGAGCAGCATGCATCATTAGCCATTTGCTCCGTCATCACAATTCCTAAAAAGCTGCCAAGTATCGCGATCAGCAGCGTCTCCCGAAAAAGCAGATTCAGAATATAGGCGGACGAAGCCCCGAGCGCCTTCAGTATTCCGATCTCTCGCGTTCTTTCCAGCACTGCGGTGTACATGGCCATTGTCACGACTATAAAACCTACAACCATTTGTTGCCGTCGCGGGTCTTGCCGGATTTCCGCTTGCCGGCGCTTTCGTGATTGCCTGGACACAGTGCCCCCCACGAAGCCAGATGCTGTGCTGTCGGAAACTGCTTCATCTCCACCCCGATCTCTGCCACCAGACTGCATGCCGTCACCCAGTCGACACCCGGCACCGTCTGCCAAAGAGTGACGGCTGATTCAAAAGGGCGAGCGCGCGTATCGATCTCGGCTTCGATTCGCTGAATGCGCTCCTGCAGAGCATCCCACTCGTCCAGAAACTCGGCTAGCAGAAATCGGTGATGCTCTCGCACCCGCCCTGCCAGCGCTTGCTGCAGTTGAGGAATCTTCTTTTTCAACTGCCCCCTTGCCAACTGTGCCAGTTGCTGAGGATCGTTCTGGCCGGCGATGATTGCTCTTAGCATGTGGCGGCCTGATACCCCCAGAGTGTCAGACACGACTGAACTCAACTTCACGTTGGCCTGCTCCAGCAGCTTCTGGATGCGGTTCGCCACCCGGTTCTGACTCTGCCGCAACTCCGCCCGATAACGGGTCAGATCGCGTAGATCCTGGATCGGAGTGGGAGGCACGAAGCTACCTTTCAATAATCCATGCTGCAACAAGTCAGCAATCCACTCGCAGTCCTTCGTATCCGTTTTACGTCCCGGTACCGCCTTGATGTGGTGCGGGTTCACCAGCATCTGCTCAAAGTGTTCTTCGAGCATCGCCCATACCGGTCGCCAGTAAACTCCCGTAGCTTCCATGGCTACGTGAGTTACTCCGTGCTCCTTCAGCCAGTCCGCCAGCTTCAGCAAGTCTTGTGTGAACGTGCCGAACGCCCGCGTCTGTTGCTGCTTTCCCTGCTTGTCTTCGCACACGGTGATGCAAGCGCTGACTGTTTTCTTATGGACATCGAGCCCTGCGCATCGGGCATACACAACTTGCATGGCTTTCCTCCTGGATTGCATCCGGAGGAAGCCTTTTCTGGAAAATCTCCTTCGCGTGCTCGCCATCAGAGATGGCGGCTACCGTTCGTTGTGCTTCTCGGCTTCCGGGTCAGACTATAATGCGGGCTTGTTGGCACCACTTTGCGATGCGACCTCGTTCCGGGCGCAATCGCGTTCCAACCTACTCCCACTCGCTCCCATTTTCATCTTTCGTTGTGAGCCGCAGGATCATGCGCGACTATAATCAGCATGTTCGGCTCCTTTCCTCCGAGCCCTTTGGTTGGTTTGCGCCTCCAAAGTCTACTCGGTCGATGGGAGCCGACATTGTTTATGGAATCATTACACTCCGTCGAAAATCCTCTCCCGACCTAAATAGCAGGCTTGGCCGCGAGTTGGTGTATGGGGATGATGGTGACCTCATGACCAAGCTTGCGGAGGGCTCGCGCCAGCATCTGGGCACGTTGTTTCTTTTCCCGGGGACCTGCTTGCTGACCTTGCTCAATAAATCGCACCCCCTCATGCAGGATCTTCCAGACTACGCGACAGAGCCGATGGGCCACTCCCCAGACAGCGGACTGATAGCCTAGGCGGGGCAGCAGGCGGCGGAACACGATTTGAAAGTGACTGCCTTTCTTCGCCACGGCAGCATGGGCTGCCTGGTTCAGCACCCGGCGCAGATATTTATTGCCCTTGGCGGAGCGACTGCTATGGTTCTGTTCCGCGCTTTCCTCCTTGCCGGGACAGGTTCCCACCCATGAGGTCAACTCCGCTGCCGATGCGAACGTACTGGCCTGAGCGCCCACCTCGGCGATGATTTGTTGCGCAGAATCCACTCCCAGGCCGGGTACTTCCGCCAGTCGCATCACGGCATCTTGATGCGGCTTCATAGCTGCCGCGATCATGCTATTGAGCCGCTCCATTTGCTGATCGATCAACTGCAATCGCTGTAACTGCAAAGCCAACATTGCCCCATGCACGGGCTGGGCTTTTCCCGTCAAAGCATCCCCCAGTTGCTCCTGGGTGCACTGCAACCGCTCCCCACCCAGTTGCGCCAACTTCCTGGGGTCGGTCTCTCCGTTTGCCAAAGCATGCAGGATGCGCAACCCGCTGGCTCCCAGTACATTGCTGACCACCATCGATAGCTTGATCCGCATCTCTTCCAGCAAACACTCGATCTGGTTCTGCAGTCGTACTCGGTCGCGCGTGAGTTGCAGCTTCATGCGGGTCATGCT
>DASTCU010000173.1:0-1861 GCA_035710825.1 Candidatus Sulfotelmatobacter sp.
TTGAGGCCGTCAAGCCTGGCGCGGTCCACTACTGCGATCGGCACGTACGCGACCAATATCACCAACAGCACGGCTAACCCGAGCCACGTCGCTGCCGCGCGGGTCTTTTTTCCAACAAGTAACAATGCACCTGCGACTAAGTAGACCACCGCCGCAAGATACGTCCACACAGCGTATCCGAAGACGTACGTGGGAGTCATACGATTAAGCGGAACGCCGGGAACGTATTCGCCGTGCATGAATTGCTCAAAGCTGTAAACCAGCACAGGAATTGCGATGAAGTAGCGCGCAATCGTTGCCAGGACCTCGCGCCGGCGCGCTTGCTCAGTGAGACTGGTCGCCAGCGCCAGAGCGCCACCGCTGAAAGATAGTTCCCGCAACGCAAGCGTCAGTGCAAAACGATCTCGCGGATTTTGTGCCCAGGCCGGCGCATCCATCAGCACGACGAAAAGAAAATAGGTCAAGGCGAGCAAACTCGCCGAGAGACGCGCCTGAATCCTCGTTACCACACTCAGTGCGGCTGCGATGAAGCAAGCGCCCACAAAGTACGCCCAGAATAGATGCCACGGAATCCACGCAGGCACGAATGAGGCGATTACAGTCGTTAGCGTGAAATGCTCGGTGCCGAAGGCCGCGACGGGCCCCGCATAGAACAATGGCCCAAACAAAATCAGCTTGTCCAGTCCGCGCGCTTTCTGCCAATCGCCGCGAACAAAAATCGTGACCAGGCCGATGGCAAAGACCACGCCACCGACGGAATACGACCAAAGCACCTGGCTGGGAATTGTGATGATGGCGAGGACTACCGGCGAATTGGTTAGGTTGTCGCTCACGGAATTCCGCTTACGATCGCAGCGACTCCGGGACTTACCTCTTTATCTCGTCCCGCTCGACTACCCCGTCTTTGATATGAATCACCCGATGCGCGTACTCGGAGATGTCGTGCTCATGGGTGACCAGGACAATCGTGTTGCCTTCGGCATGCAGGCGGTCGAACAGCGTCATGATTTCCAAGCCAGTCTGCGAGTCAAGGTTTCCGGTTGGCTCGTCGGCAAGAATAATGGAAGGCTTGTTGACCAATGCGCGGGCAATGGCAACGCGCTGGCGCTGTCCGCCGGAAAGCTCGTTCGGCTTATGAGTCATGCGCGGCTCCATGCCGACTGCTGCCAAAGCGGCACGGGCGCGTTCGTGCCGTTCGTCAGATGGCACGCCGGCGTAGATGAGAGGCAGCTCAACGTTATGGAGAGACGTCGCACGGGCCAGCAGATTGAATGTCTGAAACACGAATCCGATTTCTTTATTACGAATTCGCGCCAGTTCGTCGTCGTCGAGCTCGCTGACCTGCTGTCCGTTGAGCCAGTATTGACCCTGGCTGGGCGTGTCCAGGCAGCCGATCAGGTTCATCAGCGTGGATTTGCCCGACCCCGAGGGACCCATAATTGCGACGTATTCGTTGCGGCGGATCTGCAGGTTCACCCCGCGAAGCGCATGCACCTGCTGCTCGGAACCCATGTCATAGGTCTTCCACAGGTTCCAAGTGTAGATCATGCAGGATTCCGGCGGAGCGGACACCTGGGGCTGATCAATGCTGATGACTTCGGCCGTAGCCATGCTTTTCTCCTGCTGCTCCACCCGGGGCACCTGGCCAGTTATCTACCGCCCGAGGCCCTTAAGCCTTGGACGAATAACGTCAGTGATAGTTATGCGTTCAGCTGCAAGAAAAACGGTGCCGCAGCTGGTAATTGATACGAGACAAGGGGCCGAAAAGTTCCAGTCGCTAGACCGCTTCCGCGATTATAGCTTGGCGGATGCTTAGGTTAGATGCTGAAAAATCCGATTTACAAAAACGGAACAGGTGGCA
>DASTCU010000174.1:0-5108 GCA_035710825.1 Candidatus Sulfotelmatobacter sp.
CATTCTCTGCTGGTGCTGCAGATGACGGCGCGCATCCGGCGGACGCTGGAAGTGGAGTTGCCGGTGCGCAGCGTCTTTGAATCGCCCACGATTGCAGCGCTGGCCCGCGAGGTGGAGCAAGCCCGAGCATTGGGCCTGAAATCCCCCACGCCCATCCTTAGACGCCGCCAACGCACCACTCCAGACGCAAGCCGGGAGGAACTCCTCGCACAACTCGACGGCCTATCCCACACCGAACTGCAGAACGTGCTGCAACGAGTGCTGGATGGAAAAGCTGCAGGCGGAAATTCGACGAATGGATCGGGCGTGTCATGAACTTCGACATCAGCTTACAAAACCATCCGACTCCTATGTGCGTAGACGATTTGATCCAAGCTCGGGTGACCGCGACACCGGATGCGATTGCCGTTGTGGACGCCGACCTGCGACTTAATTATAGGGACCTTGATGCTCGTGCGAATGACGTATCCTCAATGCTGCGTTCATTTGGTGTCGGCCGGGGGTTCTTGGTTGGCCTTTGCATGCAACGGTCCGCAGGTTTCATAACCGGCGCGCTGGGGATTCTGAAAGCGGGGGCCGCGTACCTGCCACTGGATCCCGCTGATCCCACCAAACGGCTGGCGATGCTCTTAGAAGACTCTCACTGTCCCTTTGTGGTGACGCAGCCGAGTGTTGCGGAACTGCTACCAGCCGGAAGTTGGAAAACGATTGTTCTCGACAAGAATGGTGCTTTGTCCGGTCACGATTCTGAGATGCGCGAGACAGGCCATGTCAAATCTGACGACTTGGCCTACGTGATTTACACGTCCGGCTCGACGGGTCGGCCAAAGGGTGTCCAGATCACGCACGCAAATCTGCTGAATCTCATCCGTTGGCACACTCGCGCGTTTCAGGTCACCGCTGCGGATAAGGCCACAATGCAGGCCAGCCCGGGATTCGATGCCGCGGTTTGGGAACTGTGGCCCTATCTGGCAGCGGGAGCAACCATCCACATCATCGATGATGCGATTCGCACGGCGCCCGAGCGGCTGCGCGACTGGATGGGTGCAAAAGGCATCACGATCAGTTTTCTTCCCACTGTGCTTGCCGAGGCCATGATTGGCTTGCGCTGGCCGTCCAATGCTTCCCTGCGTTTCCTGCTGACCGGAGCGGACGTTCTGCACCGTTATCCTCAGGCTGATCTTCCGTTTGCCCTGGTGAATAATTACGGACCAACGGAATGCACTGTGGTCGCGACTTCTGGAATCGTTCCGCACGATGCCAAGCCGGGAACCCTTCCCAGCATCGGACAAGCGATCGATGGTATTCGAATCTACATTGTCGATGAACAGATGAAGCGAGTTCCGGAAGGCACCAGCGGCGAACTGCTGATCGGCGGCGCCGGTGTTGGACGTGGATATCTCAATCTTCCAGAATTGTCTGCACAAAGATTTCTCCCGGACCCGTTCACGACAGAACCAGCTCGCGTATACCGCACTGGCGATCTGGCGCGGCAACTTCCGGACGGCCAGATTATGTTCCTGGGGCGGGTAGATGACCAGGTCAAGATCAGAGGCTACCGCATTGAACCGGGGGAAATCAGCGCAGTACTGAACCGACAGTCTGCTGTCGAGGCGAGCTTCGTTACAGTCCGCACGGAAGAGGCCGCAGAGGCGCGTCTCATTGCCTATATCGTGCTGAAGCCCGACTCCTGCCCGCAGGCCAGTGAACTGCAAAGCTTCATGGCAGATCACCTTCCCGATTACATGGTGCCGTCGACCTTCGTCAAAATTGCGCGTTTGCCGCTCACTACCCATGGAAAGGTAGATCGGGCTGCTCTGCCGGCGCCTACGACAGCGAACGTTCTTAGCGATGACCGGTTCGATCCGCCACAAGGTGAAGTCGAACAGTGGCTGGCCAACCTTCTGACTACCTTGCTAACAGTGGACCGCATCGGCAGGGAAGATAACTTTTTCCGGCTCGGCGGTCACTCCCTGATGGGAGCCCAGTTGATTGCCAAAATCCAGGAGAGATTCGGTGTGGAGCTTTCGCTGCGAAGTATGTTCGATCATCCGAGCGTGCATGGCATCGCATCGGAGATTGACAGTCTTATTCGCTCTCAGCTGAATGCCATGAGTGACGAGGAAGCGCGGCGCGTCCTCGAGTCGTTATCCGGCGGAATTTCAGTATGAGTACCACCGAAACGGCGACCCCGACACAGACGGTCCAACCCCGCGACCTCAGCTTGTACTATCTCCTCGATCCTGAGGTGCTGGCAAACCCGTACCCGCTTTATCACCAGCTGCGCAGCGAAGATCCCGTGCACTGGGATCCTTTCCTGCACGCCTGGGTCGTCACTCGCTACGACGATGTAGTCCACGTGCTCCATCATTTTTCGGCAGAGCGTACGCCTACGCCCGAGCAACTGAGCGCTTTGAACCTGTCAGCGCTCAATCCGATAGCAGCGGTGATGGTGCGGCAAATGTTGTTTCTCGATCCTCCGTCTCACACCCGCCTGCGTGCTCTTGCTTCTGCTGCTTTTACGCCACGCAGAGTCGAGCAGCTCCGGTTCCACATTCGGGACGTCATGGACAGCCTGCTGGATGCTGTGGTTGAAGCGGGCCACTTGGACGTGATCTCCGATTTCGCGAGCCCGGCGCCGGCCATCGTCACTGCCGAGATGCTGGGAGTGCCCGCCGAGGACCACGCGCAACTCAAGGAATGGTCGCAGGATTTTGCCGAGATGCTGGGGAATTTTCAACACAATCCCGACCGCTTCCCTCGAGTCCTGCGCAGCGTCGAACACCTGTGCGCCTACTTCCGGACGGCCATGCAGGAACAGACGATACATCCGCGCGCCGGTTTGATTCAGGCCTTCATGACCGCCGAAGTTGAGGGCGCCCGGTTCTCGGAAGAGGAAATCGTCGCCAACCTGATTGTGACCATGGTCGGAGGCCAGGAAACCACGACGAACTTAATCGGCAACGGAGTGCTTACACTCTTGCGGCATCCGGGCGAACTGGAGCGACTGCGGACCGATCCATCGCTGATTCCTTCCGCGGTCGAAGAGTTGCTGCGCTACGAGAGTCCCAGCCAGCATACGGCCCGGCTTGCTCCAGCGGATGTCGAGTTGGGAGGCAAAGGCATTCGCAAGCGAGCTGCAGTCATCGCAGTCATGGGCGCCGGCAATCGCGATCCTGAACGCTTTCCAGAACCCGACCGCTTCGACATTGCTCGCAAGGATAACCGGCATCTCGCGTTTGGCTGGGCCGCTCACTTCTGCTTCGGCGCTGCGCTCGCCAGGTTGGAGGGGCAGATTGCCTTCGAGAGAATTTTGGCCCGGCTTCCGCATCTCACGCTGGACACTCGCGTTCCTCTTAGCTGGCGACAGAATCTTGGTCTACGCGGTCTGACGGCTCTCCCCGTTATGTTTGATACGAGCAAGGCAACAAAGAAGTTTTCGTTTGACTCCAGGGGGCGAGATGGACCGTGAGTATTCCGAAGCGAAGCAGAAGTTGTTGGAGAAATACCTCCGGGGCGAATTCGGAGTCCGTCGAGAGACTCGGCAAATTCCACGACGCAATCTAGGGGAACGTGTTCCTCTGTCCCATGCTCAGGAGCAAGTGTGGCTTCATTCCCAACTGGCTCCGGAACTTCCTCTCTATAACGAACCCGTAACGATTCACTACTCTGGACCTCTGAACGTCAAGGCGCTGGGGCAGAGCTTCAATGAGATCCTACGCCGGCATGAAGCCTGGCGCACCGCCTTTAAAGTCGTCGATGGAGAGCCCGTTCAGGAAGTGCAGGGGAACCTCTTTATTTCACTTCCTGTTATCGATCTCAGCGGATTTGCGCGCTCACAGCGAGAAGAGGCGGCGCGGCGCATTGCTACTGCCGATGCGCAAACACCCCTCGATCTTGGGCAGGTGCCACTGTTTCGGGCAAAGTTGATCCGACTCGACGACCGCGAGCACCGGCTGTACCTCACGCTCAGCCATATTATCTTTGATGGCGTGGCGATCTATCGTGTCTTTCTGCCCGAGTTGTCCACGTTGTACAAAGCCTATGCAGCCGGGAATCCCAGTCCGCTGCCGGAACTTCCTATTCAGTATCCGGATTACGCCTGTTGGGAACGGCGAACCAATACGCGAGAATCTCTCGCCAAAGAAATTGAATACTGGCGGGAACAGCTCAGCGGACCTCTACCGGAAGTATATTTGCCGACCGATCATCGCCAACGACTTCCACGAACATTTCACGGATCGATGTACCCATTCAAATTGCGGTCCCCGTTAACCGCAGCGCTGAGGGAGTTCTGCCGAAAGGAAGGAGTCTCCATCTTTCACGTGTTGTTCGCCGGCTTTGCTGCGTTGCTGCAACGCTATTCGGGCGAGCAACGGATTCCGATTGGAACCGTCACCGCCGGCCGCAATCGCCCCGAGTCAGAGGCCCTCCTCGGATATTTCCTCAATACGGTGGTCGTTCCCGCGGACGTTTCCGCGAACCCAAGTTTTCGCGAGTTGGTGCATCGCGCCCGCAATTGGAGCCTTGCAGCGCTCGATCACGATCGCGTGCCTTTTGAGCACTTGGTACGGGAACTGAATATCCTGCGAGAGCCGAGCCGAAATCCTTTGTTCCAGGTGATGTTTTCGCTAGAGCCACCGATGCCTGCGATTGATCCTAGTTGGCGGCTCACACAGATGGACGTGGACACGGAAACAACCAAGTACGACCTCTATCTGGAACTGGACGAGCGAACTGACAAACTGCTGGCTCGTTTCCATTACAGTACCGATTTATTTGAGCGTGAATCAATCGCTCGAATGGCAATCCACTGGAAAACGCTAATGCGGGGAGGCATCGCGAATCCGGAGCAGAGATTATCCGACTTGCCGCTGGTGAGTTCGCGCGAACGAAGGCGCTTCTTTGGGTCGTGGAACCGGACCGCTGCGGAGTATCCCCGAGACTTGAGCATTCACCAAGCCTTCGAGCAGCAGGTGGCTCGGACTCCGGATGCCACGGCACTGGTGTATGAGGGGAAACGATGGACCTACCGGCAGATCAACGATGAGGCAAACCGCCTGGCGCATTGGCTCGTCAGGAAGAAGATAGGGGCAGGTTCGCTCGTA
>DASTCU010000175.1:0-2376 GCA_035710825.1 Candidatus Sulfotelmatobacter sp.
ATGCATCCAGTACCTCATCCATCGAGGTGACGTTGAACACCGGCAGCCCCGGATCTACGCTCTGAATCGCGCCGCGAATTTGCGCCTCCAGCGTGCTCGCCGGCAACGAAGTTCGCAGCGCCAAGCTCAACGTCCGCCCGAGAAATTGATTCAGCGGAACATAGAGGTGCGGCACGCCATCGACATCGAGCCCGTCGTGCTTGATGTTTTTCACCACGCCCACCACGGTGCTCCATGGATTCACAGGATTCTGCCCGAAACGCAACCGGATACGCAGGCGCCGGCCCACCGGATCATGATCCGGCCACCAGTAGCGCCTTGCCGTCGCCTCATCGATGATTACCACGGGCAGTTTGCCGTTCTCGTCGGCTTCGCTGAAAAAGCGGCCTTCCACCAGCGGTGTTTGTATCACCCGAAAATAATCCGGGCTGATGCGGATAATTTCGGCGCTCAAATCTCCCGAGGATTCCGTGGGCCGGTCTTCGATGGCCAGCGAATTGTGATTGGTGGCGCCGTAGGCCGCCGAATCGCTGTTAATTGTGTCGGCGGCCGGCAAATTGGACGTAATCGCCGCCAACTCCACGCCGGGAATCGCGTTCGCGCGCCGCAGCAGTTCGCGATTAAACGGAATCTGCTGCGCGAAGGTAAGATATGGATCGAGCTGCGGATTATTCGGGTTCGGCAGATAGATATTCGCAGTCACCACTTGCGATGGATTGAAGCCCGGATTCTGCCGCAACAAATCGCGCAGTGTTTCCAATAAGAGCCCCGCGCCGACCATCAGCACTACCGCAAAAGCCAGCTGCGACACCATCAGTGCGTCGCGCATGCGCCCGGCCTTCGCACTGTAGCCCGAGCCGCGCGAGCCCTCGCGCATCGTGCTCGCAAGTCCCGCCTTCGAGGAATGAATCGCGGGAGCCAGCCCAAACAGTAGCCCGGTCGCGACCGAAATCAGTAACGCAAATCCCAACACCCGCCAATCAATGTTTACTTCGCCCAGCCGCGGAAGATTCGCAGGCACAAATCGCAAGACGACTTTCAGCGTAATCGCCGCCGTCGTGAGCCCTGCGATTCCCCCGATGAAGGCCAGCAACAGCGATTCGGTGAGCATCTGCCGAATCATTCTGCCGCCGCTCGCTCCCATCGCCGCGCGCACTGCCATCTCTTGCTGTCGTCCAGAGGCGCGCGCCAGAAGCAGGCTGCCAATGTTTAGAGACACGACGAAAACGATTAAGATTACGGCAGCCATCAACACGACCAGCATCGGCCGAACCTTACCCACCAACGATTGCTGCAACGGCAGAATCTCAATCGTCCATTTGGCTTGCGGAGGGTAATCATTCGCAAATTCGCGACGCAAATTAGCAGTGAGGGCATCCAGCCGCGCCTGAGCTTGCGCTAGGGTGAGGCCCGGCTTGAGACGACCGATTGCCCCTGGTAGTATGCGCAAGCCACGCGCCGGCGCTGGGAACGGATCGCCACTGAATCCGCAGGTAATCCACACCTCCACGGCTGGAATGGTCGGTCCGGGGTGGCGAAATCCGGGAGAAACTACACCTACAATGGTGTATAGATCGTTATCGAGGCGGAGGCTGCGGCCGAGGACGCCAGGATCGGCCCCATAAGATCGGCGCCACAAGGCGTCGCTGATCACGACCACGGGCGCGAAACCGAGCGCGAAGTCCTGGTGACCCAATAAGCGTCCCAGTTCGGGAGTGGCGCCAAGCATGGAAAAGTAGTTGGGAGAAACCTCGACCATTTCCAAATGTTCTGGCTGTTTGGTACCGGTCAAGTTTGTGGGGCCCGAAACGATGACACTCACACCTTCGAACACATCCGCCTGCGTTCTAAGATCGTCGAATTCCGGAACGGAAAACCGAACGCCCCGCAATCCTACCCCTGGGTTGTTAAAGTAGATCCTGACCAGACGGTCGGGGTCGGGGAACGGAAGAGAACGGAGCAGCACGGCGTTCACGATGCTGAAAATGGCCGTGTTGGCTCCCACGCCCAGAGCCAGCGTCAGGACAGCCACGATCGTGAATGCGGGCTTCGTGACCAGCACGCGCAAACCATAGCGAACATCCTGAAATAAAGTCCCCATGAAGACGCTCTTCTCGGCCTGTCAGTTGTGACTATCAATAGATCGTCCAGGTAACGGACAATACCTTCCACTCCCACATCGGTTTTGCCCACCTGCCAGTGTTCGAGGCCTGAATTAGTAACCTTGTCGTTGACGACAAAATCGTAGTTGAATGTCGCCAGCCCTAGAGGAAGGCTTCTGGCGTCGGACTCGACTAACGAATCGAATCTCGCGAAATGCGACGCTACTTCGGCGAAAAATCCGTCGGCCGCATGTACGTTCGGTCTATCTTTTCC
>DASTCU010000176.1:0-74698 GCA_035710825.1 Candidatus Sulfotelmatobacter sp.
AAGAAACGCGATCAGGTCGCCATAAGCTTCGCGCAAATAAATGTATTGTCCGCCGGAGTCGGGAAACATCGAGCCCAACTCGGCAAATGCGAAGCAGGCGCACAGCGAGATCAGAGCGCCCAGCACCCACACCAGAAGAAACAATTCGGGCTGAGGTAGGGGCGTCGCAATGTCTTTTGCGGTAAGAAAGATCGAAGAGCCGATGACTCCACTAACCAGCAAAAGCACGGAATCGACCAATCCGAGTCCGCGCACCAGGGTTGGCTTTTGGTCGGACGATTTTGGGGAGGACGACGCGTCAGTGGCACTCAAGACCGGGATAGGTTCCATTATCCAATACCGAGTTCGTCGGGCGATTCCAGCGGCGTGCCGCAGCGCCGGCAGATCACGGCAGAACAATCTCCGCAGGTCAGGGGGTCGGTCACTTCTTCAGAACAATTCGGACAGTAGAGCGGACCTGGACTGGGCTCAGGAACCGGGTTCTGCGGGCGAGTTCCCATGAGGAAGAAAACTGTAACATACAGGTCACACTGCCGTCCCGCCACTCGAGGGCGGCCGGCCGGCGCTACAATTTAAGTGCTATGCGTGATAGGCCCCTGACTCCCGACGAAAAGCTGCAAAACGAATTTAACCGCTGGGCCGCCGAAGGCGAAGGCCCGAAGATGGAACGCCACCATCTCGACATCACCGAGAAAACGATCCGGCTGATGAATCTTCGTCCCGGCGAGCGAGTCCTCGATCTCGGCTGCGGTTCGGGATGGGCGACGCGCCTACTCGCGCGACTAGTCGGCGAAGGTCCCGAAGGGTTTGGCCAAGTAGTCGGCATTGATGTTTCCGATGAAATGGTGCGGCAGGCGCGCGAGGCCTCGAAGGATTTCGAAAATATTCTCTACGTTTGGGGATCGGCGCAGCAGATTCCCTGGGAAGAAAACTTTTTCGACAAAGTTCTGTCCGTGGAATCGTTCTACTACTATGCCGATCAGGACCGCGCTCTGATGGAGCTATTTCGAGTGATGGCGCCGCGGGGACGACTGTTCATCCTGATCAATCTCTACAAAGATAACCGGTACTCGCTGCAATGGGTGAACAAGCTGAAAGTTCCGGTGCACGTGCGCTCGGCGGCGGAGTACGTCGAGCTATTGCAGAAGCATGCTTTTGAGAATGTCGAAGCCCGCCGCATTCCCGATGACACGCCCACGCCCGACGACTACAAGACGAAATCGTTCAACAGCCTGGAAGATCTGCAGGCGTTCAAGCGGGAGGGTGCATTGCTGCTGATGGCCTCCAAGCCCGATCTGCGTACCCCTGCCCCAGGCTACACAATCTACTAGGATGCTCAATGGCTTAGGGTCAGCGGCCGAACACGGGTGATGAGTTCGTTCAGAAACTGATCGGATTTCATGAACACGGCGAAGTGCCCGCCGCCGCGAATGGGAACAAAGACCTTCTGGGGCGCCTTCATGGCCTCCTCATAATCTCGTGCAAGCGACGTTGGAGTGGTAAAGTCCTCATCTCCCTGGAAGATAAACATCGGGATCGAGAATTCGAGGCCGAGTTCCTTTGGCCCCTTGGATTTAGTCTGGCCGACAAGACGTTGGCCGCTAAAAATCTGGCCGTCGCCGGAGTCGTTAATGTCCTGCACGGTATTGCCGGGAGCTACCAGTGCGAGGCCCAGTGTCCCGGCCAGGAACTGGTCTGCTCCTTCGAAAGCATTCGCCCATCTCCACTGAACACCAAATCCTTCGCCTGATTTGTAAGGCGGCGGGCCGACGCTCTTCAATTCATCCATCGCTCGCTGATTGCCAACCGTTTGCGCCTTCTTCAGTAAAGCATCATAAGCCGCAGAATAGTTGCGCGTTTCGTCGGCGACCTGGCCGGTTCCCACATAGGCGTAAAAGAGATCGGGTCTTGCCTGCACCATACTCAGGCCGAGGATCGAGCCAAACGAATGGCAAACGATGACGATCTTCTCCTTGCCCAGATGCTTGCGCAGATATTCAGAGAGCTCGATGCCATCCTGCGCCAGCCTGTCCACGGTCATGGTCGGCGCGACTGAAGGGCCGGTTTTTCGCAACGTTCTGCCCGCGCCTCGCTGGTCCCATTGCACCACCGTGAACTGTTTCTCCCAGGGAGCGAAAAACGCAAATGTCCACGTATTGGTTACGTCACCCGGCCCGCCATGCAGGAACAGCAGCACCGGGTTATCGCGATCCCACCCGCGAATGGTGACCCACTGTTCGATGCCGCCGAGGGCGACGAATTGTCCCTCGTCGATGCCCTTGGGCGACGTTATGGCGTACTGCTTCCCATTCCGCGCCCGTATGACCGAAACCATGTCATCGAACTTGCGATACTCCGCGTTGCTTTGCGTCAGCCGCTGCACGTTTTCCTGAATGGTCAATACGCGATCGATCTTCATCACGTATTTGCCCGGCGTGGCCTTCGGGTCGAGCGTGTGGATAACCAGTTTGTAGAGTCCTGCCTGGTGCGCAGTCAGCTCAATCGGCTCGGGGCCTTCGCTTCCATTCGAGCTGTCGACTGTACGGATCAATTTTCCATCGGGGCCGAAAATGTCGATGACCAAATCAATGCCGTGCTGATCGGCTTCGCCGAGGACCGCGCTTCCTTCCCGCAGAGTGATCGTATAAACATGACTCTCACCCGGGCCCAGCGTGCGTTCCTGGTTCAAACCACTGGCCAGGGCCTGAGGCTCTTGCGCAAGAGCCATCGCTGGCGTCCAAAACAACATCGCGGCTGCGAGAGCCGCGATGTATACCCCTGACGTCCAGGATTGTTGACGAACCGCTCCGTGACGCCCGTTATTCAATGTTTAGATCTCGCTATCGTCATCGTCATCTTTTTTGCTGTCGCGGCTGAGGTCCTTTACCGGACTCATCGCATGCCCGTCCTGCGCATGATGAATGTCGATTCGCCCATTCACATCTGACAAACGGATGTGCACGCTACCATTGCCGAGTTCGCCTCTCAGGTTGTGACCCACGAAGTGATGACTCACGCGGAGGCCGAAATCATTGTGGATTCCACCCGAGACAGTTGAAGCTTCGACTTCGGCATTGGAGTCGGAGGGAATCGTGAGGCCGATTTCGCCGTTGACCGAGTTCAACTCGACCGTTTGCCCGGCAAGCTTTTGAAAGTTCGCTTCCAGCCGGCCATTCACGGTGGACAGCTGCGCTCGCCCTGCAAGATCGTGCGCCTCCAGCCGCCCATTGATGCACGACGCGCGAACTTCACCACTGACTCCATTCACGTCGAGCGACCCGTTGATCAGCTTGATCTCATCCAGACGAACCGTCCGCGGCACCGTCAACGTGTACTCAACCCCGCCCGGATTATTGTGCGAGCCCCAGTTCCATGAATGGTCGTGGTTGGGATACTTCGTGCGCACCGAGAGATAGTCTTTGCCGGAATCGATCTCGATCTTCATCTCGTCCAGCCGCTCTTTGGTGTCGGCGTACTTCACGGCATCGACCTTCACCTCGTTGCGGTCCCAGCTCGAGACGTGGACGGCGCCATTGATGTTGTCCAGTTCAACCCGGCCTTCGGCGGTAATGGCATAAGTTTGATGGAACTCCTCGGTCAGTGCGCCGGAATGATCCGAGGCATGCGCTCCCAAAGCAAGCAGCAAGACCGCACAGATCGTACCCAGGATGGCTCCCAACCAGGTGGCGGATTGGCAACGACGGTTCATGGCTCCCTTCCTTTCAACGGGTTAGACGGGTCCATTCGCGATTGGTGAGAAGGCGAACGGGAAAAAACCGTTGTCCCATAATCAAGGATACGAAAGTTACCTCGGTGATGTTCCCCTGACCCTCCCGGTGAAGGACAATCGCGGCAATAGCTTGCGGGGTTCTAGCTTGTCGTACCAATGCGGAAAAATCGCTTCATGGCGCCGGCGGTGTACCATTCTGCCCGGTATAGCCCTATTTTTCGCTGTGCTCACAAGCCTGGCATCCGGACAGACGCCTGATGCCGACAAACCTGTTCCCATTCTCAGCGGCAGCATCGGGACTTTCAGCTTCGTCACTGCCGGACAAAATGTCATCAATACGCAGATCAATCCTGTTTTGTTAGTACCCCTGGGAGATCACTGGCTGATCGAATCTCGCGCCGAGTTCGAGGGCGAATTCCAGCGCCCGCCCGGCGGAGGGCCTTACGGCGGCCCGGTAGACAAGCACGTGGATTACGCGCAGGTAGACTACATCGCCAATCCATACCTGACGGTAACGGCTGGCCGATTTCTGACGCCTTTTGGAATCTTTAACGAGCGTCTCTATCCCGTGTGGATCCGCGCTTTGCAACCGGATCCGCTGATTCTGCCAATCAACACCGCTCCTAGCGATGGCTTTATGTTCCGCGGCGGATTTCCCGTCAGCTCGCAGGCCAACATGAACTATGCCGCTTACGTTTCGACGACCACCATCGGCATCGGCAGCGTGGATTCCGAGCGCCACGTCGGTGGACGCATGGGACTCTTTCTGCCCGGGCCGCGTCTCGAAGTCGGCGGCTCGTTCCAGCGCACCCTGCAGGATGACCGCAAGAATGCCTTCGGCTTCCACATCGGATGGCAGCCCGCGAAAGCGCCTTTGAACTTGCGCGCCGAAGCGGCCCGCTCGTTCGCAGGCAGCGGATATTGGATTGAAGGTGCTTATCGGCTGAGCCAGGCACATTTCTGGCAAAAAGCAATGCGCCGCACGGAGGTGGTCGGCCGCGCCCAGCAATTTTTCGTGGGCGCAATCGGCGCCGATGCCGAGGCGGACTTTGATCTTCCCAGTGTCAACACCCGCGAAGCTGATTTTGGCGTGAACTACTTCCTGCGCGACGGCTTGAAAGGTATTTTCAGTTATGGCCGCCTGTTCAGCTCGGAAGGCGATTTCAACCAGTGGAGCTTCGGCCTCGCTTATCGCTTCGTGATTCCTCTTGGCCGCGTAGCAGCGCCATCGGAGTCGCAATGAGAAAGCGTCTTCAGCCCGCAACTTTTCTGGCCGCGATTCTGTTCGCGCTGGCCTGCGTCTCGTCTGTCTTTGCCGGAGCGCCAGCCGCCAAGAAAAACGCCTTGGCTGTGCCGGTCGTGCAGTCCTCAGACGCTGACACTATGCGCATTCAAGGCGAGCAGCGTTTTCACGCCAATTGTGGCCGCTGTCACGCCGCTCCCCAAAAATTCCCTCCGCGCATGATGGCCACCGTGCTTCGCCACATGCGGGTGCGAGCCACCATTACTGCCGAAGACCAGCGCCTGATTTTGTTCTACATGACCCAGTAATCACCGAGGTTCCCCGTTTACAGCATCATGACAACTCGGCCGAAAATCCGTCTCATGTTTGTCGCGATTTCGATCTTGGGATCGTTGGTCGGCAAGGCCCGGGCGGCGGAACAGCCGCACGTCATCGAGATCACTGCCGACAGCGACAGCCGCTACAAAATCGCCGGACAGCGTGCTCCGGAGATCACCGTCAAGGCCGGCGAGCAATTGCTGCTGCGCGTGACAGCGCATCGAGCCAAAACCTGGAACCGCGATGGCTCGATCCACGGCTTCACCCTGCTCCGAGCCAAGGATCGAACCCATGTCGAAGGATGGGACCTGCTGTTCAAACCCGGCAAGCAGGAGTTTCTCCTTACCGTTCCTGCCGAACCGGGCGAATACGAAGTCGTCTGTACCGTAATTTGCAGCGAAGACCACGAAGGCATGCACATGAAGTTCACCGTGCTTCCGTGAGCAATCAGGAGATTGATTTATGATGCGAGCAATTATGTTGTGCGCGGCGGGGATGCTCATGGCCAGTGCCCTCCATGGGCAGAACTCGCGCGTCTTTCATGGAGAGGTATCGGACAGCCAGTGTGCTTTGAATATCCACTCGCTGACGCGCTCGCACCAGGAAATGCTCAAGTCCAAATCCATGGGCGGCACGGCGAACACCTGCTCGGTTTACTGCATCGAGCACATGGGCGGCTATCTCGTTCTGTCATCCGGCAAGGATGTTTACCGCCTTGACCGCTCCGATCTGGTGCACGGATTCGAAGGTCGCCGCGTGGTCATCACGGGAGTGCTGGATACCAAGCTCAACCAGATTCACGTCCTCAAGATTCAGGAGGAGGAAAAGCCGTAGTTCGCCTTCCAGCTTCAGTCAGCAGAAAGACGCATAGCACCGTCATCTCCGGCTCAATCGGATGCCGGTAGCGCGGGATGGCATACACCACGTAGTACACCGCCGGATAGAGCAGGACCAGCCAGAAAGATAACCACGCTCCCGGACGCCGCTGCCGAAGGGCGCGGCCTAATCCCCAAAACATCAGCACCGACGATGCCAGGAAGAGCGAGTTCTTCAGCGTGCCCAGCCATGCCGGCTCGATGTCTCTCGGCGGCGCCGCCCAGAAGTATACGAAGCGCTTGAAGCACAGCCCCACAAATCGTGCATAGTCGGTCCGGATATAAGCGAGCGCCTGCTGCTTGCGCATGGCGATGTATTGCAACTCGCCCATCGATTGAAACTGCCGCATGGCATACGGATCATGTGGCGGATCCAAATACAGCATGAGCGTTCCATCGGCGCCGTTTCCGTTGCCCAGTCGCAACTCCGCCCCAAAATTGTCGCGGATGAAGATGAACTTTCCAAACATCTGGTAATTGCGCACCAGCCAAGGCGTGATGCAGGCGAAGAAGACTGCCGACGCCAATACCACCCCGGCGAGCGACGGTTTGCCGCGCTTCGAGCGCCGGTACCACGCCCACAATCCGGCAGGCGGCAAGAATGAAAGCAGGGAAGTGCTGTTCAAGGCGACGATGCCCCAGAGCAACCCGAACTCAAACCAGGGGAGCCACCCATCGCGTTCCTCAAACGTCAGTGCTAACCAGAAAATTACCGCCAATAGGAGCGCCGACAAACTGGTTTCCCAAACCGCGCGCGTGCACCAGAACATCACATTGGGCAACAGGGCCCACGCCCATGCCGATCCGACGGCGACTTTCTCAGAAATGATTCTGCGCGCAATCAGAAAAATGGGAATGCAGGTCAGCGCCGAGAAAACACTGTTGAGCGCCAGCAGCACAAACGCGGACGCCTTCGAGTAAATTCCGAAGACAGTGAACACTCCTGCCGACAGATAGGGGTACAGCGGAGGCTCCCACGCCGTCGACCCAGTGGGCGGGCCGAACGGGCTGCTGAAGCCGTGGCCGGCCGCGATGGAAGCCGCAATCCGTCCCATTTCCCATCCAAAGCTGAAATTGTCGTCTGTGGTCTTGAACTTGTAGGTGTGCCCGATAAAGATCCAGCCAATGCGTAGCAACAATGCAATCGCGACAATCCACAACAGCGAACTGCGAATGCTAGTCCAGGCATTCAGCGCATAAGAACTGCCTGTGCGGTTTGTTGCCGCCTCTGACCTGGTTCCCATGAATGGTTCTATTTGTAGCTGAGGGATTCAACCGAAGCAAACGGCTGCTCTTGACGGTGGCTCAGGGTTGGACCGCGACCGCCAGGATGTTCTCAGCGATCACCGAGGTGTTCCTCCGCTTTCTCAGCGGTAAGCTTTTCCTTACCACAGAGCACGCAGAGAGATCCCAAAGAGACGGCAAAGAAAAAAATAAACATGGGAATCCGGTAAAATACTAATCTCAGTGGATAGCTCGTTTGACTGCTGATCTCATTGTGACTGCTCACTTCGCTGCGATCGAGGCTCCAAAAGGCATCGGGCGCTACGTCTACCAGCATTTTCTCGACACCACCTTCCGCGGGATCTACCACGCCAATGCCTTCGACCTCATGCTGCTGATCCCGTACTTCATCGTGCTGAGCTTGCTCGCCGGGTACGGCATCCATCGCTACATTCTGGTCTACCTCTACTACAAGCATCGCAAGAACCGCACCACCGAGCCAGCGGCGCATTTTGAAAACCTGCCTCGCATCACCGTTCAGTTGCCCATTTTCAATGAGCAGTATGTAGTCGAGCGCCTTCTGGAAGCGGTGTGCAAGCTGGATTACCCGCGCGAGAAGCTCGACATCCAGGTGCTCGACGATTCCACCGATGAAACGGTCGATGTGGCTCGCGGCCTGGTCGAACGCTACGCCGTCCTGGGCAATCCCATCACCTACCACCATCGCACCAATCGCCACGGCTTCAAGGCCGGGGCGCTGGCCGAGGGCATGGAGTCCGCCAAGGGAGAATTCATCGCCATCTTTGACGCTGACTTCACTCCGCCAGAAGACTTCCTCATGCGCACCATCCATCACTTCACCAACCCCAAGATCGGAATGGTGCAGACGCGCTGGACTCACATCAACCGCAATTATTCCTTCCTCACCGAAGTCGAAGCCATTCTGCTCGACGGCCACTTTGTGCTGGAGCATTCCGGCCGGGCCCGCACTGGCCTGTTCTTTAACTTCAATGGCACTGCCGGCCTGTGGCGCCGCAAGGCCATAGGAGAAGCAGGAGGCTGGCAGCACGACACGCTAACCGAAGACACCGACCTCTCCTATCGCGCGCAGCTCAAAGGCTGGAAATTTATTTATCTGCAGGATGTCGAATGCCCCGCCGAACTGCCCGTCGAGATGACCGCATTCAAGACGCAACAGGCGCGCTGGGCCAAGGGCCTGATCCAGACGGGAAAGAAGATTCTGCCCCGGGTATTGGCCAGCGATGCCCCGCTGCATACGAAAATTGAAGCCTGGTATCACCTCACGGCGAATATCAGCTACCCGCTGATGATCATGCTCTCGGTGCTGCTGCTGCCTGCCATGATCATCCGCTTCTACCAGGGCTGGTTCCAGATGATGTACATCGACCTGCCGCTGTTCCTGGCCTCCACATTTTCCATCTCAAGTTTTTATCTGGTTTCGCAGCGCGAGCTATTTCCCCGGAAGTGGCCGCGGGCACTGGTATACCTGCCATTTCTGATGGCTCTAGGAATCGGTCTTACGATTACCAATACGAAGGCCGTGATCGAGGCACTTATCGGTAAGGAGACTGCCTTCGCGCGCACCCCCAAGTACAGCGTGGTCTCGAAGCAAGACAAACTTGTGACCGGCAGATATCGCAAGCGGCTGGGATGGGTGCCGTGGGTCGAACTGCTGATCGGATCCTATTTCGCTCTCACCGTCTATTACGCGGTGGAAAATGAAAATTTCATCACCGTCCCGTTCCTGCTGCTTTTCGTGGTCGGTTACTGGGCGACGGGTCTGATGTCATTGCTGCAAGGCCGTTTCGGCGGCGCAGCGGTGCGGGCGACAACTCACACCAAGCCTTTTCCCGTTGGGGTGTAAGCCCAAGGACCCCGCTCGCTGGTCTTGGCTTGACCCCTCATTTACAATCCACTCGCTGAAATTTCTCCCTCTCGCGGAGTGTCCCAGTTTCGAGACGGAATTTCCCAAGGAGGACGCGATGCCTGGCTCGCATAAGTTTCTCCACCTCTGTTCGCTCACCGTGCTGCTCGTGTTGCTGCTCAGTTGCGGTGCCTCGCACGATTCGGACGAATACTACGTTTTCGTGTCGGCCAACCTCCAGGTTCCCTATTGGAAGACCGCGGGCACCGGCTTCTCCAATGCTGCCGGGCAGTTCAAAGTGCGTTCCGACTACACGGGACCTCAGAACTATGATCCGAAGGCCGAGCGCGACGCCATCGATCAAGCAGTCCAGAAGAAAGCGAGCGGCATCCTGTTAGGCGTCACCGATCCCGCGGTTCTGAAGGACAGCATTGATAAAGCTATCGGCGCCGGCGTTCCCGTGATCACCGTCGACTCCGATGCGCCCTCGAGCAAGCGGCTATTTTTCATCGGCACCAACAACTATCAGGCCGGATTCACCGGCGGCCAGCGCCTGGCGCAGGAACTCAAGGGTAAAGGCAACGTCGTCGTCTTCACCATGCCCGACCAGTCGAACCTGCAAGAGCGACTGCGCGGATACAAAGATGCTCTGGCTCGCAACCCGGACATCAAGGTAACGCGGGTGGTAGACATTCAAGGCGATCCGAGAATCGCCTTCGACACGACCACGCAGATCGTTGGCAAGGAACGCGACAAGGTCCAGGCCTTTGTTTGCCTCGAAGCGCAGTCTGGAAAGGAAGTTGCCGGCGTGCTCAATAGTTATCACGTGACCGGCAAAACGGTGATGGCCTTCGACACCGACCCGGAGACGCTCGACTGGATTCAGAAAGGCCTGATTGCCGCCACCATCGGCCAAAAGCCGTACACCATGGCCTTCGTCGGCATGCAGATGCTCGACAACCTCTATCATCACAAGCCGTCGTCACTGACGGCAGACTGGTCGAAGGATAGCTACGCTCCCATTCCAGCCTTTGTGGATACGGGCTCAGATCTGATCGACAAGAGCAACGTGGACTCGTTCATCCAGGCAGGAAAGAACCTTGCAGCGCCCAAATAGCGCCGCGGGCGAAATTAGCAGCGAACAACGTAGCGCCGGCGTCTCGCCGGCTGTCGTGGCGGCGTCCTCGCCGCCACTGCCGAACCCCTGCTGCGGCCAGGAGTTCAAAAATTAAGGAATTAACGAACATGCGAAAGTTGCTCTTTTCCCTCTGTGTGCTGCTGTTTACGTATTCTGCCGCCGCCCTTGACCGGCAACCTGGCGCCGATTATCACGCCCGCCGCGAAGCTCTAGCTAAAAAAGCAGGAGGCGTTGTCGTCCTTCTCGCTCCGCTCGAACCGATGGATGCGGTGTACGAATTTCGCCAGGAAGACAATTTCTATTACCTCTCGGGCGTGACCGTCCCCGGAGCCGGTTTGCTGGTCGCGCCGGCCACGGAGGCTCAAGGCGACACTCCCGCCCGCGCTTACACCGAGATCCTGTTTCTGCCCCCGCGCAACTTGCGCCTTGAAAAGTACACCGGTCCACAAATGGGCGGCGACGATCCCGAGGCTCCCAAGGTGACCGGCTTCGATCGCGTCGAAGACATGAGCAAGCTGCCCGAGGAGGTTGCGAAGCTGCTCGCCAACCAACGCCCGGCCGTCTACACGGAATTGTCCCCGCAGGGGAGCACTTCCGCCAGCGACGACATGCTGGGCTTTCTTCGGCACAGCAATGCGATGGTGTTCTTTCAGGATGTGACGATGACGCTCACTTCGCTGCGCACCGTGAAAGATGCCGTCGAAATTGCATTGATCCGCAAAGCCGTCGACGCATCCGTAGCTGCGCACCTCGCTGCCATGAAAGCGGTCAAGCCGAACGTGAGGGAGTATGAAGTCTCGGCGATCATGCAGTACGAGTGGACCCGCCGCGGCTGCGAGCGTCCCTCGTATGCGCCGATCGTAGGCTCCGGCCATAATTCCACGGTTCTGCACTACTCTGAAGACACTGCCACGATGAAGGCCGGAGACGTCGTCGTGATTGATGCCGCTGCCGAATACTCGATGTATGCCGCCGACATCACGCGTACACTGCCTGTTAACGGCCATTTCACCCCACGGCAAAAAGAAATTTATGAGATCGTGCTGGGCGCGCAAGAAGCCGCCATGGCCGCATTTCAGTCGGGCAAGTCGCTGCTGGTGGGTGACTCAGATGCCTCGCTGAACAAGGCCGCCAAGGATTACATCAAGGCTCATGGCAAGGATCTTCATGGCCAGCCGCTCGATCAATACTTCATCCATGGCCTGGGACACTACATCGGTTTGAATGTGCACGATCCCGGCGACTACAAGACGCCGCTTGCGCCCGGAATGGTGTTCACCATCGAGCCCGGCATCTACATCCCGGAGGAGAACATCGGCGTGCGCATCGAAGACGACTTCCTGGTGGGCGCAGACGGCAAACTCATCAAGTTGAGCGCCGCGCTGCCCTCCAAGGCTGAGGACGTCGAAAGAGCGATGTCCGCCAAGTGAAGCGCAAGCCGTCCGGTCTCAACCGTCCGGCTTGCACTTTCAGTCTGGAGTGCCACTCACTGAAACAGATTCAGCGTATTGGTTGCGTCGTCGACGTAGTACAGCTGGCTGCCGATCGTGGTCACACCGAACAGAGCGCCTGCTCCCGGCGGATTTCCGCTGCTGTCGAGCAGCACCTTCGTCGTTTGGTGACCGGAAGGCGTTGTCAAGACCGCAAACCCATCATCTCCGTTGACTGTGATGATATTGCCACTGGACTCGACCGTCAGCCCCAGCGGGTCATTCAGCGATCCACCCTTCGTCACGGTTGTGCCAATTCCCGCCGAGGAGGTCCGCTGCACAGCGTTCGGGATGGCCGCAATCCGGTTGTTGATACTGTCGGCAACATACAGCGTCGGAGTCGAATCATCATCCGAGCCGCCGGCGCTAAGGTGAACTCCAGTCGGCCCAATTACCAATGCTGCCGGATCCGTCTTTTCTGCGAATCCGGACCCAATGATCGTCATGGACTGTAGACTCGGTATCTTTCCCTTTGCAATCGAGAGGTTCAGCCGCAAGACCGTTCCCTGATGTACGACGTTGCCGCCCCCGGCGACTGTGCCGTTCAAGACGTTGGTGACGAAGAGCGAAACGTTGCTGCCCCCGTCCATCGCCGTCATATCCCATGGACCGTTGATCAGCGATCCGAAGAATGTCTCCACGACATTGCCGCTGCTGTCGAGAACCAGCAGGCATCCCGCTTGCGCCGTGGCCGAGGTTCCATCCGTGGTCGGCAGGCTGCCCACCACCACAAAGCCACTCTTTAGAGCTGCCAGTGCGGTGGTCAGGCCTATCCCGCCAGGACACGGCCCCGGCAGGTGGGTAGGATCGATCTGGGCGAACAAGCTCATTTTTCCGCTCGGCGAAATCTGAACGATGGTTGTGCCAGTGCCTTGCAAATTAGCGCTGTCGTTGAAGTTGCTGATGAGAAGATTTCCTTGCACCAGCGAACCCATGGTCACAGGCACGACGACCAATCCGTAGGGATTGACGTCGCCATTTGCTGGGACCGTCGATGCAACCACCTTGATACTGCCGGCATACGCTGCCGCCAGCAACACCGGCACTGTGCAACACAGCATCAGCGCCCGCAAAACAGAAATCTGGAAAAAACCAGCACGAGTCTTCATGGTTGAGTGACCTCCTGGAAGGGCTGAGCGCAGGGGTTGCGGGATCGCAAGGTAGCTCGCCTGAAGGTATGTTGCCGCCAGCCCAGGGGACGCATGTCAAAACAATGTCAAAAGAATGTATAAACGAGACAATTTCACCGCAAGTGGCCGCGCTGGAATCGGGCGAGAAAGGCCGTCAGGAGACGTATTCCCGGATGTATTCGTCTTTGGTATGAGCTAACTGGCGAATGTCACCGTCGAAAGTCACTTTTCCGTCACGCAAGATCAGGAAACTCATCGGAACGTCGCAATATTGGCCTCGGGGCAGCGCCCGTAATTCGTTCTTGCGTGGGTCGAATTCGTGCGTGGCCAGAGTGAACGCGTCTTGGAGGCGATGAGTGACCAGCAGTGAACTGGTGCGGTACACATCGCGTTGTTTCATGATCAGTTCAATGATCGTATTAGAGGTCACCGGATCCAATCCGCCGGTGGGAGAATCGTAGAGCAGCAACTCCGGGTGAGTGATGATGGCGCGCGCGATCGCAACCCGGCGACGCATGCCGCCAGAAAGCTCCGATGGATTCAGATCCAGCGTGTGCTCTAACTCGACAAACCGCAGCGACTCGCGCACCCGGCGGTCAATCTCTTCGCTATAAATGCCACGCTCCTCGGTCAGGCTGTAGGCCACGTTTTCTCGGACTGTCAGCGAATCAAACAGCGCACTCTCCTGAAAGACCATGCCCAGCCGCGCCCGCATTGGGAAGAGATCTTGCTCCTGCAGTTGGGTCACTTCGTTGCCCAGAACGGTAATCCGTCCCGAGTCCGGGGGGAACAGACCGAGGGCCAGCTTCAAGATCGTGCTCTTGCCTGACCCTGCCACGCCGAACAGAGCCTTCGTCTCCCCGAACGGCAAATGGAACGACACGCCGCGCAGAACCTCATTGTCCCCAAACGCAAGATGCACATCTTCAAAGACGATGGCCGATCCTGACTGCGGCTGTGCCGCTCCCGGTGGACACTCGACGGGCAGCGTGGGGGTGGACATTGATTACCTATGAAGACTACCTGTACGACAGCATCGAGATTAACAGCTTGGTCACGAAGAAATCGGTCACCAGAATAAATATCGACGCGGCTACGACCGCCTGCGTCGTCGCGCGGCCCACGCCTTGCGTACCTCCGCGCGCCGTCATCCCATAAAAGCATCCAATGGTGGAGATGATGAAACCGAACAGCACCGGTTTCAGCAATCCCATAAAAACGTCCTCGAACACCAGCACCTGCCAGGCGTTGCTCCAGTATTGCCGCGCGTCGAGGCTGAGAAACAGCTTGGCCACCATCAGGCCGCCTGCGAGTCCCACCAGGTCCGAAATGATGCTCAGGAAGAACAGCATGAACACCGTGGCGGTCACTCGCGGCGTGACCAGTTTCTTCATGGGATCGGTGCCCAGCGCCCGCATGGCATCAATCTGCTCGGTCACCACCATCGATCCCAATTCGCTGGCCATGCCCGAAGAATTTCGTCCCGCGACCATCAGGCCAGTGAGCACCGGCCCCAGTTCGCGCACCATGGAAGTGGAAACCAACTGGCCGATAAGTGTAATCGAGCCGAAACGTTGCAGCGTATTCGCGGTCTGCAGCGCCAGCACGCCGCCTGTAAAGAAGCCGGTCAGCACCACGATAGGCAGTGAACCTACGCCGATCAAATCTGCCTGCTGCACCATGTCGGCGAAGTAAAGCGGCTTGCGGAAGAGATTGGCCACAGATTGTGCGGCCAGGAATGTGTATTCCTGAACGACCAGGACCTTTTGTTTGGCGAACTCCGTAGGCGAGGTCAGTTCCATGCAGATCGGGCAGCCCGCAACGTGCGCGCAAGGCTTCACCGAAATATAACAGAGAAGCTCTCAGCTTTCAGCGAGTAGCTCTCAGCATGAACCAAGATCATTCGCCAGGCTAAAGTATGAGTAAAATGTGTGGAATTAGCAGCGACGAGAAACATGCAACTAATAAGCGCAGATCTGAGCACTGACCACTGAGTACTGGGTACTGAGTACTGAGTACTGAGTACTGAGTACTGAGTACTGCCTCTTATCCTCGCCCCTTCTTCTTAATCTCAATATTCAGCCGCCGAATCTTCTGATTCAGCGTCGATAGAGGCACGTGGAAGCGCTCCGCCGCTTCGGTCTGGTTCCAGTTGCAGCGTTCGAGCATGTCGACGATCACGCGGCGCTCGACGTCTTCGACAATCTCAAAAAGCGACGCGTCCGAAGGCGGATCGTGGAGGGTCAGCGAAGAGCCGCGGCCCATCAAGGATTCCGGTAGCAGATCCATGCTGATCTCTGGCCCCGACGACAGCACGACCGCGCGTTCAATGACGTTCTCCAGTTCGCGCACATTGCCCGGCCAGGAATATGCCATCAGCGGGCGCAGCGCTTCCGGAGTAACGCGCGGCGCAGGGCGCCCGTTTTCTTCCGCATATTTCCTCAGGAAGAATTCCACCAGCAAGGGAATGTCTTCCTTGCGCTGCCGCAGCGGAGGCAACTCCACCGTGATGACGTTGAGCCGGTAAAACAGATCCTCGCGGAAGCGTCCCTCCCTGACCATATGCCTCAGATCGATGTTGGTCGCGGCAATGATGCGCACATCTACCTGAATTTCCTGAATGCCGCCCAGGTGCATGAATCGCCGGTCTTGCAGCACGCGCAAAATCTTGGCCTGCGTTTCCAGGCCCATGGTCGCGATCTCGTCCAGGAACAGCGTGCCCTTATCCGCAACTTCGAATAGGCCTTTCTTTGAGGCAATCGCGCTGGTGAACGCTCCCTTGACGTGGCCGAACAGCGTGGATTCGAGCAGGTCCGTCGGCATCGATCCGGTATTCACCGGCACAAACGGCTTGTCGTGGCGCGGAGAATTCAGGTGAATCGCCTTGGCGATCACTTCCTTGCCGGTTCCGCTTTCGCCCTGCAACAGGACCGTCGAGCGGCTGTTCGCGACCTGCGCGACCAGATCGAAAATCTTCAGCATGGGCTCGCTCTTGCCCACGATGTTTTCAAAGTTGTAGCGCTGCTTCAGGGCGCGCTTGAGTTGAACGTTCTCTTCTTCGGCCCGCCGCCAGCCTACCGCCGCGCGCACGTCCGCGAGAAGTTTCTCGTTATCCCAGGGTTTCTGGACGAAATTGGCCGCGCCGGACTGCATTGCGCGCACTGCGTTCTCGACCGTGCCGTACGCAGTGATCATGATGACCGGCATTCGCGTGTCGTGGGCGCGAATGTCAGACAGGATCTCCATCCCGTTGCGCCCCGGCAACGTCAGATCGAGCAATACGAGATCGAACGGCCGGTCGGCCATCTGCGACAGTCCTTCTTCGCCGCTGACCGCCGTCTCCACTTCGAAGCCTTCCATCTCGAGCAGGGTCTGAAGGGATTCCCGGATCTCAGACTCATCGTCGACGATGAGAACCGTGCCTGCGGGCGACGGGCTCCCGTTAACCGCGCCCCGCGTTATGACTGCTGCTTCAGACATGCACTGCCTTCCTGCTCAATGGAAAATCGAGCGCGAACGTCGTGCCCGCTCCTGGATTGCTCTCCACGCGAATTTTGCCCGCATGCTCCTGGATGATGCCGTACGTGACCGAAAGTCCCAGCCCGGTGCCGCGGTTCTGCCCCTCGGCCGGCGCCGCCTTCGTGGTGAAAAATGGATCGTAAATGCGCTGAATGTGTTCCGGCGCGATACCCGAGCCGGTATCTGAGACTCGCACGCTTACCATGTCGCCGTTGCTGGTGGAGACCTTCAGCCGACCGCCGCCCGCCATCGCGTCTTTGGCATTGAGAAACAGGTTCAGAAACACTTGCTGCAGTCTTCCGGGATTGCCCTGAATCGCGGAAATCTTGGGCGTCAGGTCCGACTGAACTTGAATCTTTGCCGTCTTGAACTGGTGCTCCAGCAGCGCCAGCGTGTCGATAATGACCTTGTTGATATCCACGTCCGCAAATTCGGTGCCGCTGGTGCGCGAGAAGTTCAGCAGGTTGTTCACGATCTCCGACGCGCGGAACGTCTGCCGCGTAATTTTCTCCAGCAATCCTGATTTCTGCGGATCGCCTTGCAGTTGCTTGGCGAGCATCTGGGTGTACGACGAAATCACGGCCAGCGGCGTATTCACCTCGTGCGCCACGCCGGCGGCCAGCAGACCGATGGACGATAGCTTGTCTGCCTGTGAGAGCTGGCTTTCCAGTTCCACGCGCTCGGTGATGTCGTCCATGATGACCAGCCGGCCCACGACTTGGAATGCCCGCGTCACCAAAGGCGCAATGGCTACATTCACCGTGCGGGTCTCGCCCGCGGGAGTCTGCAGGCGGAACTTATACAGGTTATTGATCCCGGCATTCTGCCGGACGCGGTATAGCTCATCCACAAATTCAGCAGGGAAGACGGTGGGCACAGGCTGCGTGAGCGCCTGCCAGCGCGGCAGCGCGTACATCACTTCCATCTGCGTGTTCCAGCTCTCGATTCGGTCTTCCATGTCGAGTGCCATCACGCCCACGTTGATCGACTCCACGATGTTCTCGTTGAAGTCCTTCAGACGCTCGTACTCCGCCACTTTCTGCTGCAACGACGAGTACAGGCGTCCATTCTGAATGGCGATCCCGAGATAACCGCCCAAAGTCTCGAGCAGTTCGACGTCTTCGCTCGAAAGGTAGTCCCCCTTTTTGGTCTTTCCCAATCCCAGGACCGCAACCGTTCTCTGCTGGGCTCGGCAAGGGATGTAATAGTTCAGGTCCAGCTTGGCGATAGCGTCCTGTGACCCGGCCGTTTCGCGCGGCACCTGATGCGTGTTCTCGAAGAACATGTGTCCTGCAGGCTCGGGGCGCGGCGTGCTCAAAAACGTCAAATCGAGCTTTCCCACTGGATTCATGCCCAGCGCTTTGGAGAGAACGAAAGGTTCACCCTCATCTCCCGCCCGCAGAAAAATCGCAATGCGATCAACCGAGAGCGTGCGCGAAAGCCGGTCAACCACCGATGCTAGCAGCGCGTTGAGATCCGTCTCCGAACTCAATTCGCGCCCGAATTCGATCAGCGTGCGCCGGTAGTCGTACACCGTGCGATAGAAAAGATGATCAACTCGGTCTTGAATCCACTTGCGCACTGGATCAAATAACAGCGCCGTGACCACGACTGCCAGAATGAGCCCGATCGGACCGGTGCTCGGCTGCCGCATGTGCACCAGCGTGGCTACTCCTGCCACCAATGCGAAATACAATCCGACCACCGTCGCCGCGGCCAGCGTATAAACCACGCCACGTTTGAAGATCAGGTCCACGTCCATCAAGCGGTAGCGGAAGATGGCATAACCGAACGTCAGCGGCAGCAGGCCCAACGAGAGTACCGATAGCTTGATCGCGGTCTGCGGCAGCCAGTTCATTTCGTGAGGGAACAGGAAAGCAGAAACGTACAGCAGCGTGTACGGGGCAACTGCCAGAATCGTGCCGCGCGTCACCCACTTCAATTGCTGCCGCAATATGGTTGTGCTGGCCCGTTGATAGCTGTGCCACAGAACGGTGGCGGCCACTACGAAGAAAGCCGCACCGTACGATATATCCAGCCGATCCATGCCTCGGCTCAGCCGCCCCGTGGCCTCCAGCAAGCGCATCGCGGCAAGACGCGTGCCCAGCAATAGCGCTCCCGGCGCATAGATCCACGCCAGCGTCCACGGGTGCTTTCGTACGAAATTCCGCTTCTCCGGGAACGTCAGAACAAAATGCAGAAATAGCGCAGGCTGAAGAACCCACGCCACAACATTGCCCCAGTAGATTTCCCAGTCGAATGGATCGAGCTTTCCGGTGTACTTGAACGAGTAAGCGATGAACGACACCACGCAGAAAACATAAAAATGCGTGGATCCGGGAGCCGTCCAGCGGCGCAGCAAAACGTAAATGCCGATGCCCAGATAAATAAGAGCGATCAGCCTCAGCCAGTTGTTCAACGAGCGGTCGGCTGGATACAGAATGACGTGGGAATCGAGTGCGACCCCTTGGCGCACTATCGAGTAGGTCGCCGATGACCAAATCCCGGTGCGATATAGTTGCCGTTCCAGGTCCGACGTATTCTTTACGTCTTGCCCATTCACCGAGGCGACCTTATCCCCCAACTTGATTCCGGCCTTCGCTCCCGGGCCGTCGGGATCAACCTGATCGGCAACCAGGCCTCCGTCGCGCTCCACCCACGTCACACCGTCGTCTGGCGCGGTCGCCTTTCTCTCGGTCTGGAAATTGAAGCCCGCAAACACCACGGCAGCCACGGTCAACAGGAACAACAGGACCGCGATAAAGCGAGCTTGGCTCTCTCGATTCATGGATTTCGACACTGGCCCCGGACCCTTGGGAGGGAGATGAGGCTGGGACGAGAACTCCCGCTGATCGGTAATTAGCAACTTCGCTGCCACGTTGGGTTCCGTTTGGGAACTGTTAAGTCCTGTAGAGGACGCCACTTCCAAAATTATAGATGCGTTTTCGAACGCCGACTATGTCTTTTTGGAGGTTTATGTGGGATTCCGTATCCCCTCGGGTGTTGAAATCGCTAGGCTTACACCCAATGCCGTTCGCTCGCCCGCTCGCGCAGGAGCGTGAAATACCAGAGATTCAATGTCGCTTACTACAAGTTGGATGGCAACTTCAGTGGAAAGGGAACTCGCCTGCAGCCGTTCTAGCCAGCTTTCCGGTCGCTGCTGGAGATCTCGGTAGGCTCTTCGTCCCATTCAAAAGAGAGCGCGCGTGAGGTGGTTTCGATGGGTTCGAGCGGGGGAATTTCTTCCGCGACAGAAGCACCCAACTCCGCAAACTTGCGCGCCGAAACCAGGACGCGAGTTTCCAGCGAGCCCACTGCCTGGTTATAGGCTTCCACGGCGCGGTCGAGGTTCGTCCCGACTCCGGTGATGTGCCCAGCCAATTTGCGCAGGCGTTCATGCAGCTCCTTGCCGAGCGCGCTGATCTCCTGCGCGTTACGCGCTAATTTTTCCTGGTTCCAGCCGTAGTTGATCGCCTTCAGCAGCGCGATCAGCGTGGTCGGCGATGCCGGAATGACCCGGTTCAACACGCCGTGTTCGATCAGTCCCGTATCCTGCTCCAGCGCCGCGCTGAAAAACGTTTCGCCGGGCAGAAACATCACAACGAACTCCGGTGTGGTCTCAAACTGTTCCCAATATTTTTTCCCGCTCAGCGTGTTGATATGATCGCGCACCTGGCGCGCATGATTCGCCAGGCAAGTTCGGCGCGCTTCTTCGTCCGTGGTCTCAAAAGCATCGAGGAATGCCTGCAGTGGCGTCTTGGCATCAACTACCACGTGCTTGCCGCCGGGCAACTTAACCACCAGGTCCGGGCGGATTCTTCCGGTATCGGTGGTTACCGTTTCTTGTTCGGTGAAATCGCAGTACGAGAGCATGCCGGCAATCTCGACCACGCGCCGCAACTGAATTTCTCCCCAGCGCCCGCGCACGTTGGGAGTGCGCAAGGCGCGCACCAGATTTCCCGTCTGTGATTGCAGTTCTTTCTGTGTGGTGATCAGCGATTGAACCTGGGCCTTCAGATCGCCGTAGGCTTCGCCGCGCGCGACTTCAATCTGCTGAATCTGCGCGTCCACCTTATTCAGCGAGTCACGGACGGGAGCGACCAGATCCGCCACCGCTTTTTGCCGCGCCTCCAGATCGCCCTTCGCCTCGCTCTGAAACCGCTTCAGCGTCTCCTGCGCGATCTGCAAAAACGAAGTGTTGTTGCTCTTCAAGGCATCGGCCGCCAGCGCCTTGAATGCATTCTGCAGATCTTCCGCCGCCCGCTCGCCACTTTTTGTCAGTAATTCGATCTTTTCGTTGCTGGTCTTCCGTTCCATTTCCAGGGCGGATTCCAGCCGTGCGCGACTTGCGACCAGCCCCTGGCGCTCCTCCAAAAGCCGCGCCAGATCGGCCTTTACGCCTGTTAATTCCTTTTCCGTCAATGACAAACGAGCCTGCAGCGCTACCGGACGCGAGCGCAGCGCCAACCAGGCAATCACACTGCCTAACAACAGGCCAATGGCCCCACTGATCCCTAGTTCCATAGACGCAGGTAACTTCTTTTGCCGATCCCCAAACCCTAGCCTACCACCAGCAACCAAGTTGAGCCTGTACGGTCTTGAGTCCCGAACGGCTTGAATGAAATTCGATCCCTCCCAGGGTCCAGTTTGGTAGGCACAAACTGATGCATAGTTCCCCCCGATTGCTGTTCGCGTTTGTGTTTGTGATTGGCGTGGCCTCGGTACAGCCTGCGGTTCGCTTGATGGCTGCCCCCGCTCACGGCCAATCTCAAGAGGCCTCTCTGAGGCCCGTAGCGGCGATTCCTGCCGACATCCCATTCGACAACGAGGAATTCCAGGCCGAACAGCAGCTTCTAGCGCTGGCCAATCAATCGCGGCGTCAAGCCGGTGTGCCGGCTCTCAAACTCGATAGCGGACTTTCGACTGCCGCGCGCATCCACGCGCAGACCATGCTCGAAGCGCGTCAACTGTCGCATCAATTTCATGGCGAGCCCGCGCTGCCGCAACGGCTGGCTTCCGCAACTCCCCTCCTTCTTGATCACGAAGGAGAAAACGTCGCTCTCGATTACGACGCCCAGCACGGGCACGAACATCTCATGCTTTCACCCCCGCATCGCGCGAACCTGCTCAACCCGGCCTATAACGTGGTCGGGTTGGGTGTGGTTCGTAGCGGAGATCGGTTGTACATCGTGCAGGACTTCGGCCATGCCCTCCCCAAATATTCATCTTCCGAAGTGAAAGACCGGGTTTCGCTCGCGGTGAATCAGATGCGGCACCAGGCGCGCCATCCCGGACTTCCGCGCTTCGATCTGCCCGACGCCGATAGCGCCGCCTGCTCCATGGCACAAGCCGACAAGCTTGGCACCTCCCCCGTTCGCAAGCTTGCGGAACGTTCCACCGTGCTCACCTACACCAGCCTGCATCCGGAAGCCCTCCCCAGGCAGGCAACACGCGCGGTCACCAGCCGCAATCTTCGCGGGTTTTCAGTTGGAAGTTGCTTTGCCCGCACCGCCACGTATCCGACGGGAGCGTATTGGGTAGTGCTGACCCTGGAGTGAGGAACTCCGAATCGATCGAATCTCGTTGTTGTTCGCCGGCCCCGAAGGGCCTTATCGCTTCAACGGAATGCCGTAGTGCGACGCCACCAGGCGCCACTTTCCTTCTTCCTTCATCCACACATCCGTGAAGCGGTCGTGATTGTCGAACGCCTCTCCTTTGAAGTCTCCACGTTCATGGTAAGCGCCGGTTATGATCGCGGTGTTTCCGTGCAGCCGGACCTTGGTGTCAGACATCTCCGACACCTCGACTCGAAGCGAGGTGCTTGCGGTATAGCTGAGATATCCAGTTTTGCCATAAGTGCTGCCGTCCTCAAAGGTGGCCACGAAGTCGTCGTCGAGCAGCGTGGCGAAGACTTCGACCTGCCGCTGCTTGTAGGCATCCATCAGCTTGTTTTCCAGTGCGCGAATCTTCGCGGCCTCTGATTCTTCTTGCGCTTGCGGAAAAATACAGGGGACGGCCACAAGGCATATCCCCAGGGCCCATAACAGGGTTTTTCGCATTCACCTATTTTGCACCGAGGAAGCTCTCCGGCAAGTTGTCTTTCTTTGTCCTGTGGGGCGATATGCCGTGGAATGTACCGTTCCACCCTTATGCACCGCCTGGATGCCTGTGTGCTAATCTTGGCCTGCCCTCCGTCTGCGATTTCCATCATGGGATCGACAGCCCAAGTCCGCCTGCCTCAGCCCCAGCCGACCCGCATCCGCATCGGCACCGCGGGATGGTCGTACAAAGACTGGGAGGGAATTTTCTACCCCTCAGGAATGCAGAAGAACAAGATTCATCCGCTGGAATATCTGGCTCGTTTTTTCGATACGGCGGAAATCAACACCTCGTTCTACGGGCCGCTGAAGCCGGAATGGGCCAAGCTCTGGTGCCGCAAGGTCGCCGAAGTAAATCCCGACTTTGTTTTTACGGCGAAGCTCTACCGCGCCTTCACTCACTCCCCGCTCGCAGTGATGGAACCGACCTCGGCTGCCAGCATTCGCCCCACCGATGAGGACGAGATCAAGACTCGCGAAGGACTAGACGCGCTGGCCAGCGAAGGCCGCCTTGGCGCGCTGGTGATTCAATTTCCCATTTCCTTCAAGAACACCTCGCTCAACCGCGAATACCTCGATCGCCTGCTTCGCCAGTTCATCGAGTACCAGTGCGTGGTCGAGGTCCGGGATTCCAGCTGGAACAACGACGAAACCCTGGCTGCCTTCGCGCAGAAAAACATCGCCTTCTGCAACATCGATCAGCCGCTGCTCGGAAAGTCGCTCGCGCCTACCGAGCACGTCACCGCGCCCATCGCTTACATCCGGCTGCATGGACGCAACTACGATCAGTGGTTCGATTCCGACAATCGCAACGACCGCTATAACTACCTCTATAAGGAGCGCGAACTCGAAGGCTGGAAAGATCGAATCGAGAACGTCGCCGCAAAAGCGCAGACCACCTACGTGATTACCAACAACCACTTCGAAAGCAAAGCCGGGGTGAATGCGTTGGAGTTGAAAGCGATGGTCACCGGCAAGCGGGTCCCAGCTCCGCCCACGCTGATCCAGAAATATCCTGAGTTGAGAAGATTCGCCGACCCAGCCGACGACCCCGGCCAGAGCGCTGGTCCGCAATTACCGCTGCTGGTCTAGCCGCACCTTCAGACCTGCGTTCGTGGCAAAGCTTTTACCCCATCAATGACTTCGATGCCCGGAAACCAGTTATAGGTGTGTATGCCTTGCACTCCCAGACTCTCCGGTTTGTATTCGTGCAGAGCGTGCTCCTCGTATTCCGTTGGTGACAGCTTCGTCACTTCGTTGAAGCGGAAACTGTAACCGTAGGTCGGGCAGCAGCTTTGGCTGGGACGGATCAAACGCCCGTCGGCCCACACAATTCTTCCTGCGCCACGATTGTTGCGCGTGTCCGTGGAAATCGGATTGGCCGGATGAAGCTGCCATGGGCCCGTAAGCGCTTCCGCATAGAAGAGGTAAAGCGCGGAGCAGCGGGCGTCGGGGTCGGCGGTTGTCACCATCATCCACCACAGGCCGTCCTGCTGCCAGATCGACGGATCGACATATCTTCCCCGCAGCAATGTCGAGTGACGGCTCCATTTTCCCGGAAACTCGTCGCAACGATACAGGTCAACCGAGCCAGAATTTCCCGCCTCGGGCACCATGAACACATCTCTGCCGTCGCGAAACACGTAGGGATAGGAGTAGTGGTGCTCGGAATGTTGCAGACAAGTAGCGTATGACGACAGGCTGCCATCGCCGCCAATCTCAGCACAAGCGATGCATGCGCGTTTCTCTGCGTATGCGTAATCCTCGAAGAAGACCCACTTGCGGCCTGCTTCCTCCAGCAGGAAAGGATCAGCCCAGAAGTGTCCTTTGGGCGACTCGATCCAGCGAAAGCCCTGCAAGCTCCCGTCGGATTCTCGACTGTACAGAGGCGGAGTTCCAAGTCGAGTTGCGATGCTCCAATGCTGCACCATGGGCTTGCGAAAGGGGCGTTCCGCAGCCTTCTTCACCATCACTGGGAGCAGCCAGCGCGCCATTTCCAGATTCGTGGGAGTGCGATACAGACGCCGTTTCCCTTTGTACGGCACCGGCGGAATGGACCTTTGCCGCAGGTGCTCCCAGCCAAACCGGTGGAGTTCGTGTAGCTTGCGAATCATCAGGTCCGTCGATCCCCAGTAGGGCGCGAAATCATTCAGCGATATGCTGGCAGTCGGGCGCGTCGTGAACAGTGATTTGCAGAGCACCAGTCCCGCATCGAGTTGCTCGGTCAGCACCTGCAGGATCACTCCCGACAGGGGATTGCGCTCATACAATTCCCAAAAGTGCGGTGGCCCGCCGCGATAGAACTCGTTGTCCCCATGGTGATACGACCACACTCCGCATCGCGTGGCCGACAGGATGTCTCCTTTAATGATGTTAAAACCGAAGCGGATCAGAAGGTCGAGATTCCTGGAGCGGATCTGTTCAACCGCCTCAGCAGGGAAGCGGTGCACGAATCGTTCACCGATCGGTTCGACCACCATGCTCTCGATTCCCGAAAGCATGCTGGAACAGTCCACCACGTCTCGCGGATGCTGGCGAGGTTTCTTCTTACTGTCAAACCGGAGATACAAATCGTACAGCGCATGTTTTCGAAGCTTCGCGTCAAACAGGCGCCTCCGCGCACGGGCAAAGATTCCGCGGTTCTCCGTCGCAACTGGAGGGGCAGCCTCCTTTCGGTAAACCAACAGCTCAATGTTGGCGAAATTGCTGGTCTGAATGTGCTTGATGATTTCGGCGTTAAACCGGGGTAGCTTCGGACCATCCAGCAAAAGTCCGATGCGCAGCGGCGGCTTCTGCGCCGGCGAATGCAGCCAGAGTGAACTGCTGGTGCTCGCCGGTCCTTCCAACAGCGGAGTCAATTCGGCAGGAGCCTGTTCAGGGGACCGGGAAATGTTAGCTCGTGGAGAGGCCACTCACGGTAGTGTGCGGGGTGCTCTCTGGCTTGTCAAGATTGGCAACGTTAGCCCTGTACCGAGGAGCGAGTACCGAGAAATGAGTATTGAGTACTGACCACTGACCACTGACCACTGACCCACTGACTACGCCCCCACCGCCGCATGATCCGCCATCCGCTTCTTGTTGTAACGCAAGGCCACGTTCATGAAGACATCGCCGAGGGAGGTCTCGAAGCAGATCATCAATGCTTCTGTGTCTTCGCTGGTTTTGTCGCCTTCCTGCGCGGTGAGGAGAAGCGGAGGATGCACGCGGAAATGAAAGCCCTGGTCGTTCAAAGCAGAGATGGCATTGCCCACCACCTGGTTGGCCAGTTCGAAGATGGTTTCCTTGATCAGCGTGTCCGACTCGGGGAGGTCCGTGCCGGCATAGTGACTGGCCACCTTCACCGCAGTCTGCGGCTCCATGTCGAGGATGATCCGCCCTTCAATATCTCCGGTAAGCGCGATCATGCCCGCCACACCTTTGCGGCGATAAGCATCCTCTTCCATGGTGAGATTGCCCACCTTGGTCGTGCCCTGCAAACCTTGCGACAACACGGCGTCCGCCGCGTTGATGAAAGGCTGGATCAGTTCCATCTTCATGAACTTACGCTCCCGCTCCTGCGGCGTTGGTCACGGCCCCATCTTCGCCCAGCACGTACTTGATGACTTCATACAGGACTTCCGGCTTCACCGGCTTCTGCACGAAATGCCGTGCGCCCCGCTGCAGTGCGGCCACAATGTTTTCCTGGTAGCCCACCGAGGAAACCATCACGATGCGCGCTTCCGGATGCTGTTGAACGATTCGTTCGGCAGCCTCGATCCCTTCCATCTGCGGCATGGTGATATCCATGAGCACGATGTCAGGATGCGTGCGGTCGAACTCGCTGATGGCAGTCAAGCCGTCTCCGGCTTCGGCTGCCACCTGCCCGCCGAATGTTTCGATCATGCGGGCTAGGTTCTTACGGGCAAACACGGAGTCGTCCACAATCAAATAGCGGACTGGCTGCCCGTCTTTGCTGCGTTTTACGGGTGCAAACTGCTCCATACAGACCTCCCCTTTCTACTCCTTATCATGGCCGGTCGGCGGTGAACCAGATCACCCTGGTCATCGCCTTTCCGTGCCCCATCTCATATCCCGGCGCGGGCCCGCATCTCCCCCGAGTTGCGGCCGCAGATCGCCTGCAGCGTCGCGCCCATAATGTCCAGCGCAACCACGCGAATGGCATACCCGCGCTCGATTGCCGCCTTCGGCATGCCATAAACCACGCAGGACTCCTCGCTCTGCGCAATGGTCATGCCCCCCTCTTTCTTAACGGCTCCTAATCCCTCTGCGCCGTCGTCACCCATCCCGGTCATCAGCACGCCGACTGCATTGGCTTTGTATTCTTCCGCAACGCTACGCAATAACACATCGGCACTCGGACGATGCCCGTTCACTCGCGGCTCGTCGCTCAGCACGACAATATCCCCTAATGGCAGGCGCTTCACTTTCATGTGCCGGCTGCCGGGGCAGATCAGCACGCGCCCGGGCTGCAGCACATCTCCCGACTGCGCTTCTTTCACGCGCAACGGGCAAACTTCGTCCAGTCGGCGCGCAAACATGTCGGTAAATCCCTCCGGCATGTGTTGCACCACCGTAATCGTCCCCGGAAAATCTCCCGGCAACTGCGACAGCACATATTCCAAAGCCTGCGGTCCTCCCGTAGAGACGCCGATCGCGACTACCTTGTTCGGTGCTCCCGCCGCCGCCGGGCCTTTCTGCGGCTTCGCCGGGAGTCCTGACAGGATTCTCGGCTTCAGCTTGCAGTCAGCCGCCGCCTTCACCTTCGCAATCAGTTCGCGCGCAACCTCAGCCATGTGCGCGCTGGCATCTTTGGGTTTGGGAACAAAGTCGAACGCCCCCAATCCCAGCGCCTTCATGGTGACGGTCGCGCCTTCCGTGCTGTGCGAGCTGAACACGATCACCGGAACCGGCTGCCGCCGCATAATTTCTTTCAGCGTGTCGATCCCGTTCATGCCCGGCATTTCCAGGTCGAGTGTGACCACGCTCGGCTTCAGCTCTTCAATCTTTTTCAGGCAGAACGAGCCGTCCATCGCCGTGCCCACCACTTCGATGGATTCATCTGCCGCCAGCATCTGCGGGATCAGCTTGCGCATCAGCGCCGAATCATCGACTACCAGCACGCGCACCGACTTCCTCATGCCTGGCCTCCTACCGTCGGAGTCAGCGCCAGCCGCATGCGGTCGGTATGCGTCAGCAACAACCCGGAATTCGCCTGTCCCATTTCCACCGGCCGCGCGCGTGCTACATGCTCAACCACCGCCGGAAGATTGAGAATCAGGACCACACGCCCGTCCCCCAGAATCGACGCGCCCGAGACCAGATCGGTCGAGAATGTCTGGTCATCCAACGCCTTGATTACCAGTTCCTCTTCCCCCTCCAGTGCATCCACAATCAATCCGTACTTCCTCTCTGCCACCGTAATGACCAGCACAAACAGCTTGGACTTGCGGTCTCCTTCGACCGCGGGCCGCCCCAGCCGCAGCAACGGCAACACCTGGTTGCGCCGCTGCAAAACTTCGTAGTTATCCACTTGATGGACTTCGGCTTCGAACGTGCGCGCAATTTCCAGCACCGCATTCAGAGGAATCGCGTACAACCTCTGTTCCACCCAGAACAGCAGCGCCTTGATGATGGCCAGCGTGAGCGGCAGCTTCAGGCGGAAAGTCGTGCCCTGTCCAACCTTCGTTTCCACGCTCACCGAAGCCTTCAGCCGGTGCAGCACACTCTGGACGACATCCATTCCAACTCCGCGTCCGGAGACCTCGGTCACCTGCTCCGCCGTGCTAAATCCCGGCCGGAAGATGAGGTTCAGCGTTTCCGCCTCCGTCATCTTGGCCGCCTCCTCCGCGCCCATAAGGCCCAGTTCAATGGCTTTACTGCGAATTTTCTGCGCGTCAATCCCGCGCCCGTCGTCGCTGACTTCCACCACCACTTGATTGCCCTGGTGATAGGCATTCAGGCGAACCACCCCCTGGGCGGGCTTGCCCAGTTTCTTGCGCTCTTCCGGAGACTCAATGCCATGGCTGATCGCGTTGCGGACCAGATGCGTGAGCGGCTCAGCAATCGCGTCCAAAATTCCTTTATCGAGGTCGGTTTCCTGCCCGCTGACGGCTAGTTCCACTTCCCGCCCGCATTGCCGCGAGACATCGCGCACCATCCGGGGAAAGCGCCGGAACAGTTGCTCGACCGGCACCATGCGGATCTTCATCACCGAGCGCTGCAGATCGTTGAGCACGCGCGCCTGGAACGCCATTGCGTCGGCAAACTTTCCCCGTAGCAGCTCTTTGGGATAGCGCTTGGAAAATTCGTTCAGCGCCTGCTGCAGCATGGACTTGCCGATGATCAACTCGCCCACCAGGTTCAGCACGTTGTCGATTCGGCCAGCTTCCACACGGAGAATGTTTTCGACAATGCTCTGGACCGAAGCTTCCGGAGCGGAGCCGGAGTTCTGTGGCGCCGCCTGTTCTCCGGCGGGTTGTTCGTCCGCTTGCGGCGGCGCAGCTACTTCTGTGGGTTGCACGACCGAGGTCTGCGTATTCGGGGCTGCTGCTGCGTAAAGCAGTTCCACAGCCACCTCTTCCGCGATCGTCGGAATTTTGCACTTGGCGGCGATCTGCTCGGCGGTCTGCACGCTGGCCAGCACAAATTCAACGTGCTTGCTGGCCGCAGCCGACTTGGCATCGGGCCGCACAGCCAGCACCGGGCCCATCGTGGAAATCGCGTTCTGAATAAGTTGACGGCCCGCAATCGGCATGGCGCAGTGCGGGTCGATCTTCACCACCACATGCAGCACGTCCTGGCCGCCGGCCTGGGCCTGCGTCATCGCCAGCTTCTCGTATTCGGTCCAGTCCGCCGCCTGTATCGCCGATTTCGTTTTCTTGCGCCGCGCCTTCTTCGCTGCCGGAGTGGAAGTCAGCTCTTCAATCTTCTTGCTCAACTTCCTGGTGGAAGGCAGCTTGTGGGCCGAGCGGTAGGCCGCGATCATCTCCGCGAAAACGTCAGCCGCGGCAAATGCAATCTCGGCAACGGCGGCATGCGCTGCGGCTCCCTCCATCGACAGCGCGTCTTCGAACTGGTGCGCGAGTTCACTCAACTCCCTCAGTCCGCAGGCCGCGGAGTCGCCTTTCAGCGTATGTACCGTGCGCCGGATGCCGCGCACGATCTCCTCGTCGCCGGGGGTCTTCTCCAGCTTCAGCGCTTCGTCATTCAGCGCCTGCAGCAGTTCCTGCGAGGTCTCGTAGAAGAGATCTCGCAGTTCCGCGCCGCGTTCATCGGGGGAATTCGTCACTCTCGCACCTCAAGCCGCTGATACGCCGTGCCGCTGTCCTTGTGCACCATCTGAAACTTCTTGGTCAGACCCAGCAGGCTCTCGGCATGTCCTACAAACAGATATCCGTGGGCGTTCAAGCAGCGGTAGAACTTTTCGATCAGCCGCTTCTGCTCAGCCTCGTCGAAATACATCATGACGTTGCGGCAGAAGATCACGTCATTGCGTTGCGGCAGGTACTCGGTCTTCAGATTGTGGAAGTCGAAGTGCACCATCTCCTTCAGCGCCTTCTTGATGGCGTACCGGTCGCCCAGCTTGTCGAAGTACCGCAGGCGGTAGCCATAATCCACCGTTGACATCTGGTGCTCGCTGTACATGGCCTCCTGCCCGTGGCGCAGCACCGAGTAGCTGATATCGCTGGCCAGAATTTCCACGCGCCACGGCGGGGGAATCAGAGGTTTCGGCAGCGGCATGTCTACCGGCAAAGGATTGCGCAGGTAGTAATACGCCAGCGCATCGGTGACCAGCATTGCCAGCGTGTAGGCTTCCTGCCCGGTCGAGCACCCCGCGCTCCATATCCGGATCGAATACTCCCGCCGCGCGCTTTTGTGCTTCAGCACTTCTTCCAGAACCGTTTTCTGAAACAGGTCCAGTTGCGCCTTGTGACGGAAGAAGCTGGTCTCGTTGACCGTCAGGTTCTCCAGCAGCTTAGCCAGTTCTTCCTTGCCTTGCTGGCTGATCAGAAGCCGGTAGTAGGCGTAAAAGGAGTCGGCACGGCACTCCTTCAGTCGGCGCAACAGCCGGTCCTGCAGGAAGTGCGTGCGGCGTTCGTCGAAGTGCATGCCGCACTCCTGGTAGACGAGCGCCTGCAACAACTTCAGTTCCGCGTCGGTCAGTATGGGAGCTGGTGCCGCTCCAGTTGAACTCATGCTCTCTCTCGTTCGTGAATCTAGTGGTCAGTGATCAATGGTCAGTGGTCAGTATCAGCAACCTTGCCGATCACTGACCACTGCCCACTGGCCACTTCCTTCATCTCGCTCCGGCGCCCCGCGCCTCAGCCTTGGTTTTCTTTTCCCCGGACTCGCTCTGGACCTGAAGACTCGCCGGAGCCAGCAGCTTGCTCATGTCAAGCAGCACTACCAGGCGTCCTCCGACTTTTCCCAGCCCGGTCACACAATTCAAGCCGCCTTCCTGAAAGACCGCGGGCGGAGCCTCCACGGCGTCGGCCGGAATCTTCAAGACTTCCGAAGCCGAGTCCACAATCAGCCCGGCCAACCTGCCCGCATGTTCGACCACCAGGATCCGATTGTTCTTCTTAACCGTCGCCTGCTTCTCTCCGAAGCGCTTGCGCAGGTCCATGACGGAAACGATCTTGCCGCGCAGGTTGATTACGCCCTCCAGATAATCGGGCGCGTCCGGCACAGCGGTGATCTCGGGCACCCGCACGATTTCGTGCAGGGACGTGATGGGCACGCCGTAAGTCTCCCGGCCCACCTGAAAACCTACGATATGGAGTTCGCGGCTCATGCTCTTGAGACTCCTCGCCTTACTGGGCTCCGGCGCTAGCCCGGCGCGCATTGCGGCTGGATGCATCGGGGGTGGCCTGACTCCGGCTGGCCTCGGCCAGCGCGAACCGGTCGATAAAGTCCAGCAGGCTGCGCGACATCTTCGACATCTGCTCCGATGACGCGGCCAACTCCGTCGAACTGGAGGTCGATTGCTGCACCAGTTCCCGCATGCGCTCCATGGCCTTAACTACGGCCTGCGCTCCCGAAGCTTGCTCCTCCACCGCCGAGTTGATTTCGTGGGTGATCTCGTTCAGTCGCGTGGTGGCGCGCGCGATCTGCGACGACCCGTGTGACTGTTCGTTGGTGGCCGCGCCGATTTCCTGCGCGAACTTGTAGACTTCGGTGACCACGTTCGAAATCTTGCGCAGGGCGGCATTCAGCTCTCCGCCCAGTTCCAGCCCTTCGTTGACGATCGAGGTCGAGCGGTCCATGTTCTCGACCGCCTTGCGCGCCTCTTTCTGAATGCTCTGAATGAGTTCCGAGATCTCCTTGGTGGACTGCGCCGACTTCTCGGCCAGCTTGCGCACTTCGTCGGCGACCACGGCAAATCCCAGCCCGTGCTCTCCGGCGCGCGCCGCTTCGATGGCCGCGTTCAATGCCAGCAGGTTGGTCTGCTCGGCCAGATCGTCGATGACTTCGATGATCTTGCCGATATCGTCCGCCCGCTGCCCCAGCGCTCCAATGATTTCGCCCGAAGAGTTAATGGTCGTGTTGATGCGGTTCAGCCCGTCGGTCGCCTTCTCCATCGTGCCGATCCCGTTATGCACTTCCTCGCGGGAACGGTTGGAAATATCAAGCAGAACTTTAGCTGTGTCGGCCACGCGCTGGATTGAAGCCACCATCTGGTCGATCGAGGCTGAGGTCTCGCTTACGCTTGAGGCCTGCACCTGCGTGCTCTTCACCATGTTCTGCACGTTGACGCTCATCTCGTGCATGGTGCTGGTGACTTCATCGATCGCCGAAGAGGCCTGCAATCCGATTTTGGCGGAATCGTCTGATGCCCCGGCCACCTGATTCGAAGCGCTGGCGACTTGCGACGAGGCGTCGCGCACGCTGCGCACCAGCCCGGCCAGTCCTTCGACCATGCGCGCAAACGCATTGCCCAACGTGTCATGCGAGGAGCGTGGTTTTACTTCCAGAGTCAGGTCGCCGCCCGCAATGGCTTCCGATACTCCTGCCATCTCCTTGAGGTAGGTGACCATCTTGTGGAAGGTGCGAGCCAGTTCGCCGATCTCGTCGTCTCGGCCCGTGTCAATGTTGTGTTCCAGATCGCCTGTATTGCCGATGCCGCGGGCAACATTCATCAGGCTGGTCAGCGGCTCGGTAATCGCCTTGGCGGTGCGATAGGCGATGATCACGCCCACCGAGAGAGCTACCAGGGTGAAGATCAGCGAAACCATGATCGTCCAATTGGCGGCGCTCTCATCGGAAGTGCGGCGCTCTTCCACCAGCTTGCGGTTCTCGGTATCGGCCACGTCCAGGGCGTCGGTCGAGTTCTTGACCCAAGAGGAAGCGTCCTTTTGCAGGTAGTAAATCTGCAGTTCGGCAACCGTGGCATTACCCGAGTCGACATCTTTCCGCTTGTCAATCAGCGGCTGGGCGAATTCCTTGGCCCACGACTGCTCCAATTGCTCTACTTTGGCCAGCGAGTTCTTCACCTGATCGGAGTTGGCCTGGTTCTTCCCGTCTTCCAGCTTCTCGTTCAGGGTGCGCAGCCCTTCGTTCATCCGGTCCACTTCGCGGGTGTCGCCGCTCAGCAGGTAATTGCTCAGGTAGAGCCGGTCCTGCATCATCTGGAAGCGCACCACGTTGGTGGTGTCGGCGAGCTTCAGCGAGGCCGCCGCCGCATCCTTGGCCGCATGTTCGCGCCGCACCGCCAGCCAGTTCACGATGAACAGCAGCAGGACCATCCCCAGAATGAATCCGAAATTCAAGTAAAGCTTTTTACCTATCGTCATGCCTGTCTCCTCCGCGGCAGAGCGTTACCGCGGCTCAAACTTGAAGTCGATGATCCCTGTGCTGTCGGTCGAGGCCGGTTCGAATTTCCATTTCTTGGCCGCATCCAGCGCCGCCGTGGCCAGCACGGGATGTCCGCCGACAATCCGCGCTTGCTTCACCGTTCCGTTAGGCGCAACCATTACCTCGATCTTGACCGTGCCGCTGATGTTCATCTTGTGCGCCAATTCGGGATATACGGGCGCTACCTTGGTCTTCGCCCGCCGGATAATTTCTTCGCTTTGCGTGTTTTGTGCTCCTGCATACGATGGGCCCAGACTCACCGCCAGGGTCACCATCGCCAGCACTGTCATCGCAATTCGTCGAGACACAGTTCCTCCTGGGTACACACAGAGACTCACCGCCTACCGTGCACGGTCCGGGCCACCGGCGCAGTCTCGCGAAAACCAAAGTAATGAGGTCTATCCCCTTAAAATCAAACGGTTAAGGCGCGAGGAGCGAAGCAGAAGATGAGATTGCCAGCGGTAAGACCCGTCTCATGGTCTAGAATCAAACCCGGCTTTCTCAGGGTGAGACAAATTCTCATCCCAGTCTCGGGATTTCACACCAAGGCACCTGTTCTCCCATTTCCCTTGACTCAAAATGAGATGACAGATACTTTCCCAAATAGATTCAAGCACTTGTGAATCGCGAAACCTATTCTTCCACGCTCGGTGCCGCAGCCGGATTTAAGGGCGGCAGTCCCATTGCTCCCCAGGAGAGCATTGCTCCAGGGTCCGATGAGGGCTTTCAAAAACTCCTGCTCCGCATTACGGGCAAGGCCAGCGAGCGCTCGCATCCCGGCGCTTTGATCCAATTGTTTTGTCAGGCGGCCCGCGAATTCTTTCAGGTCTCCGGCGTCTATTTCTGGCGTTGCCACTCCGCCGACGAGCTTGTGGGCGAATATGCGGATGGCAAAATGGCGGAGCGCTTCATTGGAATGCGCTTGCGCCCCGATCAGAGTGCTGTGACCTCGGAAGCCGTTCGGCAGCGGCGCGCTATTTTCGCCAATCACGTGACCTCTCCCACATTCGCCGCAGCCGCCGAATTTCAGGCACGCTCGCTGCTGGCGGCGCCCCTGGTCGTGCTCAACGAAGTCATCGGCGCGGTCACCTTTCTGCACGATGCCAACGACGAGTTTTTTAACGAGGATCTCGTGGTCAAAGCCACCATCCTCGCCGGACAATTAGGTAGCCTGCTCGAAGCCGCCCGACTCGGGGAAGCTTCCCGCGAAGAGCATCGCCGCGCCGAAATTCTCGCAGATGTCGCCCATGCACTCCACGGAACTCCTGATGTTGCTGCCGTGATCGAGTCTCTCGCCGACCGGTTGCGCCTGCTGTTGCGTACGCGCCTGGTTTGCGTGTTGTTGCGCCGCGAAGGGCCTTTCGAATTGAAAGCCGTCTCGGCCGAGACTCCGCAGCTGGCAACCTCCGCTCGCTCCCGCCATGACCGGCAGACTTTGCGCTTTGCCGCCGACCTGGCGCAACGCGCGGTCGCCGCCGGTGAGCCACTCACACTCTCGATCGGAGCTGACGTGCACTCGCTGGGCAGTCTGGTGTCTCCCGGCATGCTGATCGCCGCTCCCTTTCGCACCTCGCGCACCCAAGGCGCAATTCTCATTTATCCCCGGCCGGATGGGGTCTTCACTGCCGAGGAGCGCGCACTGGTCGCAGCTATCGCCGGCTTCGGCGCGGTGGCCGTGGCGCATGCTGAACTGCATGCCAGCTCGCAGGCTCAGGCCCATGAACTTCATCAACTACTTGAGATTTCTTCCGAGCTCAGTTCCAGCACCGATCTCGATCAGTTCCTGCAGGCCTTCGTCATTCGTGCCTGTGGCTTCCTGGGTTTCGGCCGCTGTTTCATCGGGTTGCTGGAAGACGGTCAGTTTCGGGTTCGCTACGGAGTCGAAAAAGGCGAGCCGCGCCCCGTGGACACGCCCTTCCCCGAAGGTGTAGCTACCCAAGCCTTGCGGGCGAAAGAAGTTTTCTGGACTGATGAAGCCAGCCGCACCCCGGGCGCCAACCTCGAAGTCGTCACCAAATATAAAGTGCATCAGTTCCTCGCCGTTCCTTTGCTGGGGACCAGCGGCCGCGTGCTCGGCATGTTCGGCGTGCTCGACCGCCGCGACGGCACCGGCATCTCGCCGGAGGACATTCGCCGCGCCCGCGCCCTATCGAATCAGGCCGCTGTCATGCTGGAAGTCGCCCGCAACCTGCACTCTTCGGAACAGCACCGCCGCCGCGCCGAGGCTCTGATCGAACTGGCGCGCGAAATCGACGGTGCCTTGCGTCTGCCCGAATTCAGCCGCCGTTTTCTCGGCCGCATCGCGGAACTGCTCGCCTTCCGCGCCGGATTGCTCGCGATATTGCACGAAGGCCGCTGGGAAGTGTGTGCTCTGCAACCGGAGCCGGCGCGGCCCGAACTGTCCGCCCTCATTTCGGCTGGCGCGCCGGATGCGGCAAGCCAGATTGCGGAGCAGCAGCAAGCACCGGTCGCGGGGCCGCCTTCTCCCCATCCCACCCCACTGCTGAATCCTGAACTCGAGCGTCCCCTGAATACTGCGCTCGCGGAATATCTAAACCATCATCACGAAAAGCTCACATCCGCCAGCGCCGAGCAGGTGCTTGGCGCCGACGTCGCTGGCACTCTCCAATGGAATGATTGCACCGTGATCCGGTTGTCACGCGCCAACGAAGAACTCGTGGGCGTGCTCTGTCTCTCCGGGCGTGCCTCAGCCTTGAATGCGGAGGACCGCATTTTCCTGGAAACCATGGCTGGTCATGGCGCCATGGCTTTGGAAAATGCCAGCCTCTTCACCCGCATGGAGCAGTCCAACCGCCACTGGATGGAAATCTTCGACGCCATCACCGACCTCATCGTGGTGCACGATCACACCGATAAGGTCCTGCGCGTGAATCGCTCGCTGGCCGATATGATCGGTGTTCCCCCCGCGGAGCTGATTGGGGTCAACATCCGCGCACTCATGGCCCTGACCAGCGACGCCAGGTCTTACACCTGTCCCTTCTGCCGATCCATGGGCGATGATGCCGATGAATTCGCCCATCAGGTTTTCGACCGCACCTATCTGGTCTCAACCTCGCGTGTGCATGGCGCCTCCAGCGAAGGGCTGCAAACCATCCACGTCTTGAAGGATATTTCCGACCGCAGCGAGGCCGAGCGCCGCTACCGCGAACTCTTCGACAATATTCAGGAAGGCCTCTTCTTCAGCACCCCCGCCGGACGCTTCATCGAGGTCAATGACGCCATGGTGCGCATGCTGGGCTACACCAGCCGGGAAGATCTGCTGCAGATCGATATCCCGACGCAACTTTATTTCTCGCCCGAACAGCGCCAGCTTCATTCGCAAATCATCGAGGACCAGGGCCATGTGCGCAATTTCGAAGCGACTCTCCGGCGCAAAGACGGGTCTCCCATCCACGTCCTCATCAATGCCTTCGGAATGTACGATCCCTTGGGCCGCCTGTTGCAGATTCGCGGCCTGATGCTCGACGTCACCGGACTGCGCACCTATCAGACCGAACTGCATCGTGAGCGCGATTTCTCCGGCAAGATCCTGGGCAATACCCAGAGTCTGATTCTCGTCGCCGACACCGCCGGCTTGATCAGCTATGCCAACCGCCGCTGGTACGACGCCGGGTTCGAGCAGCGCGAATTATTGGGCCGCCCATTACTCGAACTGGCGGCCCCGGGTTTCAGGCGCGCGTTCGAAGAAGCAGTTCAGTCCACGCTCAACAGCCAGCAAGTGGACAATCTGGAACTCGAGATTGTCCGCCGCAACGGCGCAGTCGGGAAATTCTCGGCGAATCTCAGCCCCATGCGCGACGAGCAGGGAACCGTGACCAGCATCGTGCTGGTGCTGACCGATATTACCGATTCGGCGGTGCTCCGCGACAAGCTGGTCCATGCCGAAAAGATGGCCGCCGTCGGACAGTTGGTTTCCGGCGTCGCTCATGAAGTGAACAATCCGCTGACCGCAATCCTCGGCTTTGCTGACCTGCTCATGGAAAATCCCGACCTGCCGGAGACAGCGCGCAAAGACTTGCGGGTGATTCTGCAGGAAGCGCAGCGCACCAAGCAGATCGTGCAGAACCTGCTGAGCTTCGCCCGCCAGATGCCGCCGCAGCGCAGCGCCGTGCAATTGAACTCCATCCTGCGCCGCACCATTCAATTGCGCTCCTACGACTTCGCTAGCCACGGCGTCGACGTGGTCGAACATCTCGACCAGGACCTGCCCGACGTGATGGGCGATGCCCACCAGTTACAGCAGGTCTTTCTCAACATCCTGAACAACGCCTACGACGCAGTCCACGAAGTCGGCCAGCCGGCGCGCATCGAAATCGTCTCCACCAAGGCCGGAGATTCGGTGGAAGTTTCCTTCTCCGACAACGGCGACGGAATCTCGCACCCCGACAAAATCTTCGACCCGTTCTTCACCACCAAGGAAGTGGGGAAGGGAACGGGCCTCGGCCTCAGCATCTGCTACGGCATTGTCAAGGAACACGGCGGCGAGATTCTGTGCCACAACAACATTGGCGGGAAGGGCGCCACTTTTATCGTGCGCCTGCCTGCCTCATCCCACACTGCTTCGCTGGGTGTGGCCGCGGGGGTAAACCAACCATGAGCCTGCCAGCCATGAAACCTCAACCTCTACCCGTCCTGCTCATTGAAGACGAGCCTGCCGTCATGGCCTACGTTCAAGCTGCCCTCGAGCGCAGCGGATATCCGGTGGTGTGCTGTGAGTCGGGCGTTGACGCCCTACGCCTGCTCGAAAGTGGATCTTTTCTTGGCATTGTTTCCGACATGCGCACGCCCGGCGGCGTTGACGGCGGCCACGTGCACTCCTGGATCACCCAGCATCGCCCCGATCTGGCCAATCGCATCGTCTTCATCACCGGCGATATCGCCAACGAAGAAACCGTCGCCACTTTGCGCGAGACCGGCGCTCCCTGCGTGGAGAAGCCTTTCCGCGTGCAGCAATTTATTGAAGTCATATCGAAGACCTTTGGGAAGAATGAGTGAATAACGCGAGTAATAAAGAAGATCTCCGTATCCGTCTGCTGATCGTTGACGACGAGCAGAGCATCCGCAAGCTCTGCTCCACCGTCGGCGAGGCCCTGGGATTTATCTGCCTCGAAGCCGAGAGCGGCGAGTCCGCCCTGGCCCTGCTCGAAGAACAATCCGTCCACATGGTTCTCAGCGACATGGTGATGCCGCACATGTCGGGCCTGGAATTTCTCGAAAAAGTAAAAAAGCTTCTACCCCGAACCGAAGTCGCGCTCATGACTGGACACGGCTCCATCGAGACCGCCGTGCAGGCCATGAAACTCGGGGCCTACGACTACATCACCAAGCCGTTTTCGCCGTTGGAAGAACTAAGGCTGTTCCTGCGCCGCATGGCCGAAAAAGTTCGCCTGGTCGAAGAAAACGAATTCCTGCGCCAGCGCACCGACTCCGAAACCGCAGTCCACGGCATTGTCGGCTCCTCCAACCGCATTCAGGAAGTTCTGCGCATGGTCGCCCGCCTCAAAGACACGCGCACGCCCGTTCTGATTTACGGCGAAAGCGGCACCGGAAAAGAATTGGTGGCCCGCGCCATGCACTTCCGCGGAGCCTTCGCCGGACGTCCCTTCGTCGCCGTCGACTGCGGATCGCTCGTGCCCACGCTGATCGAAAGCGAGCTTTTCGGCTACGAAAAAGGAGCCTTTACCGGCGCCCTCAAATCCAAGCAGGGACTATTCCAGTCCGCCGATGGCGGTACCATTTTTCTCGACGAAGTCGGCGAACTGCCGCTGGAGTTGCAGGCCAAGCTGCTGCGCGTGCTGCAGGAAAAAGAAGTGCGTCCCGTGGGCAGCAACCAGCGCGTGAAGGTCGACGTGCGCGTGATCGCCGCCACCAATCGCGATCTCGAAGCTGCTTATAAGAACGGAACCTTCCGCAAAGATCTTTATTTCCGCCTCAACGTGGTCACGCTGTTCGTTCCCGCCCTTCGCGAACGCCGCAGCGACATTCCCACGCTCGTGCACTGGTTCCTCGATCGCTATGCGCCTGATTCCGAGTTGCACGTAACCAGTGTCGCGATGAAGGCCCTGATGCAATACGACTGGCCAGGCAACGTTCGCGAGCTGGAAAACTGCGTGGAGCGCGCGGTCGCCCTGGGCAATGGCCAGGTCATCGATCTCGGCGACCTTCCGCCCGGCATCGTCGCCGGCGCTCCCGCTCAAAGCGCGCCTACAGCCCCATCCACCAGCAGAACCGCGGTGCTCGATCCCGATCTCGCCGGCCAAGGCTCCCGCTCCGCATCGCCGCGTGCCCCAATGTCCACCACTGATTTAGAGGACATCGAGCGCGCCACCATCCAGCGCGTCTTCGAGCAGGTCAACGGCGATAAAGCCCTTGCCGGACGCATGCTCGGCATCAGCCGCGCCACTCTCTACCGCAAGCTCAAGCGCTACAACATCGGCATGGCCGCGGCTGGATCCGGCTCCTCCAGCCACACCTTGCAATGAGATCAGACTCCAGCTCATCCATTCGCGATCTCGCGTCTGGACCGCGAATGCGCTCAGTCCAATTTCGCAGCGGTCTTGAGATTCCTGTCTCAGCCTGAGACGCGTTTGCAGTCTGTGCTTCGGCAAAACCTGAACCTTACTCGTTAAACTGCTGAAAACGCATCCACCTCAGTACTAGCACCTCCGTTCCCGGAGATGGTTCCCGCCGTGCTCGAATTTCTGGCGAACCGCGGATACCGGCTCCCCAAAGCTCTTCCTAACCGGGAAGAGGGGGAGCCCGACCGCTTTTCATCGGGCAGAGCAAGTCTGGCTTAGGGGAGCCTCATCGCTTGGCGCAACAGGGCACAGCTACCGCACGCGCTGCGCACGACACCACGCCGGTGTCCGGTCTGGCGCGCTTTTTCCCCGACGCGACCGCCATGCGCATGCCCGTTCAGCTCGCCCGCCTCGTCGAATCCGGCCAGACCCCGAACTTCACCGAGAGCACTGTCCTCGAATTTGGAACTCCCCGCGAAGTTCTGTTTGCCTGCAATACCCCGCTGGAGTTTGCCGATTTGCTGCGCCTGAAGAACTCCGACGGCTCGCTCGATGTCGAAGTCTCGGTTGTTGCGGTGCAGTACCACCCCGGTAAGACTCTCGTGGCCGCCCGTTTTCGGGGCGATGTGCCCAACTGGATCGTGAAATCATGACGCCTTCCACACCTGTACAGGATCTCGCTGCCCAATGGAACTCCGCTCGCCGGCTGTATCCCATTTACTCGGAGCTGGCGCGCGAGTTCGCCATCGACTTGAAGCCTTGCGGTGAACTTGAGTCCGGTGTCGAAACCCCGGGAAAAGAGGCGGTCGAACAGGCCCACAACTGGCTGGAACAGATGGATAACGCCATCCAGGTGCACCAGCTTCGCCAATTCCTGCAAACCAACACGCAAGTGAATTCAGCCGGGCTGATCGCCCTGCTGCAACACTTCCTGGCCAAGGCCGCCAAGACCGACATCGTCCGTGACAAGATCGACTTCCTGATCGTGCAATATTTCAGCCAGATCGCTCCGACCGGAGTTGACGACTCCGAAGTTGACCTCGCCTACGTGGCGCAAGCCATGCAACCTATCGTGGGCCAGGTGGACCTGAAGCCTCCGGTATGGCTCAACGCGCTCGAGCGCGTGCTTGAGTCTGCCCGGCGCAGCAAGTCGCTCGACGAACTGCTGCATGGCGGAATTCTCGAACAGGGGCGCAAGGCCAAGGGTCAGGCGGGAGAGTTGTTCTACCTGCCGATTGCCCTGGTGGCTTTCACCCGCTTTGGTTATCTCATGCGGCGGACGTTTTTCCGCCTCATGCTGGGCGACCTCAACCTTATCCTCGACGGCCTGACCGAACTGGAACAGAAAGGCGTGAAGACCATCGATTGCCGTCGCGCCCAGTTTTCCGCGCAGGAGCCGATCGTTCGCCTGCGCATGATCTGCCAGTCGTGGAAGGTCATGTTTCAGGCGGAGTATTCCTCCGGTTCGCCGCTGCGCATGCTGGTGGATTTGCGCGCTTCGGTCGAACACGCGCTGGGACGCGGCAAAGCCGCCCAACCCTCCGCCAAGGCCAAGCCGGCCGCTGGCCCCGCAAAGGCCGCAGTCGCCGCCAAGCCTGCCGCCGCTACGGCGGCGCCGAAACGGATTGTCATTGGAAAGCCTGCTCCCGGACTCGCAGCCAAAGCGGTCGCCGCCGGAGCCGGCGCTGCTGGAACGAAATCGGTACGCGCCGCAGCCTCATCCGCTGCGCCGAAGGCCGGCAAGCCGGCTGCCGCGAAAGCTCCCGAGTTCGAGGTGTCCGGCACGCCCGGTTGGGATCCGGATCCCCCGGATGAAAAGTAGAGCCATCTTTCATACGTTTATGAATTCAGTCACCAGGCCGCCAGCGAACGCAACCCAGAGGGAAATCAGCCCGTGGAAACGCCGACAGTTCTGATCATCTCCGACGAAGCTGATTTCTCGCGCCGCATCACCGCCCGCTGGCAGATGGAGCGCAACGTTCCCACCTTCACCCTGCTCAGTGGAGAATTGTGGCCGCGCTTCGCCGTAGATATTTTCGACGTCGCCATTGTGGGCCCCTTGCGGCGCGACCTGCTTTCGGTCGTGCTCGAGCCTTTGCACTCGACCAGCCAGCCGGTGTTCTGCGTCTGTCACGATGCCGCCACCGCCCAACTGGTGCATGAGCGCTGGCCGCGCATTTCCATTCTGCGTCCCAGCGAACATTGGCTGGAGACGCTGGTCATCGCCGCCGCCGAAGCGGTACACCGCTCTCGCGCCGAGTCCCGCGCCCGTGCCGCCGAACTGGCCTGTTCGACCCTCGAGCGCCAGGCCATGCTGGGACGCTACATGCTGGAAATGCGCCACAGCCTGAATAATGCGCTCACCTCGGTGCTGGGCAACTCCGATTTGCTGCTGCTCGAGCCCGGCAGCTTTTCCGCCCAGACCAGGGCCCAGATTGAAACGATTCGCAACATGGCGCTGCGCATCCACGAAGTCCTGCAGCGTTTTTCGTCGCTGGAAAAGGAAATGAACGTAGTCGCGCAGCAAGCCGTCCAGGATTCCAGAAAGCCGTACGCGGCAACAGCCGCAGGAAGCTGAGAACTGAGTACCGAGTACTGAGACCGAGATCTCCTCCTCCCCCGTTGAGGAAGGATTATGCATAGATTGATGGCGGGCGTCACCATTCTCGAGCACGAGCTGTCCGAATTGCGCCTGCTGGTCGAGCGCCAGACGGGGATCCTGCTCGACTGTCCCAACAGCGCCTTGGCCGCTCACGTAGCCGAATATCTTGAGACGCACGAACTCGAATCTCCCGCGGCACTGCTCGCGCGTTTGCGATGCCCCGACCTCGATCCTGCCATGCTGGCGCAGTTTCTTGACGGCGTGCTCAACGTCAACACCGGTTTCTTTCGCCATCCCGGAGCGATGAATGCCTTAGCCCGCCAGGTGATCCCGCAGTTGTACGCTCGGAAGTCGGACGACGGCAGCGCCACGCTCCGCATCTGGAGTGCCGGTTGCGGCACGGGAGAAGAACCTTACTCGATCGCGATGGCCCTGTGCGAAGCGATACCCCTGGGGAATGGCAACGGCAATGGTTCGAGCAACGGGAACGGCATCGGGAATGGGAACGGCGGCAACAAAGATTCCAAGGCTGCCAGCCGCAATGGCGGCATTTCTGAGAATCCTGCTGCGGCCTTATCCAGCCAGGCGAAGGACTGGTCGATCCACATCGTGGGCAGCGACCTGCTGCCGTCCTCGATTAAAGTTGCCGAGCGTGGACTGTATCCGCAATCGGCCTTGACGGGCTTGCCTCCTGCCGCCATCCGCGCCTGCTTCTCGAAAATCGGCAGCCCAAACGCCTCGCCCGACGGACTCAGCGGCAATGGCAACGGTTCAATCAATGGGAATGTGTCAAGCAACGGGAACGGAGCCAGTAATGGCAACGGCGCGCACCTGCTGGTCAAGCCGCGCCTCCGCAGCCTGGTCACCTTCAACACCATGAACCTGACCAAGCCAGTCTACATTGGGCGCTTCGACTGCATCTTCTGCATGGACGTTCTCCCGCACCTCTCGCGCGCCCAACGCATTGCCCTGATGGAGCGCTTGCATCTCTATCTCGAGCCCGGCGGATACCTTTTCCTCAGCCAGACCGAAAAGCTCTGCACCCCCAACCTGAATTTCCGCGCCGAAACCTACGACGGCTACACCTTCTATCGCAAACCCATGGCAGCCAGCGCCGCCTACGGCAGATAAGCTTTAGAAAGTGCGCTTAGAAGCGATTTGATATAGACTAAGTCTGGTTAGTTTAGTCTATATGAAAATCGTAAACATCCACGAGGCCAAAACGCAGCTTTCCAAACTGGTCGAGGAAGCCTCCCAGGGAGAGCCCTTTGTGATCGCGAAGGCGGGCAAGCCCATGGTGAAGGTCACCGCGTTAGGTGTTCCCGTGGGCGCGGAAGCCAAGCGCCTCGGCTTTATGGCGGGGCAAATCTCTGTGCCCGATGACTTCGACCGCATGGGTGAAGCAGAGATTGAGCGCATCTTTTCGAGCGGGAAATGAAGGTTCTGCTCGATACCCATCTGCTCTTGTGGGCCGCCGGCCAGCCTAATCGGCTCTCTGCTGCTGCGCTGAAATGGGTTGACACTCCGGCGAATGAGCTTCTCTTCAGTGCCGCTAGCATCTGGGAAGTGACGATCAAGCGCGGGCTGGGCCGGAGCGACTTTGAAGCCGATCCGCGGTCGCTACGCCGTGGCCTGCTCGATAACGGCTACCGCGAGGTGCCGATTCTCAGCGATCACGTAGTGGCCATCGAGAGTCTCCCGCTGATCCACAAAAACCCTTTCGACCGTCTGCTGGTGGCGCAAGCCACAGTGGAGGGGATCACTCTTCTTACTGCGGATTCGGTAGTGGCACAGTATCCCGGACCAATCCGGTCAGTGTGAACGAGCCATGCAGGGACAGCCGCCCCCGGCTGTCCGGCCTGGCGAACGTCGACAGTGGCTGGCCGAATGCTTAAGGTTTCATAGGAAGCAAGATTAGAATCGACTCAGGTTTGTGCTGAAAGGGATTGACCACTTCCACTCCGTCGAGCTTCTGCCCATTCTGCAAGTCTTCAGTGAGAAGAAATCCGCAGGCTGCAACCTTTGCGGCCGCCACAATGAGCGAATCCCAGTATGGGAGTTGATATCGGTCTTGCAGTTTCCAACCCCTCTCAATCACAGCCGCGTCCACGACAACAGGATTCCATGCGAGCAGATCGCGAACTTCGGCTCGAGCCTCGTCGGAAGCAGCAGGTTTGAGCCGCACTGCATTGATGTAGAACTCATTCAGCACTTGAAAACTGACTCGTCCCAAGCGACTCTTCCACAACTCGGCCCGCCAATCCCTTGCAACTTGCTGTTTGCGTAGGTCGGCATCGTCCAGCGCGTAAAGGAATACGTTGGAATCAACGAAGACGGGAGCGGTCATGCGCTTCCTCACGCGTCAGATATCGGCCGGTGCTGTGAAGAAAAGGCTTGCGTCCCAGCGCCTTCCGCATGGCCCGCTCATAGCCATCCTGTGCGGTCATGCGTTCTTTCAGCAGTTCACCCAGCAGGCGCGAAACGCTAGTGTCCCGGCGCGCCGCCTCAATGCGAGCCCACTGGGCCACGTCCTCTTCCAAGGTCACGGTAACATTGCGGAGATGCGGTTTGGATGACACGAAAACAGTGTAACACGAAAGTAGTGTCTTTTCTACTCGGGCAAGCGTGCATTCCACCCTGAAACGCCTAGCTGGTCAGGGCGACATTGGATCGCAAGTCGATAGAGGGGTGGCGGTCTACTTTTGGAACGGCTCACCTCGGCACAGCAGGGAAACTATGTTAGCGGTTGACGCAGCACAAAAGCCTCTCATGGATCGGAAGATTCGCGAACGGATTGATGAATGTTGACGAAGGGCGCGCGACGGTAGCACCAACGCAGCTTACGCGAACAAAAACTCCTTCGTCCTTAACTCCTTGATCGTGTCCCGCAGCTTCGCCGCCTTCTCGAACTCAAACCGCTTGGCCGCCTCGCGCATGTCGCTCTCCAGGTTCGCGATGTACGCGTCCACTTCCTCCTGCGACTTGAATTCCGGCATTCCTTCGGCCTCCCCCCCAGTCAGATCGGTATAATCCGCCGCGACGATCGCCGCCAGCGTCATATCCAGGGGACGCACAATCGACTCGGGCGTGATCCCATGCTCCTCGTTGTAGGCCGTCTGGATCGCGCGCCGCCGCGAAGTCTCGTCCATGGCGCGCTTCATCGAATCGGTCATGCGGTCAGCATACAGAATCGCCCGCCCGTTCAGATGCCGCGCGCAGCGCCCGATCGTCTGAATCAGCGACCCACTCGACCGCAGAAATCCCTCCTTGTCGGCATCGAGAATCGCCACCAGCGACACCTCGGGCAGATCCAGTCCCTCGCGCAGCAGGTTGATCCCGATCAGCACATCGAACTCGCCCTTGCGGAGATCGCGCAGAATCTTCACCCGCTCCAGCGTCTCGATCTCTGAATGCATGTAGCGGCACTTGACTCCGACCTCCGCGTAATACTCGGCCAGGTCCTCGGACATGCGCTTGGTCAAAGTCGTCACCAGCACGCGCTCGCCTTTTTCCACCCGCGCGCGAATCTCGTGCAGCAGATCATCGATCTGCCCCTTCACCGGACGCACTTCCACCGGCGGATCGATCAGTCCCGTAGGCCGAATAATCTGCTCGATCACGACGCCCGCCGACTTGGTCAGCTCATACGGTCCCGGCGTCGCCGAAACGTATACCAGTTGATTGGTGCGGTGCTCGAATTCTTCAAAGGTCAACGGACGGTTATCGAGCGCCGATGGCATGCGAAATCCATACTCGACCAGCACTTCCTTGCGCGAGCGATCGCCGGCATACATCCCGCGCAACTGCGGCACCGTCTGGTGCGACTCGTCGATAAACATCACAAAATCGCGCGGAAAATAATCCAGCAACGTGGGCGGAGGCTCGCCCGGCAGCCGTCCCGTAAAATGCCGCGAATAATTCTCGATGCCGTGGCAGTAGCCCATGGCCTTGATCATTTCCAGGTCGAACATGGTCCGCTGGTGAATGCGCTGCGCTTCGACCACGCGCCCTTGTTTCTCTAGTTCCGGCTCCCACCATGCCAGCTCTTTCCTGATCGAATCCACCGCCGACGCCCGCGTCTCTTCTTTCATCACGTAATGCGTCTTGGGATAAATCGGCAGCCGCATGTATTTCTGCCTCACCGTCCCAAACAACGGATCGATCTGTGACAGCGACTCGATCTGATCGCCCCACAACTCGATGCGGTAGGCCATGTCGTCGTAGGTAGGAAAGACCTCAATGACGTCGCCGCGCACGCGAAACGTCCCGCGGCGAAACTCGCCATTGGTGCGCTCGTAGAGAACGTCGACCAGCTTGCGCGTGATGTCTTCGCGCTTGATCTTCTGGCCTTTTTCCAGGAACAGCATCATGCCGTAGTAGGCTTCCGGCGAGCCCAGGCCGTAAATGCAGCTCACCGACGCCACAATCAGCGCGTCGTGCCGCTCAAATAAAGACCGCGTCGCCGACAGCCGCAATTTGTCGAGTTCATCGTTAATCGTCGCTTCTTTCTCAATGTAGAGATCGGCGGCGGGAACGTAAGCTTCCGGCTGGTAGTAGTCGTAATACGAGACGAAATATTCCACTGCATTGTGCGGAAAGAAGCTCTTGAACTCGTGATAAAGCTGCGCCGCCAGCGTTTTGTTATGTGCCATGACGAGCGTCGGACGGTTCACCGCCTCGATCACCTTGGCCATGGTGAACGTCTTGCCCGATCCGGTCACGCCCAGCAGCACCTGATGCTGCTCGCGATCAAAGATGCCGCGAGTCAGCGCCTGAATCGCCGCCGCCTGATCTCCCTGCGGCTTGTAAGTGGAAACGAGTTTGAAATCCATGAAAGAAGCTCTCAGCCGTCAGCTCTCAGCCTTCAGCTAAACACCAAAAGACAGTACCCTTGGTTAAGGACAAATTCTGTCCTCGATCAATTCACCTGTGGGAGACAGCCGCCCTCGCCTGTCTGGCCGAGCAAAGCTCGGCGTGATTTTCGCCGGCAGCTCCACAGAACCGAATTTCGCCGCCAGAGAATCTTTCTATTATAAACCGAGAGAAATCTATGACCGCAAAGGACACGAAGGCACACAAAGGAATACCTATGCTTGCTTTTCCTTCGTGTACCTTCGTGCCCTCTGGGGTGAATGAATTCCCGGACGTCAAGAAGAAACTAGAAGCCAGCCGGCCTCTCCGCGGCGACTCCGAATGCCCGTTCCAGCGCAATCCCCGCAGTTCCCAGCGTCCCCTCATCAAACAGCCGCCCAATCAGTGTGACGCCGTGCGGCACGCGCCGCGGGGTTGCGAACGTTGGCAGCGGATGCTGCGGGTCTGGCGCCCAATCGCTGCGCGCCTTCTTCACTTCGACAAATCCCGCGCGCAGCGTCAACGACGGATGCCCCGTATTGTTGGAAATGACCAGCATCTCGTCGCGCAGCGAAGGCACTAGCAACAAATCCACTTCCGACATCACACGCGCCATCTCCTGCGCAACCTTGCGCCGCATGCGGTCCGACTGCACGAAATCTACCGCCGACAAGAACCGCGCCTGCCGGAACAAGTTCGGCCACGCATCCGGCACCTGCGCCTTGAGTTCCTGCAGGCCGCCGCTCAAGGTCAGTTCCTCAAAGGCCGCCGCGCCTTCCGCAAACAAAACCAGGTTCAGACAATCGTAAGGCCAGTCAGGAATCGAAACCTCCACCGGCACCATGCCGATTTTCTTGACAGTCTCCAGCGCCGCGCGATCGACCTCGGTCGCCGGACGTTCTTTCATCCACGCCGGGAAGTAGCCCACGCGCTGCCCCTTCACGCTGGCATTGGCATCAAAGTCGAGATGGCTGGGCCCGCTCGCGATGTCTTTTGGGTCGGGCCCGGAGATCGCCTTCAGCACGAGTAGGGCATCTTCCACACCGCGCGTCATCGGTCCTAGCTTGTCGAGCGACCAACACAGCGTCATCGCTCCCGTGCGCGGCACGCGCCCGTAAGTGGGCCGCAGTCCCGTCACTCCGCAGCGCATCGAAGGACTCACAATGCTGCCTCCGGTTTCGCTTCCGATCGAAAATCCTACCAGCCCCGCCGCCGTCGCTGCGCCCGGTCCCGCACTCGATCCCGACGCTCCCTCCTCCGGCAGCCACGGATTCATCGTCTGCCCGCCGAACCAGATGTCGTTAAGCGCCAGCGCTCCCAGGCTCAGCTTTGCCACCAGCACCGCTCCCGCCGCATGCAACCGCTTCACCACCTCGGCATCTTCACTCGGAATTCGATTGCGACACGGCTCCGCTCCATAGGTCGTTGGAATGCCCGCCGTGTCCAGCAAATCTTTTCCGCCCCACGGAATGCCATGCAGCGGCCCGCGATACTTTCCCTGCGCGATCTCTTCATCCGCCTGCTTGGCCTGCTTCATTGCCACATCGCGCGTGATGGTGATGGCACACCGCAACTGCGCATTGAATTTTTCCAGTCGATCCAGATAAATCTGCGTCAGCCGCGACGAAGTGATCTGCCGCTTCTCGATCCATTGCGAAAGTTGTGTGACGGTCGCGAAGGCAATGTCTTCATCCTTCGTGGGTAGGGAACCGGGCTCCGCGCTGCTCCTCACAAAGCGATCCTGGCGCACCACCGACGTGACGCCGGAAATCATGGGATCCCATCGCGTAGCCGGGGCTAGCGTCGATTCCAAGCCCAGCTTGCGCGGCCCCGTCCGCCGCTCGTACACCGCCGCCAGCGTCTTACGCCAGCTCCACGCCGCCTGCGTACGTTCCGCCTCGGTCATCGGAAACTGCACCAGCTTTTCTGCTTCCGCGAATGTGGTAGTGGAAACCTCCGGCCCGAACGCCGGACCCGCGCCAAACGCCGGCGGCGCTCCCGGCGGCAGGTTACTGGGATTTTGCGCGTGAATCCGCGAAGTGGCCGCCACTCCCAGCACTCCCAACGACGTCATCGTCAAAAAATCTCTGCGTGATTTGGACATGCTCCTCTTTGGGGCGAACCTAACCGGACTTCCGCCCAGGTCTTCGGAATTCAGACTTCGTGACAGGCTGTTATTGTACCGTTCAGGAATGACAACTTATTACTTGTGAAGCTCGACGCCGAGCACTCGCGCCACATCAGACTGGTCCGCCGCTTCGACATACTCGACTTTTGCGGCCCTGCCTTCCAGGTCCTCGCACGGGTTCAATTCCTTCAACGGCGGGATATTCAGCACACTGTACTCGACCTTGTAGTAATTCTCAGCATGCAGCGCAAGGTTCTTGCTGCCGGTCTCAACCGTCAGATCCATGCGGGCGGAATCGCAACGTACATCTTTCAGCATGCCCACCACGAAGTGATGCGCTCCTTTCGAAGCGAATGTATCTGCACCGCCCGGACGCGGGCCCTCCGTCCCTATGATGCTTCCTGCTGATGCGGTCTCTTGCTGCCGGCTATTGGCTTCGGTCGCGAGGCGATGCTGTTCTTCCTGTGCCTGTGTGTATTCTTGCGCGTCCCGCAGGAGATCGTTCACGGCTCGAACCTCCTCCTCCGCGTGCCCCACCTTCGCCGCAGCCCGCAGCGTTTCGACAGCATCCGGGCCGCGCCCCATGGCCAGCAGAATCTTGGCCAGGTCGATTCGATAACCGATGCTCCCCGGTTCGAGCGAAACCGCCTTGATTGCCAACGTCCGCGCTTCCTCGAGAGCACGCCGCCTCGTCCACAGGAAAACAGCCAATTGGTCACAGGCCTCGCCAGAGGAAGGACTCGATCGCAGGGCGTTTCGCAAGGAGTCTTCCGCCTGCCTCACCTCCAGCGATTGCAGGTACGTCATCGTCTCGTGCACCGAAACGTTGGATGGATCTTCCTGCAGCACATGGTCCACAAGAGTGCGTGCCTCGACCGTTCTTCCGTTGTACGCCAGCACGTTCGCCTTGATCGCGTCGGCCTCGACCGCGGTCAGACTCTGCACTTCAAAACTCGAATCGTCGACTTTGGCGAGGGCCGTCGTGCGGAAATAATTGAAGCGTCCTTGCATGATGTAGTGCTCCAGCGCCGCCTGGAGCTTTTTCAAATCGCCGAAGACCTGGATTGCGGCACCAACCGCATCCACATTCTGTGCCAACAGGTTCACATATTCGTTTAACTTCGATGTCTTGTATTGATAATCCCGGAACAATAGGTAGTGAACCAGCGCCCACGACTCCGCATAAAACATGGAGCCCTTCTCCTTCTCGCGGTAGTACGGCGATTCCTCGTCAACGGTAAAGAGCGTGCGCAGCGGCAATTGGGGGCTCCGGAGCAGTAGCGTGACATTGCGGCTGTTCGCTCCGCCCAGAGCAGCGCTCTTCTGGTACAGCACGGTGTTCTCGTAAAACTGGGCCATGCCTTCATCCAGCCACAAAGGAATGTTGGGAGCCTTGCTCAACATCAGGTGGGTGTACTCGTGATACACGACCGCATAAGGATTCGAGCCCTCCGCGTCGAGCCGCATGAGGACAGAATTCATCTCGGTAGTCCGCACAAACAGGCCATTTAATTCCAGCGCTCCTTTGGACAACAAGCTTTCCGGCTCAAGCGTCTGAAACTCGTGCTTGTCCCTTACCGCCAATACCACCAGGGGCCGTCCGTAGTCGACCTGCAGTTGCGGAAAAGCAACATGAACCAGCGATCGCATGCGCTCGAACTGGCCTGCGATTTGGCGTCCCTGTTTTTCGTTGGAATCGGTGACAATCCGGAAGTGCGGGCTTCGAACTTCGATCCAGTTCTCCGCCTTGTCGCGCGCTTGGGCGAGCGCGGCCACAAAAACCGGCAGCAGCAATAACAGACGCTTCGACATGGCGGCGCCCCGCGATGACGACAAATCAACGACTGGAAAAAAATGAGCCGAGCCCGGTAGGGGAACCGGGCTTTAGTAAGAGCCCCGGCTGTTAGGCTAGCGCAACCGCAGGCCGCAATTCCACCTTTTTCGTAACGATGGCGATTTGCGTGGCAGGCAGTTTGGGCGGCGGCCAATCCTCGGTGGAGGCCTCAACGGTGATGGTCCCCGGTTCGCGGTTGGCCTGCACGATCACTTGCGCCAGGCCATTGAACAAACTCCGTTTGGGTTCCTTGTCCGACTCCTGGCAGTTAGGATCGCCGTTGCCCACACCGATCAATTTGCCCGCGCCGCTGACTTTGAAATGGATCATGTTGTCGGCGGTGGGAACCGTGCGGCCATTCCCATCGAGCACTTCGACCCGCAGCACGGCAACATCTTCTCCATCGGCATTGATCTCGGTGCGATCGGCTGTGAGCCGAATGGATGCGGGCGCGCCCGTCGTCTCGCGCTTCTCCGTGAGCACAACCTTCCCGTCCTTCGTCCCGCGAGCCTCGAGCACTCCGGGCTCATACGGAACTTTCCACTCCAGATGCATCAGGGGCTGCACTTTCTGTGAGCCATGACTCTTGCCGTTCAAGAAGATTTCTACCAAATCGAGATTCGAGTGCACCCACACGGAGATCGGCTCCCCATTGCGCTGTTCCCAATTCCAGTGCGGAAACAGGTGCAGCACCGGCTCCGAGCCCCACCATGCTTTGTAGTAATAGAAGCCGTCTTTGGGGAAGCCGCACATGTCGACGATGCCAAACTGCGAGTTGATCGACGGCCAGCCGTAGGGCGTCGGCTCGCCGCGATAATCAAACCCGGTCCAGGCAAAGCCGCCCGACAGCCATTCGCGCTTGGCATAAAAGGGCCACCACTCCTCCGCGTTTTCCGCCCACTCAGGATGGTTCACGTCGTAGGCGCTAACCCAGTTGCGCAGCTTGTCCGTTACATAAATCCCGCGCGTCGCCACCGTGCTCGCGGTCTCCGAACCCACCGACGGGACCTTCGGATGAGACTTGTGCCAGTCATCCGGCACCTTCAAGTTGTAGTTGAATCCCATCACGTCGAGCTGCTCGGGAAACTTCGTTTCGAAGGCCGTGTTGACAGCAGCGGAACAGAGCCGCGTGGGATCGAGTTCGTGGGTTCGCGCGATCATGTCGTCGATGACGCGCACGCCTTGCGGCTGCGGCATCATCGTCCACTCCTCGTTGCCCATCGACCACAGAATGAGCGACGGCGAGTTGCGGTAGCGCTTTACCATCAACTCCAGTTGTGCCATGCCCTCCGGGTTGGAGCTCATCAGGCGGGTTTCGCACATCATCATCATGCCCAGGCGATCGCAAGCCTCCACCCATTCGGGCGTGGGCATGTTGTGCGAAGTGCGCACCGCGTTGCCGCCCATGTCTTTCAGCACGCTAACGCGATACCATTGCAGCCGGTCGGGCAGCGCGGCCCCGACTCCGGCGTGGTCCTGATGATTGCAGGTGCCTTTGATCTTTACGGACTTGCCGTTCAGGAAGAATCCCTTATCCGCATCCCAGCGAATGTCGCGAATGCCGAAGCTGATGCGCTCGGCATCGCGAGCCTTTCCCGCGGACTCGACTGTCGCCAGTGCGGCATACAGATAAGGAGCCTCCGGCGACCAGCGCGCGGGATTCGGTATGTTCGCGTTGGCAGTGAACGTCGCCGAGCTATCCGCAGCAATGGACTGTGGCGCCGATTCGGCATTCGCGACAACTCTCCCGCTCGCGTCGAGGATCTGCCATTTGACGCGGCAGTTCTCGGCCTGCTTGCCATCGTTCTGCACAATCGTGCCCAGCTCCAGCCAACCTCCCGTTCCTCTGGTCTGTTTAGCCTGCCGAACATAGCTCTCCCACTGCCCCAGATGCAGCGCGTCGGTCTTCGTCAGCCAGACGTGCCGATAAATTCCTGCTCCCTCATAGAACCAGCCATCGCCAAAGCTCGCGTCCATGCGCACGACCAGATAATTCTTGCCCCCAAAATTCGCGAAGTCGGTGATGTCGAAACGGAACGGAGCATAGCCGTTGTCGTTGCGTCCGATGAAGTATCCGTTCAGAAACACCAGCGCGCTGCGGAAAGCGCCATCGAACTCAACCACCACGCGCCGCGCGGCGTCTTCTTTCGGAAGGTCGAACGTGCGCCGATACCATCCAATGCTGGTTTCGGGATAACGCCGGCCCAGCGGCTTGAACCCGTGGCTCTCCTGCTCCGGGTCGCGCACGAAGGGCAACTCCACCGCCCAGTCATGCGGCAAGTCGAGGGGGCGCCATTTCGAGTCGTCAAACTTCGCCGTGGCAAATTCGAACTCTCCGCTCTTGGCGAAATCCCCCTGGCCCGTGCCGAAGCCAAGGTCCTTCGCGGGATCGGCTCCGTTCCCCTGAAAGAACTTCCATCCAAAATCGAAGAGCAGATGCTCGCGTGGCGCCACCGCCGATGAAGCCTCGGCCGACGCCGCCGAAGGATAACTCGCGAGCAGCGCATGCGCGCGGCTGACGGAAGCGCCAACCAGAGTAGAAGCCGAAACTGCCAGGCCGGAGCGAAGCAGATCACGACGGGTCAGGGATGCCATCATTGCCTCACGAAGAAATGGAATGAAGTCCGTCTCAAGCGAGCGGGCTCGGATTGAATGCAAGAAATGCCAGCGCGCTCAGGACCTCGCATTATAAAGGGCAGGGAAGCGGAGCCAACGACTTTTCACTTGTGCAGTTCGATCGAGACCAAGCGCGCGGCATCCCCCTTGTTGGCCGATTCCACGTACTCGATCTTAGCCGGCCTGCCCTCCAGATCATGGCATGGCTGAAGGGCGCCGTTAGGATGGAAGCCGAGCGTGCTGAACTGGATTCGGTAGTAATTATCCGAGTGGAACGCGGTCGTCTTGGCTCCCGCCTTCACCGACAAATCCATAATGGAAGAATCGCAGTGCACGTCCTGGAGCACGCCCGTAACAAAGCGATGAGGGCCATTCGGAACGAAAGCCCGGTGTACGAGACGGGGTATATCGCCCCCACTGGGGGATGGAGGCTCATTCACCGCCTCTTCCGCCATGCGCTGCTTTTGCTGAGCCATCTGTTCTTGCCTGGCCGCGTATTCCTGTGCATGCATCAGAGCGTTCTCGACAAACTGACTCTCCTCTGGAGTTTTCGCCAATTTCTCGGCCACCCGCAGGACTTCGACCGCGCTCTGTCCGCGTTGCATGGCCATGAGCACGTTCGCGACATTGATTCGATAGCCAACGTTTCCTGGATCCAGCGAGACCGCGGTCAGCCCCATCGTGTGGGCCTCGTCGAGGTTGGGGAGGTGGCTCCCCAACAAAACCGCCAGCCGGTCAAAGCCGGGCGCAAACGAAGGGTTCAGCTTGATGGCCTGGCGCAAACTGTTTTCCACCTGCGATTGTTCCGACGCCCCTAGCGAACTTTGCATGGACATGACGGCAAAATAGTAGTGCGCCAGATAACTTTGCGAATCGAGTTGCACCGCTCCGGCATACCATTTCTTCGCCTCGTCGATATGCCCCTGGCGGAACTCGAGAAAGCCCATGGTCTCGTGCGCAGAAACATTGTTTGGATCTGCTTGCAGCACGCCATCGAGAAGCGCCCGCGCATCTTTCGTCCTCTGGTTGTAAGCCAGGAAATCCGCGCAGAGCGCGTTGGCCTGCGGGGTCGTGAGCGGCCGCGCCTGAAAAGCTGATTCATCGACCTCAGTCGCAGTCTTCCTGCCGAAGGAACTGAACCTGACCTGCTGGATGTAGGCAAACAAAGAGTCCTGCAATCGCTTCAGATCCCCAAATGCGGTGCTGGCGGCAGTAAGCGGGTCCACCTTCTTCGCCAGCAAGTCCACGTAAGCGGCCAGGCGGTTGGTTTTTTCCCGAAAATCTTCGATCTGAATGTAATGCATCAGGGCCCACGATTCGGCGTAAAAGATGGAGCCCTTGTCTTCTTCGTGGTAATACGGCGACTTGGAGTCGACCGCAAACAACGTCGGCAGTGGAAGCAACCTGCGTTGGCGCAGGAGTTCAATGTTTCCCGCACTGGGCTGGCCAAAAGCCACGTCCTTGTCATGAATGTCCGTGTTCTGGTAGAACTCCGCGAAGCCCTCGTTTAACCAAAGCGGCATCCACTCCGCGGCCTTGGCCAGAAGCAAGTGGGTGTACTCGTGATAAATGACGGAATACGGGTGCTCGCCCTCCGCATCAACCCGCATCAGGACGTAATTCTTGTCCGCCGCCCGCAAAAAAAGCCCGCCCAGCTTCAGTTGCCCTTTGGCCAGATACGCTTCCGGTTCGAGCCCGCGGAACTCCTTTTCATCCTTGATGGCGATGACAATGATGGGCGCGTCCGGATCAATCTGTAGCTTGGGAAACATCACGTGGAAGACGGAGCGCATCCGCTCAAATTGGTCTGCGATCCGGCGTGCCTGTTTTTCACTGGAATTGGTGGCTACCACGAAGTGGGGACTGCGCACCTCGCTCCAGTTCTCGACCTTGTCCCGCGCCGAAACCGCCGCGGATAGAACCAAGGGCAGAAACAGCAAAATCCTTTTCCACATAGCGAAGCGACACTACAGATACTGCCAAGGAACAGGGAAGTCAAACAAAATTGAATCGGAGGCGTGGTAAGGATTGTTCGCTACTTCTCCTCCTTCACCTCGCTCATGCCCACAATTTTGGACGATGTCCGGAATTTCTTGTAATCGCGGTAGCTCTGCTCGAGATCGAAGTTGAAGTTCTTGAGCAGTGCCAGGCGCACGTCCACTTTCACCGCCAGTTGCCGCGGCAGCCACACTTCGTCGTTCACCCGCGCCTGCTCCAGCGTGAAGCGCGAACCCTTGTGGAAGCGCGCCAGAAAGAGCCCCCACGAGACTGTATCCAGCGCCTCGACCTGCATCTTCGAAAGCTGCAAGTCGTTCTTGTCGATCCACACCCGCCCGTGAAATTTGGGCAGAAACTTCGCGTCCTTCATGTGCGGCTCATACCCGGGACGCGGTTCGCCATCGATGACCCAAGCCTCCCGTCCTCCCACCAGTTCGCTGCCCACGAGCGTGAAGTTGTAAGCGTCGGCGATCTCGGTGACGAACTTGCGTCCGTCTTCCCGCTCCTTCTCTTCTTTCTCCAGGCGCTTCTTGCGGTCGGCGTCGGATTCGTTCTTGCGCTTGTCGATGACCTTCTGGATCTTTTCTTCTTCCTTGGCCGCGTCCTTGGCGTCGAGCGGCTTGTCATCTTTTTCGATCAGCCGCTCCACTTGCTCGCCATAGATCTCCACAATCTCGTAAGTCTTCACTTCGGTGGACTTAGTTTGTCCCTTGCCGTCGAGTTTGTGCTCGACCTGGCGCTCAATGTAGGTGTAGTCGCGCTGGCGCTTCTCGTTTTCCAGATCCTTGTCGGCAACTACGCGAAACAACTCCTGCATCTGCTGCTGCGAGAGTTTACCCTCGGCATCCGGAGTGAGGTCGAGTTTGGCAGCCGCATCTACGTTCGCACCCGGTGCGGCAGTGACTGCATGATCTTTCGGAGCGATGGCAGGACTTTCCTGCGCCGGAGCGTCGGACGCAGCGGCGGGTTCCTGGCCCGCGGCCGAAATACTGAGCGGGACGCTGAGTAGAACGGAAAAGAAAACGAAGCCCCAGAATTTCATAGGCTGATTCTAATATGCTGATCGTACGACCTTAGAGGGTGGGCAGTCCCCGAAAAGATGTATCTGACAATTTCGTGCGAACGGTGGTTATCGGGGCAAGAGCCGAATGTATCCGCTAGTGGGTTTTAGGATCGGCCACCGCTTGTTGGATGGCGAGCTGGCGGCAGGTGCGCCCGATCAGATCCTGGGCCGAACTGGATTCTACAAACTGGAAGCCGTAGCGAAACGCATTGCGCTGCCGCACCATGGCATGAATTTCCACGTCTCCGGTGGGCAGGGTAAACTCCAGCCGAACCACCTCGGCCACCGGAACCTCGATTCGCAGGATGGCGGAAATGCCCGACTCGCTGATGTCCACGGTACGTCCGCGCACCACCTCGGAATCGCGCGCGTAGACGCAAATCTCCACGTCCAGCTTGTAACGCCGATGGCGGCGGGCGTCCACGCCCAGGTTCGTGGAACCAGTTGCGAATTCACTGCGAAGGTTCATTGCGCGCTGCGAGTGGAAATGTTCCCGCCCTGTCAGAACAATCGGCATGACAATGCTTGAACTTTAGCGAGATCTACGGCTTGCTCTTGTGCGCCTTGCCCAGGCACTCGGCCTGAAACAGCCGCTCATCCACACGATGCAACCGCTTCTCCTGCGCTTTGCTCATCAACGGATAGTGCTTGATGTCGAACAAGTAATAGACAATGAACCACACCGGCTTGTCGGTGGTCATCCAGTGCTGCGAGTCGAAGCGCTTCAGGTTGACGGGCAGGGAATACCGCCGCAGCGTGCGCTCGCGCCGCAGGTTGAAGTAAATGTTGAAGTAGCTAAGGGCCAGTTCTCGCAGCGTGCGATACACCGGCTCGCGCCAGCGACATCCGGTGTAATTCGATTTCGCCACCGCGCCCCAGCAGCCATGCTCGCGGTAGATCGCGATCACATGGTCGGTGTCATGGTCGGCCTCGAAATCCAGCAGCAGCGGAGGATATCCATTCGCCCGCAATGCGGCCGCGCCAAAGATCGCGCCCTCCAGGCAATGCGCCGATTCCTCGGCCAACACCTTTCGCGGCGACCAGGCTGTGTCCTCCAGGTGATAGGGCATGTCGTCGAGAAATTTCTGAATGCCATAAGCATTCTTCATGCTGCGCAGCTTGCGCAGTTCTTTGCCGCTGAATTCGTGAACCGGATCGGAGGCCTTCATTCGCTGGTCATCCTCGCGGAGGACACAGCAGTGTAGCGTATGGCGACCTGCGAACTGTGATCTGGTCGCGTCAGGAAATAGGTGGCACGGCGATTGCGCTGACCGCTCTGACTAAGTAAGGCCGCCAGATGAAGCTGAGGTCATAGCATAACTGTAGGGCCTCAGAGGGCAAGTTAAATCGATTTAACGTCAATACTTAAGTATTTTATTTACATACAGATAGGAGTAATATTTATCACAGGACATTAATCCTGTAAGTGCCTGTGCTTTCACCTGCTTGACGCCTGACCGCACTGTAGATGGTGCATCTCGGTGCGAAAGGGGCTTGACAGCTAGGGGGTCTGTTTTTGGAACACCCTCGCGAGCTCGTGTGGATGATCCACCATCACATCGGCCGGGTCGCTTTCGAGTGTATGTGGCGCGAATCCGTAATTGACCCCAACCGTCCACAGGCCGGCGTTGCGTCCGGTGCGCACGTCGACGTGCGAGTCGCCGACGATTGCCGCGTGCTCAGGACGTACGCCGGTGTCGGCCAGCAAGCGGAGCGCGCCGGCGGGATCGGGCTTCTTGGTCGAAAAGCTGTTGCCGCCGTAGATCTGCGAAAAATATTTTCCCAAGCCGAGCGCCTCGACGATGGCGCGGGAAGGGTTGACTGGCTTGTTGGTGAGCACCGCCATCTTTCGCGGCAAGCCATTGCCCGATTGCTGGATCGCCGCCAGCGCCGCCGCGATTCCTGGATAGACCGTGGTGTGGTCCAGCTTGTGCTCGCGATAATACGAAAGAAAAAATTCCAGCCCCTTACGCACCAGTGCCTCGTCTACGGCTTCACCACCGAGCGCCCGCTGAATCAGAATCGGAGCGCCGTCGCCCACGTAGCTGGCGATGACCTCGTCGGGCAATTCCGGCCGCTCGATATGGCGCAGCGCGGCATTGACCGAGTGCACCAGGTCGAGACGGGAATCAATCAGCGTGCCGTCGAGGTCAAAGATCACCAGTTGGATAGAGTGCGGGTCAAAAGCGCGGCGGGTCCGAATCATTGCAATCTCAGAATAAAGCAGTTGCCGGCTGGCCGTCAGCAAGCCGCACGTGGCTCATTACATTTTGTAAATAGTAAAAACTTGGCCACGGATCGCACGGATCACTACGGACAAACCCCCGTTCAGGTTTATCCGTGCAAATCCGTGTGAATCCGTGGCCGCGTGACTTATGGCTTGAAAGAGAACACCACTCCTTGGCCCAGGGAGCCGCCATAGATGGTTGTTCCATAAATGGTGCCAGCGGAAATTCGCAGGCCGCCTTCCGGATTGGCTCCATTGGTGCCATCGAAGGTGAAGAACAACTTGAACGCCCAGCCTCCTCCAACCTTCGGGCTCAGTCGGAACAAACCTCCGTTGTTGGAGCCGACCTGTGCCGTCTCGCCGTAGAGATTGCCCGCGCTGTCAAACGTGAGGGGAGAGTTAGGCTCGCTGCCTCCGGTTCCGCCGGTGAAGCGATGCAGAATCCTTTCGGTCCACGTCCCATTGCTGCCGGGCGAGAGTTCATAAATCGTTCCGCAACTGGTTGTATCGATGCCCGCCGGACACTGACCGACACCCCCGCCATAGACAGTAGAGCCATACAGATTCCCGCTCTTATCAATGGCGAGTTTCGAGTTGGGATACATCCCGTCGGAACCGCCGCCGAACTGGTGCAGGATGGTTTCCGACCAACCGGTCGCGGCCACAAGCTCAAACACGATGCCGCATCCCAGTCCGATGCAGGGATTGGAACCTCCCGCTTGCGCGGTGCCGTACACATTGCCCTTCGCATCGAGAGTGAGTCCGCCATACACCAGAAAGCCGTCGTTCGTTCCGCCGAAGCTGTGCAGGACAGTCTCGTTCCAGACGCCATTTGCTGGCGTCATTTCATACACTGTACCGCCGTTCAACCCGCCTCCGATGACTGTGGTTCCAAACAGATTTCCGTGCGCGTCGAACGCTAGCGGGCCCTGAGGATTGGCGCCGTCGAAGCCGGAGCCGAAATTGTGCAGCACGGTTTCCTGCCAGCTTCCGCCCGAATTGCTCAGTTCGAAAACCACGCCCGCGTTCTGCGTGCCACCCGCGTCGGTTACGCCGTAGAGATTTCCGGCCTTATCGGCAATCAGCGCGCCAATGGGATAGCTGCCATCGCTGCCTCCGGTGAAGCTGTAGAGGATGGTTTCGTCCCACGTTCCGTTCGAATTGGCCAGCTGGAAAACGATGCCGTGATCGTCGGCGCCGCCAAACTCGGCCACGCCGTAAAGCGCGCCGGCCAATGGCAACAGAGCGCTGGATTGCAGATAGGCCCCATCCGGCGATCCGGTAAAGTCGTGCAACACGGTTTCCGTCTGTGCGTTTGCGACTTGGGCCCCGAACGCTGCCAGCGCCAGAACCGCGGTCCCCAGAAAAACGAGCAGACCCCTCCCCGTTAATGCGAACTGCATGGTGTTCTCCTCCCCAGTGTGTTGCATGAAAACAAAAACTTCCGTGAACAGAACCGAAAGGGGCGGAGTACAAGTCGAGGCCCGGCAGGAGCGACGAAATGGCACTTCCCAAGCGGAACTTCGAGCGCTATATGGATGAGTGAAATGGCCTGGAAGGTTGTTGCGCGGTGAGACGCTCCCCGCAGTGACTCCAGAAAGCCAGGCTTCCATTCCTCTTCTGATTCCGCCTGCGCTGTGCTACCCTTTGGCCCGCTCGAGTCGTAGGCCTCAAAGTTCACGTTCCCGCAGTTCCAATGGAGGAGGTTTCCCATGCCAATCGGTAAACGCGCAATCGCGGAATTTTTCGGAACGTTTTGGCTCGTCTTCGGAGGATGCGGCGCAGCAGTGCTGGCCGCCGGCTTTCCGGCCGTGGGCATCGGATTCGCCGGGGTTGCCCTGGCCTTCGGCCTCACCGTGCTGACCATGGCGTACGCCATCGGCCGCATCTCGGGCTGCCATTTGAACCCTGCTATCAGCTTCGGATTGGTCGTAGGCAAACGCTTTCCGGCTTCCGATTTGCTGGCCTATGTCATCGCGCAGGTGGTGGGCGCGGTCTCCGCGGCGGGCGTGCTTTACATCATCGCCAGCGGATCGCCGAGTTTCGACGTTCATGCTGGCTTCGCGTCCAATGGCTACGGAGCCCATTCGCCTGGAGGCTACTCGATGCTGGCCGGCTTCGTCGCCGAAGTCGTGCTGACGGCGTTCTTTTTGATGGTGATCATGGGCGCCACCGACGATCGCGCGCCCAAAGGGTTCGCCCCCATCGCGATCGGGCTATGCCTGACGCTGATTCACCTGGTCGGCATTCCCGTGACGAATCTTTCGGTGAACCCGGCGCGCAGCACCGGTCCGGCGGTATTCGCGGGCGGCTGGGCCTTGCAGGAGTTGTGGCTGTTCTGGGTGGCACCGCTGATCGGCGGAGCAATCGGTGGAGGAATCTATCGCGCGCTATTCACCCAAGGCAAGGTGGAAGCGGCACTGGAGACACCTGCGCGAGTGCCGGAAGCAGTCTCGCGCTAGACATCATAGATTGGCTCAGCGGCGTAGCCACAACAGGTACGTCAGCGCTCCGAGGATCACCATTCCCGCCAGCACCAGGAGCACGGCCCAACTGTTGTTGCTTTCGGGACTGATGGGACGGTTGTCGATCATGGCCGCCCTCCCGAAATCGACGTTCGTCTGCGACTTTGCCGGCTGCGCACCGGCAGCAGTGCCGCCTTGTGCCTGAGACAAGCCGACGGGCATGAGATTTCCCGCGCTGCCCAGACTCACTGTGTGCCCGCCTGCTTTCAGGGTGAATCCTATTCTTCGGTTTACCGACACCCGGATGTCCCCTGAACCGCCCTGCTTCGCGAGCGCTTCCGACAACTCCGGCACGAAGTGCTTGCCTACAAAACTAATCAGCTTCTCTGCAAAATGGCTCTCGATATCTTGATGCGTCGCGCCTTCGATCGGCGGCGTGCTCGGATCAGCCGATTGAATGCTGAAACCGCCTCCCGGCTTGTGCTCGATGTGGAATGCGAAGTTGACTTGTCCAGCTTGCCCCGGCAGCTTCAGGCCGGGGAATTCCGCAGCCAGCGCAGCGGCGATGTTGGCCTGGATCTTTTGTTGCAGTTCCAGGCGTGTGGCTGCCTCGAGCGGCGGGACGGCCGGATCGGAGGCGTGCGCGATGAATCCACCTTCGGGCTTGGGCTCGATGCGATAGGTGAAGTGCGAGATCAGGCGCTTGAGTTCCATCGTCGAGCGATTGTAGCCCGGCCTGATGGGGTAAGCCTGATTACGTCAGTACTAGCGTTAGAAGTTCACTTCCACCGGTCAGTATTCCGCCAGATCCTTCATTGCCAGGTACAAATCGTTCGGCTGCGGCAGAATCGCGTCTTCGAGGATGGGCTGATAGGCGACGAACGTATCTTTGGCGGCCACGCGGCGCACCGGGGCGTCGAGCTGATCGAATAACTGGTCGGCGATGCGGGCCGCCATTTCGGCACCATAGCCCCAGCTCAGCGTGTCTTCATAAGCGACGAGGGCACGGTTGGTCTTCGTGACGGAGGCGGCAATTGTTTCCCAATCAAACGGATTCAGGCTGCGCAGGTCGATCAACTCCACCTTCACGCCCTGCTCGCGTTCGAGTTTTTGCAGGGCCTGCAGAGCGCGCGGCACGACTGCGCCGTAGGTGATCACCGTCAGGTCTGTGCCGGGATGCACGACCTTCGCCTTGCCGAACGGAATCATGTAGTCGGGGCCGGGATAGGCAGCGCGGCCGAACGATTCGCGGTAAAGGCGCTTGTGTTCGAGGAATAAAACCGGATCGTCGCAGCGGATGGCCGTGCGCAACAGTCCAGCGGCATCCTGCGAGTTCGACGGAAAGACTACGCGCAATCCGGGGATATGCGTGAAGATGCTCTCGCCGCATTGCGAGTGATAGATCGCGCCGCCCGTGAGATATCCGCCGATCGCAACACGAATCACACAAGGCGCAGAAAATCCGTTGTTCGAGCGCCACCGGATCGTGGGCAACTCGTCTTTGAGTTGCATCATGGCGGGCCAGATGTAATCAAAGAATTGAATCTCGACTACCGGCTTCAATCCGCGCGTGGCCATACCCGTCGCGCGCCCCACGATAGCCGCCTCAGCCAGCGGAGAGTTGAATACGCGATCGTTGCCGAACTCGCATTGCAGGCCGAAGGTGAGCTTGAAGACTCCCCCCTTGCCCTTGACCATCTTCTGCTTGAGGTATTCGTCGCGGCTGCAGTCGGCCACGTCTTCGCCGAAGATCACGACGCGTTCGTCGCGCTTCATCTCGTCGCGCAGCGTGGCAGTGATCAGGTCCGCCATGGTCTTGCCCGCGGGCTTCTTGGCATCCGCGCTGGGTTCGGAAACTGCGGCCTGCGTATCGAAAACTGACGAGGTTACATCGAGGTCGGGCGAATAAAGGAAGTTCATCACCGACTCTGGGGCGGGAGGCAACGCCTCCAACGCGCGGTCCACCGCCACCTGCAATTCGGCTTCGACTTCTTTTTCGAGCTGAGTGATGCCCTTATCGTCGAGGATGCCTTCCCGCAGCAGGAACATCTGCGTGCGCGTCACCGGATCGCGTTGCGCATCCCGCTCGCGCTCGACGTCGGGACGGTAGAGGCGCTCGTCATCCGATAACGAGTGCGAATACGGACGGATCACATGGGCGTGCACGAAGGCCGGACCGTGTCCCGCCCGGCAGTAGGCGGCGGCGCGGCGGAACGCGGCATAGCTGGCCACGGGATCGGTGCCGTCGACTTCTTCAAAATGAAAATTGGGAAAGCCCGAAACCAGGCGCGAAATGCTGCCGCCCGCGGTCTGCACCTCGACCGGTACGGAAATCGCGTAGCCGTTATCTTCCACGCAGAAAAGGACCGGCAGTTTGCCGAGTGCGGCGGCGTTCATTGCTTCCCAGAACTCGCCTTCACTGGATGTGCCGTCGCCGAGCGAAACGTAAGTGACTTCGTCGCGCTCGGAAGAAACGTTCTTGAAGCGGCGGTAGTCGTTCGCGTCGGCGGGAACTTCCGCAGCTTTGGGATGGCGCGCGATGTAGCGTCCACCTTCCGCGCATCCCACGGCCTGCAAAATCTGCGAGCCGGTGGGCGACGACTGGGTCACGATGTGCAGCTTGGGATAGCTCCAGTGCGAGGGCATCTGCCGTCCGCCGGAACTCGGATCGTCGGCCGCGCCCACGCCCTGCAGGAACATGTTGTACGGATCCACTCCGAGAGCCAGGCAGAGTGCGCGATCCCGGTAATATGGATAGAACCAGTCATAGCCGGGCTTCAGCGCCATGCCTGCGGCGACGCCGATGGCTTCGTGTCCCGCGCCCGACATCTGGAAATAGATTTTTTGCTGGCGCTTGAGCAGGATTTCGCGGTCGTCGATGCGCCGCGAGGCGTACATCAGGCGATAGGCTCGGATGAGCTGCTCGCGGGTTAGTCCCTCATAGAACTTGGCCTTCTTCGCGCCGTTGGCCGCCGTGGCCAGCTTGGGATCGGTTTTTGTCGTGGCCATTCCGGTTCGGGTTCCTGCCTGTTTAGATTCTCATCAACCCCGCGGCGATTCCACCCAGGTTGCCGTGGAACCTGTTGGATTGTAAATGGAAACGGCAGGTTGGCAAAGCAAGGAAAGTTTTCTTGGTTTCAGAGGCCAGCGCTCGTAGGCGCTTTTCTCTGCGTACTCTGCGGAATTTCTCTCCGTTCTCGGCGATTAAAAGCTTTTTACCGCCGAGATCGCTGAGAAAAGCCGCAGAGAACGCAGAGAAAAACTAACTTTTCGGCTCGTGAGGGTATTGGTCAGGCCATGTGACCACGGTCACGCTGAAGCATGACCGCGATCACAGACGGGTTTGGAGCCCGCTTGTAGAGTGCTTTCTGCGAGCACGTTTATTAGTCTTAGTGGTCCTCCCCAGAACGGCTCGAAAGAATTCGCAGTCCCGGCGGCCGCAGTCGCAGGGACTGCGAAAGTGTTTTAGGGCCATCTATTCTTGACCTAAGCGGAGAAGCAAGTTTTCTCCGCGTCCTCAGCGAATCCTCTGCGTCCTCAGCGGTTCAAAGCTTTCTCACACCTTCAACAGGGGTGTGGAAATGGTCTGCAATCGCGGAGATTGCGCGAAATACCGGCGCTGAAAGTACAGCGCCACGTTCACCAAGCCAATCAACGCGGGAACTTCCACTAAGGGCCCGATCACAGCGGCAAAAGCCGCGCCAGAGTTGATGCCAAAGACCGCCACCGCCACGGCAATGGCGAGCTCGAAATTATTGCTGGCTGCCGTGAACGACAGGGTCGCGGTCTTGGAGTAGTCCGCCCCCAGCTTGCGTCCCATGTAGAACGACACCAGGAACATCACCACAAAATAAATCAGCAGCGGAATGGCGATGCGTACTACGTCCAGCGGCAGGCGCACGATGTAGCTGCCCTTGAGAGAGAACATCACCACGATCGTGAACAGTAGCGCGATGAGCGTGATGGGGCTGATCTTGGGTATGAAGCTCTTCTCATACCACTGCTTTCCCTGCGCGCACACCAACGCGAAGCGCGTGATCATCCCGGCGAGAAACGGGATTCCGAGATAGATGAAGACGCTCCTGGCGATGTCGCGAATGGAAACGTTCACCACGGATCCGTGCAGGCCGAACCACTCCGGCAGCTTCGTCACAAATACCCATGCATACACGGAATAGAACAGCACCTGGAACACGGAGTTGAAAGCGACCAGCCCGGCGGCGTATTCCGTGTCACCCTTGGCCAGTTCGTTCCACACAATCACCATGGCGATGCAGCGCGCCAGGCCGATCATGACGAGCCCCGCCATGTATTCTGGGTAACAGCGCAGAAAAACAACGGCCAGCGCAAACATCAGGAGCGGCCCGATCACCCAGTTTTGCACCAGCGAGAGGAGCAGAACTTTCTTGTTGCGGAAGACTTCGCCCATTTCCTCATAACGGACTTTGGCCAGCGGCGGATACATCATCAGGATGAGCCCGACGGCGATCGGAAGGGAAGTGGTACCCACGCTGAAGCGATTCAGGAAAGGAACGATGCCGGGCAGCCCCCAACCCGCCAGCACGCCGATCAGCATGGCGGTGAAAATCCATAGCGTCAGGAAGCGATCCAGAAAGCCGAGACGGGACGAGACGTTGGTACTCATGCGATTCGGAGCCTCTGGTGCGAATTCGTCTTCATTGACGGCCGATACGGTTCAGTTCTTTCTTGAGTGCGAGATCATCCAGCATGGAAAGCGGAAGGCTCAGGAACAAACCAATTCTGCGGTCTAACAGGAGGAAGGCCTGGCGAAAGGCTCGCTCCACCTGCTCAGGGTTCCCTCGAACTGCCGCTGGATCGCGAATGCCCCAATGCGCAGTCACGGGTTGGCGCGGCCACACCGGGCAGACTTCCTTGGCGGCGTTATCGCAGACGGTGAAAACGAAATCGAGCTGGGGAGCGCCGGGTTCGGCGAATTCCTCCCAACTCTTGCTGCGCACGTCCTCCGAGGAAAGATGAGCCGCCTCCAACTGTTTGAGCGCTCCCGGGTGAACGCGCCCAGCAGGATGGCTGCCCGCACTGTATGCGGTAAAGTTTGGCCGGCCTTTTTGATTCAGAATGGCCTCTGCCATGATGGAGCGCGCCGAGTTGCCGGTGCAGAGGAACAAGACGTTGTAGTGTCGCGGCATGACTGCGCCTGCCCCTTTCGCGCCGTTGTTACTGACAGCACGCCGGGCCGCAGCACGCTTCCTTGCTGGCGCGGGGCTTCACGGCGCGGACGAAGGCGCTTAGGAACTTCCCGTCGACCTGCGGGGCCAACGCGTCTACGTCGATTCCCTGCCCGGCGAGAAATTCGCGGGCGTCTTCGGCGCGGTAAATGCGGGTCGGTTCCACCTCGATCTGCTCGAACCCAGCGCGCGCCAGTTTCTCGCGGTATTCGTTCTCTTCCAGCGCCCCGGCAATGCAGCCCACCCACGAGAGCACACTCTGCCGAATTTCGGGCAGAATTCCGCCGCGCGTCACCACGTCGGAGACGGCGAAGCGGCCTCCAGGCTTTAGCACGCGGAAAGCCTCGCGCAGGACTCTATCTTTGTCGGCGGAAAGATTGATGACGCAATTGGAGATGATCACGTCGACCGAATTGTCGGGCAGAGGGATGTTCTCGATCTCTCCTTTCAGGAATTCGACGTTCGCGATTCCTGACTTGCGCTTGTTCTCATTGGCCAGCGCCAGCATCTCGTCGGTCATGTCGAGACCGTAAGCTTTACCGGTCGGGCCGACCCGGCGCGCCGACAGCAGCACGTCAATGCCTCCACCGGAACCGAGATCGAGCACGGTCTCGCCCGGGTTCAACTGGGCGAGGGCCGTCGGATTGCCGCAACCCAGCGAGGCGAGCACCGCCTCCTGGGGAATCTGGCCGATTTGCGTCGCGTCATAAATGTTGGCAGTGATCGGATCACACTTGTTGCCAACCGTCGGAGCGGCCCCGCAGCAGGAACTGCCTCCTGACTTTACCCGCAGGGCGGCTTCTCCGTATTTCTGTTTCACAACTTCCTTGATGTCGGTAGTTTCAGCGGTGCTCATGGATGACTCCTTATTTGCATATCTGAACAATGCTCTGCGGTTTGAGGGCCTTGTTGCGGGTGCAGCATTCGGCATAGAGGAACTGCAGCAATTCCTGCAGGGCTTCGGTGTTGGCGGTGTAGCGCAGAAAAGTGCCTTCGCGTTTCACGTTGACGAGATCTTCGGTGCGCAACTTGTCGAGATGATGCGACAGGGTAGAGTTAGGAATTTCAAGCTCGTCCTGAATCTCGCCGACCACCAACCCTTCCGGATGCGCCGTCAGCAGCAACTGCATGATGCGCAGCCGGGCCTCCGTGCCCATAGCGGAAAACATGTCGGCATAGGCAGCAACGCGCTCATCGGATTTGGCACTTGCGGCGAGAGAAGGTGTTCGCATATTTCGATATTACTAGAAATACAATCAAAGTCAAGCAGAAAGAAGTGCAAGCAGGGAAGAATGGAGGCTTACGATCTGGCCCCGGCCCCGAACTGCGGAAGTTACGAACGCTTTCCTGGCAAGCCGATCCCGATTGTCCGTTCTGTTCGGGAATGCTAGGCTCGAAACAGGTGGGTTCTGCAATCGCCAATCCGTTGAAAGCAAGCGAGTCCGCGCCCAGCCGCGTTTTGCAGTGGCTGCAATCGGGGACCGGCGAGGTCTGGGTGAAGTTCCTGCTCTCGCTGGTGGGCCTGGGACTAGCGTTCGGCGCAGCCTTGTTCTCCACCGTATCGCGGGACGCCGGCAATCTTTGGGCAACCGTGATTCTGGCTTCGACGTCGCTGGTGCTGGCGACGCTGGTCGGATTGGTGACGGTGCCGTATCTGGCGCGCCGCGTCGCCGTCGAGCGGCTGCGCGAATCTTTCGATTACAACGTGACCCGCGCCGGCATCGTGTATGTGCTGGTCACGCTGGTGATCGCTATTGCGGCCCTCAACACCGGTAACAATCTTCTCTACATCGTCGTGGCGGCCATGCTGGCGGCGATCCTGGTCTCCGGCTACATTTCTGCCCTGGTGCTGCGGTACCTGGAACTCGACATCCGGTTGCCCGAACATGTTTTTGCCGGACGCCCGGTGATGGGGCGCATCGTGCTGCAAAATCCGCGGCGATGGCTGCCGTCGTTTTCCGTGCGCGTGGTCTCGACGCGCAAGAAAAGAAAAAAGCCGGCGACGAAGTGGCAGTGGGAGCCCACGACTTTCACCTTTCCCTTCAACCGTCCCGCCCAGGAGCAGTGGCTGCGCTTGCCCGACCGGCGACTGCGGCGTGTGACCGTGCTCCCCCCACCTCCGGGAATCTTTCAGGGAATGGCCTACTTCCCATTCCTTCCGCCGAAAGTCGAGGCCAGCGCGGATTTGGAATTAAGGTTCGATCGCCGCGGCTGCTATCGCGAGGACAGCTTCGGCGTCGCGACGCGATTTCCGTTCGCGTTCTTTACCAAGACTCGCCATCTCGCCCTCAAGAAGGAAGTGCTGGTTTACCCGCGCATCGAGGCTACCGCCGAGGTCTTCGAAATCCTGCCGCTGGTGCGTGGCGAGTGGGAGAGCTTTGTGCGCGGACGCGGCTCCGATCTCTACCGCATTCGCGAATACATGCCCGAGGACTCGGCCCGGCACGTGGACTGGAAAGCGACGGCGAAATCGGGCTCGCTGAAGGTCCGCGAGTTCGCCCGCGAGGATGAGCGCAAGCTCTGCATCGTCTTCGATAACCCTGAGGCGGGAATCATCAGCGAGGAGGCCTACGAAAAGGCCGTGGATTTGACGGCGTCGCTGGCCTGGCATTTCTCCACTCAGGAGACCGAGGCGTCGTTCCTGGTTCCCGGGCGCGCTCCTACCCGCGACCTGCACGAATTTCTGGCGGAACTGGCGGTGATCGAACCCGCCACCAGCGGCAATCCGGTCGCCGCTACCGACGACGTGCTGCGGGCCAGTGCGCTGAACGATTCTGATGACTACAAAATCGTGGTGACGGCGCGCCGCCGCGGCACCATTCCCGGCGCTTTGTGGAATTCCTCGTACTTCGTTTTCGTCGGGGAAAAAGAGTCTGTAGCGAGCGCGGCTCGATAGTATCTCGGGCTAGACCTTTTCAGCCAAATCCCTATTCTTCCCAACCTTTTTTGCTTCCCTTACATCTCCCCTAGGCATATACTCGCGCCCCGAAGATGCTTTGGGAGAGGCTTGGAAATGCGGAGGTAGCCAATGCTTATCTGCGACCTGATCAAGAATCAGGACACCTATCAGGCGGATCTCAGCAATACCGTTCTGGACACCGTGCGCGCCATGGTGGAACGCAACATTGGCGCCGTGCCCGTCGTGCACCACGGCGAACTGGTCGGCATCTTCTCCGAACGCGACTTGATGCGCCGGGTGGTGGCCGAGGGGCGCGATCCCCGAGGTACCTGCGTGGCCGAAGTCATGACCGAGGATCCTTTGACCGTCAGCACCAGCGAAGATCTGGGCAATTGCATGGCGCTGATGCGCCGCCACGGTTTTCGTCATCTGCCGGTTTGCCACGAAGGCCAGTTGATCGGGATGGTCTCTCTCCGGGACATCCTGCTGCACGATTTGGACGAGAAGGATGACGAGGTCCGCATGATGCGCGCCTACATCCACTCCACGCCCGACGCGTAACGTGGGAATGCGTCGTTACTCCGGGAGAGAATTGTGCGTCACTTACTACGTCTGCCTTTTCTGTGCTGTTCAAAATATTCCCAACCCGGTTGCACCGCACTTGCGTAAAGCAAATGATGGAAGGGTAAGTCCGCTACTTGAACAGCGCCCACATCGTTCAGAACTTGGTGACGAGGACCACCTTAACCCCAGATGCATCCGTTGTTGCCGAGATGTAGCCGATTGCGTTTTCGTTCGAACGCACAAAGTCGAGCACGCTGCGTTCGTTTTTTTGCGGTGGCGGAACATCCCGTCCTGAGAAGATTAGCGGCTTCCAGTACGCCTCCACGGCAGAGGCAGGCTTCCCAAGGACGTCATTGGAGAAATGCTCTCGGATTGCGGAGTCGCTGGGAAGGTCGACGGGTGACGCGCTCAGTCCATTTGGGAATTTCGTCGTCTTCTTGAGAAAAATACGAGATACGTTTTCATAGCTGATCGAAGTCAACGGGTTCGACGGGTTGACAATAACCTTGTAGGTCTTGGTCTGCGCCCAAACACTTGACGAGGCAAACATCAGAAATAAAGCGACTGCGCACCCTTTTAATTGCTTCACGATGATTCCCCTTTGTTTCAAGTCTCAGTTAGAAAGTGAGTCCCACCCTGGCGGCCAGAATGTTGGACCTGGGTTTCAATCCGTTGGGGTTCGTGTCCGAGTAGAAGCCGACGTCTGTGCCATGTACAAAGTGTTCTTCCAGCTTGGCATAGAAATGCGAATTGAAATCGTAGCGACCAGTGATCGCCCAGTCTTTGGAGTAGTTGGCGCTCAGTGATGTATCTTGGCCATCTCCGGCGTCCACGATGTGGCTGTAGTACGTTCCGACTTGAAATTTCTCCGCCACGCGATAGCTTGTCATCACGTACCAGCTGCGCCAATCGACAGGAGCGGGAACCGTGACCGGGCCCTGGCTCGTGTTTGCCGTAAGTGAGAAGCCTACCGGCATTCTCTTAACCTCAAAGGCAGCGAAGAACTTGCCTCGTTCGAACTTCACGTACTCTTGCGTGACAAGATTACGGGCAGCACGGAAAGAGGTTGCTCCGGCACTGCCTTCGAGATCCTCGGCGGTCGCGCTTGATCCAATCAGGAGACCTTTCAATGGAGTCTGCCAGCGCACATCGCCGCCGAAAACCTTGCCGCCGGGTGCACTCGTGATGAGACCAGAGGGAAGACCGAAGGACTGCTGTATCCATGGCAGCAGCAAATCAATGCTCTTTACGTATCCGCTGTCCAGGTCGAGCGTCCGGTACCCGGCATAACCACGATAGGAGATAGTTCCCATTTGACTCGGGGAGATCTCGCCATAAAAGTCTGCGCCATAATGGGACAAGTTAAAGCTCTTATTGGCGATGGGGTACACGCCTTGGGGGAGGAGTGCCCACAGGTTCACAGCGTCCACGTCCTGGGTGTCATTGAACAACCCAGCAACGGTCTTTACCTTCCCGGCGGAAAATCTGACTCTGTCGTTGGCGCGATAATCTCCCGATGCCCAGTCCACCACAAGATTGGGCCCGCCGAACTGGCCAAGCTGGGAGATGTGCGCCTGGAGGCCCACGCGCAGGTTGTCCGATATGGGGTCGCTGATGCTGACCGCGCCATCGGTCCAAGCGAAGCTGCCCGAGTTCGAGTTCGTAGAAAGATAATTATTGCTGGAGCTGTAAAGAAAACCCTGGGTCGCAAATCCGTGAATCTGGATGTTGGACAGCTCCTGTGCGAACATCGCGCTCGCATAAAGGAACACAGCCAAGATAAGTAAACCTCTTCGCATCATCACTCCCCTTTTTTGTCGCGCTTGAAAAATCAATCAAGGAAACGCTCCAAAGGCTCCGCAGCGCGTTACCCCCAGACTCAAACAGATTCAACTCACTGTTCCTCTTCTGCGAACCACTGCGGCGCAACCCCGTTTGAGGGATCGCAACTCCGAGTTCTGAATGGCAAATGCGGTGCCAAAAGGAGAGACGTTTCTATCGTTTGCAAGACTCTATGAAACAAATGAACTTAGAGAAGGGCATTGCGACCGGAGAGGTGACGGCCGGAATTGAAATGTCTGAAATTCGAATGAGGATTTCTGGAAATCGAACAGTCCTAGATTCAAGACATGTCCGCTGTAGGCCTGGCGGGGATTTTGAGTGAGATGGGATTTTGCGACAGCTAGGCCAATGACATGTTGAAAACCGCGAAGAGAGGTGTCCGAATCGGCCTAGGCTACAGGGCCCGACCGCGATCATTGGAGGTAAGGTTTCATGCTACCGCTTGCTGCGCGTCGCTCTGGTGCGATGAGAGGGGTGTCTTCAATGGGAGAGTCGCGTAAATTTTCGTACCGGAACCGTTGGATTCGATAACCAAATCGCCGCACAGGTGGCGCACGCGCTCGCGCATTCCTCTGATTCCCACTCCCGTGCCCTGGGATTGAATCTCAGCTAGTCGTTCCGGGGACATTCCTCTCCCTCGGTCTTCAACCTTTATGTGGACAGCGTTTTCTTCGCGCTCGACTCGAATCAGCGCAAGCTTGCTTTCCGAGTGACGATGAATGTTTGTCAAACATTCCTGCACAAGGCGGAATATGACGAGTTCCATTTCGGATGGGAGTCTTCCGAAGTTCTCGGAAATCTTCAGATCAATCTCTAGACTGCTGCGCTCCGCAAGGCCTTGTACGTACCAACTCAGTGCGGACGAGATACCGACTTCATCCAACAGCGGCGGATGTAGAAGATAGGAGGTTGTGCGTAGCTCTCGCGCCAAGTGCTGGACCAACTCTTCGGCGTTCTGTACTTCCTTGGCAAGAGCAGGATCTGTCTTTGCGCCTTCGCTGATTCGTGCAAGTTGCAAGTCGAGCGCGGTCAATGTCTGTCCGGCGCTATCGTGCAGTTCACGCGCGATGTGCCGCCGCTCGGCATCTTGAGACTCCAACAGCAGCCCCGAAAGGTTGCGGAGTTCCGAGTTTCTCCTCTCAAGTTCCTGAGTACGGAACTGCACCTGTGTGTCGAGGGCGTCCGCCAAGGTTCGATAACGTCCTTCGCTCTCCCGCAACTCTCGCTCAACCTGTTTACGCTCGGTGATGTCCCGAGCGATTTTCGACGCTCCAATAATGTTTCCGCTGGCGTCCCGAATAGGCGAAATGGTCAACGAAATATCGAGCGTTTTTTGGTCTTTACGCACACGAACGGTGTCGAAGTGTTCGATTGCTTGCCCTTGCTTGATTCGTTCGATGATGACCGTTTCTTCGCCCCTGCGATCGATCGGGATGATCAAGGAAATGTGCTGGCCTACCGCTTCGCTGGCGGTGTAGCCAAACAACCGCTCTGCGCTTGCGTTCCAGCTGGTTATGATGCCTTCCAGAGTCTTGCTGACGATGGCATCTTCAGATGAGTTCACGATCGCTGCGAGCAAGCCAATCGCTTTATCCGCCTTGAGGCGCAAGGCTGGCAACTCATCCAAGAGCGACTGGCTGATGTTGTCTTTGGCCTCCGGGTCGTTGAGGATGCACTCCGCAAGTGCTTCGTGTGTCGCCAGGAGTTTATCGATGTCATCTTCAAAGGCGATCTCAGGATGTGTTTCCGTCCAATAGTGCGCTGCCCTGACAAACGCTAAGAACAAGACCAAGTATTGAAGGCGAACCGGCCCAAGCAGCCGCGCCAACGCGTCAAGACAGAATAAATAGTCGGAGGTCTTCAAGAACACATGCCCTGCCAACACAAAGATGGCCTCTTCCATCTGCGCGTCTGCCGTCGGCATTTCGAGCGTGGGTGCGGGACAGGCCGCGCACAGTGATAAATATGACTGAAGTTCTGGGCCCCGTGGAAAAGGCCGTCGCAGGAGTCGAACAACGTCTGCAACACTTTGCGTGCGCACAGTCGCATCGCCCGCGGGATGGCCAAGTCCCACCAGGAAGCCAACGTGACGCGCAATGCAGTAGCGGACCGCGCAAAAGCGCGACAGGTGGACGAAAAGACGCTCCTTAAAAACGGAGGGCAGAGGATTGTCGAGATAGGCTGCTTCTGCGAAACCCCATAGTTTCTCAATGATTTCGGGCGTTTCAGATGCGAGGCGGAAGAAATTGGGAAGAACCCCGAATCGCTCCTCTACTCGCTTCTCAAGGTCTGACGCTGGAGTTCCCATTGATTACACAACCTTTTTACGGCAAGTCCATTATACGGCCACGCTCTCTGA
>DASTCU010000177.1:0-3958 GCA_035710825.1 Candidatus Sulfotelmatobacter sp.
ATTCCTCGATGTGCCCCCGGGAAACTACAAGCTGGAAGCCTCCGCCAGCGGCTTTTCGCCCTATTTGGCCGCGAAGGTCACGCTGGTTGTCAACACGCCTTCTACCATCAACATTAAATTTCGCGTGGCCGGCATAGAAACACTGGTCACGGTTGAAGGCCAGGCCCCGCTCATCAATCGTACCGACGCCTCACTCGGCAACACGGTTGAAGAAAGCCAAATTTCGGAGTTACCCATTCCCGACCGCAACGTAGTGCAGTTGTTGAGTCTGCAACCGGGTGTGGCCTTTCTGGGTAATCAACTGAACGAGGATACGGACACGCGCAGCGGCGCAGTGAACGGCATGCGCAGCGACCAATCCAATGTCACCCTCGACGGCGTCGGTGTCAACGACCAGAACGGCGGTTACGCTTTTAAGAGCGTACTGAATGTTCCGCCGGACTCCGTGCAGGAGTTCCGGGTCACGACCGCCAATTCCACTGCCGAATCCGGCTACTCCAGCGGTGCGCAAGTTGCGCTCGTGACCAGGACCGGGACGAACGCCTTTCACGGATCGCTTTACGAGTACAATCGCAACACCATCTTCAGTGCCAATGACCCGTTCCTGAAGGAATCGCAGTTGAGTAGTGGCGAATCCAACAAGGCCCCAAAGCTGTTGCGCAATGTGTTCGGCGTCACCGCCGGGGGGCCAATCATGAAGAACCGGCTCTTCTTCTTCGCCAATTATGAAGGTCGCCGCGACGCCCAAGGTACCAGCGCGTTGCGGACAGTACCCAGCGCGACTTTGCGCGCCGGCGATCTGGTGTATCTATGTGGGCCGCTTCCGGACGGTAGCCCAGACCCCCGCTGTTCCGGGGGCACTGTCAACGGGGTAAGCGTCCAGCCTGGCTACTATGCTTTAGGGCCTGATCAAATCAAGGCGATGGACCCGTTGGGAATCGGTATCAGTCCGGCGGTTCAAGCCATCCTCCAGCAGTATCCGGCGTCCAATGAAAATGCAGGCGATGGCTCCAACACGCTGGGTTATCGCTTTGCCTCGAACGCCGATTCTAGCTTCAACACTTACATCACCCGCCTTGACTACCACATCACCTCGAACGGCTCGGAAACGCTGTTTGCGCGCGGTGAGACGCAGAACTTCAAGGAGCCGGGAGCTCAACAGTTTCCCGGTCAGTCGGCGGCTTCGACTGTGCTCGACGATAGCAAGGGCATTACCGTCGGACTCACGTCACTCCTGAATCCCCGGCTTATCAACGACTTTCATTGGGGTTTCGTCCGCCAGGGAGGGCAGACCGCTGGCGCCTCTTTCAATCCGGCTGTGCTTTTGGATGGAATTGACAGCATCGTTCCTTTCACTCGCTCCAAGATTTTCTTTGTGCCCATTCACCAGTTCACCGACAGTTTGAACTGGACTCACAAGAATCACACCTTTGAGTTCGGCGGCGATTTTTTCCTGATTCGCAATAACCACACCAGCTACGAAAACTCCTTCTCCGACGTCCGTACCAACGCGGTCTACCTCAACACCGGAGGAATCGCCGGTACTAACAGCCCACTGGACCCCGGCAATAACGGCTATCCAGCTGTGGACAGCAACTTTGGTCCGAACTACGACAGCGCGGCTACCATCGTCATGGGTATTTTCCCCGAAGGGGATGGCATCTATAATTTCGCGCGCGACGGTTCGGCACTGGCCCAAGGCACGCCTATCAACCGCAAATACGCGGTCAACGACTATGAGTTCTACGGCCAGGATACCTGGCGCATGACGCCCCGGTTGACAGTCACTTACGGTTTGCGCTGGGTCCTGGAAGCTCCGCCATACGAGACCAATGGTTATCAGGTCGCCCCTTGCGTGGAGGCCACAGGCGGCGGTTGCACAAATCAAAACGTCGCCGACTGGTTCAATCACACTGCCGCTTTAGCCACACAGGGCCAGCCGGCCAACAACGCCGGTGAGCTCTCCTTTGTTCTGGGCGGACCTAAGAATAATGGCCCTGGCCTGTGGAATTGGGACCACAAAGACTTCTCCCCGCGAATAGCCGTGGCTTGGGCTCCCGATACTGGTGACGGTTGGGTGTCAAAGGTTCTTGGAAAAAAAGATCAGTTCTCCGTCCGCGGTGGCTACAGCATCATGTTCGACCACTTCGGTATTCCCATCGTCAACACCTTCGACCAGAAAGGTTCTTTCGGACTTTCCACCGTTCTTGGAAATCCCGCGGGTGTGGTCTCGCCCTCCAACGCACCGCGCTTCACCTGTCTCACACCAGGAACCGCCGGCCAGTCCTGCCTGCCTACACCCTGCGCATCCATCAACGACCCGGGTTGCTTGTTCGGACCTGCTCCCACGGGCGGTTTCCCCTATACGCCGGGCAATACTACTTTCGCGATCAACTGGGGACTCGACCAAACCCTGAAGACTCCTTACACCCACGTCTACAATCTCTCCCTGTCGCGCCAATTCTCGTCCCGATCATCGCTTCAAATAGCGTACGTGGGTACGATTGCCCGGCGTCTGCCGATGCAGGTCGATCTAGCCATGCCTGCCAACATAACTGACCCTGGAAGTAAGACGAAGTATTTCCAGGCAGCCACCATGCTCTCCAAGGCCTCCGCCGCCAATACCGACGTCAACCAGATCCAGGCCATACCCTTCTTCGAAAACATGTTCCCCGGCTGGGCGGGAATGGCTGAAAGCCAGCTCGCCAGCCAAGGTCTCGAGTGCGCACCCGGTGCCTATCCCGGGAGTCCTACGGCTACCCAAGCGATTTATGAACTTTGGACTTGTTACCCGCACAACGAGACCTTCTCTCTCTTCCAAATGGATGTGCCCAACTCCATTAGCCAGGTGACGCTCCCCAATAGCAAGAACGGCCCGTACACCTTCTTCCACGACCAGTTCAGTTCGCTCTACGCGTGGCGCAACATCGGCACTTCCGATTACAACGCGTTGCAGGTGACCTACAATGCCCGCTGGTCAAACTTGCAGGGACAGTTCAACTACACGTTTTCAAAGTCGTTTGATGAAGCCTCCGCGGCCGAGCGCGTCGGTCCCTATGAAGGCACTGGTGGAACGGGCAGCGACTTGAATGGCGGCGGCATCGTCATCAATTCCTGGGACCCGCTCTCCCTGCGCGGTCTCTCCGACTTCAACGCCTTCCACCAGCTCAACGCGAACCTCGTCTATCTTCTCCCCTTCGGCAAGAACCAGAGATTTCTGGGAAGTGCCAACCCCCTGCTCGACGCCCTGGTTGGCGGCTGGCACGTTTCCGGCATCTTCCGCTGGACCAGTGGTTTCCCCATAACCGTTGACAACGGGTTCACCTGGGCGACCAACTGGAACATCGAAGGTGATGCCATGCCCAATGGTCCGGCTCCGAAAGCGACGAACCCCAAGAACGCCATCGTCAACGGCGTAGGCATCGGTCCCGACATCTTCGCCGATCCCGCCGCCGCGATAGCCGCCTTCCGCCCAGAGTGGCCGGGAGAGTCCGGCGTCCGTAACAATGTCATCGGGGACGGCATGTTCAACATCGACACCGGCGTGAGCAAAAGTTTTTCCCTGGGTGAGCACCGGCGCCTGGAGTTCAGCTGGCAAGCTTTTAACGCATTCAATTCAGTCCGCTACGACGTCCGCGCCGCACAACCCGGGCTCTCCGAGGATCCGAGCCAGTTCGGCAAATATCTTTCCACGATCACCACGCCGCGCTTCATGCAGTTCGCGTTGCGCTTCGTGTTCTGAGAGTGCCGACATAGGTCTTCCGACAGGGTGACCACTTCTCCCCGATTCTGGGAAAAGTGGGACCCCATACAGCGCAAAAGAGGAGCACGGACCAACCGTGCTCCTCTTTTTTCTAAATGCTCGATCAGTGCTCGTAGCTGGCATTCGGTGACGCAATCTGATCGTACGGCACGTCCGACGGAATGTTGTAACGCGCCATGATGTCCTGCATCTTTC
>DASTCU010000178.1:0-6625 GCA_035710825.1 Candidatus Sulfotelmatobacter sp.
GGGCTTTCTTAACGCAAAAAGTCAAGTCCACTTTTGTAGGCATTTCAGCGGCTACAACGTACACGAAAGTAGACATTTTCTCCACAGGCTAACCCACTGGAAACGTTAGGCCGCTCGAAATCCAGAACGTGGATTCAACGACTTGAAGCACGCGTCTTTTGGATTTTCCACAGTGTTCCTGCAGGAACACTCACCCGCGCGCAATCTGAATCAGCTTGGGTAGAACGTTTCCGAACGATGACGTTGACGTCGCCTGCCCGAATTCAAAATACATCTTGCGATAGAGCTCGTAGAGTTCGCGATACACATCCTGCGTCTCTGCCTGTGGCTCGTATACAGTGTGTGCCGGGCAAATCTTGCTCTGTGCGTCGGCAATCGTCTTGAACGTTCCCGCCGCAAGAAAGGCGAAGATGGCTGAACCCACGCCCGTCACCTTCCCGCTCGGAACCAGCACCGGACGCCCCAGCACGTTCGCATACACCTGATTGAGCACCGGATTGTTCTGCGGAATTCCTCCGCCATTGATCACACGCTGCGTGGGCGCGCCGTATTCGTTCATGCGATCGAGAATCACGCGCGTGTGAAATGCAGTGCCTTCGATCGCAGCGAACAATTCATCTTGCGCAGTGTGCAGCAGGTTCCACCCGATCGTCATGCCGCCCAGATTCGGATTGACCAGCACCGTGCGGTCGCCGTTGTCCCACGTCATGCGCAGCAGGCCAGTCTGGCCCGCGCGATAACTGTTGAGTCCCTTGCTCAGTTCTTCCACGCTGGTGTTGGCGCGTCGCGCGATCGCGCCAAAGATGTCTCCAGTCGCGGAGAGGCCCGCTTCAATGCCGGTGAACTGCGGATGCACGCTGCCGGGCACGACGCCGCACACTCCCGGAATCAGTTGCGCCTTGGGCGCATACGCAATGATGCAGGTTGACGTCCCGACTACGTTCACGACGTCACCTTCTCGTGCGCCTGCACCGATCGCATCCCAATGCGCGTCGAATGCGCCCACAGGAATGGAAATGCCTGCCCGCAGTCCGAGTTTCTCTGCCCATTGCGGCGCCAGCGTTCCGGCGGACTTGGCAGAAGTCGCATACTCGCCATCGAGCGTGGCGCGCACGCCTGCGAGCAGCGGATCCACTTTCGCCAGGAAGCTCTCCGGCGGCAGACCGCCGAGCGACGCGTTCCACATCCACTTATGTCCCATGGCGCAGACACTGCGCTTCACCTGCCTCGCGTCGGTGATACCGCACAGCGTGGCTGCCACCATGTCACAATGCTCGAGCGCGCTCACGAATTTCGCGCGCTTCTCTGGATTGTGCCGCAGCCAATGCAGCAGCTTGGCCCATCCCCACTCCGACGAGTACACCCCGCCGCACCACTGGATCGCTTCCACGTTCTCCAGGCGCGCCAGCTCCGTGATCTGCGCCGCTTCCTGCTTGGCACGGTGATCGCACCACAGGTAGTAATCGTCGAGCGGCACCATGCCCTCACCAACGGGGATGACGCTCGAGCCGGTGGTGTCGAGCGCAATCGCCTCTACCTGGTCGCCCGAAATTCCCGCTGACTTCACCGCCAGCCGGGTGGCCTCGGCAAGGGCGCGCATGTGGTCTTCATGGGATTGCGTGGCGAAGTCAGGATCTTCGCGCTTGCGGTGCAGAGGATATTCTGCGAGAGCAGATGCCAGCAGACCGCGCTCGCTATCCACAATCGAGACCCGCACGCTCAGCGTGCCAAAATCAACTCCCGCTACGATGGCCATCGCTTCAGATCTTCGGTCTTAGGCTTTAGGTCTTGGGTTTCAATGGCACACTTTTTCAGTTTGCGTGCCAGTACATCTGCCAGCCCAGATAGCGAATAGCGGCCTCGTGCACCGCGCCGGCAGTGAACGAAAAGTTCGCGGCGACGTGATGCTCGAAGCCATTTTCGCAGATGTAGTGCAACAGCTTTTGCAGGCCGGCAATCTGCACCACGCCTACGCCACCAAACGTGTTGAGCGAATCGCTCGTGAATGCACCTTCCCCAACGTATCCGCGCATCACGCCTGCAGTGTCGTCGGTGGAGAAGCGCGCAAAGCTCATCCCGCCAGGTTTCACACGACCCACGACGGTCCCGAAAGTATTCTCCTTGCCCACTGTGCCAGCAATGATCTCCTGGAAATCCATGCGGACGTCCTGGAAGAAATGTTTGGGCAGGTTGCTGCAGTGGAAGCAGACCGCCTTGTTGGGGTCGTCTCCGTAGTTATTGTTCCAGTCGAGCAGAGCGCTTGGCGTCTCCGAAGCGAGCGCGAGCGCGTGCATGCTGAGCGTGCCGCAGACGTCCACCTCGCACGCAGCGGGGAACAGGTTGTTGCTCATCATGCTCATGATGGTACAGGGCACGACGCCGAAGTATTCCTCCATCGAAGTCCAACACTGCACCGCGCTGATCCTCAGGTCGTTCTGTTTCATCCAGTCGTCGATGACGTAGCCCAGCTTCGCCATCTTTATCAATGCGGCGTCGGGCACCCCGCTGGTCGTGACGTACATGCGGATTTCGGCGAGCTTGGCTTGCACGCCGTCGTGATTGTCTTTCAACTTCGCGATGCGGCCAAAGACTTCTGACAGATCGAGCGTTTCAGTCGAGATTCCATTGGACTCGAGAAGCTTCTCGCTGTAGCGCACCGTATTGAATGCCGTAGGACGCGCGCCGATGCTGCCGAGGCGCAGGTTGCGGAAGCCATTGACCACGCGGCAGACGCCAGCAAACCAGGCAAGATCTTTGCGGAAGTCATCCGAGTCAGGGCTGACGGTGTGCAGTCGAGTCAGCGAATAGGGAATGCCATACTGCCTAAGGTTGTTGCAGGCGGACATCTTTCCGCAGAAGCTGTCGCGGCGGTGCAGGATCGTCATCTTCGTTGCATCATCGGGAGTGGCCTGCACCAGCACAGGTACGTCGAGCCGCGCCAACCGGAGCGTGTCGGCGATGGCGCGTTCGTCGCCGAAATTTGGCAGCGAGACGATGACTCCATCGATCTTGTCGCGGTTCTTCTGAAACAATGCCGCACAGCGCTTGGCTTCCTCGTGAGTTTCGACCGCTCCGTGCTTGCTGTCTTCGGGACCAAGCACAACGCTATCCATTCCCGCATGAGCCAAGGCCTGGATCATTTCCTCGCGCCCTGTCTTCGCCAACTGATCGGGAAAGAATCCGCGGTTCCCGATGATGACGCCCATTGTCATTTTCTTATTTGCCATATGAGTCCTTCTGGAACTGATTCCTGCTTAAGAATTACTAGCCATCCGTGCTCGCTCATGAGCCGGTGAAAAATGGATACTGAAGAACAGGCCGAGAACAAACAGCACCCCGCCCCACCAAATGTTGGCGTGCAGGTTGTAGAGCACGACGTGATTCACCGGCGGCGACGCCAGCTCGTAAATCCCTGTGGCGCAGATTATGGCCCCATTGACAGCCAGGGAGACGCCGATGAAAAACCAAATTGACAACGATCCGCCGGATTTCATGACTACCTCCTACCAGAAAATAATCTGCAGAATGAGAAATGCGATCGCCACCACGGCTCCCCAGAACAGCGGGTTGTGGAAGATGCTTACGTGCTGCTGTTTCGGAATCGGAGTCAAGCCATAGACCAGGTCCTTCAACTCGTCATCGGTCTTAGGCTTGGTCAAAAGGCTGACGACCACGGTGACGATGACGCAGATCAACCAGCACCACAGAGCGCGAAACATGTTCTGCGCCTGATCCTGGGCCTTGGGTGAAAGCGCCAGATATCGCACCGCGGCGGGATCAAGTTTTCCCCAGGTGTACATTCCGATCGAGGACAGGGTACCGGCGAGCAATCCCCAAAACCCGCCGGCTTTGGTGGCGCGCTTCCACAACATGCCGAGCAGCACGGTGCCGAATAAAGGCGCGATGAAGAAACTGAAAAGCGCCTGAACGTAATCCATGATGCTCTGCGCTTGCATGACCAAATACGCGGTGAGGATGCTGATGCCGACGCCGACGATAGTGCACCAGCGGCCCATCCGTACCTTGCCTTCGTCGGTGGCGTTCTTGTTAATGAGGGTACCGTAGATGTCATAAGTCCAGACCGTGGTAAAGGCGCTGACATTTCCCGCCATCCCCGACATGAAACCGGCGACCAGGGCGGTGATTCCAAGGCCCAGCAGGCCGGGACCGCAGTAGCGCGCCAGCATCAATGGCAAGACTTCGTCATAGCTGTGCAGACCTTGAGCTCGTCCGACATCGGACCACGCGAGATCGCCAGGCACAAGCCGCAGCAGATGCCCTTGAGGATCGCGCAGGAGCGCCAAGCCGAGCAGGCCAGGCAGGATGACGATGAAGGGAACCATCATTTTGAAAGCGGCGCCGATGATGGGAGCGAGTTCGGCCGAGCGCAGGTCCTTGGCGGTCAAAACACGCTGCACGACCAGGAAGTCTGTCGTCCAGTAACCCATGGAGATCACTGCACCGAGGCCGAAGATGATGCCGGCCCAGTTTATCCCCATCGGGTTGTCGCTGAAATTCCCTAACGTGGACCACAGATGCGTGTACGAACCGGGATTAGGGACACCTTGCTCGGTGAGGTTGGACAAGATTTTCGCTTGCAACCCGCTCCAGCCGCCGGCCTCGACGAGACCAAGAATTGGAATGAGGAGCGCCCCGGCCCAGATCAGAAAGAACTGCAGCACTTCATTGAATATCGCAGAGCGAAGACCGCCCAGAGCGACATAGATCGCGACCGTGATGGACGAGACCCAGATGCTGAAATGGATGTCCCAGCCGAGGACCACGCGCATGACGACAGCCATGGCATACATGTTGATGCCGCTCATCAGAACCGTCATCAGCGCAAACGAAATCGAGGACAATGCCTGGCTGTCCTGCCCGAAACGCAGCTTCAGGTAACCCGGGACCGAATGCGTTTTGCAGACGTAGTAAAACGGCATCATCACCAGCGCCAGAAACAGCATCGACGGGATGGCACCGATCCAATACCAGTGAGCCGCAAGAATTCCGTACTTGTACGAGTTGCCGGCCCAGCCCATCAGCTCGAGTGAGCCGAGGTTCGCGGATAGAAATGCCAGTCCCGCAACCCAGGCCGTCATCTCGCGTCCGGCCATGAAAAAGTCTTCGCCGGTATTAGCTCGTTCTTTCAAGTACAAGCCGATGGCCAGAACGAGCGCGAAGTAAAAGACAATGATGACCAGATCGACTGGGGACAGATGAACCAGAGTGGAAGAGCTCAGCAGCAGGAGAGCAAGATTCATTGGGTCTTGACCTGTCCGTAATAGGCGTTGCGACCGTGCTTCCGTAGAAAGTGTTTATCGTGCAATTCGCGGGCGAGTGGCGCGGACTCAGCATTAATGACGACAGTGTGATAGGCCATCTTGGCCACGTATTCCAGAATCACAGCATTGTGAGCAGCTGCGGCGGCGTTCGCTCCCCAGCAGAAAGGGGCGTGACCGGCTACTAGAACGGCAGGTACCGCATCGGCATCGAGCTTTGCAAAGGTGCGGCCAATTGCTTTACCTGTCTCCAGTTCGTAGTCACCCGCAATCTGAGCCGTGCTCAGGCACTCCGTTACCGGAACCGGCCCGTGAAAATAGTCGGCGTGAGTAGTGCCGAAGCAAGGGATTGGGGTTTGGGCCTGCGACCACGCGGTGGCGAATTCCGAATGAGTGTGGGCGACTCCGCCGATGTTGGGGAAATATTTATACAATTCGAGATGCGTGGCCAGATCGGAGGAAGGGCGAAGCTTGGTGTCGACCGTAGCGCCATCGAGATCGGTGATGACCATGTGAGCCGGCGTCAATTCTTCGTAAGGAACACCGCTGGGTTTGATGGCGACTAGCCCCTCGTTCCGATCGATGCCGCTGACATTGCCGAAGGTGTAGAGAACGAGGCCGCGCCGAACCAGTTCCAGGTTGGCTTCCAGCACCTCTTCGCGCAGCGTTTTCAGCAGCATGGAAAATCAGTAGGTCTTACGAGTGAGCGTGCACGGACGGCGCTCCGTAAACGTTTACGCAAGCGGAAACATTAAACGGAATTAGCGCGCTTGTCAAAACTGAGGTTCCGACTCAACCACAGAGTTCACAGAGGCACACAGAGGAAATTACTCAAGCCGGTTTTAACTTCCAATAGACCGCGTAGCGTTCGTGGATCACTTTGTTGAGAGGTACCAGCGAGATCGGTTGCGACTGGCCCACGGCCTGGAAGGTGAGCGGCGCTTTCGCGCTCGGTTCAATCCAGGCTGTGGGGTGCATGGGATTCGCCACAATGTCTGGCACTTTGCTTTGTGTGCCCGATTTTGGTCCGTAGCCGCTGTAAGTCATATCGCGAGTCACAGCCTCGAAGCGGCCCGCCAGTACTAGCGGCCCATACATTGCCGCCTGGACGGTTTCATCATCCGGCATGGGGGCGATATGCAGATCCATGGGAAGGCTCAGCTCAATCTTATCGCCGGTTTTCCAGAGGCGACTGAGGTTGAGATAACTGCTCGGGCTGGAGAAAGCGGAAAGAGCGACGCCGTTGATTTTCACACTGCCGCCTTTCGCCCAATAAGGTACGCGCAGTTTCATGGTTAGCTGCGCGGGATTACTAGCGGCGATGGTGATCGTGGTCCCCTGCTCTT
>DASTCU010000179.1:0-36491 GCA_035710825.1 Candidatus Sulfotelmatobacter sp.
CAGGAACGCCACCGCTTTCATTGAACACGTCCCCCTTCTTACCAAGGCTCGGGATGCGTATGACAAAGCGATGAAGGCCAACGCGGAGGTGCGCAAGGTCCTGGACAAGAGCGAGGAAGACCTTCGAGCACTCATGAACCATTTGATACAAGTGCTCAACAGTAACGTGGTAACGGTCGCTCCCGATAAGAAGAGACCAGAACCGACGCAACTCGAAACGCTGCGAGGGAACGACAAAGAGACCAGTGGCCTGAAAGCACTTCCATGAGAAGGTTGGACGAGCGGTCGCGAACAGGTCTTTTCACTCAAAATCCCACCTCCGCCCTCGCGCGCACCAGCGACCCGCTCGACTGAGAGAGCGATCCTTTAGCCCTGCGTTGGCGCGCGCGAGCCAGCGTTTTCAAGATCAGCATTCGGCAATGGCTGCTGATTGCCGTTTCAGTGTTGAAGCTAATCTTGCTAGTTGTCCGCACTTGTTGATAAAGCAGATTGGCGCCCTGCGCGGCAGTTAGATCATCCCGCACTCTGCGGAACATGCTGCGCTTCATTTCTTCCTGCACTCCGATGGTTTTGAAGAAAAGCGCTTTGCCCTTCATATCTACATCCAGAACGGTCAATTCCCAGTAGCCGGGCTGAACCTCTTCCTGCTTCACATAAAACTGTCCACCCGCGTCCAAATGCCCCAATAGGCCACCGCCGAATTTCACTGGGCGTGTCAAACGCCCAGAAATTTCCACCAGGCGTTTTTGACTCCCTTTGACCCACAACACACCTTGCATCGCATGCACGACAGCAGCCTCATGTGACGAAGGTCGGAAATGCAAGTTGGGCTTGAATTTCAGTTCGACCAAATCTCCTCGCTGTTCTCCATATTCATAGACCAAAGCGTCCGGCAGTATTTTCAGCAGCCGTTGACTTCGCGCCTGATCCTCATTTGTTTCTTGCTTCGATTTCTTCAGCGCTGCGGGATTATTTATTAAACGTTGGAGACCTCGCTGTCGCTCGCTACGCTGGTCCGCCGGCAGAGGCTTTCCGTTCACCGAAATCAGCCAATCCAAATCTCCGTCCCTGGTCTCGACTACTTCCCTCACTTCGGTTGTTCCAGATTTTCGCGTCTCCAGCCGCAGCATCCAATGACTGCGATCGTTTTTCTCAGCTTGCAATTCGTTGTCGATAATCTGGCGTACAAGCTCGTTGGCAGGCGGTCGTCCATCAGAGGTTTGCGCACTACTCAAAGAGGCAAAAAGTAAACTGGCTGCTAACACGAGCGTATTGACTCTGAACACCATTATTTGACGTGCACGGGATGGCGCAGTTGCCTACCACGTGCACTCGCCATTCAGGAAGCCGTGTCACTGGGGCGTGTATCACCCGTGTCCCTCAATTGTCCTATCCTTTTCTCTCATCACCCGATTCCGACCCCAACTTCCCGCTGGCATTTCGCTTTGCTTTTCTACAGGAATACCTTTGTCTTGATATTCGACCGAGACCAACCTCTCATCGCCAACTCGGTCAGCCTTTCCTTTTCGATGCGCTTCTGTTCCTTCTACTGTCGGCTTTCATGAAGGCCGCGGCACCACTCGGCCTGAAGCCGAGGCCATAAGCTCGGGGCTAAACTATCGACGATGAAAACCGACTGGCAAGGCAATCATGCAAGCTGGGTTTACACTGGTGCTGTTTTCGAGGCAAACAAGAGAATCTGCCTTTGGGCACACCAGAATGAACCAGTGTCGGTAGGAATGAAAATCACGCTCGGAATCGTTATAGTGCTGGGGGCAATCCTCGCGGCTCCGCCTGTTTTCGGCTACGGTGTCCTGTCCCATGAGGAACTGATCGACATCGCCTGGGATGGCGAGATCCGGCCCGCCTTGACAAGACGGTTCCCGGAGGCCACGGTCGATCAACTCAAGCAAGCGCACGCGTATGCATACGGTGGCGCGGTCATTCAGGATCTTGGCTACTACCCGTTCGGTAGTCATGAATTTACGAACCTGCTGCATTATGTGCGGACCGGCGATTTCGTGGCCTGGATGCTGCGTGACGCCCGTAACCTCAACGAATACGCCTTCGCGATGGGCGCGCTGAGCCATTACGCAGCTGATATCTGGGGGCACCCCGCCGTCAATGCCGGGGTCGCCATCGAGTATCCAAACTTACGCGCCGAATTCGGTCGAATGGTTTCCTACGAGGAGAATCCCGAAGCTCACCTGAAAACGGAATTTAGCTTCGATGTCGTTCAAGTCGCCAAGAAACGTTATATTTCGACGCAGTATCACGATTTCATTGGATTTCAGGTTTCCGAGGAGTTACTCGAACGCGCTTTCGAAGATACTTACGGCATAAAGCTCGATGAACTGCTTCACTTCGATGATCTAACCATCGAGACCTATCGTTTTTCAGTTAGCCGTGTCATCCCGGAGATGACCCAAGTCGCACTGGCTACTCGCAAAGACAAAATTCAGGTGGAAAAGAATGATGCGGCCCGGCGTGAATTTCTGCTTCACCTCTCGCGCGCCGACTACGAAAGGGACTTTGGATCGAAATATCGCAAGCCCGGAATCTTCGCAAGGATCGTGGGCTTCTTCTTAAGAATGATACCCAAGTTCGGTCCACTGAGGAGTTTGGGATACCGAGATCCAACAGCGCAGACCGAGGATCTTTATTTCAAAAGCATGGACAACGTGGTCGATCAATATCATCGTGAGATAGAAAAATTAAGAGGTGGTGCAGCCGGGTTCCCCAATCGTAACCTGGATACCGGAGCGGTCACACAGGCTGCGGAGTACAAGTTAGCTGATGAAGCCTACAGTCGGCTCGTCCGCCGTCTTGCCCACAGCCACTTTGCGCTTACGACCCCGGCGTTGCGCGCAAATATTCTGGCTTACTTCGCAAGTGGACCTGCTCAAAACAACATTAAGCCCCAGGAATGGCAAGCCACTCAGATCGCACCGCAGCAACTAGAGGCAGAAACGCTTCGCGGCCGAAAACAGGCAATGAGTGCAGTGCACAGTCGTTCGCCTTCGGAGCGAGGGATGTTCTAACGGTTTGCCCGAGCGGAGCAGCTGAATTTCCCCATCGACGTAAAAGTTGACGGCTTTTTCGCGGAATCGTTGCGTCGTTTCTTGTAGCTTTTAGTAGAGAATTTCGCTCTCTCCTTTTTCGGCAATCAGCTTTTGGAAATGGTCCATAATCTTGTCACGTCGTGCCATGACCGCCACAACTTCTTCTTTAGTAAGAAAGCCCTTCGTTCTGGCTGCCAGCTCGTTGCCATCGAGCGTCTTCAGCTTGGTGAAGAGCTGTCGGTCACATTGCACCAAATCGTTTTCGCTTTTTAGCGTTTTGAAAAGTCGGAATGCTCGGCTGAAGTCAATTCTGTAGATTTTCCAATCCTCGCCAATCAGCACGTTGGTTAGATTAGCATCGGTGTCGTAGACCAACTGGTCCAACACGCGAATTTTGTACATCTGTTGGTTCCATCTGTCGATATCGGGACTATGTAGTTTTTGCTTTTCACGGTCCGCCTCGTCCATTTTCACCGGCAACCACCAACCAAAGGAACCCTCTTGCCCGTTCCATTTCCTTTCCACGTATACCGGTACCATGTCGTCGAGTCCAAGCATTTCTGCGAGCCGATATGCAGCAATGTTGTACTTGTAGGAATCGACGAACGTAAGCTCCATACTTCCGTTCGCAAACTTCTTGCCCATGGTGTGCTCATCGATGGACTGAAAGTGAGCATCATGTGTAATTGTCCCATCGGTCAAAGTGAGCCGAAGGGTATTGGTGATGCCCTTGCGGGCAAGCCTGCTATTGATGACCTTGGCCGTTAAGAGAAACTGTTTTATCTGCTCTTTCGTCAGGGCAGTTTCATCCGCAGCAGCCTTAGCTCGGGCGGATAACAAGCCCAGTAGGATGGCTAAGGCCAGGGTGGACCGTTGCAAACGGAACGGAGACATAGGGACAACCTCCTGGTCGCGGACACTTTATCTTAATCGACCTGGCACTACAACCACCTTCAGAGTGAAACGGCAAAAGATTCTGCCGCTACATCGAATCGACGGTATCTGTATCAGGCTATACGGAAGGACGAAGTCGCACCGTGAAAAAGGGCGCCCTTTTCATCTCTAAACAGTAGCACCGTAATCTACCTCTTCAGGGCAGGAGCGGCGGTATAGGCTACCCGAAGGACTTTCTCAGTTGGCGTAACCGCCTTCCATGAGAAGGCCGGTCGGAGTAAGTAGGTTCTTTGAGTTTTTTCGAACCAAGGTTTTTCTCGCGCCGAGTTTGCCATTGTCACCATCCTTCCATCCGCACTCTCGATGAGCGATTGTTGTCGCTCGGTGCAACTTGGGCGCTCTCGTTACGGCCGGTGCTGCCACCTGTTAGGCGACCTTGCTTTCCATCGATATGGCGGAAGTGGGCCTGGCCATTAACGCAGTCACTGCACTCGGCTTTGGGCTTTTGCCTTTCCTTCCTTAGAGATGTTTTGCCTTTATGCTGCTGCCGGCGTCCTCAAATCCTCAGTCCACTGAGAAACTCAGGCACGTCAAAGTCCGTTCGCGCCGCTCAGCACCCAGGCACTGTAGAAGAGCGCCTCAAAGCTGAAGCCCGAACACATGATGAAGCGGTTGTTGACCAAGTCATAGCCTCCGACCGGAGCTGTGCGTCTATCTGGCGTAGGACCCGAGGGCCTCAGCTTGGTCCATTGGGGAGTTCCGCCAAAACCGCTGGCGTTCGCCAACACCCAAGTATCGTTCAGTTCCGGGAAGCCAGTGGATGTGTTTGAGTTTCCACCGAAAATGATCATGCGGTTGTTGCTGCCGTCGTAGGCTGCGAAATGGCTGTCGCGCCTGGGAGGGGATCCGACAGTTCCAGTTGCGATTAACTTCGTCCAGGCTGGTGTGCCGCCCATTCCGTTCGCGTTCGACAGAGTCCAGACGGAATTGACGTCCTGGCCAAAATTCGCTCGCCGGCCTCCGAACAGTATCATCACGTTGTGGGCCGAATCGTAAACAACAGTGGGATCATCTTGTCCATCTGGAGCGCCCGTAGGAATGAGTTTGGTCCAGGCTGGAGTTCCTCCCAACCCATTCGCATTGCTCAAAACCCAGGTGTCCCCGAAAGTGACATTCAGGTTATCCCCACCATAAATGACCATGCGATTGTTGATTGGGTCATAAGCTGCGGCGTGGCCCCAGCGGGCAGGGGGAAGCGTTCCGCTTGGAGTAAGTTGTGTCCAAGTCGGGGTGCCGTTAACGCTGTTGGCATTGCTGAGAACCCAAACGTCATTTTGGACGGCAGTGCAATACAGCCCGCTGAAGCCGCATCCCCCAAAGACAATGAGCCGGCTGTTGGCGGAATCGTAGACGCCGGTATCAAAATCGCGAGCAGAGGGCGATCCGGCGGCGCCGCTGGGAAGCACGATCGTCCAAGTGCCCGTTGCGCTGCCATTAGCGTTGGAGAGGGCCATCACAGCGTTCAGCATTCCGGTATCGTCTTGCCCGCCAAATGCAATAAGGCTGTTGGTCGCTGAGTCGTAGGCAGCAACCTGGCCGCCCAGATAGTTTGGAATCGTGACCGGATCATAGTTAGGAAACAAAAGCGTCCAAGCTTGAGTCGTCGGTGGTACGGTTGCATTTTCGGTCGCGCCTCCCGACGGGAATCCGGGACGTCGAAACTTTGGGTTGGTGCTCTGCGCGCTCAGGGAAATCGCGCAAAGACAAACCACTGTCAGAAGAACACTTGGGTTCGAAAGACGCTTGTGGGTCTGCATATGTTTATCCTCTCTAGACGTATCTTCTTTGCAGATTCTTGCCTGCAAGTAGTGCGGTCAAACAACCGCTCGCCCCAATAGCAACAAACCTAATAAATAAAAATGAAAAATGCTTGATCCGCGAAAGTGCTGGTAGTGACGATCTCCGTAATCAACTCAAGTTGATTCGCGGTACAGCCTCCGGCCGGACAATTCGGGAAATAAGTTGTTGGGTAATCCGAGTTGTAAGTACCGTTCACGACCACGAAACGATCATTCACCTGAAACCCAAAATCGAGGATGTTTTGTCCTTGCCCCACATGATTGATCGAGATGCCACACGGCGGTGTGCTGACAGCTGATCCCGTCTCCTGCGAGTTGAAGCACCTGGTGACCGCAATACCCCCTGTAGCAAACGGGTCGACATACGCCATAACCTTGACCCATCCACCCATGGAACGAGCTTGGTTGACGTTGCCGTCGGTCACGAACCCGAAGCCTGCGTCAGAGTGGCCATACACGCCGGGGCCAGTGTTGGTATTGACGCCGGCCACCCCGGAACTAGTGGTGCTGTTGCTGTAGCCCGCCACTCCATTGCCGATTCCGCTTTGTCCTACAGCGCCGGTTTGGTTCGTGCTGTTGCCGAACACTCCCACGTTCGTGACAGAAGTTCCCCAGACACCCGCGATACCACTACCCACGCTACTTGCGGTACCGGCAACTCCGTAAACGCCGGCGGTGCCAACAGTCGCCCCGCCTGTCTGACCGACCAAGCCGGACCCGGTTGTGCTGTTTCCGAGCACGCCGGTATTGTTCGTGCCGAAACCTTGTACCCCGATGCCTCCCAAGCCGCCACTCCCAAAAACCCCTGTGCTGCCGATCCCAATGGCATTGGCAAAAACCGCAGTACCGTTCCCCGACGTTATGTTGATACCCGCGCCGCTTCCATTGTTGGTGATGGTAAGGGCATCTGCGCTAGAGGCGTTGCTCGTGATAACTTGCGCCGCACTAAAGACATTGCTCGAAGAGAGTTGTGGAACCTTCGTCGTGTCTAGGTTCAATGTGACACTGCCGCTGGTGCCTCCGCCGGTAAGATCCGTGCCTGCTGTGACTCCCGAGATCGTGCCGCTACCCGCGACGGTGGCGCACACCCAGCTTGTTCCGTTCCATTGCAGTAACTGATTGGTGGTGCAGGTCTTCAGCAGGCTCATCGTGAGCGTTCCGCTGGTTCCGCCTCCTATCAGGCCGCTGCCGGTTCCCGTGGTCACGCCTGTGATGGTGCCCGTTCCGGCTGCATTCGCACACACCCAACTTGTACCGTTCCATTGCAGTATCTGATTTGTGGTACATGTCTTCAGCAGACTCAGACTCAACGTGCCGGTCGTACCCCCTCCCGTTAATCCGCTGCCGCTGGCGGTCGTTGCGCCGGTGAGCGTACCCGTTCCAGGAAAAGTCTGTCCCGTGGCGAAAGTGAAGACGCCCTTATTGCTGAGTCTCAATCCCGTCTCCACCGGCGCGGTGGTGCCAGAACCAAACAGCAGGTTCAAGGTCGCAGACGGGGCGGAGGTGTTATTGCCCGTCGCCTCCGCCTTCCATTGGAAGGTCTGGTTCACGGCAGCCAATGTGCTGCTATTGAAAGAAGAAGCCACAAAAGCATCGGCTTGCGAGTTTTTCCCGCCGGCGGAAGTCGCCATGCCCGTCGCAGCCGCCGTCAGCAGGCCTTGGATGTTGGCGCCGCCCTTGACGTCTAGAGTCGCACCGGGTGTGGTGGTGCCGATGCCTATTTTGGCCGTCGATCCGGTCCCTATCTGTGACACGGTAGAGCTCTGGATATTTGTCGACGTGGTCCAGAGTGGCAGACTACTTGAAGTCCCACCCGTCGTGGTCACGTTTAATGCCGTGGGCGCGGCATTTGCGGAAGAGACCGAAGCCGTGGCGCCACTAATAGTCGCGACTGTGCCGGCGCCATTCGCAGGCGCAGCCAGCACGAACGCCGACGGCGGCAGTCCTCCGACGGTCTCTGCATCCGCCGCTTTCATGGCGTACGGCACTGCCACCAGCAGCACACGCGCCTTTTCTACATCCCCCGCGATCTGCACCGCCAGCCAGCGGGCTTCCCCGGTCAGGAACATGTCAGAGGGCAGACCGTCGCTCCGGGTCGCTCCCAATTGGACAGAATAGTGGCCTGTCTTGTCGGGTGAGACGTTTTGCGTCTCCAGCCACAGCGGCGCTCCGCCTTGCTCATCGCGATATATCAGGAATGTCACCCCGCTAAGGTTGCTGACGGGCTTGCCACTGGCGTCGTTGAGTACGCCGCTGAAGCTCACCAGGCGCGGCACCACGCTGGCGCTTGTGGCCGTGACCGCAGAGCCAGAGTTTTGCTGCGCTTCGGTACTGCAGAATGCTATGCATAGCGCCGCCACAAGCACTGCGATGTAAGAAACAGATCTGGGACTTTTCATATGCGGAACCTCTCCAAAAATTGAAGTGTTCGCCATAAGCCGTCGAGTAGCTCATAGCGCGCCGTAGTCATTCCTTTTCTGCGTTTCAATCCGCGTCGTGATGTCTCGGTACAGACCGCTCATATCGTTTTCAGTAGCGAATCCAAACAAAAAAGAGTCGCCCCCTCTGGATCTCCCAAGGCGTGCCATTGATTGGCTACTGCGCAATCTCTCAATTTGGGTTGTGCGACGCCCGTTAATGCCTCAGCTTGAGGAAGATCTACAACTTCCACGTCACGGCCACACTGTGCGCACCAGCGCCGTGGGCAACCCCTTCGCCGGATCGTCACGATCTGTTCGGTCTGGACGGTAATCTCTACCCGTTTATGAGGTGCCATTCATTCCCCCGGGTGCCTTTACCCTGCTTGCATCTCGTGCTACAGTGCAGCCCGCATCTGTTTCCGGCGCCGGGGCCGCTGGTCTCACCGGAGGGGCATATTGCGACAATTGGGCATGGGAAGTCCTAGGGTATGTTTGAAGATCTCTTGAAATTCTTTTGAAAGCCGTTTGGTAGAGTGGATGACCAAGACAACAAAGCAGTTATATGAATTTGGCCCCTTTCGTGTTGATACCCGAGAATGCTTATTGTTACGCGAAGGCAAGGTCCTGGCGCTGACTCCCAAGGCGTTTGAAACCCTTCTGGTCCTCCTCCAGAATGCTGGTCGCCTCCTGCCAAAAGACGAACTGATGCAACGAATTTGGCAGGACAGCTACGTCGAGGAGGTCAACCTCAGCCAGCACATCTCGACCCTCCGGAAGGCGCTCGGGGACACCGCACACGGAAGCCGTTACATCGTTACCGTCCCAGGACGAGGCTACAGGTTCACGGAGAAGGTGCGGTTTGTTCCCGAACGGGACGAGATCGAGTTGGTGACTCGCTCGATCACTAAGGTGCAGATTGAGGAGGAGATCTCCGGGGACATTCCGGAGACAGTAATCACGGCGAAGCCCGCGACCTACCGATCACGCCGTCGATTGTTTCTCTGTACTGCCACATTGATCCTCGTCGCGGCGCTCGCGGCTTTTCGCCCGACGATACCGCCGCCTGGCGTAATTCGTGTCCGCCAAGTCACGCGCATCGGTACGCTGGTTTATAACACATATCTTCTTACCGACGGTCCCCGTATCTATTTCACGATGTGGGACGGCAATGATCGCGCGATCCGTTATGTGTCTCCCGACGGCGGCGAGCTTTTCCCGGTGCAAAAACCATTCCCAGACATTGATCTTTACGACATCTCGGCCGGCGGTTCGGAGTTTTTGCTGGTCAACCTCGGAGACTCCAGTCGTGCTTCAAATTGTCCGGTCCCTTACGTCCGGCTATGGAGGGAGCCAGCCCCTTCGGGCTCGCCGCAACCAGTCGGAGACGTGTGCACGCACGTTGCGCGCTGGTCGCCCAACGGTCGGACTGTTGCTTACGGATTTGGTTCTGATCTTTACCTCGCTAACCGCGACGGCCGCGATCCCAGGAAGTTGGCAAGTTTGCCGGGCGAAGTTCTCCATCTGGTCTGGTCGCCTGATGGCGACCGCCTGCGATTCTCCGTGGCAAATGCGGACGGTAACGGAATAACACTGTGGCAGGCGAAACTCTCTGCCAACGAGGTGCAACGTTTCCTGCCGGAATTGCCGAGCTCAGCACGCCCTTGGGTCGGAGGCTGGACCTCCGACGGAAAGTACTTCTTCTTCTCTGCCATTGGCGATGGGACAACGAGAAACATCTGGGCGATTCGAGAAAACGATAGAATGCTGCGCCGGGCCAATCCTCAGCCGATGCAGATCACAGCCGGGCCCCTAGCCTTCTATGTACCCACCCCGAGTAAAGATGGCAAGAGCGTTTTCGCGGTGGGCGAACAAAAGCGCGGACAACTGGTACGTTACGATCGGGCGCGGCGGCAATTTGTTCCTTACGCCCAAGGGATCTCGGCCGATCAGGCAGCCTTTTCTAACGACGGGCAGTGGATGGCCTATGTAAGGTTTCCGGAAGGCGTTCTGGTCCAGAGTCGCGTAGATGGAAGTGATCAGAGGCAAGTAACGTTTCCTCCTATGCGGGTGTTCAGCCCGCAGTGGTCTCCAGACGGCACACAAATTGCCTTTTACGCTTCCGCCCAACCGGGAGCGCCAAACAAGATTTATGTTGTGCCCAGCAGCGGTGGGACACCGGTTTTAGCGGCTCCCGATAGCCGCGACATCCAGACCTGTCCTTCGTGGGCTTCGGACGGAGGCTCGATTTTGTTCTCGAGTTCGGATGAACGCGGCGCCAACCCCGTTTTCCAAACTTTGGATCTTACGTCTAAGAAGGTCTCACTGGTTCCCGGCTCGCAAGGGCTCTATGCAGGTCAGCTCTCTCCTGACGGACGGCATGTCATTGCGTTGGAAGACAACACCCAGAGGCTCATACTTTACGATGTGGCGTCTCACAAGACCCGAGCTGTCGCTGCACTCGCTGATTATCCGCGTTGGTCAGCCGACGGTCGGTACGTGTATTTCAGCACACTGTATCTTGCTGTCGGCGGGAAAAGTAGGGGCGTTTATCGTTGGAAAATGGAAAGCGATGCGACGGAAATGGTGACCGCATACCCAGATTTTCTCCTGGCGGGTGTATGGGGCGTATGTTACAGCCTGACGCCAGACGGGGACACTGTCTTCCTTCGTGATCTCAGCACGCGCGACCTCTACGCACTGGACATGGTCCTGCCTTAATTCTTGACGTATAGGAAATAAAAAAAACGATTTCATCGGCCACAGCAAGAACATTTGAGACTCTTGCGGATCGTGAAAGGCATAGTTAGGAAGTCGAGGCGCACTATAGCTGCCCATTTAGCGTATGCGCTGATCCCACTGGAGAAGTGAAAGTCCCTCAGCCCCCCTCGCATTAGCGGCAGACGTCACCATGCTTGCGATGGTCGCAGTGATAGCAGCGTTGATTCCGGCACGCTGCGTTACCGTGTGGACCCCATGGGCGCGCTGCGCTACGAATAGTGTCTGGAATCAAGGTCGCTACGGCGGGGTGAAAGATCATTCGCTGCCACCGTCGTCCTCGCGACTGTCGATAAATCTCTATCGCTCATGGTTGAGTCTTGAGCGTTTATGACCTCCTTGCGTCAGCGATGCATGCGCGGCACGCCTTGGATGTTGCTTGGACAGATTCCAAACTGGCATCAAGAGGACCACGGTGGTACGGGCTGAAAAATATCCAAATGCAACAGTGCAACCATGTCAGTCATTCCTTCATACTGGACCTATTCTCCAACTTATGTGGGTTTCCCACCACTGCACAGTATTACAGGCACCCCGCGCTCGCCTCCGTCTCTCTTCTGGAGTTTCCTCTTGGCAGCGGCAATCCTCGTTTCCCACCTTAGGTCGTGCTCAACTATTTGACCGAGATGCCCTCCTATCCGCTTCCGTGCCCTCTCGAGATTGGCGTCATCTCGTGCCTTCTGCCTGTCGAATCGCTCCATCGCGGACGCCGCTGCAACTTCGGGATTCAGAGCTTTGTAGGAGCAGACTGCGGGTATGCTGATTACGCCTTCTGGATAGACCATCAACGTAACTCCCATAAAATTCCCGAAAAGGAAGCCACGGCTCACTTCTTTGTTGCTTTCTTCCCAATCTATCTTCGCGTGTTGTCCCCGCTTTCTTAGTTCGATCTCGAACTCTTTAGTTGGCCAGTCTTGTTGGATGGTCATTCCCACCTTTCCCTGGGGCTATTGTAGGCCCGGCGTCGAACTCGGCATTGCCCTCATGGAGGAACCCGGTCTTGAAATGTTCTGACCTGATTCGAACCGAAACCGCCCCTGGGGCGTTGCGTCCCGCCCATCGAACTGCTCTTCGGAGAGGCGATACAATTTACGGCGCAATTCTTTGCTCAGGATCAGGCCATGTCAGCGGTGCTGGTGTCTCCTGTCAACTTAATTTCGTGTCAACTCTTCGCTGCCCAGCAGCAAATTTCAGGATGACTGGCGCATCGCCGATCGCCTGACCCTGAATTTGGGCTTACGTGTCAGCCTCGAGGGGACTTACCGCGAGCGATACAAACACGCCTACAACTGGGAACCGGCCGTTTACGCTGCCAACAGTGCCACGGCACCCATGATCTACGACGCAAATGGTGACGCGCCTGCCAACGTGCCGCCCAACGCCGTTCTCGCGGGTGGCGTCCCGGGCGCGCTGGTCACAGACAGTACTACGGGCCAGGTGATCGGAGACCCATTCGTTGGATTGGTGCACTGCGGCTTCAATGCGGTCCCGGCCAGTTGCGTGCAGGGACATCTGTTCAATCCTGCTCCACGCATAGGCTTTGCCTACGATCCTTTCGGGAATGGCAAAACTGCGATCCGCGGCGGATATGGCATCCTCTTCGAGCACGCCAACGGGAACGAGGCCAATACCGAAGGCATGATGGAAGGTGGACAGTCCTCACCGCTGCTGACCACTCAATCGCAGATCAACATCATCGGGTACACGAATATCGGAAGGCCCCTTCCTGGTAGTGAACCTCCCTCATTTCCCATCAGCTTCATCGGCATTCCAGCCAAGGCGGTCTGGCCATACGTGCAACAGTGGCACCTCGACGTTCAACGCGAACTCCCTCCTCACACGGTCGTCACCGTCTCTTACGTGGGTAGCAAGGGCACGCATCTCGGACGTCAGCGCGATCTCAATCAGTTGCACCCGACCTCAGCATCGCAGAATCCGTACCATGCCGGCCAGCCAATTAGTGCCGGGGACTGTGCTACCTTGCAGAACGTCGGCGATCCAAACGTAAGCGGCGTGGTCAACGGGCAGACGCTTACTGGCCAGGTAGCCATCAATCTGCAGACGGCATGCGGGAACAACGCCAACCCTTACCGGCCCTATTACGGCGTCGCTACCGTCCAGCTCTTGGAGAACCGTGCATCCTCCATCTACCATGCGCTGCAGGTTTCGGCGCGCAAGAGTGTCGGGACCTTGAACCTGACTTTGGCTTACACCTACAGCCATTCCATCGACGATTCCTCGAGTCGTTTTGACTCGACGTTCGTTAATTCTTACGACCTCCGACAGACACGGGCCAGTTCCGTTTTTGACGAACGGCACATGCTGAACATCGCTTGGGTCTACGATCTGCCGTTCTTCAAAAACAGCGGACTCAAGCACACACTTCTCGGCGGCTGGCAGTGGTCTGGTATCGAGACTTTCGCGAGCGGAACTCCTTTGAGTGTCTTTAACGCCACAGCCTACGGTGACAATGCCGGTGTTGGCAACGGAGTGGGTAGCAGTTCGTTCGCCGACCGAAGTGGCAATCCGAAGGCGAACATCCCATCGGAAAGCGACTTGTCCTCGACCGGTTACTCCGAGTTCGCCCTGAGCCCCAGCGCCTATGCTCTGCCGACCGGTCTTACGTTTGGAAATTCAGGCAGAGACTCCGTGAACAATCGTCGCCGCCTGAACTTCGACATGGGAATCCTCAAGCACTTCGCCATTAAGGAAGGCAAGCTGTTCGAGTTCCGCGTCGAGGCCTTCAACGTGTTCAACCACACCGAGTGGGCGGGCTTCCCTTCCTTGATGACTTGCACGGGCGGAGCCAATAATTCCGCCGGCGACCCTAGCTGTCTAGGTCCGGGAGGCGCTGATCTATTCGAGATCAATTCTACGCACCTCGCTCGAGTCGTACAGGTCGGCGCGAAGTTCATCTTCTAGCCTTGTCACGACGATTGAGTGATCTTTCAAAACATTCCAGCGTTACTCGCTGCCAGGACGAATACTTCGAGCTCAAAAGTTCCGCATCATCCACAAATTGGAGTTCGTGGTCCAGCCGGACAACGCCAGATGCTTTCCGTCCGGTGCTGCAACGGCCCACGTCCCTGAGCTGCCTTTTTGTTCCCACAACGGATGAGCGTTGCCTTTCAAATCTATGTAGAGAAGAATCGAGCCTCGTGGCACCAGGGCAGAAGTAAATATCCCGGTACCGTCCGCAGCCCAATTGAGGTTCACAAGTGTCGTCCAGCCTTTTACCGTGAACTGCTGCGGAGGATGACCAGTCAGGGAAATCATGTCGAGGCGGGGCTCCCTGTTCTTGCGGACGACGATCCGGGTTCCGTCGGGAGAAAGCTCCCAGTCGTACTCGGCCGTGGGGTCCGTGTCGAAACGGGCCAGTTCGGGCCCCCGGCCCTTGAAGGCATCGACCGCCGTGAAAATGAGACCTTTTCGATCCTGCGCCCGCTCACTCATTATGCAGAGGTTAGAAGGGGAATTGGCGCAGCGATAAAAAAATTCGGGACGGCGCTTAAACAAAGATTGAGAAGGACCACCTTTTATGCTAACCCGTACGAGCGAGACCTCGAAATTGGGTCCGAGCTCCGCGGGGTGCCCTACAGTGTAGAGGATCCATTTGCCGTCGGGAGTCACGTGTGGATTCATCACGAACTCATCGGTATTTCCGCTTACGATCAGATCCGCCGTGTCCCCGTCGAGCAACTGCCTGCGAATCTCCGCATGGCCGCTTCGATCCGTCCAGAAAACAACGGCTTTGCTATCGGCGGTCCATCCCATTGGGTCGTTTTCCCCATCGCTCATGCTAAGGAGGGACGGGGTTGAGATTTGAGCATGGTTACCCTGAAGAATGGCGGTGAACACGCTGGTCTTACTTGAGGATTCTTTGAAGGCAACACTCTTACCATCTGCTGTCACGCTGGTTGCATCGACACAGAATCCCGCCCAGTTCGTTAATCGTTTTGGAGTCTCGGTTGGTTTCCCGGTTTGAGGGTCAATCGCCAACGTCCAATAGTTGCAGGAACTTGGATTATCTTCGGCCAATGAATAGACGATTCGTCCATCGGGCAACCAAATGTGATCACGCAGCCATCGAGAACCGAGTAACTTTATGGAGGGCCCACCCGCTACGCTGGTGTTTAGAAGCGAGTACTCTGGCACGATGGAATTATCGGGGCTTTGGCTGTACGCGAACCGCATGTCATCGGGCGAGAACCGAACGTGCGCAATTACGGTGCCTGCTTCGGCGATAACCAACCTTCGCTCCTTCTCTCCCATCGGGCCCATCACCCAAATCTCATGAGGAGGAACTGCACCGGTATTCTTGGCGAATGCAATCAGCGAGCCATCGTGAGACATCGACCACGCCTCGGCATCATCACGCAGCATGGCCGGCACGCCACCCAATACAGACACCGTCCAGATGCTGATTGGATTCTGGCCGCCAGGATACAAATTGGCCAGGAATCTTGTGCTATCTGGGAACCAAGCTGCGATCACCCAATCCACGCGAGCACTCTTCACACTCTCAGGTTGAGGAACGGTCCGCGTTTCACTGGTCTTGATCAGTTTGATGTGGATGCCTTGCAAGTCGGCGTAGGCGAGGTATTTGCCATCCGGTGAAATTGCACCTGATCCTACCGGGTTCTCAGCGGAGTTCGCCGTCAGTTGTTGCAGCTTTAGTTCCGGCGCACCCAGTGGAGACGCCTGCTGCCGCTTGGCAGTCCATAGATATATCCCTGCCAGTATCAGTGCTGCGGCCATGATGGTGATCAAGACAGCCCCACCAATCCATACGGTCTTTGGCGATAAGTGATGGATTGCAGAACTGGCAGAACGAGTCGCTTCCAGCTGTCCCGATTCTGAGGAGCGTCGCAGCCGTTGCAGGTCGGTACGAATGTCGGCAGCATGCTGGTAGCGCAGGTGACGGTCTTTCTCCAGGCATTTGTCGATAATCCGTTCCAGCTCGGCGGGCACGTCGGGATTTAACCTGACTGCTGGAGTAGGTGTTCCATCCAAGATGGCCTTGACGATCACCCCTGAGCTTTCGCCTCGGAAAGGCAGGGTGCCAGTTGACATCTCGTAGAGCACCGCGCCAAATGAAAATAAATCGGTGCGTGGGTCCAATTCCTTTGCCCGGATCTGCTCTGGTGACATATAGGCGACTGTGCCGATCGCAGTTCCAGGGCTTGTCAGGTGGGCCTCATCGATCGTTTGGGTTTGTGCGTCATCGGTGACCTTAGTGGCGGTCCCAACCTTCGCCAGTCCAAAGTCGAGGATCTTGGCGTGCCCACGTTCAGTAACAAAGATATTCGCTGGCTTAATATCGCGATGGACAATGCCTTTCGCGTGTGCAGCATCCAGTGCATCTGCAATTTCGATCGCGAGCGATAGCAGTAAGTCGAGATCGAGCGCCTTGCCGCCAACGCGACTGCGCAGAGTCATCCCTTCGAGGTACTCCATCGCTATGAAGGAATGCGCTTCATGCTTGCCGATCTCGTAAATCGTGCAGATGTTGGGATGGTTTAATGCGGATGCCGCCCGTGCTTCGCGTCGAAAACGCTCCAATGCTTGTGGATCACGAGCTAAGTCGTCAGGCAAAAACTTCAGCGCTACGAATCGGCCGAGCGCAAGATCTTCGGCCTTGTAGACAACGCCCATCCCGCCTCCGCCTAACTTTTCGACGATGCGGTAATGCGAGATGGTCTGGCCGATCATTGGGCTGAAATGGTAGGGCCGCAGGCGGGACAAGTCAATGAAGGCGATGAAGTTTTGGGTTCCGAGAAGCTAGTTGATGTTTCTGATTACGCGCATTCACGCAGTTCTGACTGCTTTGACGTAATCTCTCCGCACAGTAAAGTTTTAACTGATACCACTGATACTATTTTCCGCGGAACTACAGCAAATAGGAGAAACTATAGAAACTGGAGAAAACAGGTGAATTTGCTTGTAAGCCGCTAGGGGACAGGTTATTATGGGTCAAGTGTAGGTGTTACAGCAAGATAGCAGAAACGGCGGTAATAGAATCCCTCCCTCTCCGCCATGCTTTTTGTGCCCGGAACGGGTTGACCACCGTTTCAATCGTCCAGATCTCCCATGAATGTACCGAGGTTCGCATCGACCTGCCGATACCACCGTAGTAATTCCCTCAAAAGCGGCATTCACGTTTTCCACGGTTCTTGTGTGACAACCCCTTCGGGCATCCCCTGATGACGGAGAACGCGCCAGAGTGCGGTGGCAGACCGGCCCAAATTGAGGAAGCAATTCTCCAAATTCTGCGGAGCCCAATAGAAGGCCGCGCCGTCCGGTCCTCCTGGTGGATTGCCCGCGAGCCGTTTTTCCTGGAACTCTCCGGTCTCCTTATCCACCAAAGCAATTTGCTGAAACTCGGGGTGAAAATCTACTCCTACAGTGATCATCGTTCGGCTCCTTTCTCCCGAGCTTGTTGGTTGGCTTTAGCACCACCAACTTTACCCGGGGCTGGGAGCCGACATTGTCATGGAATCAATTTCACTCATCATGGCGTCGCGTTGACTTTAGTCGGTCAGCATAAGAGCGGGGAGTGTTTAGGAGTAGGCTCTGACTTGTGGGCCGCAACGCATTTATGCTTCCAATCGTATCCGATCAATTCATAGGCGCGCGCCAGGCTTCCAAATCGGCAAACCAGGCAACGCACAGACGCTATCCCTGGAGTCTTCTCGATAATCGCCGTGCTGAGGCGTCCATGCCTCTCCAAGAGATCCCTGACTTCCGCCAAGATCTTCTCGTCGGACTTTCGTAGTGTCATATTGGCGAGTCTTTGTTGTGCTCTGGTAAAGGTATCCGAACTGACAATCGGATCGTGCGACCCTGCCTTGATCACCCACTCGCAGCGTGGGACTTGTTGTGGAGTGCTCCCCAGCCTCATCGTTCTGCGGTTGAATACATTCGCTCCCGTGTAGGTCGGATTCAACAACATCCTTGTAATCACCGAATGGTTCCACCGTCCCTTTGGTCCCTTTAGAATTGTGGGTACTCCACGCCGGTTCAGTTCTCGCGCAATGGTTTTCACACCGAGCTGCTTCTCTGTGAACATCCGGAAAATCTCATTCACTAATTCAACCTCTTGCTCTGGGCCTCGGACCAAGATAACTCGATCACTCGCCAGACTTTTTCTCTCCCCTCTTTGCAACAACTGCTTTCGCGCTCCATCGGTGGAAACAAGCATCCTCCGATATCCGAAGCAAGGTAGCCCGCCCATCTTGTAACCAAGTTGAGCAATTTTCTTTTGTCCTGCAAACACCCTTTCGCTCAACTCGCGGCTATATTCACCAGCCATCACTCGCTTCAACGCTTTAAGGACCAAGCTGGGAATGCTACCGTCGTTAGGGAACGTTTCAGCGCAGTAGTGTATGGGCACTCCTGCCGATTTACAAAGAAACTCGTAATGAGCAGCCTCATCACTGTCTTGAAAACGCCCCCAACGGCTCACGTCGTAAACCAGAACCGCTAGGTACTGAGCACTGCCGTCGACGACATCTTTCAGCAGTTGTCGTAACCCGGACCTGTGACGAAGGCTTAATCCACTCTTGCCTGGGTCAAAGTACGTCTGAACTATCTCGAAGCCTTTGCTTGCGGCATATCGCTGTATGCAAACGGCTTGGTTCTCAAGCGAATACTGCTGCTGTTCGGTAGACATGCGCAGATACTGGGCTGCGGGGATAGTTTGTCGAGTTCCCATTGTGCCCTCCCAAATCAAGATTTTGCCCAAAGTTAGTTTCCTACATTTCTGAATCTCGAAAAACGGCATCCCGATCAGTCTCTTGCAATTTTGATCTGGCTGAAACAACAAGATCACCGAATACCATGACGCCTCGGAGATCTTCCTACCCCCAACGACAAAACCGCAGTCGAAGGCAAGAGCGGGCTTGGTGTGCTGGCGTGGGACGTGGATGGATAATCGTGCGCCCTGCACCAGTTGGGCGTACTTGTTATCTGCGATATATGATTTTGGAGTGGAAAGACGCGGGAGTTAAAGTAAAAAAGACCTAGACCGTACCAAAGTTGGCGAAAAATCGCGAGTACACTCAAAATGCCCGGTGTAGCCTCGCCACACCTAGTCATATGCCTACCATACCGACACTTGTAGTCAGGCTGGTAATTTTAGTACCAAACAGTGCATTGACAACTATGAAGAAAGGCGCGGGGCGGTCTTTGGGCATGGCAATCTACGCAAGGAAAAAAACCATCGTCTGGGACTAAAGTGTTTTCCTTTCCCGCCGATATGCCCTCTCAAGGAGGGCTTCATGGCTGCTGACTTTCCCAGACAACATATCCGTAAATCACGTGATCGCAAGGGCTTACGAACTCATAGCGCGTCAACGATGCGGCGATGGGTCAATTCCAAAAAGGTGAATCTGCAGATGGCCGATCGATTCGGACGATGGCTAAGCGCTCAAAAGTATTCCAGTTCCACCCAGGACCGCTACTGCCGGATCGCCCGAAAGCTATGTCACCACATAGGCAAAAAAGCGCTTTCCTTAGTCACGCCGATGGATATCGGGGACTACCTGACGCGGACTCTTCCCGACCGCTGGGGAGACAACTATATTTCGGACCAGCTCGGTGCACTGAGATCTTTCTTCGATTTTCTATACCTCGGTGGTGTGGTCGACAGCGTAGCTCCGAGATTCCTCAAGGCCCGTGCTCGCATCAAGGCTCTCCCTCGGACCCTTACCCGCGCTCAGATCAAGAAACTGATCCGCACGGCCAAACATCCACGGGATCGAGCTCTCGTAGAGTTGCTGTATTCGACAGGTTGCCGAATCGGCGAGGTTCGCACCCTTCGCGTGGAAGCCATCGACTTCAAAGGGCGCAAATTCAAGGTCGGCTCAAAGCGAAGGGATCGAATCGTCTACTTCGGGGTCCACGCTGCAAATGCGATGCAGTTGTACTTAAATGGCCGCAGGACGGGCTATTTGTTCCAAGACAAGATTGATCCGCAACAGGGGTACATCACATATGGCCGGAGAACCTGGATTGGAAGTTGGAAGGACTATCGGCCAGGCCAGAAACGCGGGACGAAGCACACCAAGAGTTTGGGAAAGCGTTCCGAAGTGTCCTACACCACCGCGCAGCGACGATTCAGAAGGTTCCTCAGGGACATTGATCTTGTCCGCTACAAGCGGGATCGTCCAATGAATAGGAGCAGTCTCAGCACGATAGTAAGAGAACTCGGACGACGATCCGGAATTGGCAAGGTCAGCCCCCACGTGATGCGCCACAGTTTTGCCACTCACCTTTTGGAGCGGGGAGCGGATATTCGAGCAATTCAGGAACTGCTCGGCCATACCTACCTGACCTCGACTCAGGTGTACACCAGGATCAGCAACAATGCCGTGCGATCGGCTTTTCGCCGCTTCCACCCCAGAGGGTAAAATCCGATGACCAAAGATGACAAAAAACTTCTCGACGATATCTTTCTGCAGCCGTGGTTTCTGCCTCGGCCTACGGCATTCGCAATCAAACGAATCCTGCCACCTGAACATCGTCATAGAATGCGATTTTATTTCGATGACTACGGTTGCCTAAAATGCGGCAAGACAGACGTCCAGTATGGATCGAACGCTCTTTGCAAGACCTGTATGCAACAGGTCAAACTGAGGCTCTTTTTCGCAATCAAGCGACGCTGGACCGCAGCAAGCCCGGAAAATGTTCCGCGAACGTTCAAGAGGATGGCTGACGCCCAACGCTTGCTCAAGGACTTAATCTCTCAACGAGGTGGTCGCTGAAAGTGTGATCCTCGGATTATTGAGCGGCAAGGACGGAACTGCCGGATGTGACGGAGCGAGGCCAACTCTGCATACAGGCGAAACCTTATCTGTTCCAGCCGGTCTTGGCGAGCAGCATAATCACTGCGCTCGGTGCGAGAAGGACATGGATTGAGATAGTAACGGCGATCTAGAGCCGCGATTGCGGCCAGTTCGGCCTCATACACCGTACACAGTTGATCCTCGTATGCCATTGCTCGTGATGCTACTATACGACCGCAGCATGGGATGTGAGGGAGCTCACATCAGATACCACACCGCCGCTGCGGAAAACGTCATAATATCACCTCTCCTTGAAGGAGACTCCCTCAATGTCGGACTATGCACCGATTGCCGCCGCCCAGTACGTCCGCATGTCCGATGAATCGCAACAGTACTCCCCTGATAACCAGAAGGACGCCATCCAACAGTATGCTGCGCTCCACGGCTTCAGGATCGTGAAGACCTATGCTGATTTAGGGAAAAGTGGCGTCGTTGCCAAGAACCGCACTGCACTCAGCGAATTACTCAAAGATGTTGTCAGTGGCGAGGCTGAATATAAGGCTATCCTCGTTTATGATGTAAGTCGGTGGGGGCGATACCCAAACAGTGACGAAGCGGCACATTACGAATACATCTGCTCCAGTTCGGGCATACCCCTTCACTATTGCGCTGAGCCATTTGTGAATGATGGAACCGCCACCAGTTCTCTTCTGAAGTCGCTGAAGAGGAGTATGGCCGCCGAGTTCAGTCGTGAGTTAGGGGTAAAGGTCTTCCGAGGTAAAACTCGAATCGTGCAACTGGGCTTCTGGGTCGGAGGGTCTCCGGGTTACGGGTATAGGCGATTGATGATTTCCGCAGAAGGCAAGCGAAAGCAGGTAATGCGACCAGGTGAACGAAAGAGTCTTACGACAGATCGGGTCAAGTTGATACGAGGGCCTCGCAAGGAATTGGAGGTCGTTCGCCAGATGTTTTCGATGGCGGTGGGCGGGAAGGGTCCCACCGTTATAGCTCGTGAACTGAATCGGCAAGGCGTAACGCACGATGGCCGTCCCTGGCTTCATCAGTCCGTGAAAGACATCCTGACGCACCCGAAGTATATGGGCTGCCATGTTTGGGGTCGCTATTCTCAACGATTACATGGAAAATTGACTCGTGTGAAACCTGAGTTGTGGATCAGAAAGCCATTCGCTTTTCCACCGATTGTTGATGAAGAGACATTTCTCCGAGCACAGAAAGGGCTTCCGATACAAAAGCGTTGGACAAAGGAACAGATTTTGAGGAGGGTGGGCCGACTGCTAAAAAGAAAGGGGCGAATCAGCGAGGACATCATCAGAGCGGTGCCGGGTATGCCCGCACCGGCTACGATCGCTAAGGTTATGGGATCGTACCAACAACTCTATAAAGAACTGGGGTACGAGCAACAGACCGTAGACTACTTAAAATCCGCGCAAATTGAACGTGCAATGCGGCTACGCCGCAGGATAGTCTCCAGCATAAAAGAGCTCTTTCCCGACAACGTGACTATCACTCACTTGCCGCGAAAAAGTCGATCGATGTTCTTGATAGATCATAGCTTCATGGTCTCTTTGCTCCTTTGCAGGTCCAAGTATAAACGTGGACGGCTTACATGGGTCATTCAGCCCGATGAATTGGAGCGACCCTACATCACTCTACTGTGCCGGATGAACCGCACCCACAATCGTGTGCTTGACTATTACCTTGTTCCAACGATGGACGCGCGCTGGCTGCTTCGTCCGAACACCCCGTGGCTTCGGCGAGGAAAACGCCTGCATAGCCTGTCCGATTTCTACAATAGAGTGCGGAAGATCTGGGGAGAAAGATCGAACCAGAATACTCTGTCGAGATACCTACAGGAACTCTGATTCGAATAAGCCAAGCGTACATCAATCCGCTATTCTCGCGAACTGCGCTCGCCTTCGCCATGCTTTTCTCTGCGGACGCTCGTGACGGCTTCGTTAATCAAGCTGTCTAATTCATCCGCGGAAAGATCGATAAATGCTTCCCGCACTCGGGTGACAGTTTGATCGAACGAACGCCACTTGACCGCAACAAGAGACTTTGTGCGTACATTCGCCATCACACTAAGAGTATAAATTACCCGGGGCTAGCGCACGCTCAATTTGCACCGCGTAGCCCATCTTCACTCAGCCCCGCACGCCCCGACTCCCGACAAACAGAGGGATGCCCGATCCCGAAGACATGAATGAGGTGGGTTGCGATGAGTTGAGTTGACAAATTACACTCATTAGCTCTACGTCTTGATCAACGCCTATGCCCGATTTGCTAAGGACGCTACCGACTATCTCGACGCAAGCAAGTTGTTGCTGAATACTTCGACGCATACCCAAGGGAGATGAGTGGGACCCGCGGTACAACATCGCTCCAACTCAGCCAGTTCCAGTTGTGCGCCAGAATCCGCAGAAGCCAGTCCGCGAGTTGTCGCTACTGCGCTGGGGTCTAATTCCATCTTGGATACCGTTGGCGAATTCTCAAGTGGTCCATTGGCCGAGCCGTGCGAAGGCAGAGGTGCGCGTCGGAGCGGGTGGAATTCCATTCCAGTAGTCAGTGAGCCGCTGCAGATTGATCGCGCAAGCAATCGCTATGTTCTGGACGTGTGTTTTCGGCAGACCCCGATATCGCGATCGTCTGAGACCAACAGAACGGACGCCCTGTGAAAACGTGCCCTCGATCCCGGCTCGTTTGTTATATAGATTCTTCCACTCGGGCAGGCGTTGTTGCTTTCGGCTCGCGATGAGCAGTTCGTGTTCTTCACGAGGGAGGAGCGACAGTTTTCGGGGGTTCTTTTCGGCATGCTTCGTGCAGAGAGTGTTGACGCTGCATTTGGCGCAGTCGGCGCGCGAGAACTTCGTATGAATTGTCATACGGCCAGTGTGGCTCGTAGCCGACCACCAGCCAGTACTCTTCTTGCCTTGAGGACAGATTGCAAACTGTCCATCCCAATCGATCTTGAACGCGCTCAGATCGTAGCCGCTTTTGATGTGATTGCGCTGATTGTTCTGTTTCACCGGACCGACAAGTTCAATGCCATGATTCTTTCGGCTATCGAGCACGATTTGACTTCCTATATAGGAACCGTCCACAAGTTGGCGCTTTGGCAGGAGCTTTCGTCGTGCAAGCTCGTCCTGCCCACGGGCGACGTGGGCAGCGTCCGGAGCGTGCGCGGTCGTGGTGTCGACATTAATGATCAAATGCGGTACATCGGGCGAGCAGACCTCTGTGATGTGAACTTTATAGCCGACCCACTCCGTTGAGCGTTTTATGCAATAGCGCGCATCGATATCGTAGGGTGAGTCGATCCGGACTGAAACGGGCGGAAGGTTACCGGCGTGACGCCAACGCAAAAGTCCATTGTCTGTCCAGAACTGAGCGATCCAGCAGCGGCGCAGAGTCTCGACTGCAGGCAGGCTGCGGAGGTATGCAGGTGCTTGATCAGACAAGACCATTTCGAGCAGGGCCATGCCATCTCGGCCGATCTCTTCCGCAGATGCAATCATCTCGTCGTTCGTTTGGGCCTGACGGCTGACTTCAAAACGTCGGGCGTATTTCAGATACCAGGAAGCGTCCACGCTCGCCGCTACCCATTGAGGGTCGACGGTTGAGAGCACATTCAGTGCAGACCGAAGAGTTTCTCCCACCAGTTCGCTCCGGTTCACGTTGCGAATCGACGCCAGAACGTGCGTCGAGTCAGTGCGCACATCGCTACGAGCGCGCAGCAGGTCCAGAGATTTGCATTTCTCCAGAAGGCGCTGCAAGAGTGACATCTCCGCGCGCCCCTCAATCAGACGATCACGAAAGCGGGACAGAATAGAGTAATCGAAACCCGGATCGCTCAGTTCAAGACCTAGAAGATACTTCCAATCAATCCGAGTGCGCACGGCTTCAGCGGCATCCCGGTCGGAGAGACCTTCGGCAAATTGCATGATCGTTACGAGAGCAAGCCGCCACGGCACCGCAGCAGGTTGTCCTCTTACCGGGAAGAGAGGTGCGAACAGCGAATCGTCGAATATCGTCCCAATCTGGTCACGAAGGGTTATGTAGGTGTTGCTGGCTGGGATAGCAGCTTTGGCGACACTCAAGGTAGCGTCTGGGATAGGACCCAAAGACAGCGATTGAAGCATGTTGGTTGTGGCAGACAACTGCCAGAGCTGGCTGTAGACAAGTTACCTCTATGGAGGTAGCATGTCTACATCTATGGCGCGGAGGAACCAGTATCGGGACCGGGTGGAGTTGCTCCAGGGCACGCTTGACATGCTTATCCTTCAAACGTTGCAGTGGGGACCGCAGCATGGATATGGCATCATGCAGGCTCTCCGCGTGAATTCCGGTGAGGTTCTTCAGGTCGAGACGGGCTCTTTGTACCCCGCCCTCCATCGACTGGAGCGGCAGCGCTGGGTTCGCTCGGAGTGGAAACACACCGAGAGCAAGCAGCGCGCCAAGTACTACCAGATCACTGCGGTTGGCAAGAAACAATTGGCCTCTGATCTGAGTCGCTGGCAGCGGATCGTAGAGGCAATCGGGGCGGTCATCGGTCGCGACCCGAGAGAAGGTGAGGCATGAGCCTGCTGTCGAGGCTGTTTGCGAATCGCCGGCGTGAACTGGAGGAAGAGATCCAGTCTCATCTCCAGATGGCCATTCAGGATCGCACGGACCGGGGCGAGTCGCCGGAACAGGCGGAGGCCGCTGCCATCCGGGAGCTCGGGAATTTTGTGCGGGTGAACGACATCACTCGCGAAACGCGGGGATGGGTTCGCCGGGAGCGTATTGCTCAGGATCTGAAGTACGCCCTGCGGCAATTGCGGACATCACCGGGTTTTGCGATCACCGTAATTGGGACGCTCGCTCTTGGTTTGGGGGCCACCGGCGCGATGTTCACCGTTGTCGACCGTGTACTGTTGCGGTCGCTGCCATACGAAAACGCCCAGCAAATAGTGGAGATCAAAGAGGCAGGCCGAAAGGGAGTCCGCGATGCCGCCCCGTTTCTCGATCTGCAGCAGTGGCGCGAACGAAGCCACACCCTCAGCGATGTTGCGTTCTATAGCGCCAATAAGCATGTTTCCTTCCTAGAGGGAAATACTGGAGCGACGCAGGTTGTCGCTCCGAGGGTAAGTGCCAATTTGTTCGCGCTGCTGGGAACGCATCCTGCTATCGGTCGCGGCTTTGAGGTCCAACCGCAGAGCGAGTCTGTTCGACCGCAAGATGCACAGACAATGATCTTGAGCGACACGGTTTGGCGAACCGTCTACGGCAGCGATGCGAACATTCTAGGCAAGGCCATCAAGCTCAACGGGGAGTCATACACCGTTGTAGGTGTGATGCCACGTGGCTTCACATTCCCGTTCGGCGGAGCGAACCCCGTTGTTTGGACACCAATTGTGCTGACAGAGGCAGACGCTACGCGGATCGAAGAGGTGATTCCCACTTACGCCGCGATTGCGCGCCTCAAGTCCGACGTAACGCTGCAGTCTGCGGAAGCGGAGCTCAAAGGAATCCAGACCGAAGTATCCAAGGGATACACAGACCCGTATGACCGTGAGGAGGTCTCTTCGATCCAGGTGCAGCGGTATGGCGATTCGTTGGTAGGCGGGGATGTCAGCAAGGCGTTGCTGGCTCTTTTTGGCGCTGCGGTGATGTTATGGCTTATCGCCTGCGTGAATGTGACGAGCCTGTTGCTGGCGCGCTCGACGGCACGCCAGCGGGAGATTGCCGTGCGGGGCGCACTCGGAGCCAGCCGCGGACAAATCGTGCTGCAGTTCCTGATAGAGGGGCTGGTTCTGAGTGGAATCGCCTCAGTCTTGGGGCTGGGTTTGGCCGTGCTGACGGTGAGACTCTTCGAGCATGCACTGGCGACCCAGTTCAACATCCACGCTACGTTGACGCCAAGCGCTTCAGTGATCCTGATTCTGCTGGGGCTGACGCTTGTGAGCGCTCTAATGGCGTCGATATGGCCAGCAATCGGCGCAGCAAGAGCTTCTATTGAACCCGCGCTGCGCCGAGGTAGCGCCCAGGGCGGAACGGGGAGAGCACAACATCGAACCCGCGCCTTACTCGTGGTATCGGAGATTGCGATGTCACTGACCTTGCTGGTCGGATGTGGGCTGCTACTACGCACGATCTATGTATTGAGGCATGTGCCGCTGGGGTTCCGGACAGACCATGTGATCGTTGCCAACATGACGATTCCATCGTTCAAGTTCGCGGGCAGAGACATCCGGACGGAACTCTATCAACCACTGCTGGAGCGAGTGCAACACTTACCGGGTGTGCAAAGCGCGTCGCTGATGACGGAAGTGCCCCTTGGCAAAACGTTCCAGATGGTCTTTACGTTCGCCGTGGAAGGAAACACGGCAGCCGATATCCGGCAACGGGACTTGAGTGCCCAGTTCCGTGCCGTAGGCCCGGAGATGCAGCGCGTATTCGGCTTTCGGATGGCAGAAGGAAGATTCTTCAACGAACAAGACACCGCCGGTTCCCAACCTGTAGTTGTGGTGAACCGCGCGTTTGTAAAGGGATTCCTGGGAGGTGATCAGGATCCAAAGAAAATCCTAGGCGCGAATCTGATTGGCTACGGCAAGCATCGACGGGCGGTCGTAGTGGGTGTGCTAGACGATGAGCGGCAGGTGTCAATCGCCGAGCAATCGCAGCCGGAGATCGAAGTTTGCATTCCGCAGATTACGCCAGACACTAGCTTTTACAAGAGCGCGGAAGGGCTGGCGATGGATCTAGCGGTGCGGACAGAGCGGAGTCCCTCCTCAGTCGTCCCCGAGTTGCGTCGGTTAATGCAAGACGCAAGTCCGGAGCTTGCGACCAGCAACTTTACAACGATGGACCAGGTTGTTGAGGATTCATATGGGAGCCAGCAGCTTGCTGCGAGGATACTGGAGATGTTTGGCGGATGCGCACTACTTCTGTGCGTGGCTGGAATCTACGGATTGCTGGCATACCTGGTAACCCAGAGAACGAGAGAATTAGGCCTCCGAATTGCGCTAGGTGCCCAGCGCAGCGACGTGATGTGGCTCGTATTGCGGCAGGCTACTTGGATGCTGCTCGTAGGGTCGGGTATCGGATTAGTCTTAGCGTATCTCTCCAGCGTTCTATTGAAAACATTCCTTTATGGAGTCAAGCCAAATGACCCGTGGACGATGGGAGTCGTCACGCTGTTACTCATGGGAGGCGGCATAGCAGCAGCATATTTGCCGGCTCGACGTGCGGCTGGGGTTGACCCTATGCAGGCACTCCGCACCGAATAAGGTTGGCTCTAACTACTGTCTCGGTGGGCCGCGCGCCTTCGTCGCCTGGGTTTCCGCCACAGTGAAGTCGCAAACGGTGTGAACGGTCATTCCTCGCAGGCGGGCTGCAAGCACTTCGTCCAGTGCCTGCCCGTTTGCGTAGGCGCGCTGCGTGATGGAAGGTGAAGGAGGTGAGTCGTTTTGTCAATAACCAGATCTCGTAAAGCCATACTCCTCTTGGTCTTGATCGGACTGCTCTCTCAGATCGCTTGTTTCAGTTATCCCCGTATTCGTGATCGTCGCTCGCCGTCCCCACTCGGGCGGCAAGGTCGTGCAGGAACGCGATCAACTTCTCTTGTTCAATGAAGCAGGACGAGTGCATATTCCATATTTCTTTCACTGCCCGAAAGCTTTGGCTCATTGCCTGACCTCCTTCCTTCTCTTGTGTCTTGGTAATTCGGAATCTGCCGACAGCGTTCTCATCCGGCGCCATAAGACTGGGTCGACAGCGAGCGCGGTGGTGCGACCCGTGCGCAGATTCACGAAGCCACCGTGGTACGAGAGCCGTCCATATCGAAATAGCCGAGCAAGCATGGCCAGCGCCTGGTAGGCGAGCGTCTGGTTCACGAACGGCTCCTGCCGCTCTAATGCTTCTAACGCGCTGCACGGCGGAAGTTTGTCCTTCTTGTCGAGCTTGGCGTTGATGAGTTCAGGGAAGAGTTCGAGAGCGGTCGGCAAGCGCAAGTCTCGCGCTTTGTTTCTCTGGTTTTCGGGTTGCCCAAGTACGAACTGGCCACTATCAGCGTTGTTGCCCAGATCCAACCAATAGTGGCAGTTCCAGTAGGTTTGGGTGCGGGTCATCGCGTTCCGGGCGGCACGAGAATCCAGGCAGCCAATCAGAATGTCCGTCTCATGTCCCCAGCTTTCATCTACGAAATGCGGCACTCCCTTCCAACCAAGGCCCCAAAACAGGTTGATACGGGTGGCGAGCACTGTCGCCTTGTGCAGGCCGATCTCACTCTCACTGAAAGGTTGGCGGACACAGTTGGTGCGGGAAATCCGATCGCCGTCGATCAAGGTCACGTCCAAGCCATGGGGATGCCCTAAAGCAACCATGGCCTGGTGCAGATAGGGCAATCCCGCGGCAATGGCGCTTCCTGTCCCGCCGCAACCGATTACGCTGACCTGAATCTTCTTCTGCAGCAGTGCACTAGATATCTCATGCTCAATCTTCGTGCCGATTGTCGTTTCGATAACTGTGGTCATCGTCCCTCACAAATTCCGCGAGCGTCTGCGGTAGCTTGACTAGGTACTTTTCGGGGAACAGCATTTGGCCCGCGAGGGATTGCCACATCGCTAGGAAGCCTCCACGAAACCGGACATGTTTGCGAACCCCGGAGGCGTGCGTGAATTCGCTCTGGAAAAACGACTCCTCCCACAAGTCAATGGCAGCAACCGATTTCTCCTGGGGGATCTTCATGCTCCCAGTGCAACACGCGCCGTTGTCGTAGCAGTTCCAGTAGGGTGCCATGCACAGCCTGGTTTCTGACGTGGGCCGTTCGTCTTTGGCAAGAGCGCGTACCCACAAGTGAGTCCCGCACGCTTTGAACAGCAAGGGCGGGTGGGGATAAAGTTTGCCATTCATGTTTTTCAAGGCAGGGTCGTCCCCGTGGTCGGTGAAGAACATGTTTTGCTCGCAAGCTCTGACCCACCACACGATCATCTCTGCGGTGCGCACGAGCACGCGCGCCGGCAAGATCTCGGCTGGGACCGATCTTCCCAGACCTGCCATCAGGTCGATCAGCATCTGCGGCGTCATCAACTGGCCTTCCGCCATTCGTGCCACGTCGCCGTCGTGGATTACATCGTGGAGAGTTACAAATGGATGGCGATACGGGTAGCCCTGATAGCTACTCTGCCCGTAGAGCAGCAACGCACGGCTCAACCGGAAGTCCTGGCTCGAGCCGATGTTCACGGAGATATTCATCGTAGAGGTCCCTCACGACTTCGACGATCTTCGCAGCGGAAGCTAACGACCGAAGCATCGCGCTGGCGTGATCGAAGACGCGTCGCACTTCTTCATCTACCTGTTTCGCCGACCTGTTGAGGTGAATAGGCAGCGCCACATTCGGCTGGCAGGGGCCGTTTTCGCCCATGTGCTGCGCCTCTTCATCAAAGCAGGCATTAATCGCATCGTTTTCGCACCAGGTAATCAGACACCCGGGCCGGGAATACTCGGCGTCCGCCAGCCAACCGTCCACGCCGGGTACGTCCTTCTCAGTAATCTGGCCGGGCCATGCGTGCCTCTGCCCTTGGCCATGAGCATCCATTTCAAGCACGCGCCGGATCAGTTCGCGAGCCACGCTCGCACGCGGTCGGATCTCCTGAAGCAGAGCTTTGGCTCGCCTGTATTTGAGGGCCTTAGAGTGCCTCTTGATACAGCTCGGGATCTCCATCTCCACTTTGCGATAGATCGAGGCTTCTAACTCCTCGTCGCTGAGATGCTCCATCCACGTTTCGGCGTGTTCCTGGGCGTCGACGTAGTCGTACACGCGCATCCATTTGTAGAGGTTGGTGGTGAAGACCCTATAAAAAGCCGCCGGAAGAAGCTCGTGCTCGGATTCGAGATGAGTGAGCGTCGCACGAATTGGAATGGAAGCAGCGGCCTCGTAGTCGCCGACCAGATACAAATGATCGGCCAGTCCTTCTCTGCCGGCTTCAACTTGATTTCGCTCTTGCTCGGTCAACTCGAAAAGACTGTCTGTAATTCGCAGGTCGCCCACCCAGACTTTCTTCGCGTCAGCTGCGCGGTTCTGCGAGCAAAACCTCCGGAACCCGCGTTCGACAAAATCCACCGCGCTACCTGACCAGTCAGCGGGGCGGCAAACTCCCAAGCGCACCAGGCTCATTCCCAGAACGGCGGCCGGGCCTTCATCCCACCTCGTGCAGTACCGCCATCGAATTGCTTCGAGCCTGGGGAATGTGACGGCTAGCGGCAGCCCGATCAGACGAGCGGTGGAATGATCACGCCGCTCGGCGGCAAGAATCGGTCCCCGAGTTCGCCTTCGACTTGAGCGTACTTGAGTGAGTCGAACGCCTTGCCGAGAACTTCCCCGACTTTGAATGCTTCTGGACATTGTTTCAATTGCTCCATGATGGGATCGGTCGTGTTGGCGCGGCCATGTGTAGCTTCTTCCAACGCACGGAGCACTCGCCTCACGTTTTCATCCGCGCTCCGGCAGGCTCCCGCGAGTTGCTTCCTTCGGCGCATGTAGTCTCCTTTATCACGTCCTCCGGGTCGGCGGTGAAAGCTTGTCCGGTGCGGGTTGCGGCATCGATGCACCGCGGATTGCCGCTGGAATCTTAGATGGTACAGCCGTGAGGCCACACGTAAGTCAGCTGTGATTTGCGCCCTGGGCAGGCTGCTGGGCATGAGCTACAATTTCGCCGAGGACCCGTATGATGACTGACCCTGCCTCCGCCATCAAATGCGAAGTTCATCAGTTGGTTGATCGACAAATCGAGGCACTGCGACAACCGTCTGGTTTAACTTCTTCCGACCTGTCCGACTATCGTGACCGCTCGGAGAAAATCACAACGTGTACCGGGAGTTGGACCAGATCCGAAGAGCAAGCTTCGAGAGGCCATTACGCAGAGCATCTTGAGGCTTCACCCTGTACGGTCTTGAGGGGGTCAAGCCGCCGTCCGCAGTGTCAAAGCGCGCACACGGCGGCTTGTTCTACGCTCTGAGGGGTGTCGTTTTCGTGAGCGGGTGTTTGTTGTGGCCGTCACCCTTTTGCTCCGATGGCGCGGACAAACTTGTAAACCATTTTGCCACCGACGGTTTCGGGTCCCTCAATCGCAGCTGTAGCTATTTCTGGATACAGATGCGTGTACGTGTCTCTGACCTGTTCAGGGGGGTCATAGTTGGAGCCGTATCAGGCAGCTTGACCCCGTTGTAGACAAATTCTCGTTCCAGGCGATGTACTTCCATGACGACTCCTTTCCAAGATGATTTGTAAGCCGACAGCACAGCAGGTTTCACTCGCTGATCTTCGCTTCAAGGTCGAACAGGCTTCCGGTACTCGCGTCAGGGCCCCGGCCAGAGCCAGCAATCGATGGCTGGGTATGGTCGGGTGTCGATGCTGCTGAGCTTTCTGTCGTGATGCTTTCTGTCTGTACTTTCGCAGTACTGGGAGTCGCATTCCGGTTGGATTGCGATTTCGAGTTCGTTGCTTTCCTGGCTGCCTCTCTGGCTGCTTTGGCAGCAGCTTCCATCTCTTCTTTGGCGCTCTTCAAGGTCGAGGACAGTCCCAGGTGAGTCTCCACAAACTCCACCAACTGGCGCGGCAGTTGTTCGTCAAGCTCCTTGGGGGTACCGGTGATGCCCAACGGCGTGGTAAGCGCGGCGTCACCATCCTGCTGCCCGGATTTCAGCGGCTTTGGGATAATGTTGACGGAAATCTGTTCGTCGTTCAAGCGCGACAAGGTGAGTAGCAGGATTCGTTGCGCAAGCAGCGGCATCAATCCTTGAAACACTGGCTTTACTCCTTGAGCGGGAAGGTAGGTTTCCAGACCTCACAATTCCCTGAAACATTTGGTGGGTTGTGCGTCCTGGTTGAATCGCTGGAGTCCCCGTAAAACCTTGCAGAAACAACGTGATACACGAGGCCTCTTGCATGCGCCCACAGCGATAGCGCATAATCCCCCAAGAAATTTGGGGGATTATGTAATGTCAGGACCTTATAAAGAAGCCGCTCGACGGCTCCATGAAATGGCCCAATCCCAGCAGGGCTTCTTCACCACCAAGCAAGCCACGCGGTCGGGGTTTGCCGAGAAGACACACTCCTACCATGTGAACGCCGGAAACTGGATTCGTGAGCACCGCGGGATCTACCGCCTTGCCGATTTTCCGGCTCCAGAGCGTCCGGACCTGATGCTTTGGTATCTCTGGTCGCAAAATCGGCGAGAAGAGCCAGAAGGCACCTACAGCCATGACACGGCTCTCAGTCTTCATGAACTATCGGACCTCATGCCTTCGAAGCTGCACATGACCGTGCCGAGAAAGTTTCGCCGGAACAGCACGATTCCGGAGATCCTGGTACTGCACCGGGCACACCTGGACCCCGGCGAAGTTCAGGAAATACACGGGATCCGTGTGACGCGTCCGCTCCGAACCATCGTGGATCTGCTGCGCAGCGGACATGTGGACCGAAGCCAACTGAAGCTAGCCGTCGACGAAGCCATACGCCGTGGCCTCATCGGAAGGAGAGAAATCGATCGCATGCCGGACGATAAACTGCAACGTTCGCTTCGGGAATTGGCGAGCCAGCCCGCGTGAGGGACGCAGCGAAATCCTACAAGACAGCCGGCGCCTTTCGTGCCGCGCTTGAAGCTCGGTTGCAGACGCGTGCGCGGGCGCAAGTCACCGACCTGCAGCGCCTGCGCCGGCAAGTGGCGTTCGACCGCTTCCTGGCACGACTATTTTCCAAGGGACCGAAGGCGGCGTATCCATGGGTGCTGAAGGTCGGCTACGCCATGGAACTGCGGATGCATTCCGCACGCACGACCAAGGACATCGACCTGACGCTGCACGATGGCACACGTCTCTCAACCATCGCGAAGGAGCGGGGTGAACAAGTGCGTGCCATGCTCCAGGAAGCGGCCGCGACGCGCTTTGACGACTATTTCGAATTCCTCGTCGGGGAAGCGAGAGTGGATCTGGACGGGGCTCCGGAGGGTGGCAGCCGGTATCCCGTCCAGGCACGCATGGATGGACGGGATTTTGCGCGTTTTCACGTCGATGTCGGTGTCGGGGACGAAGTGCTTGAGCCTCTGGAGGCTGTCACCGGCGAAGACTGGCTTGGCTTCGGGGGCGTACCGCCGCCGTCTTTCCCCGTGATTTCGGCAGAGCAGCAATTTGCGGAAAAGCTCCATGCGTATACGCTGCCGCGAGGGGAGCGCGTAAACACCCGAACCAAGGACCTTATCGACATGGTGCTTTTGATCAGGGGAGGAAAGCTCGACAAAAGCAAAACCGCCGCGGCGGTCCGAGCAACCTTCATGAAACGTGCGACCCACGACGTGCCCAAGGAACTTGATCCACCGCCAGCAGAATGGGAGGTGGTGTTCGACGCATTGGCAAACGAGTGTAATCTGCCGATGAAGCTGCGGGAAGGATTTGAAGTGGTCCGCGAATTCAAGAAGTCCCTCGAGATCTAAGTTTCCCTGACAGCACGCGACAAGCCGAGCGTCAGGAGGCTTATTTTGACCCACCTCGTCACACCGGAACTGAGCTGTGACAGTGGTGCGTCGATTGGTGGCCCGTATCCGATTCTCTTTCCGCCATTAGCTCGCCTTCCGCCGGTCGTCGATCCTTTTCCTTTGGACAATCTGGACCGTCCCCTTGCTCGGCGGGGCGTCAATGGTTCGCCCCTGACGCGACGGAATCTGCAAACCCAAGACTCGCCTCATCCATCCAATTGCACTCTTCCAGCATAGGGCGATATTCGAAAGTCGTTCGATCGTTTCAATGATGTGCGTCTCGAAGTAAGTTCTCGACGACAACTTCTCAATGATGGGCCGAGACAGCACCGACAAACGAGTTCGCTCGACGTATGTGTGAGTTTCGGTAAGAGAGTTGCTTGTGCTTTGCTGTTTGTCGACATCAAACCGGAAACATCGAATGAAAACAATAACGATTGCGGCCCATGCCGCCGGTACAAGAATCAAAGTGCACGTAAGCCACACCAGGAAAAATCGGTCATGCATCGAGGACTCCTCCATCTGATTTGATGGCAGGAGAGATGGAAAAGGAGAGGAGGTGTCGCCCTTTGCTTTTCATCCAGTTACGAACTCTGATTTCCTGTGATGGTGGAATTCTCGACTGTAGCGGGCGGTCCGGCCGGTGCCCGCCCCGCCGGTTAGAACGATTGTGAGAACCGGGCTTCCAGGAATTCGCCCAGCTTTGCTGTGGCTCTGAATTGCGGGATCGGGTCCAGTTCTTTGAAGGCGGACGTGAACGCATTGGAAAGACTCCAGATGGTTCGCGACCGGAACTCCTCGTACCTCGGCTCGAAGTAAAGGTCATGTACGGTGCGAGCCAAGTGTTTCGGAGCCTCGAGCTTGCCCTCCACAAATGCTTCGTAGATGACCACCTTGGCCGTCACGTCCGTCAACTCGCTCCTCTGCCAAGTTTCCACCTGCTTTCGCATCGGGTCAAAGTTCCGCTGCATTCGGTCAACTCCCACCGAGATGCAGTCGATGAGGGAGAACGACTTTGAGTGTTTCGCAAGCGAGTGAAGTCTCCCGCGAACGCCATATTCGAGCACACGAATACGCGATACCCACAGGTCATCGCCAAACGCATGCTCTTATCGTGGGAGTTGCGAAGTCCAATAGAGAAGCGGCATCCTTCCATCTCGGTTTCGAGGTCGAGCACCCTAAAGGCTTTCATGCCGTCTGGTGAGACCGCATATTCATCGTGGGCGACTCCGATGTGGCGAAAGCCAAGCGTCTCGATCAGGGCCTGCACAATTTCGTGGTGCGGTACCGGGCGGTGAGTTTCCGTTGCCGCTGGTGTCGGTACCAGCGCTAGTTCTTCGCGGCCAATGGTTCGGCCGCTGTAGCCAATTAACGTGCTAGTTTCTGACATACTTTCCTCCTTGGTGATTTGAGACAAGGTTCTTGAAGGCGAGAGATGCGGCAGAGCAAATACCGCCGAATTGCTCGCGAAGGTGGGGCAATTCAGGAGAGAGGACTTCGCTGACCACTGACGAGGATTACGAGGCAACTGACATTCGGTTGTTTCGCTCAACTAAAGCCGAATAGGGACGGCTGTTCCGGAACAGTTGGCCTCCCGCGCCGCCTCTTACCGGACAACGCTTGCGGGCGCTGTCCGAAGACGACGATCGACCCCGCGTCCATAGCGCGTTGCATAAGACCCGCGGGCTCAGGCTGAGTTTCCAGCAGAATGCCCGGCATTTCGATCGTTGAGGCATCATCCCCGCCGCGAGAAATCGTTGGAAACAGCTTTTGATGTTCTGTGTTGAGGGCTCTCCAGACGGCGTCGGCGGTTTCGCCAATACCGTTCCTCTCGACCAGTTCCCGCGCCATGGCCGAGAGCATGTCATCGTCCTCATCAATGCTCTGTAAGCCCTCGCCGGCGAACTTGCCTTCCATCGTGAGTGCCACGAGCAGCTTCTTTCCCATCAAGCGGAGGCATGAAGTCTGCATGGTTCCTTCCGAACAAAGAAACTTCACGCGCACCGGCCGGCGTTGTCCGATTCTCCAGGACCGGCGGCTGGCCTGCCGCAAGGTGTGCAGCGAGTATCCGGATTCGTAAAAGATGATGGTCGGGAAGTCCAGCAAATCCAAACCCGTCTCCACCAGCTTGGGGTGGCAGATCACAACTTGGACTCCCTCTTTG
>DASTCU010000180.1:0-1990 GCA_035710825.1 Candidatus Sulfotelmatobacter sp.
TTTCAGGCGCTTGACTTCTAGCGCACCCAATTCCTTCCAGATGCCTTCCTGTTGGGATGCTAACGTGATGTAACCATCCGGGCCGGAGTGAATCGCAGACATTACTTCGAGCGCCTCTGCGGTGTCGCCCAGGCCCAAGGCATCGTCTTCGGCAGTGAACGGGCTAGCGATCTTCTCGTGCTCGGGAGGTTTGTTGCCCGTGAACGTCATCGCGCACCCCGATCTAGCCTGCATTATTCATCAGCGCTGGAAAGTGAGCAGAACAGTTGTTGGAATCGAGGATGAGAGGCGGGAGGCGAGACAGATTTGGGGATAGGGCAATGGCAAGAGAGGTAGCCAACGATGGGGAAGGCATTTTGCGACAAGGCTCCGCCCGCAACAGCCAAGAGCGAGTAAGTTCGAAACGAGACGAGCTGTTAGCTGGTGTCGCCAAGCCGGGCGACGGTTTGAAACAGAGACTGGAAAGGCCAGCCGCTGGCTAGGTGGATGCGCACACAGCGGGCGGTTTGCCGAACCCGAGCTCCGATTTTGAACAGCTGGGTACGAAGGGTTTCGATCTGGGCAGAACGTAAGGTGAGAGGCAGGTGGAGGCGGAACAGGTTGACCAAGTTGTAGGCGAAGGTGTGCAGGAGCAAGCGAAACGCGTTGGCCAGGAAGCGATGACAGCTGAGCCGGTCGGCACGGAAGCCGTTCTTGAACTCCTCAATCCGGTTCTCGCATTCTCCGCGTTCGTTGTAGAAGCGAAAGACCTGGGCACTGCGGCCCGGGCAGTTGGTGACCAGGAAGCGAAGATTGGTACCGGTGGCGGAGTGCTCGGCTTTGGCGACGATGCGGCGCAGTCGAGGCCAAGTGCGGGCGCGATGGCGGAAGCTGGTGAAGGAGCGCTGGGGGAGATGGGTACGACGATAGCGGCGAGCCAGGCGACGCTGCAGAGTGGCGGTACGACGACGAAACACGACATTGGCGGGAATGCCGATGGTGTAGTGAATGCCGAAGAACTCGCAGAACTTATAAAGAAGAGGCAAGGCGAAACCAGCATCGGCGCGTAGCCGGATCGTGACTCCGGGAAACTCGCGCAGCAGACGACGCAGGATGCGGAGGAGCAGAGGCACGATGCGAGCATGACTGGAGGCAGTGCCACGACGCAGACGGGCCGCCAGCAGACAGCCGGTATGCCGCTCGAAGATCAAGAGCGGGTGATACATGTGCTGGTTGTAGGCTCCATTGAAGAAGCTCAGCTGTTGCTGCCCGTAGGTGGGATCGTCGGTGGAATCGACATCGAGCAGGATTTCGCCGCGTTGCCGAACCTGCTTTCCGCAGAGGCGAACGAAGGCATCGAGTCCGCCATCGTGAGCGCAGACGAGCTCGCGGGCCGAGGGCGTGTTTTCCCAGCGACTGAGGGTGGGCTGGGAGCTCAGAGGTTGACCCAGGGGCTGATCGGCGAGCAGTTGGAAGACCGGATCATGGCGGAGACGATCGGCATCATTGGCATCTTCGTAGCCGGCCACGATCTGGTACACCCGTTGCCGCACCAGCGCCAAACTGGAATGCCGAACGCGACCGCCCTGCCTGGGATCGCGGAGATGCTGAGCGAGTTCCCGCGTCAATCCATGGCGCTGATCGAAGGCACGCAAGGGCAGAAGTCCGGCATCGCTGGTGATTTGCCCACCGGAAAAATCGGCCCGGATGGGTTGATGACGGTAGAAGGAGAAGTTCAGTTGTGATAAAACACTTTGTATCAAGCGATGGATGCTCCGAAAGGGAATGCTGGGTCCGCGAAACCCAGTGTTCATCTACCTTTTAGAGCATCCTTTCTTTTTTGGCGAGAAAATTCAGCGAATAATCCAGGCTAGCGCTCCCTCGTGCGTGCGTTGCGCTCCTGTCGTTGCTCTATCTCGCCAATTGCCGAGATTAACCACGGGATATGCGAGCGAAGCCGCGCCGTGTCATCAGCTTAGGTGTGGCCCAGCAGTTGCACTCCTTGCCAGTG
>DASTCU010000181.1:0-83548 GCA_035710825.1 Candidatus Sulfotelmatobacter sp.
GCGAAAGCCGCATCCCGCGGATCAATTCGGCCGACTTTTCCGTGAAGGGATGGACCGACCGCTCGTATTACGAGGTCTGCACTGACCCGGTGATTTACGCTGCGCTGGAGAAGCGCAAAGGCGCGGCCGGAAAATAATATCGGGACTGTTGCAAGCTGCGTCTTTGCAGCTAATAGTTTATTCGGCCGGGACGAAACGGAATCTGGAAGGTCGCCTCGACGTCCACCGGCGAGCCATTCTTCGTAGCAGGTTCAAACTTCCATTGCGTCACGGCTTCACTGGCAAAGCGGTCCAGGCGCTCGTCCACGCTGCGCAGGACGCGAACATTGCCCACACTCCCATCGGCATGGATGACAGCATAAAGAATCACGGTACCCGCAACGTTTTCTTTCATGAGCTGCAGAGGATATGCGGGATCAACTTTGCGCGTCGCCATCGGCTGGGAAAGATCTGCTGCGGGCGTATTCGGATCGTGAGGGCCGGATTCGTGATTGATTTCGGCAAAGCGGATGACCCAACTGCCGCCGGCGGAGTTCAGATTCGGCATGTTGAGGGTGACCGAGTAGAACTTGCGATTGCCGAAGACCGCGCGCTCGGCCTCAGTGAGTTTTGCCGCGCTTGCCGGTTGCATGGTGCGGGCGCTGGTTACGCGTGGTGGACGCGCGCTGGCCAGCAAATTCGGATTCACCGAAGGCGCCTGCGCACTCTTCGCGGGGTCGCCCGCTACCGCCGAAGTCTTTGCACTGGCGCTTCCGACGTAGAGTCCCGCGGGAAGATCGCTGCTTGCCTTTTTGCCTGATCCGCCGTTCCCGTTGCCATGCGCAGTGGTGGATCCTGCGGGCGTTCCCGAAGCTCCGGCATGCCCTTCAGGAGTGGCTGCGAACGTTCCGCCCCGGTTGCCCGCAGGCGGATCGGGCGGCGCTCCCACCACGGGATGCAGATTGAGAGCGACGACTCGCCCGCGCGCTCCGAACGATGTTCCGGATAACGCTCCACCCGAAGCCGGCGGCGGAGGCGGGACAACTTGCGGGGCCAGTCCTCTAGGACCAACTGCGCCGCCGGATGCAACCCGCTGCTCTGCGACCGGCAATTGAGGGGCTGGCGCGATCACTGGACTCCGGCCGATGTTCAGCTCACCAAGTTGGCGCGTGGTGGTGTTTTCAACGCTCGGAGGCGGCGCGATCAGCGCAGGCTGCAGAGCCTGAAAAGCCGCCGGAGAATTCGAAGCGCTCAGTTCGGGCGGGGGCGCTACCACCGAATTTTCGAGAGCCGGCGAGTTGCGGCGCTGCGCCAGACGGGCCGCGTCGGGCGGCGGAGTCACCACGGAATTTTGCAACGGCGGCGCCATACGGTTGATCTCGGCGGCGGGAATCAGCGGAGCGGCGGGGATGGCGAGTTGCGGCCTCTGGGTATCGGACCAGGCCACGATGTTGGGCATTGCGGCATCGTGGTTCAGTTTGACCTTGGGCGGCGTGACGATCGTTTGCGCACGATTGTCCGGCGCTGCAGGAAGCGAGATGATCGGCTGGCGCGAAAACTCGGGATCGGCTTTCTGCGGACGAGACGGCGATTGCTCACGCGTATCGAGGGGCGGCAGATATTCCGACGGAGTGTAGTAGAGCACCTGTGAGTGCTCGAAGGTAGGCGTCTCGACCACCCGCGGCTGCATTGCGAAAAATCGCGTGAGCGCAATGAGCATCGCGCCGCCGATCGCGTGATAGCCGCAGGATTGAAAGAATCCAGCCCACGGCAGACGGCGCTTTACAAACACGTCAGGCCAGAATTCCGTCGGGGCAGAGTGCAATTCCAGCACGGGCTGGCGCCGCGGAAGAACCAGGTCGCGCAAATTGCCGAAGAAGACGCGAGGCCACGACGGCAGTTCCACGAGCAATCGCGGAATCCCTGCGGAATTCGGATTTTCGAGGGCTGGCCGGACTGCTGACATCTTTCCATACTAGATGCGTCACGGCCCGCTGGAATAGCCGGAAGGGCAACGAAAATGTTGGCGGCGGCGCGTCTGCAATCGGACCACGGGAGGAAACCGTTTATAATCGTTGGTTCAGCACCAACCGCAATTCTCACTGTAAGGACACACTTTGCTCGACTTCTTAGGAGACCTACGACGCACCGACATGTGCGGCACGCTGCGCACTTCTGACGCCGGCAAAAAGGCCGTGCTCATGGGATGGGTGAACCGGCGCCGCGACCTGGGCAACATTATCTTCATTGATCTGCGCGACCGCACCGGCATCACTCAGATTGTCTTCAATCGCGAACTCAACCCCGCCGTCCATGACAAAGCCTCGGCCCTGCGCAACGAGTATGTGATCGCGGTGATCGGCTCGGTGAAGCTGCGCGATGCGGATACGGTGAATAAAAATATTCCGACGGGCGAGGTGGAAGTTGTTGTCGACGAGATTCGTATCTTGAACGAGTCGAAGCTGCCGCCCTTCTTGCCGTCCGACACGGCGCTGACTAACGAAGAGACGCGGCTGAAATATCGCTACATCGATCTGCGGCGCGATGTGATGCAGTTCAACATCGAGACCCGGCACAAAGTGGCGAAGGCCATCCGCGACTATCTTTCGGCGCAGGGATTTTTCGAGATCGAGACGCCTTTTATGACGCGCTCGACTCCTGAGGGCGCGCGCGATTACCTGGTGCCCAGCCGCGTGCAGCCGGGGACCTTTTACGCCCTGCCGCAGTCGCCGCAACTGTTTAAGCAGATCCTGATGATCTCGGGCTTCGACAAATATTTTCAGATTGTGCGCTGCTTCCGCGACGAAGACCTGCGCGCCGACCGCCAGCCGGAGTTCACCCAGATCGACTTGGAGATGTCGTATCCGCAAGCCGAGCGCGTGTGGGAAGTGGTCGAAGGATTTTTGACTGCTGCTTTCCAGGCCACGGGGGAAAGTATCAAGTCGCCATTTCCGCGCATGGATTACGACGAAGCGATCCGCCTGTACGGCATCGACAAGCCCGATCTGCGCTTGCCGGCTTTCACCGATGTCCGCGAGTGTTTCACTGCCGAGAATCTGCAGGAACTGGCGATCAACGCGAACCTGCCGGTGATCGCGATTCGGACGCCCAAGGTTGGCGAGCTTTCGCGCAAAGAGCGCGATGATATCAAGCCGATGTTCCACTCCAAGGGCGGCGCGAGGGTCTACGAGGACTTCAAGCGCATTGGGAACAAGTACCCGGAGGCCGCGGCTGCAATCGCGAAAAAAACTGCGATGGAAGAAGGCGACCTGCTCGTGCTCGTCGCCGGATCGGCGCAAGCCGGACCGCAGACAGCAATGCCCGCGCACCGCAAGGTTACGCCTGCGGAGCTGGCGATTTACGCCTCGGCCGGTCTGTTGCGGCTGGCGCTGGCGCAAAAATATGCGGAGCGCCACGGCATCTTCAAAAGGACGGGCGATGCCGCCAAGGATTATCGATTCCTGTGGGTCACGAATTTTCCGATGTTCGAGTGGGACGAGGGCGAGAAGCAGTGGATGGCGGCGCATCATCCCTTCACCTCGCCGCACGAGGAGGACATGGGTTTGCTGGAAGCGGGCGTCGAGTCGGTCAACGATCCGCAGTCTCCGCTGAGCGCCGTCCGCGCGTTGGCCTACGACGTTGTGCTGAACGGCACCGAGCTTGGGTCAGGCTCGATTCGTATTCACCGCCAGGATATTCAGCGAAAAATATTCAAGGCGCTCGGCATGACCGAAGCAGAGGCCAAGTCGCGCTTCGGATTCTTCCTCGAAGCCCTGGAATACGGCACGCCCCCGCATGGCGGCATCGCGCTCGGACTCGACCGCATCGTCATGATCCTGGCCGGCGCCGAAAGCCTGCGCGAGGTAATTCCATTCCCCAAGACCGCGCGCGCAGTCGACCTCATGTGTGACGCGCCCACGCCGGTCAGCGAGCGCCAGTTGCGGGAATTGGGGATTTCATTGAAGAAATAGGGGGCCTAAGGATCGTTCAGTTCGCCGATCCTCCCGCACTGACCTGCGCGGCGCCAGACTTCATGCCGAGCGCCTTTAAATATCCCTCGTTCACGCGACACTTTTGCAGGCGGATACTCTCCAGCAACTCCGCAAAAGCACCGTCGATCGTCTTTTGCTCAGGTCGAGCCTTCAGCCGATCCTCCACGTGCGCAGTGCCGCGCGGGAGCTTTGCGAACTCGACGATCTTTCCCCAATCCGCAGGTGGGATAATGCTGACCACCGCCGACGACTTTTCCATCTTCTTATACGGCCAGAAAGCCCACCCGATGTTGTTTTTCTCAAGCGTTTTGACGAATTGTGCAATCCAGTCATCGGTGTTCTCACCGGATTCGCCCATCCAGATCGGCACATCATAACGCTCGCGAAAATCGATGTACTCGCGTATTACGCTTTCATCGGACGCGGTCCAATACTTGTGAAAGGTGTAGGCGACGTTGGGGTCGAAGGGTTTGCCGAAGACTGAGAAATTACTGTCCCACTGCGCGCCGCCGAGAAAGAAAAGGTGGTGAGCATCAATCTTTCGTATCTCGGCCGCTACCTTCTTGTAGACAGGTTCAAGAGAAGCGTTCAAGGGAGCGAGCTTGGGAAAATGTGGGATCGGCTCATTCAGCAGGTCATAACCGAGCACGGCCGGTTCATTGCCATAGTGCTTTGCCAGCCGGCGCCAGACAGCGACCAGGTGCTCTTGCTCTTGTGGACTCTGGTATAGCCAAGGATATCCGGCGCTGTCATCAATGTTAGCGCCCGTCTGTCCGCCCGGTGCTGCATGCAGATCAAGGATCACAGATAAACCCTCAGCGCGGCACCAGCCGATCAGCCGGTCCAACAGCTTGAAACCATCGGCGTCGTCGCTTTCAAAAAGGCTGTAGTGCAAAGGAACTCGAATGGTGTTGAACCCGGCCCGATGCAGGAGCGTGATGTCCTCGTGGGTAACGTAGTTCTCGCGGTACTTCTGCCAGAATGCAGCCGACCCTTCCGGTCCAAGCAACTCCAACACCAAAGCATAGATCTCACCAGGAGATTGTGGACCGCCTTCGAACAGCCACATGTAGCCTTCGGGCACCAACCAATTGCCCAGATTGGTTGCGCGAACAAGGAGCGGTTTACCCGCGGCATCAACGATTTGTTTGTGGTCGGTGTGTGCGAACTGCGCGCTTCCAAGGGAAACTAACGCCAGCAGAAGAAGCGGCAACGGTAGAAGTCTGAACTTGGCCATGATTCGCTCCCGGGTAAGCGTACACCAAACCGGTTTTGCAAGGCGCCAGGAAGATGCCTTCGCGGAAGATGCTTTCGCGACGGTCGGCAGGACCTTCGACTTCGCTCAGAGCAGGATGGCGCAGTTACTCGCTTACCAGGGATCCACTCACTACATCCTTGACGCGCGCTGGTTGCCAGCGGTTCGGTCCGTGTCGGCCGCGCAAACGCAGCTTCAGGTAATTGTCGGTGAGGGCCTCAGTGAACTCTCCGTCTGGGTCGTTGCCAGTGACATTCAGCGTGATCGCCTCCAAACTCTTACCGACAAATCCGCGCATGAAGGCCAGCTTCTTCTCTGACGCTAGCTCGCGGAGGATGCGGTTTCTCTCACGAGCGACGTGCACCGGCACTTGAGACTTCATCTCTGCCGCCGGCGTCCCGGGCCGAGCCGAATAGGTGAAGACATGCAGATAAGTAAACGGCAGGCCTTCGACCATCCTCCGCGTGGCTTCAAATTCAGACTCAGTCTCGCCGGGGAATCCGACCATCACGTCCGCGCCGATCGCGGCGTCGGGCATGGCGGCGCGAATCTTCTCGATCTTCTCGCGATAGTGCCATGGACGATACTTGCGATGCATCCGCCGCAGCACCGCGTCGCTGCCCGACTGCATGGGCACATGCGCGTGCTTGGCAATTCGCGGTGACGATGCGAGTAGCGAAATCAGTTCGTCCGACCAGTCCATCGGCTCGACCGAAGAAATGCGCAGTTTCTCCAGAGAAGTTTCGGAGAGAATGGCGCGAATAAGAGACGCGAGACCCGCCTTCCGGCTTTCGGCTTTCGGCTTCCGGAAACCGGCAATGGACTCGTCGTCCTGATTTTGGGAGCCGGGAGCCGGAAGCCGGGAGCCGTTTAAATCCCTGCCCCAGCGGCCGAGGTTAATCCCGCTGACGACCACCTCGCGATATCCGGCGGCTACCAGAGTGTTGACCTCGCCAAGGATGCGCTGCATCTCCAGCGACCGGCTCTGCCCGCGCACGAAGGGAATCACGCAGAATGAGCAGCGGTTGTCGCAGCCGTCCTGCACTTTGAGGTTGGGGCGGGTGCGTTCGTTGGCGGCGTCAAACACGGGAGCCGCCAGTAATTCCGTGTGGGCGAAGATGTCGGAGACAAAAAGCGGGCTTCCGGCTTCCGGCTCTCGGCTTCCGGAATGCAAGCTTTCCAGCGAAACGAACCCTCGACCGTTTCCGGACCCTGAAGCGCGAGCAGTCCCGATCTCGGCGGTAGTAACAATTTCTGCTAACTGATGCTTATGGGAATTGCCCACGACGAGGCTCACGCCAGGCAGCGCCGCAATCTCCTCAGGCGCGCGTTGCGCGTAGCATCCCGTAACCACAATCCGAGCCTCAGGATTCTGCCTGCGCACGCGCCGGATCGCCGCACGCGCATCCTGATCCGCGCCGCTCGTCACTGTACATGTGTTGAGAACTACGACTGAAGCCTGAGCCGCAGTAGAAACGCGCTCCATGCCCCGGTCCTCGAACTGGCGTTCGAGGGCGGCGCCGTCCGCCTGGGTGGCGCGACATCCGAAGTTTTCTACAAAGAATCCAGCCACACCTTATGGTATCGCACACCGCGGGCCTGGCTTGCGGAGCGACGAGTGATTTGGCGGATTAGGCCGAAGCCGACGTGCGCCGCGTCTGGAAGCACTCGCGGCAGAACACAGGCCGCCCCTGGGTCGGACGGAAAGGGACCGTGGTCTGTTTTCCGCATCCCGAGCAGGTGGCTTGGGTCTCGACTTTGGTGTATCGGTAATTCTGTCCCGGCACTGGGGGCGCGCCCAGCACCGATACCCGTTTGGTCTTGCACGCCTTGCAGCGCTTGGGTTCGTTTTTAAATTGCTTGTCGTGAAAGAAAAGCTGTTCCCCGGCGGTGAAAATGAATTCATTCCCACAGTCGATACACTTGAGCACCTTGTCCTGAAATTCCATTGAGGATGGCTCCCTTCAGCCCGTTTCCGCGCGCCCACCCGCGGGGAAAGAACTGCGGTGGTGACCCGAAAATACAGGTTGTTTACTACTCCCCCTCTAACTGCCCCATGGACTCGGCCCGCCACGCACCCGGACGGCGCGTGGGTACGACTGATCGAATATGCCGGGAAGAAACGTTCAGTTTGAACTCCCTAATGCAGCTCAACTTGGTGGGGGCCAGATCGAGCAGAGCCGCCCCGGGACGGAGCGGCCCTTTGCTGCGTTAATCCTGTTCTTTTCGTGTTTTCTTGCGCGCCCGCTTGCGAGCCAGCGCGGCCTTCACACGCTTTTTCTCGCCGGGCTTCAGGTAAAAGGAGTGGCGCTTGACCTCCTTAATGATGTCTTCCTGTTGCACCTTGCGCTTGAAGCGGCGGAGCGCGTTCTCGAGGGACTCTCCCTCTTGAAGCCTTACTTCTGCCAAACTGACACACCCCCAGACTCGTCCGGATGGACCGAATAGTTATTACAAGGATTTGAACACAAGTCAAGAGGGGCTGACGAATTTCGCTACACAAATAAAGGTTTTGAAGGGATTTGGATCATTTTGAGACGGGTTGGGGTCGTGGACAGCTTGAGCGAACGCTACGGTTTACCGCGAATGACTGTGACTGACGCTTTGGGCAGAGTGATCGTCTGGGTGCCCGCGGGCAGAGTCTTTGTAACCGGCGGGTCATTCGGATCGGGATGGCCGTTGGGGCCGTCGGATTTCCACATGTACTGCTCGCTGCCAAAGGTGACCAGCGAGACTGGGCCAGAGAAGGCTCGGGCATCGTCGTAAGCGATGCGGACCTCGTGCGGGTTCGATTGATCTTTGTTGATCAGCATCAGCGAAGATTGCCCATCCGGACGGACGACCGCATAGGCGGTGATGAGCGTGTGTCCGGCGCTGTCTTTCAGCTCGCAACTCGCCGGATACAGTTTGTGCGCACCGGCGCGATGCTGAACCCACTCGATATTGATCAGCCGGCTGGCGTGATATTGCGCGGTAAAGGTCTTGACGTTGAGATTCTCGTCGGCGACATAGTTGCCGTACGTGCCGAAACCATGACATCCCGGACGCAAGGGCTCGGGTTGAATCGGTGAATGATAGTAGACGGCACCTCCGGCGGTGAGAAAGGCGCCCACGCTATCCGCAAGCCAGAGAGCGGAGAAAATATCGGCCATCTCCTGCGCGTTGCCGTAGGTCACATTGCTCTCGGTATTCATCATGGGCACGTTTGCCGGAAGCCCATCCTGCCGCCACACGTCGAGGATGTGGCTGATCAGCTCGGGCTCGCGGAACAGATCGGCCCAGACAATTTCGCAGGGCGGATAAGGATAGTGCTCGAAGCTCATGAAGGCGAGATCCGACAGGCGATTACGGGCCTTGAGGTAGTCAAGGAAACGCCCCAGCCACGACGTGCGCCCTTGCGCGTCGGGCCACACCTTGATGTCTTCGTTCACGCCCTCGAAGACCGGGCCGCCCAGCTTCAGACTGGGATCGACGCGGTGCATCGCCGTCGCGAACTGCAGGTACAGCTCGGCATAATCCTCCGGCAGCATGAGTTGGCCGTCCGGCTCCTCGCCCATCTCGACGTAAGAAATCGGATAACCTCGCTTTTTCAAGTACGCCATCTGCGCGGCCGCGTCGTCGGGAGTGCCGTAGAGAAGCGAGATCGGAATCATTGCCGGCAGGTTGTTGGTGATGCCGCTGGTGAAGAAGAGATCCAGCCCAGTCTGGTCGCCGTGACTATCGAGATCAGATTCGGAGTGCCAGGGATCAATCGATGAGCAGTAGGTCGCGGTCTGGTTCTGGTCCGGGCGGTGCTGGACTAGATCCACGAATTCTCCCGCGGGCGTCACCGTGCCGACGTAAATTTCGTGGATCGCATATCCCACGGCACTGCGCGGATCCTTAGGATCGTGCAACGCGTTCGACCCCGATCCTGCAGTATTGGACGATTGCGTCATCCAGATCCGCAGGTAGCGGACCGAAACCGGAGTGGAAGATAACGGGATGGTCGTACTGCCGCCCTTCCCGTCGGTCACGATTCCGTTAGGAAACGCGGTCCAGACTCCCGACGTGGGGCGTTCCATTGGATTCTCGGCGCTCTCGCCCTCCTTCTTCTCCGCCGCCCAGTACTGCACTTCATAATTCCGCGCGTAGGGCTCCGCCCAGTCAGTGCGGACTGCCGAGATCGATTCGTGCGAGCCGAGATCGATCACCACCCATTGCGGATGGGCGGAATCGGGCTGGCCGGTGAACTTTGCAGCGAGATAGGGATTGCTCTTCCAGTAAGTATTGGGATTCCCATCGGTCAGGCGAGAGTAGCCGTGTTCCGCCCCGCCGTTGCGGGTGTGACCGCGATGGGGCAGTGGATAGCCGTAGGAATGCCGGATGGGTTCCTTCAGCTCGGTGCTGCCCGTGAAATATCCACGCTGGTTGGCGGCATCGCTCCACGTGCCGTTCGGATTCCAGTGCCAGGCGCCGATGGAGAGTTCCGTGTTCTGCCGGTAGGTGATCGGCCCCCATCCTGCCGAGAGGCACTGCTTGACCATCTCTGGGGTATAGATTTTCTCGACGACGTCGTGCGAGAGGATGTCCATGGAACTGCCCAGGGCCTTGTCGGGATCGAAAAAGATGGGAGTGGTGGAGGAAGAAATATGGATGGTCGAAACGCTTGGAGAGGGGACGACACAAGACGCAGCTCGCAACGACCTGGGAACCACGCTGAGCGCAGCAGCTGCGCCAGCGGCGCCGAGGAATCTGCGTCGGGAGACCAGCGAGTTGTCAATCATGCCGTGGCCGTCGACTCCTAGAAGCTGATTTTGACTGCTAACTGCGCCTGCCGCGGACCGATGGGCGACATGCCGGTGATTACTCCGAAACTCGGATCTCCGACACCCTGGGTGCCGTAGCCGCCGTAGTTAGGGCTAGCTACACTGAAGGTAGGGTGATTGAATGCGTTCTGGGCCTCGAGACGCAACTCCAGGTGTACGCCTTCGTGCACGTTGGAGAGCAGGAACTCCTTGATCAACGACAAGTCGCTGGTGAACAACAGCGGCGTCCGAACGTCTGCGATCGCTCGTCGCGTATTTCCCAGAGTGTATGGGGCCGGAATATTGAGGATATCCCCCGGTACACTATTACCATTGCTGTCTGTCGTCGGCGCGGTATTCGGGTCGGCAAAGAACTGGTCCACCCAACCGTGACCAGATGGATCGGTGCGGGTACCGTAGTTGCGTCTCAGCTTGCCGGTTATGTTAGGCCGCTGCGCGCCGTAGGTTGGTATCGGTGTCCCACCGCCGGCTACGGCTAGCGTAATTGGCCGCCCGCTGGCAATCTGCCAGATTCCGTTGGTTCTCCATCCCCCGACAAAGGCGTCCAGCACTCGCGGCATGTTTCCGAATAATGCTCGGCCGCGCCCAAACGGCAGGTTGTAGCTATAGCTGAATTTCAGCACCGACGGAATGTCGAAGGTCGACAAGCTCCGCTCCAGCCAGGGCTTGTTGGGATCCTGCTGGCTGCTGAAGCTCCCCGTCCACGTCACGTTGTCGTCCGAGGTAGAAGAATCGTCGATTGACTTCGACCACGTGTAATTCACCAGAAATTCGAGGCCGTTGGTGAAGGCCTTTTTGGCCGTGAGCTGCAGCCCGTGATAAATGGAATTTGCATTCAATTGATCGTCAGTAAAAACGCTGGTGAATTGCGGGTAGGGAATCTCCAGTTGATAGCCCGGGATCGTCGGCTGGGCCAGCGAGCTGTTCGGGTTAGTGATGATCTTGGGGTAAAAGGGATTGGTTACGCTGTTATTGAGGGCGGCCATCTGCGGCGTATTGCCCGCATATTGCTCTACCCACGGCCCCAGGATGTCAAAGTAGTAGCTGGAACCGGCGAACGGAAGATGGGTTCCTTTTTTTCCAATGTAATCCGCGCTGACCACGATGTTCGCGGGCAGTTGCCGCTCAATCCCGAAGGTCCAGGTTTGTTCCTGCGGGCTGCGGTTCGCGGCAGCGATGCGCAGCGGACCGTTCGCCCCAAACCCTACGTCGTTCAACAAGCCCAGCGAGCTTCCGGCGGGCTGATTCAATCCGTTCGGGAAGGGATTGCTGAGGTGCAGGTAGGGTGTCGTGCGGTCACTGTTGAATGTAGTGATCACGTTGGTGTACTCGTCGAAACCAGCGCTGCCCCAAGGCACAACTCCACTGGCGCCTGACCGCGACTGGCCGTAGTAAATGCCGTAACCGCCGCGGACGACCATCTTCTGCTCGAATTGGTAAGCGAAGCCGAGGCGAGGCTGGATATTGCTCCAATCCGTCACATAATTCGTGCGCTGGCTGTTCGTGGCGAAGACCTCGCCGCCCATCAGTTGCCGGGTAACGGCCTGGCCGGTGAGCGGATCGGTGTATGAAATCTTTCCGCCGTTCAGCGGGTTGACCGCGTTTGGATTAAACCAGTCCTGATGGTTGAATTTGTCGGTTCGCGGTAACGAGACGTCGTAGCGCAAACCCAGGTTCAAGGTCAGCTTGGGAGTTATCTTCCAGTTGTCCTGGGCAAACCAAGCGTACTGGTAATTTTGAGTGGCGGGCTGGAACTGGATTTCGTAATAGCCTCCAGGGCCCATCATCTGGCCCATCAAAAAGCTGGCCATGGAGTCGCCACCGCTCGAATTGTTGGCGTTGGCCGCGTCCTGGCAGGCGGTTGTGATGCCTGGTTGCGAACACAGTGAAGTGGCAGTGTTATCAAATTGGAAGTAACCCAGCGGGGCGTTGGTCTGGATGTAATTCTGCTGATGCAGGCGGCCCTCGAATCCGACCTTCAATTCATGAGGACCGTGGATCTTGCTCAGCAGCACCGTCAACTGACCGGTGTCCTGACCCTGCTTGTAGTTGCCATAGGGATCATTTCCCGCATTCGCAAAACCCGCTCCAACATAATCGCTAATGAGAAGGGCTGGAACCCCGTTGAAGCCATTTGACTTCAGATACGGGGGGAAGCCCAACGTTCCCAGAGGATCGGAACCCAGGCTCGAGTTGTATGCGAGCCTGTGGAAGGCGCCCCTCGTGAACCCAAGCGTGGTGGTCAGCAGCAAGGTGGGACTGAAGGTGTAGGCATCGTTGAGCGTGAACACGTGCGAGGTGCTTTTATCCGGCCCGTGTCCACAGGGATCGATCAGAGTCTTGAAGCAATCGAACCCAATGCTGGAACTCCATTGCTGGGAGTACCTTCCACTGAGCAGGTTTTTGTCGTTGAAGCGATGATCGATCTTCACGTCGAACTGGTCATTCGGGTTACGAGTAGCCCCCGAAGCGATCCAGTTGTTGTAGATGCCTTGCGCCTGGTTGTTGGGAGCCGGAAACAGATTCATCACCTTCTGCGCCACAGGATCAATCAGATTGCCTTTGACGCCTGGCGCGGGTTGGAGATTTGCCGGCAGGTTAGGACTGCCAGGACTAGCGTAATTGGCTAAGTTGTTATAAGGGATGAACGCGGTGCGCACGGGACCGCCGTCCGCGGAGCTGTAGGAATTGGGGCCGACGGAATAAGGATCCCAAAGCTGGCCAGCCGAGGCGCTGCACAGACCCGTGGAATCGAATGTCCCGCCATTCGCCGCGCAGATTTCGCCGAAATCACCGGTCCGCTCCAATGCGCTCGGCACGCCCGCCGTGCGGGTTGTCGGGTTGCTGGCGCGCACACCTTCATAGTCGAAGAAAAAGAAGGTCCTGTTCTTGATGATGGGTCCGCCAATCGTGCCGCCAAAGTTATGCCGGTGAACCTGAGGGATTGGAACGCCCGCGCGATCGTTAAACCAGTCGTTCGCGTCACCGATCGTATTGCGGACAAAGTCGTAGACGCTCCCATGGAACCTGTTGGTGCCCGAGCGCGTGACCATGTTTACCACCGACGCTCCGGAAAAGCCGTACTCCGCACTAAAGTTCGACTGCTGCAGTTTGTACTCTTCCACTGCTTCGGGTGAGGGCAGGTACGTCACTTGAGTGATGCCGCCATTGGGTTCGAAGTTGGTCGCGCTGGCGCCGTCCAACAGAACGTCGGCGCCGGATGTGCGGCTGCCGTTGATAACGAAATTGGTGCCCGTGCACCCTTGCACCTCCGAACACTGGTCATCCGCATCCGTGACGCCCGGCGCCAGATAGGTCAGGTTCATCACGCTGCGGTTAATCAACGGCAGATCGTTGATGAACCTGCGGTCCACAACCTGGCCGGTGACTGCATCCTCGGTCGCGATGGTTTGCGCCTGAGCTTCGACCCGGACCGTCTCCTTGCCGGTCGCAACTCTTAGAACCAGGTTGGCTGTGGGGTTCTCGCTGACGTTGAGCTTGATGTGGTCGATTACGGTCTTCTCGAATCCCTTCATCTCGGCCGAGACGGAATACGTACCCGGCGGAATCGAGGCGAACAGGTACCGTCCGCTGCTGTCCGATGTAGCGGTGAACTTGTATCCCTTCTGTTCGTCTTCCAGGGTCACGCGCGCGCCTTGGACAATCGCTCCAGACGAATCGGTCAACGTGCCGCTGACCGTTCCGAAGTAGCCTTGGGCGACAAGCATCGTTGGCAGCGCAACTGCCATGGCAACGATGAGAATTAGGAGCAACAATTTTAGGGAGCTTCGAAGATTCAAACTGGACGCGTGCATCTGACCCTCCTCGTTGGCAAACGATTCTTCGGCCTGCAAGGCCGGAGAAGAAGGACGTGCAACTCGCTGGAGTGCGGTAGTGAAACGATTCATTACTACGTCGCGAGGGCAGGCATCGTCAAGAAAATTCCGACGCCGTTCACCACCTATCGAGGGACAGATTTCACAGGTTGAAACTCAGGACTGAAACTCAGGACTGCGAGCTGTTGCCGGCGTCATCGCTAGAAAACGAATTTCACCGACAACTGCACCTGCCTTGGCGCATATGCCGCATTCGGCTTCATGAAATTGCCCGGCAGCTTGTAATAACCGGGATACGCGGCGATGTTCGCCGATACATAATCCTGCACAAACGTGCTGGCTGAGGCCACCATTCCGTTCGAGGTAATGGCCAGACGCTGGTTGTCGCGATTGAAAAGATTGAACGACTCCGCCATCAGGTTGACCTTATAGCGCTCGCGGAAGCGCAGCACCCGCGTGAGGCGCAGATCAGTGGTCGTGTAGTCCGGTCCGGTGAAGGCATTGCGGCTGTATCCCGGCAGACGGTCGTTCAGATCGTTCGAATCCTGATTGGGATCGCCAGAGACGGTCGCGTTGTAAGGGCGTCCTGTGCCGTAGTTGACGACGCTCGAGACTTTCCAGTCGTTGAAGAAGCGGCCGAGAAACTCGTGCCCGCGATGGAACGGCCGCAGCTCGGCCGAGAACGCCACCACCAGCCGGTGCCGCTGGTCCGTGACGCTGGGCCCGCGCTCGGCGCTCGGGTTGTAAGAATTCTCGACCGTCGCGGGCTGGCCGGCTACGAGCGCATCCTGGCCGTCATCAATGGCGTGCGCGTAAGTATAGGAAAGCCGGGCGTAGGTTCCCCGCGCCACCCGGCGATTAATGGAGAGCGTGGCCCCGCTGTAGTAGCTGGATGCCGCGCTTTGGAATTCGTTGATCGCACCCAGTTGCGCGATCGGGCGTCCCAGAGGATTAATGCACGGAGGCCACGGGCAGTCGAGCGTGCGGCTGAACTGCCAGGTCGCGAATGAATCCACGGTGTAGTAGCCACCCTGGAAAATCGAGCCCGTGGAATCGAAGAGGGGATAGGTCAAGGCGCTGGGCTGCGGCAGATTGACGTCCAGCGCGCGAATCAGGTGCTGGCCATGCACGTTGAGCAGCGACAAGCTCACCGTAGTGCGGTCGGCCACTTCCTTCTGCAGCGTAAGGCTCGATTGCTGCACCCGCGGCGTAACGAAATTGCTGGCAAACGCCGAGACATCGTTGGTCACGCCTTGCGTGAATCCTGCAGGCAGAGAGCAGTTGGCCGCATACAGCGGGCAACTCACCAGCGGATTGGGATAGGACGGGAAGACCTGGTGGTCATAGTAGTTGGAGTTGTTGAGAAAGACATGTGCGTCGGTGACGCCGTTCTCCGTCTGCACCACCGAGTTGTAAATCTGCGGAATACGAACATAGAAAATGCCATACCCAGCCCGGACCACCAGGGGACGCCGGTTGCCGAACGAGTAGGCCAGGCCGGCGCGCGGCGCAAAATTGTAAGGCTGAAAAGGAACCTTCCCCGCCAGCGGAAATAGCGGATTCGAGATCAGTCCTTTCGTGGTGAACGTCTGCAAATCCCAGCGCACGCCCAGATTCACCGCCAGCCGACTGGTGACCCGAATCGTATCTTGCGCGAATGCCGCGTATTCGTTTGTGTCCGGGTGCGAAGTGGCGCTGCCAAAATTCTGCAGGTAATAATGTGGTACCTCGTGGGCGTAGGCGCGCAACGGCGTCAGTTTCATTCCGGCTTCCATGGGCTCGAACGTAAACGGATTGACTTTGAGAGGATAAAAAAGATATTCGCCGCTCTGCTGGTTGGGAAAGAAATCATAGATCCGGGTGAACAGGCCATCAGCCCCGATCTTCCAGGCATGCCGCGAACCCTCAAAACTGAGCGTCTCAGCCAGATGCAGACGGTGTTCGCGCGTCTGCCGCGGCAGCAGGTTCGAGCGCCCCATGCCATCGAGAATCGTGGGAATCTTCACCAGCACATCGCTGGTATTGCTGGACGACTGCTGCCGGTCGCGCGAGAATTGCACGCGCAAGTGGCTGATCCAGCGCATCGAAATACTGCTGGTCAGCGACAGGTTAGCCGTCTCAGTCGAGACCAGTTCCTCCCCGTTGTTGCTGATCGCGTCATAGGTGACCGGGCTGGCGGGATCGAGAAAGACGTTGTTCGATCCCCAGTAGCGCGTGGTATTCACACGGAGAGTCAACTGATGCCGCGGCGTGAGATTGATATCAAGTTTGCCGTACGAAGAGTTGCCGATTTGCGCCGCGGGATATTCACCCGTCAGGGAACTCAGTTGGACGGCGGCGGCAAAGACAAGCGCCTGATCGGTCGCTTCGTAGTCTCCCGCAATGCCGGGACTTCCGGCCTGGGGCAGGAGTTGCGAACTTCCGTCCAGGAACTCAACCACATTCGGCACGTGAAAAATGTGCTGGTCAAATCCACCAAAGAAGAAAACCTTGTTCCGCTTGATGGGGCCGCCGATGGTGCCTCCGACCTGCTGTTGCCGGTTGTGCGGTTTGAATGCCAGAAACGCGCCTGCCGCACCCAGCGAACTGTCGCGCAGGTAATAGAAGACCGTACCGTGGTAGTGATTCGATCCCGACTTGGTCACCACGTTGACCACGGCTCCTCCAGCGCGGCCCTGCTCGGCTCCGTAGGAATTCGAAGACACTCGAAACTCCTGCACCACTTCGGTCGAGAACTGGTAAGGGGCGCGATAGCGCCCGCGCGCCTGCGAGAAGAACGCATTGTTATAGTCGCTTCCGTCTACCAGAAAGCTGTTCTGGAATCCCCGAATACCGCCGAACGACAAGTCGCCGTTGGTAGCGGAAGTCAGGCTTCGCGGGTCCTGCGTCACTCCCGGCGAGAACAGTGCCAGGTCCGAAAAGCGCCGCCCATTGAGCGGAAAATCGTTCAGGGCGCGCTCGTCCAGCAGCGTCGAAACCGCGCTGGGCTGGGTTGCAACCATGAGTGGCGCGCTCGACACGGTCATGCTCTCCTGCGCGCCCGCGATCTTCAGGCGGAACTCAAGTTCCGCAGTTCCTCCAACATCCACGTGCATCTGCGGCGTAACCTGGGGCGACATGCCCGGCGCCTCCACCCGAGCACTGTAGTCGCCGGGGAGCAACTCAAGGGCAAAGTTCCCCTCCGCATCGCTGATCACGCTAGAACGCCTGCCGGTCGCGGTGTTGACCACCACAATCGAGGCCTGCGCGATCCGTCCGCCGGTGGAATCAAGCACAGTGCCACGAATCGAGCCCGTGGCTGAATCCTGCGCTGCGGCCGGAAGCAGAGCGAAACTGAGAATGGGAATCGCCAGAAGAAGGAGAAAACAATTGCGCGTCGCGGACATGAATTCGCCCCTGGGTGCGAGATGACACTCGGAGGGGGCGTCCCGCTCGCCAACCGGAGGCGATGTGGGATTATTCGCGGAGGAAGGACCGGAAGGCGCAGGGCGCGGCCGGGAACCTCTCCACGGAACTGAGAAAACCCAACTCTTCTATAGCACTCGCAGAGCAACGCGTCTGTGATTGCACAGTTCTTTTTTGCATTCTTTCCCGGAGTGGGAAACAGCAGAGGCTTTCACCACAGAGGGCACAGAGGATCACAGAGCTAGTTCACCTTGGCCCGCCCTTACGCCCGACCGCGCTCTCGTGGTATTTTCAATTTCCTTTCGGAAACAGCATGATTCGATCCTACAAAGGCATCCGGCCTGCCATTCCAGCCACCTGCTACGTTGACGACTCGGCGCAAATCATCGGCGACGTCGTGCTGGGCGAGCACGCCTCAGTGTGGATGAATGCTGTCGTCCGGGGAGACGTCCACGAAATCCGCATCGGCGCGCACTCCAACGTGCAGGACAATAGCGTCCTTCACGGCATGAAGCAGCAGTGGGGCGTCTACCTCGGCGAATACGTCACGGTCGGCCATTCGGTGACGCTGCACGGTTGCGTGATCGAAGACCGCTGCCTGATCGGCATGGGATCGATCATCCTCAATGGCGCCCGCATTGGCGCTGGATCGATTATTGCCGCCGGCACTCTAATCCCAGAGAAGACTGTAGTTGAGCCCGGCTCGCTGTGGATGGGCTCCCCCGGGAAATTCCGCCGCAAGCTGGAGCACGGGGAAGATGAGATGATCATGCGCTACGCGCGGAATTATCTTGGATACAAGGATGAGTATTTGAAAGAAAGGTGAGAAGTACTCAGTACCCAGTACTCAGTACCCAGTGTTAGGAAGAAGTTTCAAACTGAGTACTGAGTGCTGGATACTGAGTACCGGGTACTGAATGATCAAGGCTGTCCGAGGAACGCGAGACCTACTGCCGCCGGAAACGGCGCTGTGGAACTTTGTGGAAGCTGCGGTGCGCGACGTGTTTCGCGCTTACAACTTCCAGGAAATCCGCACGCCGATTTTCGAGGAGACCGCGCTGTTCGCCCGCGGCGTCGGCGAAGAAACCGACATCGTCGCCAAGGAAATGTACACGTGGGAGGACCGTTCGCGAGCTGCGAGCGAGAAGGGGCAATCGCTCACACTGCGTCCCGAGGCGACCGCCAGCATTGTCCGGGCCTACATCGAACACAAGCTCTGGGATCGCGGATTGAACAAACTTTATCTGATCGGGCCGATGTTTCGGCGCGAGCGTCCGCAGAAGGGGCGCTACCGGCAGTTCTACCAGATCGATGCCGAAATCATCGGTCCGACTTCGGCAGGCAGCGATTCACCAGCGCGGGATGCAGAACTGCTGGAGATGCTCGCTACTTTGCTCGGCCGCCTTGGCATCACCGATTGGAATCTCGAACTGAACTCCGTGGGCTGCCCCAACGACCGCGTCAAATTCAATGAAGCTCTGCGCAACGCGCTCGAGCCCGTGAAAGATAAGATGTGCGCCGATTGCCAGCGCCGCGCAGTTACGAATCCTCTGCGCGTCTTCGACTGCAAGGTTCCGGAGGACCAGCCCATCATCGCTACCCTGCCCCGCATCAGCCAGTTTCTCGACGAAGGCTGCCGGACACATTTCGAAGCGGTGCAGGCGATTTTGAACAAAGTCGGAGTGCGCTTTACGCTCAACGACCGCTTGGTCCGCGGCCTAGACTATTACACACGCACCGCCTTCGAATTCACCCACGGTGCGCTCGGCGCGCAGAATGCGATCCTCGGAGGCGGCCGCTATGACGGCCTGTCGGAAGCGTTGGGAGGCCCGCCGGCCCCCGGCATCGGTTTCGCGATCGGCGAAGACCGTCTGGTCATGTCGCTGAAAGAGACCGCCGAGGGCGTTCTACGCAAGCCGGAAGTCTACGTCGCTCCCATGTCCGGCATGAACGCCGAAGCCGCCCGGCTTGCCCACGAACTCCGCCAGCACGACCTGGTCGTCGAGTTGGGAGATGACACGTTTCGCCTCAAGAAATCTTTCGAGGCTGCGACCAAGGCGGGCGCGAAATACATCCTGATCGTCGGTGAGAACGAAGTTCAGGCGAACGCCTTTGCGCTGAAGAACCTCTCGACTGGCGAGCAGGTTTCCGTGGCGCGCGCCGAGTTGCCGACTAAGATTCGCCAATAAACAAAGACCTGCTTGGCATGTGCTAAGTTCTTCTCATTCAAAGTCGATTCATTCCGAGGAGCAGCTAGCGACGAGGAATCTGCTAAGGGAGGCGTGTATGAAATCTGCTTTCGTGGTCCTCATAGTTCTGATCGGTTGCGCTGTAACCTTCGCGGGCACGGGACAAGCCATCGCTCCGGCGAGCCCTCCGACGGCGTTTGAGCAGACGCTGATGGATTCCGAAAAAGGATTCATCGAAGCCGCGAAGAAAGGCGATATCGCTTTTTTCAAACGCACCCTCACCGATGACTTTTCGTTCGTCGCGTTCGACGGGCAACTATACGATCGCCAGGACATGCTCGACCAGTTCTCGAGCGGCGGCTTCAATCTAATGCCCTATGAAATGAAAGTGGTGCCGGCAGGCGATGGCGTCGCGATCGTAACCTATAACGTCGTCCTGCGTGTCCCTGCCAGCGAAGACCAGGGCCCGCCCCCGCGCTACCAGCACTTCACCACCGTTTGGGTCAAACAGGGTGACGCCTGGAAGATGAAGTTCCAGCAGATGACCGCATCGCACTGGGGCGACTGGTAGTCGTAGCGCCGGCGTCTCGCCGGCTGTCCCCAGTGCGTCGCCCTCGAGCGCTGCTGCAGTGGACGTTGCTAGCTTCCTCCGCAGGAATAGCCGGGGTGACACTTGTCACGACTTCGAGCTGACGAATCCTACTTGCCAGGCTTGGACAGGCGCGATAACTTCCCCAAGACAGTTTCACCGAAGCCTTTGGCCAAGGAGCACACCAGTGAATCGCAAATTCTCGCTCACGCTTATTCTGGTTTTCCTGGCCGCAGCCTCCACTTGGGCCCAAATGAACGTCCCGCCGGGTCCGGAAGTAAAGAAACTCGACTACTTCGTCGGCACGTGGACGACCGAAGGCACTATCGGGCAAGGTCCGTGGGGTATGGGCGGGAAATTCAGTTCGACCGGAGCGGCTCAGTGGAGTCTGGGCAACTATTTCGTGGAGATGCACCGCGATTTCACGATGCCAGCGGAGGTCGGCGGCGAGGGCAAAGAAGTCGGCTACATGGGCTATGACACCGAGGAGAATGCCTATACCTTCGACGTCTTCAACAACCTGGGTAGGCGTCAGGTTTGGAAAGGCAGTGTTTCCGGTGATACCTGGACCTGGACCGGTTCTGCCAGCTACGCCGGTCAGGACATTCAACAAAAGATCACTACGAAAGTTCTATCCCCCACCAGCCACACCGTAAAGATCGAGATCTCCCTGGACGGAAAAGACTGGATGACCTTCATGGACGGCAAAGCGACCAAAAAATAAGTTGGCCGCCGCGTTAATATGGCTTCAGCCAATTGGCTGAAGCTTTTTCTTTTGAGCGGCGGAGAATCATGAAAAAAGTCCCAGGCATTCTGATGTTTTCCCTTCTTCTCGCAGTGGCGGTGCTGTGTCACTCACAAGTGCGCGCGCAAGACGCCAACTCCGCCGGCAATGCTGGCCAAAAGCCGAGTGAGCCACCTCAAGCCGAAACCAAGACCGGCCCGGAGTACTCGGGCATGTACACGTTTCTGAAAGAAGGCGAGTTTGTTCAAATCACGGTCGAAGATGCGGGGCGCGTCACCGGTTTTATTTCCCGCTATGGCAGCGGGGAGAGCGATAAGGGAGCCTTTCTCGATCAATTCTTCAAAACGGGCAAGCTCGATGGCAACAAGTTGACCTTTACCACCGAGATCGTCCACGGCGTCTCGTTCGACTTCACCGGGTCGGTGGAGCGAGGAGAAGGAAAGAATCCCGGGGACGAAGCGTTTTTCGTCTTGAAAGGAACGTTGACCGAGAAGTCAACGGACGTGAACAAGAAAGTGACCGCGCAGTCCCGCGACGTAGTTTTCAAGATGTTCCCACAGGAAGCCTCGTCTTCCCCGGCAGCCAGGCAATAGTACCGAGTTGCGAGTGCCGACTCGCCGGCCGCTAGTGCGGGCAGCTATAGAAGGACCGCGTGATTCTGAGCCTGATGGGAAGGGGCGGCACCGTTTTTCTCGGTACTGGGTACTCGGAACTGGGTACTAAAAAATTATTGCCCCGCGCGGATAGGAGACAGATTCAACCGGCCGGGAGTCTTCTTGCGGGAATCATCCTGCTTGTACACCAGGTCGAGATTGCCGTCGGAATTGGAGGACGCGCTCGCCAGCGTTTCGGCCAACGCGCGAAATGAGCGGCTGATCTCCGGCCCTTCCTGCAGTACAACCGGAGCGCCGTGGTCGATGGAAGGTGAGACCGCCTGGAAGGCATTGGGAACCTTCCACAAAACTTTGCAATTCGTGACCTGCTGCACATCTTGCTCGCTAAAGCCGGGAATCTTTTTATAGCGGTTCAAGATCACCCGCAGCCGGTCGCGCCCCGTGCCCTCTTCGAGGAAGCTGTGAATACGTCCCGCGCTCCATAGCGAAACCACGTCGGTTTGCGCCACCACCAGCACAGCATTGGAAAGATCGGAAAGCAACCGCGTCGTCGGGTCCAGCCGGCTGGAAGCGTCTACCACCACGAAGCGGTAGTGGCTCACCAGCAGATCAAACAGCCGCGCCAACTCTCCCGGCGTTGGTTCGCTGGGATAGGGCTGCTGCGGCCCTGCCAGAACATGCAGCCCTTCTTTAGTCTCGGTCATCAGGCCATCGAGCAGCGAAAAGTCCATGCGATGGAGGTTCTGCAGCGCATCCAGCACACCGAACTGCGGGCGCAAGTTCAGATGCAGAGCCGCGTGTCCGATGGGCGCGAAATCCAGCAGAACCACGTCGCCGTGTGCCTGCTGCAGCGCCAGCGCGGTATTGACCGCCGCAGTCGTGCAGCCCGCGCCTCCTTTGGCCCCGAGGAACGTGAATACCCGCGCCTTGCCCGCGCCGCCCAGAGAACGTGTGCGAGACGAACTGAAGCGCGTGAGCGCTTCCAGCAGCGCGTCCGTTCCGGCCGCATGATCCAGATATTCTCCAGCACCCGCTCGCATGCTAGACACAATGTTCACGGGTTGCGACATCCCCCCATTGGCGAAGATCGCAATCTGCTGGGTGGTAGCGCGGATCAGTTCGATGGCTCGGATGGCGCGTTGCGGGTCTTGCGAGGAAATATCGATGATCACCACTTCCGCGCGCGAATCCTGCAGCTGCCGCAGAATCGTGTCGGTTGGCGAAGCAGGAAATCCAAGATGAGTGAATACCGCTCGTCCCAGTCGCGTCTGTTCCAGACGATTCTGCAGCGCAGTCAAGTGTTCGCGGTCTTCAGTCAGGACGCCGACTGCAATCCCATGCATGGCGCGGTTCTCGCTGATTTCTCTCGGTGTTTGCATATTAGAAAGAGAAGCTGCTCTCCGCCAAGTGACCTAGGTAATGGTTCCGGCTTGGGTTCGCAGACCACGGCCTCAAACAAATTAGACCTCGCGACTGCATGATGGACGGCTGGAAGGAATTCGACAACAGAAACGCCTCAGGACTTTACGTCAGTGCGAATCATTGTAAGACAAGATTTGGCACTTGAAAAGACAAACTGTACAAAAAAATTTAAAACGTCTTCGCTCCTCAATGAATGGCTAATCGGCGCAAAGGTAGGCTTGGTGCGGTTTTTGGCCCTTCTAAGGCTTATCCCCGATCCGACGAATGAACTACCGGCTGCTCTTCCTCACGATGAGGGTGCAGGGTGGAAATCCGCGCGAACGCTCCCGAAGACTCGGAGGCTTCCGGCAGATACTCATAGCACTCCAGCCGAACCGCAACCCCAATCTTTGTCTCAACCCGGTGAGAGCTCGCATTAACGGAGGCCACCACCGGACGCACGACTCGCAGGATGTGACCCCGGCAGCGTACCGGCATGGTGTTGCCCAGCGTGATTTCAGAGGGCATTCGCAACGTAAGCTCGATTTCGAGATTTTCCATCAGAGGAGCGTCGGTAAGCAGGAACACTCCGCGCGAACTGACGTCCTGCGTGAACCCGACTCCTTCGATTGAGCCCGCCGGTTGACGCAAGGAAACTGGCAAGAGATAGGGAAATCGCTGTCCGATACGGCGTTCAACCTGGACTGGCGGAGTGGTCATGAGTCACTTCCTTGGGAATCGCCGAGAGAACTGCAGATAAGCTACTTTAGCCCACCCGCCGCCGTAAGAGAAGCTATAAAAGCACTTCTCAAGAGAATTTTTGAAAGGACTGTTCATTTCTACTCGCAATGCAAACCTGGAGTTGCCCCGGCCTTGAAAACCGCCCACCAGCCTGTGGAAAAGTACCGCCCGTGGCCCGGCAAAACTCCCCACGATATAGTAGTAGCGCAACCGATTGCGCAGTCATCCAAAGCATCTACAGTGGCTGATTCGAACGTTCCCATCCCAGAAAGCAAGCCGGTAGCCGCCGGCGAGCCCTCTCCACGCGTGAGTTGGCAGGCCGCCGGACGCGCACTCCGCCATCGCAATTTCCAGCTCTTTTTCGGCGGTCAGTTGATCTCCCTCATCGGCACGTGGATGCAGACGGTCGCCCAATCCTGGCTGGTCTATCGCCTTACCGGCTCCGGCCTGCTGCTTGGCGCCGTCGGGTTCGCCAGCCAGATCCCCGTCTTCCTGGTTGCCCCCTTGGGCGGCATCACCGCCGATCGCGCCAACCGACAGCGCATCGTCATTGCGACGCAAACCGCTTCCATGATCCTGGCCTTCATTTTGGCCGCGCTCACCCTGAGCGGCAAAGTTCAGGTCTGGCACATTTTTGTGCTGGCAGCCCTGCTCGGGGTGGTCAATGCATTCGACATACCCGGCCGCCAGTCGTTTCTAGTGGACATGGTCGGCAAAGACGACCTGATGAACGCCATCGCCCTGAACTCTTCCATGTTCAACGGCGCCCGCGTGATTGGCCCAGCGGTGGCCGGAGTCCTGGTGGCCCGCCTGGGGGAGGGGTGGTGCTTTTTCGCCAATGCCGTCAGCTACATCGCCGTGATCGCCGGCCTCATGATGATGCGAGTCCACGCCCCGGCTCGCGTCTCGGCTAAAACTTCGCCATGGAAGCACATCGTCGAAGGTTTCCAATTCGTCAACCGTACCGCTCCCATTCGCGCCCTCCTGATTCTCCTCGGGCTGGTCAGCGTGACGGGCATGCCCTACGTCGTTCTCATGCCCATTTTCGCGGACAAGATTCTTCACAACGGAGGGCAGGAGTTCGCCTCTCTGATCAGATCGCACGACTTGGGCGCAGTACGCCTCGGCATCCTCATGGGCGCAGCCGGCGTGGGCGCTCTGCTCGGAGCGTTGACCCTCGCTGTCCGCTCCGGTGTCAAGGGGCTGGGCCGCTGGGTTACGGTCTGTTGCGCGGGATTTGGCGTCAGCCTGATGCTGTTTGCCTTTTCCAAATCCTTCTGGCTATCGGTGGCGCTGCTGTTGCCGGTAGGCTACTTCATCATGCTGCAGATGGCGTCTTCGAATACGCTCATCCAAGTCATGGTGCCCGACGAGCTGCGCGGCCGCGTCATGGCCCTGTATTCCATGATGTTCATGGGCATGGCGCCCGTCGGAGCCCTGCTGGGCGGCGCTCTTTCCGATCGTCTCGGTGCTCCCCTGACCGTCGCTCTGGGTGGCCTCGCATCCGTGGCCGGAGCCTGGTGGTTTGGCGTGCAATTGCCCAAGATTCGTGTCGAAGCCCGCAGGCTGATCGTCGCGCAAGCGATGGCCGGCGGCGAACCCGCCGAAGAGATGTCCGCGCCCGTCGTCGAGGAATAGGTTCCGCATTCGTGAATCTCGGGACGCCCCCCATGTGGGGTGGAACCGACGACCGTCTTAGCTGAGCCACAACCTGGTCTTGTGGCCGCCCTCCCTTTTCGAGATCAAAGCAAAGATTTCGGCTGACACTGCTCTCGATTGTTTTATAATTATTGTTATTCGATAATCATGCGCCTCTCCCACAAGCAGTTCCGTGAGCTGGCAGCGAAGCACGGCTTGGCGGTCACGCACCAGCGTCAGGTGGTCTATGAGGCCGTCATCGCTTCCCACGGACACTATTCTCCAGAAGACATTTACGCCGCGGTCCGGCGTCGTATTCCATCCATTTCTCTGGCCACCATCTACAACAATCTGCGGCTTTTCATCGCTTGTGGGTTGCTGCGAGAGGTGAGTCCGCATGCGTCCACGTTGCGCGTGGACGGCAATCTCGAACCTCATCATCACCTGGTCTGCTCCCGCTGCAAGTCGGTGCAGGACATCGAAGGAGAGTTCATCGATTTCAACCGGCTATCCCGGCAACTGCCGGACGGCTTTGATCTGACGCAGCCGTTGATCGAGGTCTTTGGCCTCTGTCGCCGCTGCAGTGCCCAAAAATAGTTTTTTCACGCAGTACGCAATCAAGAATCGAAGGAAAAAATATATGGAAAATACACTCGCGACGTCATCGGGAAGTGTTTCCCCAGAAACTAACGACAAGAGCACGTTAACCGAATCCAAGTGTCCAGTAGCGCACGGCCCGCGCAAGTCCCACACGAACGTTGATTGGTGGCCGAATCAGTTAAACCTGAAGGTCCTCCACCAGCATTCGCCGCTGTCCGATCCGATGGGTAAGGAGTTCAATTACGCGGAGGAGTTCAAGACCCTCGACCTGAATGCTGTCATCAAAGACCTGCAGACCTTGATGACCGACTCGCAGGAGTGGTGGCCGGCCGACTTTGGGCACTATGGACCACTTTTCATTCGTATGGCGTGGCACAGCGCCGGTACGTACCGCATCGGCGACGGCCGCGGTGGAGCTGGATCCGGTCAGCAACGCTTCGCGCCGCTCAACAGCTGGCCCGACAACGTGAACCTCGACAAGGCGCGCCGGCTGCTGTGGCCGATCAAGCAGAAGTATGGCAAGAAAATCTCGTGGGCCGACCTCATGATTCTCGCCGGCAACGTCGCATTGGAGTCCATGGGCTTCAAGACGTTCGGTTTTGGCGGCGGGCGCCCGGATGTCTGGGAGCCCGAAGAGGAAATTTATTGGGGACCCGAGGGCACGTGGCTGGCCGACGAGCGTTATAGCGGCGACCGTGACCTTTCCAATCCCCTGGCGGCCGTGCAAATGGGTCTGATCTATGTGAATCCGGAAGGGCCCAATGGAAACCCCGATCCCATCGCTGCGGCTCGGGATATCCGGGAGACTTTCGCTCGCATGGCGATGAACGACGAAGAAACGGTTGCGCTCATTGCCGGCGGACACACTTTCGGCAAGACGCACGGCGCTGGCGTACCCACTCAATATGTCGGCCCCGAACCAGAAGGTGCCGCCATTGAGGATCAAGGCCTCGGGTGGAAGAATAAGCTTGGCAAAGGTTTTGGTGCTGACACCATCGGCAGCGGCCTGGAAGTCACTTGGACCCAGACTCCCACAAAGTGGAGCAACAACTTCTTCACGAACCTGTTCAGCTTCGAGTGGGAACTGACGAAGAGCCCGGCCGGTGCGCATCAGTGGACACCGAAAAATGGCGCGGGCAACGGTACAGTGCCGGATGCGCACGATCCGTCAAAGCATCATGCGCCATCCATGCTGACCACGGACCTGGCCTTGCGCTTCGACCCTGCCTACGAAAAGATCTCGCGGCGCTTCTATGAGCATCCGGACCAGTTCGCAGACGCATTTGCCAAAGCGTGGTTTAAGCTGACGCACCGCGACATGGGACCGATCCCTCGATACCTCGGTCCGCTCGTTCCGAAAGAGCCCCAAATCTGGCAGGACCCTGTTCCGGCCGTGGATCATAAATTGATCGGCGAGCAGGACACTGCTGCTCTGAAGGCGAAGATGCTCAAGTCCGGACTGTCGATCTCCCAACTCGTCACGACGTCTTGGGCATCGGCGGCGTCGTTCCGCGGCTCTGACAAGCGCGGCGGGGCGAACGGGGCCCGCATTCGCCTCACGCCACAAAAAGATTGGGAAGTGAACCAGCCGGCTGAACTGTCGAAGGTCTTGAAGAAGCTGGAGGCAATCCAACGGGAGTTCAACAGCGCGCAGTCCAACGGGAACAAAGGGAAGAAGGTCTCGCTGGCCGACCTGATCGTTCTGGGCGGCTGCGCAGCCGTCGAGGAAGCTGCGAAAAGAGCCGGGCACGAAGTGAAGATCGCTTTCACGCCGGGCCGCACCGATGCTACGCAGGAGCAGACCGACGTCCACTCATTCGCCGTAATGGAGCCGGTCGCTGACGGGTTCCGCAACTATCTTCGCAGCGGACAGGTCCTGTCGGCTGAGGAGTTGCTTCTGGATCGGGCGCAGTTGCTGACGCTGACTGCCCCCGAGATGACGGTTCTCATCGGCGGCATGCGCGCCCTGAATGCGAACTTCGGGCAGACCAAACACGGCGTCTTTACCAATCGGCCGGAGACGCTGACCAATGATTTCTTCGTCAACCTGCTCGACATGAGCACGCAATGGCAGCCCAATGGCTCTGAAGGCGTGTATGAGGGGCACGATCGGGCGACAGGCAAAATCAAGTGGACCGCCACGCGCGTCGATCTCCTCTTCGGTTCGAACTCCCAGCTCCGGGCAATCGCAGAAGTCTATGCATGTAACGACTCGAAAGAGGCGTTTGTGAAGGACTTCGCGGCGGCGTGGAACAAGGTCATGAACCTTGATCGCTACGACCTTGCCTGAGGCCGGCGAAAAAGAACGCTGTCGACTTCGCGCTGTTGCTGTTGTTGGGCACGGCCGAACCGAAGTTGGTGGTACGGGGGCGCGCGATGCGCCCCCGCGTTACTGACTTAGATCCGCATCGCCCACGATGCGGAAGTCAGGAATTGCAGTCTTGAATTTTCAAGGACCTTATTAATATTAATTACCGCATTAGCGCCGCGAATCCGGGGGAACCAGGTTATTGGCACGATAGTAGACCACAAGCTGGCCATAGTGCTCGCCGCTATGCTCTATAGCGAACGTCCAGATGGTGGAGTTGTGGGCCATCCGGTTCCCGAAAAATTTGGATGTATTGTCCAGCCCCGCGTCGCCCTGCTGTTGAATTACTTGCGCCCCGTCCGCGACGGCCTCTTGCACGAACTTCACCACGTCGGCCTTGGTCTTGAAAGCGTCGCGCGAAGGATTGTCACCCTCGCCGAAGTCAGGCCCGACGTTTGATCCTGAAACCCTGCGTATCAAAACGAAATCCAGTGCGGCGGCGTGGAGAAGATTCAAGGCAAAAGTGCGCTGGTCCTTCTGCAGTTTGAAGTCGTATTTGTCTTCGGGAAAATCCTTCGCCATCGCCACGAGTTTGTTCCCAATGTCGTTCCACCTATCCAACATCTCATCGGATCGAGACCGCGCCGGACTCGGAGCTTTGTCCTGCGTTTGGGCCTGACTGTAAAGACTCATTCCAAAGGCAGCAAGCAGGGTAATCGCCACTAGCGCAAGCGAAGATCGTTTCATTGTAGATTGCTCCTTGTTTTAATCGCTTTCAGAGATTCCGTCAGGGGTTAGACGTAGCGCTACTCCCAAAGTTTGAGCAAATCCCGGATCAAGGGCGAAGAACTTGCATATGACTGGAATGATTGATCTAACATTTGGATGGCCACCCGAGTGACGCCCGAACCGGAAGTAATTCTTAACTTAAACGCTTATGTCGGCGTGCCCGCCTATTTCCGCACCGCGCTTCGTCCCAGCGCGACCAGGAAGATGGCGCTCTTCCCCCGGGCGTGCGGCGAGAAGAAGCTGACCACATCGTCATCGTAAAAGGTCAGCCCGCTGGCCCCCAGCCGCTGTGCGTAGGCCCCCAGATACAGCTTCCCGCCCACGATCCCTGCCTCCAACTGGACCGCTCGATATCCGCGGTTCCCGTAGCGCTCCAGAATCTTCTTCAGGTCTGCTAGAAAAAATACGTCCACCGCCGCATCCGCCGGAATCTGCTGCTCCAGGCCCAGGTAGCCTGCCTTGTCACGGAAGTCCCCCGTCTTCAGCACTTCGAAGAACTTCTTTTCCCAGTGATAAAAGTACGCTCCGGCTTCCAGCCCGTGCACGTTGTTGACAATCAAATACAGGTCGTTGAGATGGCTCCCAAACGGATCGAGAAAATCCGCAGGGATCCCTCGCGTGGCGCGATCGAGAATGAGAGAAAGCTGCGGCTTGGTGAGCGGATCACGCGCGAACTGCCGCGTCGAGCCACGCCGCGAAATGACTTGTTCGATGGTATCGCGAGGAATCCGCGACTCCTCCGGCAGTCGCAGCGAAGTCGTCTCTCCTTTACCCGCGGGAGTTTCATGCGCCGGCGTCTTGCCTCGCCAGGCTTCCACCTCGCTCGCCGACTGTAGAGACGATGCTTCATGCATCTTCCGCATCGCCGGATAGTCCACCTCTTCCCTGGAGTACGGTACGGTTTGCAGTTCCAGCGGCGAGACCGGCGGAGCCTTCGCCGCCTCAGCCTCCTGATGCCCAATCGCAACCAGCGAGAACGCGACCTCGCGCTTCGTGTCCAGCCCCAGTAACGCGGTCACTTCCGCATCGACGAAACCGCCAAAGATCTTGGCCGGAAGTTTCGATGCCGCCGAGATCGCCAGCAGGTTCGCCAGGATCGTCCCATTGTCCCAGCCGAAGTGCCGGTAGGTGCGCGAGTGATACTTCCAGGCGTTCCGCCAGTACGTCCCGGTGCAGATGATCGTCACCGGAGCATGTGCAATCGAGGGGTCGTTCCCCGCAGCCTCCGCAAGTGCCTGCCGAAAATCTCCGGCCCGCAACTGCCGCAATCCAAATTCAGCCGCGCCGAAGTGATAGACGCCGGCGGGCAGCCCAGGCCCAATCTTCGCGGGCAGGTCAGTGCAAGCGACGTAGAGGTCAATTTCGTAAAGCGCCCCAGTGCACGCGGCTGCCCGAAAGAATGTTTCCCCGCCCTCGTGCTTCTTGCTCCTCGTGACTCCCGCAGAAAAAAACAGCAATTGCGCCAGCGTTTCCAGATCCGGGATCGCGTCCCGCTTCTGCTCACTTGGCCCGGCTGCAATCGCAGTAAGCGCCGGACACCCGGTCTCCTGGAAATCCCTGGGCAGCCTTGTCACTTCGAGCGTCGGATAGATCTTGAACAGCAGCGGCTTGTTCTCCCAGTCGAGAACGTGCGGATGCATCCGAATGCTGGCATAGGAATGCTTGGTGCCGCTGTGATACTGCCGGGCCGCGTCTAGGTTCTGATTCTGGCTCAAAGCAAGAGGCTCCTTCGGGCAGGTGCGTCTAGCGGTATGCGGTGGACGGCAATCCGGTAATGCGGATTCCGCTGTGGCCTTTGTGCCTCATGTTCAGGCCAATCAGCAAGGCGGTGATCTGTTCGACGATGCGGGCGTTTTCCAGCTTGCCGCCGTCAATCGCGCGGATGCCGGGAATCTTGGCCGCAAGTTCGCGCGTGAGCTGTGCCGCGTCCGGATCGTCGCTGCACACGATCACGTCGCAGTCCAGCGGATTGTCGCCGCCCATCAATTCAGCGGAGACATTGTGAAACGCGGCCACTACGCTGACATCGTTGGGCACCAGCTCCGCAGCCTGCTGCGCCGCCGATCCCTGCCACACGCCAAGCGTGCGCGAGGCGCGCCCGCCCACTCCAGCAGCTACGGGAACGGTCGCGTCGATCAAAATGCTGCCCGGTGTGATCGAGGGTTTGAGCTTTTTGATCAGCGACGCTTGTCCTTCGAAGGGGACCGTCAGCATCAAGATGTCGGCCGCCGCACAAGCCGCATGGTTCTCCATGGCGCTGATCTTTGCCTGATCGCCCACTCTCTTCCGAATGCTGGCCGCAGCCAGCCTGGCGCGCTCTTCCTCGCGCGAGCCGATGATGACCGTTTCTCCCGCCCGCACCCAGCGCAGGGCCAGCCCCATTCCTGCGGGGCCGGTGCCACCAATGATTGCAATCGGCCGCACCGGGGCAGCATCGTGCGCGCTCATGCGAACTCAGCCTCGAACGATTGCTCGGCGGTGAACTCATCCAAAGGTGATTTGATGTGGATGCGCGAATAAGTCGTATTGCGCTCCGCAGGAATCCTTCCCGCCTCCAGAATCAGCGCCTGAAAATCTTCCGGACTCGTGTACTGCCCCGCCGTCGCCCCGGCCTCGCGCGAAATGTTTTCTTCCATCAGCGTGCCGCCGTAGTCGTTGGCCCCCGCATGCAGGCACAATTGCGAGAGTTTCCGGTTCAGCTTCACCCACGAAACCTGAATATTATTGATCGAGCCCGCGAGCATCACCCGCGCCAATGCATGAACCTTGAGATGTTCCGCCAGCGTCGGCCCAGACCGCGCCAGCCCCTGATGAAATAGCAGCGTGTTCTGATGCACGAATCCCAGAGGCACGAACTCGGTGAATCCTCCGGTCTCATCCTGAATCTCGCGCAACAACCGCATCTGCCTCACCCAGTGCGCCGGCGTCTCCGCGTGCCCATACATCAGTGTGGATGTGCTTCGAATGCCGCACCGGTGCGCCGTGCGAATCACCTCAATCCATTGCGCAGTCGACAGCTTGTTCGCCGACAGGATGTGGCGAATCTCGTCGTCCAGAATTTCCGCTGCGGTCCCAGGCAGCGTTCCCAACCCGTTGTCCCGTAGCATCGAAAGATAGTCCGCCAGCGGCATCCCCGTGAGTTCCACTCCGTAGACGATCTCCATCGGCGAGAACGCGTGGATATGCATCCGCGGCACCGCCTTCTTCACCGCCCGCAGAATGTCCCTATAATGAAACTTGGGCAGATCGCGCGGCAGCCCGCCCTGGATGCAGACTTCGGTGGCTCCCTGTCGCCACGCCTCGATCGCCTTCTCCCCCATCTGCTCGAGCGTCAGAAAATAAGTATCTGCCTCCCGCGGCCCGCGGCTGAAGGCGCAAAACTTGCATCCCACAAAACAAATATTGGTGAAATTAATATTGCGGTTCACCACATAGGTGACAATGTTCCCGACGAGTTCCGCCCGCAGCATATTCGCGGCGACCAGCAGCCCCAGCAGATCGTCCCCTTCAGAATCCGCCAGCGCGTAACACTCTTCCAGCGACAGCTCCGCGCCATTTTGCGTCTCGAGGATTTTCTCCAGGGAAGAACGAATGGACAAACTCAGGCGGGAAGCAACATCTGACCAGTCGAGCGAGGGAAAACCTTCCAATTCCGAGAGAGAAAGTTGGTATTGCATGGTCCTCTCAGTGCAGAGCGCAGCTTGCTACGTCTCTGCCGGCGCGGGCAGAATCCGCCAGCGCGTCCCTACAGTGTAGCGGAAGTCTCAGCGGAATAGATCGCTCTCCGCCGGACGCAGCAGTTCCCCAACTCCACCCGTCCCCGCCGCATAATGGAAACCCCGTATCACACACGCGGGCGCGCGATTCAATTTTCCGCAAACCAGTCCCGCGGCGCTCGCTAGTTCGTCGGCAATCGCTTCCACGCTGGCCTTCAGCTTGTATCCATGCGTATCCCGGCGTCCGCGATCGTCGCGCAGCGCCTTCATTCCCGAGATGCCGATGGCAAAATCCGTCAGGCCCTCGCGCCAGGGCCGCCCGAAGCTGTCGGTAATAATCACTGCGAGCGACACTCCCGTGGTCTTTTTCAGCGCGCGCCGAAGATCCGCCGCCGATCGATCCGCATCCTCCGGCAGCAGCAGCGCGTGCCCACCGCCGTCCACATTCGACACGTCCACGCCGCTGCTGGCGCACAGGAATCCATGCTGCGTTTCGGTGATCAGCACTCCATTCTTCCGCCGTATCACCGCCCGGCTCTCGCGCAGCGCCAACTCGATGACCCGCGCATCGAGGTCGTACTGCTTCGCCCACTCCACCGATTCTACCGACGGCTGAATCGTGGCCAGATCGACCAGACGTCCCTCCGCCTTGGAAACGATTTTGTGTTTCACCACGAGAATGTCGCCGGGCTGAAACTGCAGCCGTCTGCGCCGCATGGACTGCAGCAGCATGTCGGCAATAGAATCTCCCGGCCGAATGTCGTCTCGAACCGGGACGGGGATGAGACGTACTTCGCGGACCTCGGACGACGGGCGCTTCACAACGATCCTCTCGCCTGCAGCCGCTCGCTGAGCTTCCATTCTCGCGCCAGCCTCTGCGCCCGTGTTTCGCCCGGCAAGGCGATCAGTTGCAGCAGGTCAGCAGGATTGTCCACATCCACGGCAATTCCCGGCAGCTTGAGCACCACGCAAGGCTTGCCCGTAGCCTGCGCCGCCGCGTGATGCGGCTTGAAGCTGTCATTCCCAAACTTCAGTGGAAACAAGTCCGCCGGCCTCCGCAGAGCCGCGTTGGTCCCGCGCCCATCGCCGGCAGGAACCAGCACGCTCCCTTCCCGGGGCGCGTTCCGCAAAATCTCCTCCAGTTCCCGCGCTTGAATTAGCGGAATGTCCGCGGGAATTACGAGCGTCTCATTTAGGCCGCGCTCCACGCACACCCGCGTCGCCATTTCGATCGCCCCCGTTTCTCCGGGGTTGTCCTGGTCGGGTATCACCTCGAATCCATATTCCGCAGCCAAGTTGGTCGCGTAAGAGTCGCCAGTCACGATCCCCACCGCCGGCCGGTTCTCCCAGTTGTGCAATGCGGTGAACACATCATGCAGCATGGCGCGTGCCAGTTCCGTGCGTGCAGCTTGATCGAGCACCCCCGCCAGGCGCTGTTTCGCCGTCGCGGTGTCTTTGATGGGAACCAGGATCACGGCTGGAAATCCGAACCTCGGAAAGGAGCCGCCGCCGCAGGTTTATCGCTGGATGCGTCCGCCGACAGGCACGCCAGCACCTCGCGCGCCAGCGCCGCCTTATCATCCGAGCTGCGCATGATAGTTTGCGTGCAGTGCACCCGCAACCCGTTCTGGCGGAGCATGTCGGCCGCGCGCGAATCACGTGTATCACAGATGAGAATGTCCAGAAAATCTTCGTAAGCGTGCGCCACGCCACCAATCGAGCACGGCAGCCCGTGCGCCTGCATCAAAATGCCTGCCGGACCCGCAACCGGCGCGTTCCCCACAATCGGGCTGATCGCCGCGACTTTTCCGCGCGCCCGCAGCAGCGCATCGTGAATGCCCGGCACCGCCAGGATTGGACCAATGCTGGTCACCGGATTACTCGGCGCTACGATCACTGCATCCGCTGAGGTAATAGCTTCGATGACCCCCGGGGCCGGCTCCGCATCCGAAGCTCCCGCAAATCGCACCGACTTCACCGGATCCTGATACCAGCGCTGCACGAAATATTCTTCGAAGCTCAGCTCGCCGATCGGCGTATCGACCCTCGTTTCCACCCGCGAGTTGCTCATGGGCAGCACCCGCGCTTTTACCCCCAGCTTGTCGGAGATCACCTTGGTAGCGTCCAACAGGGTCTTGCCTTCGGCCAGCAGCCGCGAGCGCAGCAGGTGCATCGCCAGGTCGCGGTCGCCCGTGTGAAACCATGTGGGCTCGCCGAGCTGCCCCATGGCCTGCAGGCAGAGAAAAGTGTCCCCTTTGACGCCCCATCCGCGCTCGCGGCTCAGCATCCCTGAGAGCACGTAGGTGATCGAGTCAATATCCGGCGAAACATAAAGGCCCCACCACAGCAGGTCGTCGCCGGTGTTGACCACCAGCGTAATTTCTTCTGCTGGCATGACTTGGCGCAGGCCGTCGACGAACTTCGCGCCCCCGGTCCCGCCGCTCAAGACGCAAATCATGCCGCCCTCCGCGCCAGCCAGTCCTCGCCCGATGCAGCACGCACTCTTTCCGAAAGCAATCCTGGCTTCTTCACCACCTCTACCACAAATTCAGGATAAACCGGCAATCTTTGCCGCAACGCAAATCCCTTGCCTTCGGTCCGTGCCCGCAATTGCTCCAGGTGCGGCCACGGCTTCTCCGGATTGATAAAGTCAGGGGTCAGCGGCGAAATCCCTCCCCAATCATTGATGCCAGCATCCACCAACTCTTCATAGTACGGCGCAGACAGATTCGGCGGCGCCTGAATATTCACGTCCGGGAGTAGCAAGCGAGCTACTGCTACGGCCCGCAGCATTTCGCCCCGCGACGGCTCGGGCCAGTGCGCCATCGGGATCTCCGGCTTCACGCGAAAATTCTGCACAATCACTTCCTGAATGTGCCCGTAGCGCTCGTGCAAATCGCGGATCGCCAGCAGCGTGTCCACACGATCGTCCGGCGACTCGCCAATCCCGATCAGCAATCCTGTCGTGAACGGCACATTCTGCTTCCCCGCCTCTTCGATGGTGCGCAGCCGCTTTGCTGGAACTTTATCGGGAGCGTTGTCATGCGCTGCTCCCCCAGCCAGCAGCGTCCTGTTGGTAGTTTCCAGCATAAGCCCCATGCTGGGCGAAACCGCCGCCAATCGTGAAATCCACTCGGCACTCAGAAGTCCCGGATTCGGATGCGGCAGCAGTGTCGTCTCCCGCAGCACCATCTCGCACATGGCTTCCAGATAATGCAACGTCGACTTGTACCCCAACTGGCGCAGCGTCTCGCGCATCTCCGGAAACAGCAACTCCGGCTTATCGCCCAGGCTGAACAGCGCTTCCGTACAGCCTAGCTTCTCCCCCGCGCGCGCGACTGCCAGCACTTCCTCGGGAGTCATGGTATGCGCGCCCGGTTCCCCTGGATCCTTGCGGAAGATGCAATATCCGCAGTAATCCCGGCAAAGATTGGTTAGCGGGATAAATACTTTTTTGGAATACGTAATGGCCCCAGGTTTGAACGCGTCTCTCGCTTCCCGCGCCGCCTGCAGCAGTGCCGGCAGTTCCTCGTCGCCACAGCGAATGAGTTGAACCGCTTCCGGCCGGGCAATTGAAGCCACTGTGCTCACGTTGAATCGAATGATACAACGCCTCGTCGTGGTAATGTAGCGGGCGGATGCCTGAATCCACTTCTCCGTGTGATTTCAGCAATTGAGGATTTCAGATTGAAGATTCTAGATTGCAGATCGGGGTAGCGGTCCACCTTGAATCTGCAATCTGAAATCTGCAATCAAAAATCAGAACTATGCCCCTGACCACCACCGACTTCCGCAAAGCCATGGGCGCCTTCGCCACCGGAGTCACCATCATCACGGTCGACCTCGAAGGCACGGTCCACGGCATGACCGCGAACGCCTTCGCCTCGGTCTCGCTCGATCCCATGCTGGTGCTGGTCTGCGTCGACCACAGCACCCGCACCCACGCCCACCTGCACGCCAAGAAGCGCTTCGGCATCAACGTCCTCGCCGAAGAACAGCGTGCCATCTCCGAGTACTATGCCCGTCCCGAACGCACCCACGAGAACGCCGAAACCGAAGCCGCTGCCCGCTTCGACCGTACCCGCCACGGCACGCCCATGCTGCACGGTTCTCTCGCCTACCTCGAATGCCGCCTGCACTCCGCGCAGGAGGCCGGCGACCACACCATCTTCATCGCCGAAGTCGAAGACGTAATTGTGCGCGAAGGAAACCCGCTCCTGTTTTTCCGTGGAAAATACCGGGAGGTAGGCGACAACGTAGTGCGATAAACCGGGGTGCCCCACCCTTGTCGCGGTTTTTGGCGACAGGGTGGGGGATTTTGACGTTAGACCTTGCTCTCTTTCATCTTTCTAGACTTCTCCTCCACACCTTGGGCCAGCTTCTCCTTGTGCGCCTCCAGCTTTTTCGCGACCGACGCATCCGCCAGCCCAATCATCTGCGCCGCCAGAATCCCTGCATTCGTCGCCCCGGGCTTCCCGATCGCGACTGTGGCAACCGGAATTCCCGCCGGCATCTGCACCGTAGCCAGCAGCGAATCCAGCCCATTCAGTGACGTCGATGGAATCGGCACCCCAATGACTGGCAACGTCGTATGCGCCGCGATCACTCCCGCCAGATGGGCCGCCCCACCCGCCCCCGCGATAATCACCCGAATCCCGCGCTGCGCCGCCTTCCGCGCGAAGTCCGCCGTCCGGTCCGGCGACCGGTGCGCCGACGTCACATCCATCTCATAAGCGATCCCGAACCCATCCAGCGCCTTGCCCGCCTCCCGCATAATCTCCAGATCCGAATCACTCCCCATCACAATCGAAACCAGTGGCTTGCTCATCTCCCTATATCTCCAGTTGTTATGGATTTTTCATCCTGAGCGGAGGTCTGCTTCGCAAAGACCGAAGCAAACCGCTGTCGAAGGATTCCTTTGAAACCTGAAACTCTGAAACTTGTTTTACTTACTTCTTAACCGCTCTCGCAGCAATGTCCTTGCGATAATGCGCGCCCGCAAACGAGATCTTCCCGCAAGCTTGATAAGCCCGCTCCACCGCAGTCTCCAAATCCCGAGCCCGCGCCGTCACTCCCAGTACCCGCCCACCCGCAGTGTAATAAACTCCATCGCGCCGGGACGTCCCGGCATGAAACACCTTCACTCCCTCAAGCGTGCCGGCCTCTTCGAGCCCATCAATACGCTTACCCTGCTCAAACGTCCCCGGATATCCTCCCGACGACATCACCACGCACACCGACGGATCCCGCGACCACCGGAAATCTCCGTCACTCACGCGCCCTTCAATCGAAGCCTCCAGCGCCTCGATCAGATCGCTTTCCAGCCGCATCAGAATCGGCTGTGTCTCTGGATCTCCGAAACGGCAGTTGAACTCCAGCACCATCGGGCCGCGCGCCGTCATCATCAGCCCGCAGTACAGCACGCCCTTGAACTCCGTTCCCTCCGCCTTCATTCCAGCAACCACGGGCCGGGCAACGTGATTCACTAACCAGTCGCTCATGCCGGCATCCACCAGGTCGGCCGTCGAATACGCGCCCATGCCTCCCGTGTTCGGACCGGTATCGCCGTCACCCACACGCTTATGATCCTGCGCCGCGACCAAAGGCGCCACGCGCTCCCCATCGCTGAACACCAGGAACGAAAGCTCATCGCCTTTCAAGCACTCTTCCAGCACAACTCGCGTACCGGCCTCGCCCAGCATCTTCCCGCTGAGCATCTCGGCGGCCACGCTAGCCGCTTCTTCCTTCGTCTTGGCGATCACCACGCCCTTGCCCGCGGCCAATCCATCGGCCTTCACCACCACCGGCACATGAAAATGCCCGAGCGCGGACCGCACCTGCTCGATGGAATCGCAAATGGCGAAAGGAGCGGTCGGAATATGGTGCCGCTGCAGGAATTCTTTGGCGAAACTCTTGCTCGACTCCAGCTGCGCCGCCGCCTGCGTCGGACCAAACACCGGCCACCCGCGCCGGTTGAACTCATCCACCACGCCCAAGGTCAAAGGCAGTTCCGGGCCGACCACGGTCAGATCCGGTTCGAGGCGCGCCGCCAGGCCAGTGATCGAATCCAGGCTTTTCAAATCCCCAGGCAGGCACTCCGCGTCGTCTGCAATGCCGCCGTTTCCGGGCGCACAGTAAAGCTGCGAAATCCGCGGCGACTGCCGCAGCTTCCACGCCAGCGCGTGCTCCCGCCCTCCGCCGCCTAAGACTAGAACTTTCATAATCCAGAGCAAATCAGGTTAGGGGTTCACAGGGTTGCTGTCAAACTTCCTATGATTTATGTGGCGAAATTTATGTGGCGCGGGCGCCCCCCCGCGTGTCGCGGACACGTGATGGTTCAACTGCGTTCACTTTCCTTTAACGCAAGATGCGCTAATCTCATAGAGACAGCTGCTCGAGTGGCGGAATAGTATAGTTAATCATAGTTAATGTATACTGCTGTACCCGTATTAACCCTGAATCGGAAACAAGAACAATCATTTTGCCAGTGGCGTTGGCGCTAACTCGAACGTGCGATCTCGAACCCAACTCGCAACCCGCTGGCGGACTCTCTTGCTCAGTTCGCTCCTATGCGCCACTGCATTGGCACAGCAGCCCAACCCACCGTCCCAGCCCCAATCTCCCCCTGACGCCGACTCTCCCCAGGCCACCGAATCCATGTTCCCGCATTTCCAGAGCACCCGCTTCTGGCTCTCTGGTCAAGCCAACTTCATCTTCCAAACTCATCCCGAATTTCATGCGCTCTACAGCGGTCCGCACAGCCTGGGACCGCACTACGACAAAGCCACCTCGCGCCTTATGACCCTCTACACCGGCGCCCGCGTCAACGACTCCACCGAAATCCTGGTCGACATCGAGGAAGCCGGAGGCGCCGCCCTCAGCCAGGGTTTCGGCCTCGCCGGCAACACCAACCTCGACATCGTTCGCAACCCGCTGCTCAGCAAAGCCCCCTATCTCGGCCGCGCCATGTTCCACAAAGTCTTTGCGTTCAGCAGAGACAAGGTCGAGAACCAGCGAACGCAGTTTTCCCTCTTCGACGAACTCGCCCGCCGCCGTCTCGAATTCCGCTTCGGCAAGTTCAGCCTGCCCGATTTCTTCGACGTCAATTCAGCCGGCTCCGACACTCACTTCCAGTTCACCAACTGGACCATCGATAATAACGGCGCCTGGGACTATGCCGCCGACACTCGCGGCTACACCGTCGGCGCCACCGCCGACTTCGAAGATCGCAACTGGGGATTTCGCTTCGCCGAGGCTCTCATGCCCAAAGTCGCTAACGGCATCGATCTCGTCTGGAAGCCCTGGCAGGCCCATGCCGAAAATTTCGAATACGAATTGCGCCACGGCATGATCCCTCACAAAAGCGGCGTTATCCGCCTGCTCGCCTACACCAATGCCGGGAACATGGGTATCTACCGCGACCAGATCATCAAGGCCGCCGCTTCCGGCGCCGCGCCCGACATCACCAATCACCCTTGGCACATCACGCACAAGTACGGTTTCGGCGTGAACCTCGAGCAAAACCTCACGCGCTACCTCACCGCCTTCGCCCGCTTCGGCTGGAACGACGGCCGCACCGAATCTTTTGCCTACACAGAAGTTGAGCAGACATTCACCGAAGGCGTGGGGGCCAACGGCTCCTGGTGGCATCGCAGCCAGGATCGCGCCGGCATCTCCTTCGTCAGCAACGCCATCAAGAAGGACCACCAGAACTATCTCGCCGCCGGAGGTCTCGGCTTTCTCCTCGGCGATGGACATCTCACCTACGGCCGCGAAAATATCTTCGAGTCTTACTACACGGTTCACGTCTGGCGGGGAGTCTATCTCGCTCCCGGCGTCCAGCACATCAACCATCCCGGCTATAACCGCGACCGCGGCCCGGTCGCGGTCCCTTCGTTCCGCGCCCACGTCGAGTTCTAGCAGCAGCCCAGTAATCAGTGCTCAGCAGTCAGCAAGGTACCCCTCACTGGGTACTGAGTACCGCGTACCGAGTACTGACTACTCCTATTTCGCCGCCATTTCCGCATGAACATTCTGAATTACCGAATAGCACTCGCACGCCGAGCTTTCCAGTTTCTTTCGGTTCAACACCTTCACCGAACCATGCGAGTATTCAATGATCCTCTTCTTCTGCAACGCCCCGGCTGCCAGGCTCACGCTCGGACGATCCGTCCCCAACATCATCGCCAGAAAATCATGCGTAATGCGCAGCAGCCCCGATCCCACCCGGTCCTGCGTCAGCAGCAGCCAGCGGGACAGTCGCTGCTCCAGATCATGCAGCCGATTGCATCCCGCGGTCTGCGCGACCTGCAGCCCATGCATCGCCGCATAGCGGTTCAGAGCCGTGTACAGCCGCGGGCTGGTCTTCAACGCGCTCTCCAGTACCTCCAGGCTCATCCGAAATCCCTCTCCGCTGACCTGCATGATCGCCTGGTGCGGAGTGCTTCTCAATCCCGCCAGCGCGGGAATGGGCGTGAACCCTTCTTTCCCCACAACTCCAACCTCCACGCTCTCACCATCGCGCGTCTTGAACACCAGCGATACCATTCCTGAATTCAAAAAGTAAACCGACTCCAATTTCTGGCGCGGTTCATGCAAAATCGTGTACTGCGGCAGCTCCACATGTTCCAGATCGGGCCGCACGCCATTGAACTCCTCGTCAGGAATCGACAGCAAAAGGTTATTCGCCACCGGCTTTCCTTCAGAATTGCTTCGCTCCCCCGGACGCAGCACCTGCATCTCAGTTTCGGGCGCGATCGTTCGCTCTTTCTTGCTCAATTCTTCCTCCTTGCTCTGATTCGTCGAATGAGATGCGGCTGTGCCTGTGCCCGGACGTGCCTTGGCTTGCGTAGCGAGGCTCTTCATTTTTTGTAGGGAGGCCTGCCGTTTACCTTACCGCATACAGGATTTCCCGTATTCCGGGCAGGGTCCTGCTTGGGTAGCTTTGTGGGGTATCCGACGGTAGAAGTGAGTCCTGCAAGAGACCCTTACCAGTACAGGTTTCACATGCCTCCCCGAATCCTGATTGCTGACGATAGTCTGAACGTTCGAACTGCGCTGCACCAGTTGCTCAGCCACATTCACCCAGCCGAACTCCTGGAAGCCGCAAATGGACATGAGGCTGTGTCCAAGGCCCTCGAGTTCAGCCCTGAGGTCGTCATCCTCGACTTCGTCATGCCCGTCACGGATGGATTGACGGCGGCCCGCAAGATTCTGCAGCAGCTCCCCCAAACCGCAATCTTCATCTGCACCATGCACTGGTCCCAATATCTCGAAGAGCAAGCCACAGCGATCGGCGTCCGACAGGTCATTTCCAAGGCGCAGAGCAGCCTTCTGATTGCAGCGGTCGAGCAGTTCTTGAACGACCAGCCACCGTCCGCAGACCCGGCCTCCGCCCCCGCGTCTCCGGACACCATTGCCGAAGACCTTCCCGATCCTGCCCGCCCGTAGGCGTTTTGCCCTTGCCGCCAGATTTTCAAGAAATCTTGTCAATAGGCAGAAATTACACAATTTGACGTAAGTCATTGAAACAAAATGAAAAATAACGCATCCACGAATGTCCGTTTTACCCCTCCAAATTTGCTATTCTGAAAGTATAGAGAGAAAAAATCGAGGGCGCGGCCTACGGTCGCGCCTTTTTTATTGCTCGAATTCATAAGCAAGGCGGTCTGGGCCGAAACCAGGGACGTGGATGAAATGAAGCACAAGCAGTTGCAGCACTGGGAGAAATTCAAGACTTACAAAGAGCGTGGCGAGTGGGTCGAACTTTTATTCATGGCGGCGGCCGCCCTGCGTGGCTTCCACGTACTTAAACCCTGGGGAGAATGCCTGGAATACGACGTAGGCATCGAGCACCGCGGCGCCTTGATGCGGGTGCAGGTCAAATCCACTACCGTCCGCAACGGCACCGGATACCTCTGCCAGTTCCGCCGCAATTATCTGGTCGCCGAGCCCTACTCCGTCGATCACCTTGACCTATTCGCCTGCTACGTCGTCCCGGAGCAGATCTGGTACCTGATCCCGGCCGCCGTTCTGCTCACTCCCACGATCAAACAAGCCGTAACCCTCTGCCCCGCCTCGCCCATCCAACAGGACCGCTACAAATACGAACACTACCGCCAAGCCTGGGGACTGCTGGCCAAAGATCGAAGCGAACTCACCCACCACCGCAAATCTCGCTGAGCCCGATATACCGCCAGAAATGACGGAACCCCTGCCCGCGTTGATCTTCGGCGACGAACACGGGCGAACATTGTCGCGGAAAAGTTGCCACTGCGGAGTATGATCTCGATGACACATTGTCGGGTGATTTGGACACACCGCAGTAGTTCTTACCGTGCCGCGCCACTGACCACCGAACCACTGAGCTGTGAACCATCCATCCTCACCCGAGCCGACGATCGCTCGCTGCCCCTCGCTCGCAGGCGAAGGAGGTTTCCCATGCTGTCACAGCGCACTCCTAGGCTTGAGGTTCTTCGTGTTGTCTCAGGGTTCATCGCAGTCCTCTCGGTTATCACAGTCATAATTCTCATTGCTCCAATGGGCGAGGCGCAGGCTCCAGTGCCCTTCATCAACCTGCCCCTTGTCCCCGACGCCACAGCGCCGGGCGGAACGGACTTCACCCTGACAGTAAGTGGCACCGGTTTTGTTTCGGGCTCCGTCGTGAGGTGGAACGGCAGCCCGCGACCCACCACCTTCATAAGCAACTCGCAATTAAAGGCGGGGATCTCTGCCGCAGACATCGCTACGGCGGGCACAGCTTCGGTGACGGTGGTCAATTCGGCGCCGGGTGGCGGGACGTCAAACGTTACCCTCCTGCCAGTCACTGACAGCACGGGCAATTCGGTGGCTTTCACCCTGGGCCCTTTTTTGACTGCGGGCGATGACCCGAACTCAATCGCGGTTGGCGATTTCAATGCGGATGGCAACCTGGACCTTGCGGTTGCCAACGTTTACAGCGGCACGAGTTCCATCTTCTTGGGAGACGGCAAGGGCAACTTCACCCTGGCATCAACTCCGGCGACGGGCGCTAGTCCCTCCTCGGTGGCGGTAGGAGACTTCAATGGGGACGGAAAGTTGGACCTAGCAGTCGCCGACCTGAGTAGCGGCGCGGTTGCGATCCTCCTCGGCGACGGCAAGGGCAATTTCGCTCTAGGCTCTTCTGCTACTGCCGGTGGTTATTCCATTTCGGTCGTTTCGGGGGACTTCAACGGAGACGGCAAGGTCGACCTTGCGGTCTCGAACTACTACAGCAACACGGTTAGCATCCTGTTGGGAGATGGAATGGGTAACTTCACGTTGACATCGTCACCCGCGACCGGCTCCAATCCCGCCTTGGCGGCGGTGGGAGACCTCAATGGAGATGGCAAGTTGGATTTGGCGGTGCCCAACTGCGGGAGCAATACGGTTTCCATCCTACTGGGGGACGGGAAGGGCAACTTTGTCCCGGCTTCTTCTCCGGCTGTGAGTGCCTGTCCCTTGTCAGTTGCTGCCGGCGACTTCAATCGGGACGGCAAGTTGGACCTGGCGGTCGCCAACGAAGGGGGCACAGCTTCCATCCTGCTGGGCGACGGCATGGGCAACTTCGCATTGTCATCGTCTCCCGCTGCTGGCGCAAACCCGCGCTTCGTCGCGATTGGCGACTTCAATGCAGACGGCAACCCGGACCTGGCGTTTGCCGACTACACCGGCAGCACCGTTTCCATCCTTCTTGGAGATGGGACAGGCAACTTCAGCTTGGCCTCGTCTCTGTTTGTAGGTAGCAACTTCTTCTCTCCGGTCGCAGTGGCGATAGGCGACTTCAACGGGGATGGGAAGCTGGATCTCGCGGTGGCTGACTTCAACTCCAACACAGTTTCCATCCTGCTGAACAACTCCTCGGAAAACCAAAACCCCACCACTACCGCACTAGCTCCCTCACTCAATCCCTCCGTCTATGGACAAGTCGTCACATTCACAGCCCAAGTCACATCGAGTTCTGGCACGCCGACGGGCACCGTCCAGGTGCTCAATGGCTCAACCGTGGTCGGAAGTGGAACGCTGGTGAGCGGTAGCGTTTCCATTCCGATTTCAACTCTATCCGCGGGCAACAATTCGATTACAGGGTCTTACCTTGGAGGCGGCGGCTTCGCGGCCAGCAAATCCGCTCCGCTCACCCAGAGGGTTACTGTGGCAACAACCACAACTTCGTTGACTTCGTCGCTCAACCCAGCAGGCACGAATCAGGCCGTCACCTTCACATCGAAGGTCATGAGCCAATATGGCGGCGCGGCCAGCGGCACCGTGACCTTCATGGCAGGATCGCAAAACTTGGGCAGCGCTTCACTGTCCGGAAATATCGCGACGCTGACCACCTCTTTTGCCACTGCGGGCAACTACTCCATCACCGCTCAGTACGCTGGCGACTCCAACAACACCGTCAGCATATCCCCCACTTTAAGCGAGAAGATCATCACCTCGACCACGACCGCTCTGGTTTCGTCGCTCAATCCTTCGGTTGTGGGGCAGGCAGTCACGTTCACGGCCACGGTGAGTTCGAGTGCTGGCACTCCGCCGAACGGGGAGACCATCACATTTAGGAACGGCGCGGCTGTTCTGGGGACAGCCCCACTCAGCGGTGGGATGGCTTCGCTCACCACTTCCTCGTTGTCGGCGGGCACCTACACCATCACGGCAAGCTATCCCGGCGATTCGAAGTTCGCCGCCAGCACTTCGGCCGGGCTCCGGCAAGTCGTGAACTCCACCACCAAATCTCCCACCACCACCACGCTCGCCTCCAGTTTGAATCCCTCCATCTACGGCCAGAAGGTTACCTGGACTGCGACCGTGACCACCACCGACCCCGTCCCGCCAACCGGGACAGTCGGCTTTAACTGGAGCGATGGCTTCCGCACGTTCAACATCGGATCGGCAACATTAAATAGCAGCGGCGTTGCTACCCTGACCAGGTCCAACCTCAACGCGGATCCGTATCCGCTTACCGCTAAATACCAGGGCGACGCCAACAACCTAACCAGCACCTCGCCGATCCTGAACCAGACGGTACTGCAAGCCACGAGCGCGGCCACGATCACGTCTTTGCCGAATCCGTCCATTTTGGGCCAGGCAGTCACGTTCACGGCAAAGATCACGTCACCCACGGTCACTGCGACGGGACCAGTAACGTTCACCATCGGAAAGACAGTGCTCGCATCTGTTCAGCTCAGCGGCGGCAAAGCGACGTTCACCACGTCGTCGCTGCCCTTGGGCTCTAGCGTCGTCACCGTGACGTTCAACGGAAGCTCAAATATCACGAAGAGTTCGGCCTCGGTGACGCAGGTCGTGCAGCAGTAGGTCTGCCCCATCCTTGCCGCGTCCCTTGCGGCAAGGGTGGGTATTTGTGCTGCTGAGCCTTTGGATTTTGACTTCTTGATTTTCGAGTCTTACAGCCGCCGCTTCCAGTAAGCCGGTTTCCGGCTGGTATGGGCAACCGCTATGATTTGAATGTCTCGGCTTGAGTGCTCGCGGTGATCAGAGTGAAAGGAAACCGCCTCAGCAGGAATTTGCGAGTGGAATGTAGGGCGGGTTCTATAAAGGCGATGTGCATACCGGCTCGCAGCAGTTCCGCCAGCTTGCGCACATCGATCTGATCGCTCTTATTGCCGGACTTCATTGAGAAAAGGAATTAAAGCAATAGCTACTTTGGTAGGTACTCTCGGAGTGGTCTTGACCCCGTCCACGAAACTGCCCATGCTGGTTAGGACTTGGACAAGCCCGCTATCTACATTCCCAGCCTCGATGGCCTTCGCGCCCTCGCCTTCCTGCTTGTCTTCCTCGCCCACTCCATGCCGTCCCGGGATTTGCCCGGAGGCTTTGGCGTCACCGTCTTCTTCTTCCTGAGCGGATACCTCATCACCAGTCTGCTGCGCAGCGAGGCCCAGCATCGCCAATCCATTGACCTGAAGAGTTTCTACCTGCGTCGCGTCTTGCGTATCTTTCCGCCCTGCTACGTCACCGTTCTGATCGTGACTACCCTCGCCGCATGTGGCCTGGTGTACAACACGGAAAGCTATAAGTCGCTCGTTGCTGCCTTCCTTTACTGCTCGAATTACTGGCACATCCTCGGCTTCGGAAATCAGCCAGCGGGCATGGGTATTCTCTGGTCGCTCGCGGTCGAGGAGCATTACTACCTCCTGTTCCCGCCCCTCTACGCCTGGTTCGTGTACGCGTCCGTAAGCCGTAAGCGTCAGGCCGCGTGGCTGCTCGCCCTCTGCGCCGCCGCGCTGGCCTGGCGCTGTTACCGCGCCGGTATCCTTCACTCTTCGTGGTCCAACATTTACGAGGGAACTGACACTCGTTTCGATTCGATCTTATACGGATGCGTCCTGGCCATCGTAGCCAATCCCCGCCTGGGAGACCAAGTCCCATGGCTTAGAAAGCACGCCAAGCCTCTCGCCCTCGCAGGCGCGCTCCTCATCGTCCTTTGTTTCGCCTATCGCAGCCCATTTTTTCGCGACACCTTCCGCTACACTCTGAACGCAATAGGCCTCGCTCCCATCTTCTTCCTGGCGTCACTTCCCGAAAGGCACTTCCTGACCCGCTGCCTCGAATGGCCCATCCTGCGCTGGCTTGGACAGCTTTCCTACAGCATGTACCTTATCCACCACACGCTCTTCCATCACTTCCTGCACTACTACCGCCCCAGCCTCCGGCTCACGCTCGGTATCTTGGTCGTCACTGTCCTCTATGCCCAAGCCATGCGAAAGCTGATCGAACTTCCCCTGCAAAAAGCCCGCAGCCGCCTCCTGCGGCCTGGCCAACCCTTGAACCTTGCGTTTTTTGAAACTCTAGCGCGAATGAGACTGCCCCACCCTTCCGTTTTTTGCAATGAACTGTGGAGAGACACGACCGAGCCTTTAAGAAGAACGCGATAGGGTCCCGTGGATCCCATGTCTCCAGGGACTTTGCCGGGTGCCCATTCTTGCCGCGTCGTTTGCGGCAAGGATGGGCATTTGTGCTGCTGACCCCTTTGGGATTTTGACTTCTTGATTTTCGAGTCTTATATCCGCCGCTTCCAGTAGGCGAATACCGAAAACACGGTCTCCCTCAAACCCCAACCGCCTGTGGTTTGCTCGCCAGCAACTGGCGCAGCACGTACTGCAGAATCCCTCCGTTGCCGTAGTACAGTGCCTCTTGCGGCGTGTCGATCCGCACCAGCGCCTCGAACTCGATCGGATCTTCGCCCCGGACCTTGGCGGCCACCTTCACGTGGCTGCCGGCGGCGAAGTGCTCGATCACGTCTCCGATGCCGGTGATGTCAAAAGCTTCCTCTCCCGTCAGCTTGAGCGATTCGGCGTTCTGTCCGGCGAGAAATTGCAGCGGCAGCACGCCCATGCCGACCAGGTTCGAGCGGTGAATGCGTTCGTAGCTCTCGGCGATTACCGCGCGCACGCCCAGCAGGGCCGGGCCTTTCGCCGCCCAGTCGCGCGACGAGCCCGAGCCGTATTCTTTGCCCGCAAGGATGACGAGCGGCGTTCCCGCCTCGCGATACTTTTCCGAGGCGTCGAAGATCGACATCTCGGTGTTGGTGGGCAGGTGGCGTGTGAAGCCGCCTTCGGTCTGGACCAGCTTGTTGCGCAGCCGCACGTTAGCGAACGTGCCGCGCACCATCACTTCATGATTGCCGCGGCGCGAGCCGTAGGAGTTGAAGTCCGCGGGCTTCACGCCGTGCTCCTGCAGATATTTTCCCGCCGGGCTGTCTTTCTTGATCGAGCCCGCCGGAGAGATGTGGTCTGTGGTCACGCTGTCGCCGAGCACGGCCAGCACCCGCGCCTTTTTGATTTCTTCAATGCGCCCGGGCTTCACATCCATGTCATCGAAATAAGGCGCGCGTTGGATGTAAGTGGAGTGCGCATCCCAGGCGTACGTTTCGTCCTTGGGCACATCGAGGCCGCGCCAGCGCTCGTCGCCCTGAAACACTTCGCTGTAGGATTTCGTGAACATGTCGGAGGAAATCGAATGCTGAATCGTCTCTTCTACCTCGCGCGAGGTCGGCCAGATGTCGGCGAGGTACACCGGGTGTCCGTCTTTGCCCTTGCCGAGAGCGTCCTTGCGCATGTCAACGTCAATGCGCCCGGCGAGCGCAAACGCCACCACCAGCGGCGGCGACATCAGGTAATTGGCCCGTACTTCCGAATTGATGCGGCCTTCGAAGTTGCGATTCCCGGAGAGCACGGAGGCCACCACCAGATCCTTTTCATCAATGGCCTGCGAGACCTCCTCGGGCAACGGACCCGAGTTCCCGATGCAGGTCGTGCATCCGTAGCCCACAAGATGAAATTTCAATTTTTCGAGATAGGGCGTCAATCCCGCCTTGTCGAGATAATCGCGCACTACTTTCGATCCAGGAGCCAGCGATGTCTTCACCCACGGCGGAACGGTGAGCCCCTTCTCCACCGCTTTCTTGGCGAGAAGGCCCGCCCCAATCAGCACCGAAGGATTCGACGTGTTGGTGCAGGAAGTGATCGCGGCAATCACCACGCTTCCGTGCTGCAGCGCGCCCTTCACCGCAGAGGTCACATGCTCATGGACATTCGGATCTTCCGTTCCCACAGCCGCCGGACTTCCACCTTCCTGCTCCCAGTGTTCCTTGGTGGTGGTCTTGTTGATCGCCGCGGCCGGCGCAGGAGTCTTTGCCGCCGCCTTCGGCTTGATCAGCGAAGGCAGCGCCTTCTGAAACGACTCTCCCGCCTGCGAGAGGACCACGCGGTCTTGCGGCCGCTTCGGGCCTGCCAGACTCGGCTCCACCGTCGCCAGATCGAGCGTGAGCAGTTCCGAGTACTCCGCCTCCGCTGTCTTCTCATCGTGAAACAGTCCCTGCTCGCGCGCGTAGGCTTCGACGAGAGCAATCTGCTCTACAGTGCGTCCGGTCAGCCGCAAATATTTCAATGTCTCTTTATCGATCGGGAAAATTCCGCAAGTCGCGCCATACTCCGGAGACATATTGGCAATCGTCGCCCGATCCGCCAACGGCAAATCCCGCAACCCTGGCCCGAAGTACTCCACAAATTTTCCCACCACTCCATGCTTCCGCAACAGCTCCGTAATGGTCAGCACGAGATCGGTAGCCGTAGCCCCCTCGCGCAGTCGTCCAGTCAACTTCACTCCCACCACCAGCGGAATCAGCATCGACACAGGCTGCCCCAACATCGCCGCCTCCGCTTCAATCCCCCCTACACCCCACCCCAAAACCCCCAACCCATTGACCATTGTTGTGTGGCTGTCGGTGCCTACCAGGGTGTCGGGGTAGGCGGTGCGCTTGCCTGGGGACTCGTGGACGAACACTACGCGGGCGAGGTATTCGAGGTTGACCTGGTGGACGATGCCGGTGTCGGGTGGAACAATGGCCAGATTGCGGAATCCGGTTTGGCCCCAGCGGAGGAAGGAGTAACGCTCTTTGTTGCGTTGAAATTCCAACAGGGCATTCAATTCGAAAGCGTTGGAGGTGCCGAATTCGTCTACCTGGACGGAGTGGTCGATCACCAACTCGACCGGCTGCAGAGGATTGATAAGCGTGGGATCGCCGCCGAGTTGTTTCATGGCGTCGCGCATGGCGGCGAGATCGACGACGCAGGGAACGCCGGTGAAATCCTGAAGCAGAACGCGGCTGGGAGTAAAGGCGATTTCTTTGTCGGGCTTCGAGTTGCTGTTCCACTTGGCAAGAGCCTGCACGTCTTCCTTTTTGACGTTGCGGCCGTCTTCGGTGCGGAGCAGATTTTCGAGCAAGATGCGGAGCGAAAAGGGCAGATGCGCGGTGGAAATTCCCTGCTTATCAATGGCGCCTAAGCGATAGATTTCATATTCTTTGTTGCCGACTTTGAGGGAGGAGCGGCTGCTGAAACTGTTGAGGGACATAATGGCCTTTCTCGGGAGAATAATGTCGCGCAGAGCTGGGCGCGCGCCGCAACCTTATAGTGTATTCGTTTCAGCGAAAATTTTGGCGGGCGTACGTCGCTACGGGCCCTGCGCGCAGTCAGCCCAGAAAGAGAACGCCTTGATCACTTGGCGCGAAGCAGCAACACGGGAACGCTGATACGGTGCTGAACGCGGCTTGCGGTGGTTCCGAGAAACAGGTCGGCCAGGAAACGGTGCCCGTGTGTGCTCATCGCGACCAGATCGCAACCTTTGTTTTCAATCCAGTTGACGATTTCCTCGGCGGGGTCGCCATAGGCCAGCTCGGCATCCGCAAGGATTCCCTCCAATTGAAACTCGCTTTGAACGCGATGAAGATAGGCCGTATCTTCGGTGATTTCGCGACTGACAGCATCGGGGCCATAGGTTCTGGCAGCCCATCCATCGGCCACGTGCAGAAGCACCAACCGGCTGTGAGCGAACTTGGCGAGTTGCTTCACATGCTCAATAATGGCGCGATCCGTTGGATTGCCATCCAGCGTAAGCAGGATCTTTTCGTACATGAAATAGTTCACTCACCTCTGCGGATTCAGTTCGCAACAACTGTGCGGATCATCCTCCCGCGATCACTTGCCAGGCACTTCGGATGGAGTCGGGCAGGCCGTAAATGTCCATGAGCGTGATCAGGATAGCACTGGCCCATCCCGCCACCAGAAGGAACCGACCATTCTTCCAGTTGCCCATCCGGCTGCGCGAACTGGTGAACTGAAGGAGTGGAAACATGGCAAACGGAAGTTGCAATGCAAGCACGACCTGGCTCAAAGTAAGCAATTCGGTAATGCTGCTATCGCCGCGCAGCGCAATGATAAGTACCGCGGGCAAAATAGCGAGAGAGCGGGTGATGAGCCGGCGCAGCCAGGGCCGGATGCGCCAGTGCATAAAGCCTTCCATCACCACCTGGCCGGCGAGAGTCCCCGTAATTGTGCTGCTCTGTCCCGCTGCCAGCAATGCAACCGCGAACAGCGTGCTGGCAGCGGCGGTTCCCAGCAGAGGCGCGAGAGTCAGATAAGCGACACGAATCCAGTCGCTATCAGTGCTGAAAGCCACGAATTTTGCGCCCGCCACAGCCACCCCGGTCTTGCCGAAAAATACGGTGGCCGCCAGAACAAGGATGGCGGCATTCACGAAGAAAGCCACGGTAAGTGCAACCGCGGAATCGATGGTGTTGAACTGCAGCGCGCGCCGGATCGAGGCATCGTCTTTCTGCAAGCGCCGGCTTTGAACCAGAGCCGAATGCAAATACAGGTTATGAGGCATCACAGTGGCGCCGATGATGCCGATGGCCACGTAGAGCATGCCGGTCTGATGAAAATGCGGGGTCACGAGCGCCCGTCCCAGCTCCAGGAAATGGGGTTGGGTCTGAGGAAGGATGAAAATCTCGATGAAATAACAGAGCCCGATGGTGGCGATCAGCAACAGCACCACTGCTTCGATGGTACGCATACCGAAACCTTGGAGTCCGAGAAGCAGAAGTACGTCCAGGCCGGTGATAATGACGGCCCATAGCAGGGGGACGTGGAACAGCAGGTTGATGGCGACGGCGCTGCCGAGGACCTCGGCCAGATCGCATGCGCCGATGGCGAGTTCGCTCATCAGCCAGTTAGGCCAGCGCGTCCAGGAGGGATACCAGTCGCGACAGCACTGGGCGAGATCTTTCCCGGTGACCACTCCGAGGCGGGCGGAGATGACCTGCATAAAGATGGCCATCAGGCTGGCAAGGGCCACGATCGACAGCAGGGCGTACTTGAATTGCGCTCCCGCCTGAAGGTCGGTGCCCCAATTGCCGGGATCCATGTATCCGACACTGACCAGAATGGCAGGACCGACGAAGGCCCGCCATTGTTCCCAAAAGCTGGCCTCGTGATGAGGCACCTGCACTGAGCCGTGTACGTTTTCAAGCGAGAGATGGTGGCCGGAATGGTCGAGTTGCCCGGGGGCGCGAGAGCCGGGAACCCCAGCTTCTGCGGATTGATCTTCCGTGTTCATCGCCCGACTCCAGAGGAAACTCTCAAAGAGAAAAGATTGTTAACGAGTATACACCATGGCAGGTTAACTACAGTTAACCACAGGAATCGTTGACCATTGTCCCATAGCCGCAAAGCGGATGGGCTCCATCGCTGGCGCACCACCCAACCGACCCCGCGGTAATTGCCGCCGATAAAAAGCGCTAATGCTTGGCGCGATCAGCTGGCGTTAACCAGACGCGTTCGGAGGCAGCGGGGCCAAGGGAGACGGTGCCCGTAGGAGTGTTGAGCGTGAGCGTCTGGTCATAGTTGCGTTCGAGCAGGCGCAGCCTCGCGCCGGGGCGGACGCCGCGGTGCTCGAGGAATTCGAGCAGACCGCGATCGCGCTCGTAGATTCCACTGACGGTGTAAGTAGTATCAACCTCGGCGTCGGCCAGCAGGACCAGGCCGCGGCGACGACGGCTGGCGGGGCTTTCCATCTCGCTGAGATTGCCGTGAGGGCAGGCGCCGGCAGAGCCGAGCTTCGCGAGCAGTTTGGCTTCGAAGTCGGGTGAGACGGCGTGCTCGAGGCGCTCGGCCTCATCGTGAACCTTCCACCACTCCATGCCGAACATTTCCGAGAGCATGCGCTCAATCAGATGATGGCGAAGCGTGAGCTTGCGGGCGATCTTGCGACCTTCGGCGGTGAGACGGACCTCGCCGCTGGTTTCGACGCGGACGAGACCGTCTTTTTTCAGGCGGCGCAGGGCCATGGTCACGGCGGGCGGAGATACTTTCAGCAGGTGCGCGAGGCGGGCGGAGATCACCGCTTCGCCTTCGGTCTCGGCTTCAAGGATGGACTTGAGGTAGTCCTCTTTGGAGACGGTGATCATTTGAGGCGATTATACGATGGGGAGTTAATTACGGTTAATCCAAACTGTTTAATGGGCAATTTGGTGTTTTGGCCGAAGAATCCGAGATTTCTCATCTCACCAAGCAAAACTATTCTTTGCACAACTCTATTGAGAGCACGGCGCAAAATCGCTATCCAGAGACGAGTCGGCTCCAGTCCTCAGGGCGCCAATGGGCTCTCCGCGGTTGCCCTTACAGTCGAGTCGCTCGGGGTCACAGGCGTCAGCAATGGCCACCCCTTGCTCAGCACGTAATCGAGCCAGGCGCCCGCCACTTGCGACGTCAATACGGCCGCTATAACCAGAGTGGTATAAAACTTCGGGCTGATGATGCCTGCATCAAACGCCACGCTGGCTAGCACGATGCCAGGTCCTCCACGTGCGTTGGTTGTGATGGCGAGATTAATCAGGTCCAATCCCCGAAACCCGGCGAATCGCCCCGCCGCGGAAACGGAAAGAATCTTCACGGCACAGCTTCCGAGGATGAAAGTGCCGATCATCCACCACGACAGGCCTCTAATCAAATCCAGTTTCAACCCGACGATTGCGAAGTAAACCGGAATAAAGAACGCGAATGAAACTTTCCCTATGGCATCAAGCGCTTCTGCAAACAGTCTCCGCTTTTTATGAACAACAGCGAACCCCGCGAGAAAGGCGGCAAAGACCAGACTGACATCAAGGGCGCCGGCCACCACGCAATACGTGAGGAGAACGGCGATCGCATACGCTACCGGAGACTGTTTTGCGAAAACGTTGAAATTGGACTTGTTCAGACGCTTTACGATCCGCGGAACAATCGTCAAACCTAGCGCGAAGAACCCAACCGTCGTCAACAGGTGGTATGACATCTGTCGCGGATTGAGAACGGTCTTTCCAGCCAGGGTTGTTGCAACGGCGAGAGCGAGCCAAAGCACAATGTCTTCTAAAACCGCCACTCCGAGCACAAGACGCGCGAAACGTGTATGAAGTATTTTCAGATCCGCGAAGATCTTGGAAACTACCGGAACTGAAGTTACAGCAACCCCTACCGCAAGAATGATGATCAAGGAAATTCCGTTGCCATTAGGACCCGCCAGGTTTGGCCCAACCAGCCATGGCCCCGCGATCAATGCAAGGACAAATGGAATACCTGTCCCGACAATGGCCAGCCAGCCCACTTCGCGGCGTTCCTCGCGCGTGAAAAGTTGCTGAATTTCGGCGCCCGACAGAAACATAAGCAACAACAGCCCGAGCCAGTACACGAAGGTCAGAACGTTTGCCTGGCGCTGCGTTGCTTCGAGAATCCAAGATGCAGATGACGACCTTCCCACGACGGCAGGGCCCAGTACGACGCCAGCCAGGATTTCGCCGACGACCTTTGGCTGGCGGAGCTTCATGAACAGATAGCCGAGCAACTGCGCCAGGGCAACCAAAAGTAAGAGGACCAGCAGAACTGAGGTGAGATCGGAATTGGACACGTGGCCGTTTACCGCAGCTTGGATGCCATGCGGTGCCACAACGGTTTGTTTTCCTTGTAAACCTATTGCAGAGCGTGGGATTACCCGGTTGCCGTGCGTTCGTTCGTGGAAGAACGAGGCAGACGGACCAGGAACCCGTCAAGGTTCCCTTCGAACCAAAAACTTCGGTTGACTTCAAAGCGCCCCGTCATGGCAGGGGAAAACAAAAAGGACAGCCCGGAGCCCCCGAGACTGTCCCCTCAAACCCTCCCGGTTAGAAGGGCAACTTGATGACCCAAAGGTACTGGCGGGATGTTGCAAAGGGATTGCAGAATGGTGAATATCTGGTGAATTCGGTGAAGCGGTCGGCTGCTATAGTATTCGATTATCGCAGGATCGACGCCAGTTCTCCGTGCCGAGAGGAGTTGATGCCTACCACTACGTTGCGCAAAACCGAGCAGTCACGGCGGCTGCAACAGCGCGCCGAGAGCATGATCCCGGGAGGAGTGAATTCGCCAGTGCGAGCGTTTGGATCCGTGGGCGGAGATCCTCGGTTCATTGTGCGCGGCAAGGGATCGCACATCTGGGACGCGGACGAGAATGAGTACATCGACTACATCGGATCGTGGGGGCCGCTGATTCTGGGGCACGCCGAGCCCAGCGTGCTGGACGCGATTGTGGGCGCCGCTTGCAATGGGACCAGTTTTGGGGCGTCGACGCCATCGGAAGCGGATTTGGCGGAGCTGGTGCTCGGAGCGTTTCCGCACATGCAGAAGGTACGCTTCGTCAGTTCGGGGACGGAAGCGACCATGTCGGCGATCCGGCTGGCGCGGGCTTATACCAAGCGCAAATACATTGTGAAGTTTGAAGGCTGCTATCACGGGCACGCGGATGCGCTGCTGGTGAAGGCGGGCTCGGGAGTGGCGACGCTGGGGATTCCGGGATCGGCGGGAGTTCCGGACGAATTCACCATGTTTACGCTGGCGCTGCCATTCAACAATTTGCCAGCGCTCGAACTGGCCTTCCATAAGTTCAAACATCAGATTGCTTGTGTGATCGTCGAGCCGGTAGTGGGGAACATGGGATGCGTGCCGGCGGCGGATGATTATCTTGTAGGGCTGCGGCTGATCACCGAGCGCGAGCGGTCGGTGCTGATTTTTGACGAGGTGATGACTGGATTCCGGGTGGCGTTTGGCGGAGCGCAGGAGTTGTACAACATCAAGCCGGATCTGACGACGATGGGGAAAATTATCGGCGGAGGCTTGCCGGTGGGCGCGTACGGCGGACCGAAAGAGATTATGGATCTGGTGGCGCCGGTGGGGCCAATGTATCAGGCGGGGACGCTCTCGGGGAATCCGCTGGCGATGGCGGCGGGCTGCGCCATGCTCAAACAGTTGCGCGATCGTAAGGGAGAAATCTATCCGCGGCTCGAAAAGCTGAGCGGACAACTGGTGGAGGGCGTGACGGCGGCGGCGAAGGATGCGGGAGTTCCCTTGTGCGCCAACCGCGTGGGATCGATGTTTACCTGGTTCTTCCAGAAGGGTCCGGTGACGGATTGGGATTCGGCGTCGAAATCGAACACGGAGGCGTTTGGGAAATTCTTTCGGGAGATGCTGGATCGGGGCGTTTACTTGCCACCGTCACAGTATGAGGCAGCGTTTCTGGGGGCGGCGCATAGCGAGGAAGATGTGCAGAAGACGGTAGCGGCGGCGAAGTTGGCGTTCGCGGCGGCGAAAAAGTAGGGCTCACCACGGAGACACGGAGTTTCTTTCACTTAATTTCAGGGCGCGCTAGCTGGCCCGTTCTTCGCATCATCTCTGGAACGGTGAAGAAGCTGTATCCTTCCTGCTTGTATCGCTTGATCAGGTGATCTGTGGCTTGGACCGTTTGGGAGCGGTCGGCCCCCATTTGCTTGTGGCCTCCGTCGTGGAGCAGGATCACGTCGCCGCCGCGAATTTGCTTGCTGACCTTGCGCTCGGTAACCGCGGCCGGAGGGGCGTTCCAGTCGTAGCCGGTTACATTCCACATGATCGGCTCCAGCCCTAATTCACGGGCAATGCGCAGAGTTGCGGGACGGCGTCCCCCGAAGGGCGGGCGGAAAAGATTAGAGTGCTCGCCGACCGCGTCTTGGATAGCTGCGCGGCAGTCGGAAAGTTCCCGGCGAATTTCGGCAGCGCTTTTGAAGATCAGCAGCGGATGCGTGAAGGTGTGATTGCCGATGACGTGTCCGGCTTTGGCCACTTCGCGGGCGATGTCGGGACGCTGCCGGACATAGTGACCGATCAAGAAGAAAGTTGCTTTCACTTGGTGGCGGTCCAGGATTTCCAGCAGGCGCAGCGTATGGGGATCGTTGGGCCCGTCGTCGTAGGTAAGAGCGATTTGCTTTGCGCCGCGTGCGAGGCCTGTGAACGTGCGGCCATACCATTGCCCTGTGGGCGCCATGGACTGGTAGCCGGCGGCGACGGCTGCGGCGACCGTTTCAAGGATTATGGCCACGAGCATGGTGGGATTGTAATGGATTGAGAAATTGGGAAATTTAGTAATTGAGCAATTGAGTAATTGAAACCTGCGCGCCGAAAGTTTTCCAATTACCAAATTTCCCAATTTCCCAATTTCTCAATCCCTCAATGCCTGTTAACTCTTTCCGCAATTGTCAGTAAGGGGCATCCGAGATATCCTGCCTGTTCCGAGACATCGCATCAAGCGTCCCACGAAAACATGGCCAATCTTTTCGAACTGCCCCGGTACATTGCTGTGGAAGGTCCCATACGAGTCGGCAAGAGCACGCTGGCGGGCATTCTGGCGGAGCGACTGAATGCGCAACGGGTGATGGAGCCGGAGGCCAACCCGTTTCTTTCTTCGTTTTATGAGGGCGAGCGGGGCGCGGCGTTTCAGGCGCAGTTCACGTTTCTGGTGAAACGGTTCGAACAATTGCAGGCGCTCGATCTGGGTCCGCGGTCGCAGCGGACGGTGGTGGCGGATTTCATCTTCGAAAAAGACAAGCTATTTGCCTGCCTCAATCTGACCGACCAGGAGCTCGATACATACAACCGGTATTACAACCATTTCCGCGAGCAGCTGCCGACGCCCGACCTGGTGATTTATCTGCAAGCCACACCCGAGGTGCTGAAGAAGCGCCTCAAGAAAAAAAATGCGCCCGGCGAGCGCGCCGTGAGCGAGGAGTATCTGGAAGAAGTGGTCAAGGCGTACGAGCACTTCTTTTTTCACTACACGTCGTCGGATTTGCTGATCGTCAACACCTCGGAGATCGATTTCGTCGACCGCAATGCAGACCTGCAGCAATTGCTGCGGAAGGTAACGGAGCCGATCAAGGGCACGCAGTATTTCCTGCCGCTGGGCGGGCAGGAAGCAGTGGGGGCGTGAACCCCCGTCTTTCGTTGTTGACAGTTTAGAATTTCTCGTGGCGTGGTATCGCGTACAGAGATAGCGCCTTCCCAACTTTGGCAAATTCCTGATCGGCTGTGACTAGCCATGCGCCGCGGTCAATGGCTAGCTCCGCGGCAAAAGCATCCGCGTAACCCAAGTTGTGCTTTTGTTTAAGGGCAGCGGCGCGCGTGGCACGCTCCAAGTCGGCCGCTATGACCGTGATCGGCAATTGCCGCAGTTTGGTTTCTGCTTCGCGCGCCAGCACTTCGCCACGAAGTCTCCAGGCGATATAAAAAACTTCTCCCCAATTGACTGCTGACAGAAGGACTGGTAGTTGGTTGCGGGATGCTTCTTCGATAAGACTGCGAACACGGGTCGCGGCGCCCGCGCGGTTTTCCAAAAGACTAATCAAGGCATTCGCATCCAGAACAAATCGCCGCAAGCGAGCACGCGAAGATGTCACAGCTTCTTCCTCTCACGCTCTCGTTCCCGTTCCCGCTCTCTGAACAGTTCGTCGAACATCGAAGGCTCACCGGGGCCGGGTTTCAGAAACCCCTGAATTTCGTCTAACAGGTGTTCAATGGGAGTGAGTACAAGGCGACCTTGTTCTTCTCTCCAGGTGGCCCGGGCGCCCTTTTTCAATTTGAGCCGTTCGCGGAGTTCTGCCGGGATCACAACTTGGCCCTTAGAACTGATTACCGCTGGGTAAGTCGTCATGGATCATATCTTACTATACAATAGAGTAAGATACTAGTGGTTAAGCCTTACCGCAGGGGGCTTGTCAGCATCCGGGAGCGCCGCCCAACGCCCGCCTGGGCGTCTGAACTTTATGCCCGACTTCTGGAAGGTATTGAAAACACGGGCGCAACGATTGTCGATCTATTTTTCGGTTGCAGCTACAATGATCTCAGCGTCATCCAAGATGTAGACGCCACGATGCGTGCACAGGCTCTATCCGCCCGAGGCGGAGGGGCACTGGAGGACATCATGAGCTTGACCCCGATTGGCGGCCGTCTCTTCGACGGTTCCGGCCATAAGGTAACGACCGCATCCCTGCGGGAACAGAAACTCCGTCACGATCCCATCACCTGCATCACCGCGTATGACTACGCCGCAGCTCGCCTGGTCGATGAAGCCGGCGTGGAGATGGTGCTGGTGGGCGATTCGCTGGCGCAAACCATGCTGGGCTATGAGAACACGCTCTCGGTCACGATGGACGAGATGCTGCACCACGTGAAGGCGGTGCGCCGCGGGTTGAAGAATGCGCTGCTCATCGCGGACATGCCGTACGGGTCATACCATGTCGACGCCAAAGAAGCCGTTGTTAACGCCACCCGCTTTGTGAAGGAAGGCGGAGCGGAGGTGGTGAAGATCGAGGGCGGCGAGAAACGGGCTGACTTGATCCGCCACATCATTGACGCGGAGATTCCGGTCGCGGGGCACATCGGGCTGACGCCGCAGTCGGTTAATGTGATGGGCGGCTACAAGGTGCAGGGGAAAAACCTGGGCGGCATTGAGCAGCTCATGCGCGATGCGGTGGCGCTGGACAGCGCCGGAGTGGCTTGCCTGTATCTGGAGGGTATCCCGCGCGAAGTGGCCGCGATGATTACGGCCGAGGTGAATACGCCGACCATCGGGATTGGCGCCGGGCCGGAGTGCGACGGGCAGGTGCTGGTGTTTCACGACATTCTGAACCTGACCTTTGGGCCACCGGCGAAGTTTGTGCGGCGGTATGGAGATGCGGCAGCGCTGATCACGCATGCGGTGCAGGCATTCCGGGCGGACGTGCGCTCGCACCAGTATCCGTCGGATGAGGAGTCGTATCATTTGCCCAAGGAGACCAAGGCTGGGCTGGATACGGTGTTGGAGCGGAAGCGAGCGATGCGGCGGTAAAACGCCCCGCCACGGATTCACACCGATCAACACGGATCAGGACAGGTTGGAACCTCGCCCTCTTCTTTGCCGTATCATTCTGTGTGGGTTGATTCTGGAGTCCGGAACCCCATTTGGCGGCGGTCGGTGCTAGGCTATTAGAGGGAGGCAGCCATGCTTTCGACAATTTTCTTCTTCCCATTCTTCGGCTTCGGGCTGGGCATTCCGCTGGTGCTGTATTTTCTGCCGTCGATCATTGCGCTGGCGCGGAGCAAGCGCGATACGCTCGCGATCTTTCTGCTGAATTTTTTTCTGGGCTGGAGCGTGATCGGGTGGATTGTCGCGCTGGTCTGGGCGGCCAGGCACGATGCTCCCGTGGTGGCGAGGTGAGTTCCCTCCTGTGATGAGGCTGCGCTGCCGGATGGGGTTGATCGTATTGGCCAGCACTGCGCTGGCGGGCTGCTCGCAGCAGCCTGCTGCGAAAGAGCCCGATCCTCAGGCCATTCTGCAGGCCATCCCCGCGGCCAATTCTGCGCAGTACGAACGCGTTCACGACATGAAGACATGGCGCAATCCTTATCTGATTGTGCGCACGGATGGTGTGGCCCTGTTCGATACCGCGGACAGCGCCGAAATTATCTTGAAGCCTGATGAACTGCTGCCTGCCCTGGCGAAATTGCCGGTCTCGGATTGGCCTTATGGGCGAGTGGTGGCGGCGACGGAAAACGGCGGCCGGAAATCAGATCAGGATGGCATTGCGATTCGACGCAATAAAGGCATTGTCGGCGGGATGCTGGAGGGAGCGCACATTGCGGTGAAGTGGGTGCCGGGAGGATGAGACCAGCTGAGCTCTAGGCTTCAGAGAGCACACCCTGATCGAGCTTCGCTCGACGGACAGCGGGGGCGGCTGTCGCCACATTTAAGATCTCAAACCTAATCCTTGAAAATCTGCACGACCATAGACGAAATGCGGGCAGCAGCGCGGGCGGCGCGGCTTGTGGGCAAGCGCGTGGGACTGGTGCCCACCATGGGCGCGCTGCACGAAGGACATTTGTCGCTGGTGCGAGCGGCGCGCTCTGCCTGCGATGTTGTGGCAGCATCGATCTTCGTCAACCCCTTGCAGTTTGGTCCTAATGAAGATTTGGAGAAATATCCGCGATCGTTTGAACGCGACCGGGAGTTGCTGGAAAGCACAGGGGTGGACTTGCTGTTTGCGCCTTCGGTCGAACAGATGTATCCCGCGGGTGCGGTGACTTGGGTGACGGTGGAGGAATTGAGCAGCGAGCTGGACGGGCGTTCGCGGCCGGGGCATTTTCGAGGGGTGACAACGGTAGTCGCGAAGTTGTTTCACATCGTCGAGCCGGATGCGGCTTTCTTCGGGCAGAAGGACGCAGCACAGGTGGCGATCATCCGGCGCATGGTAGGCGATTTGAACTTTCCGGTCGAGATTGTCGTGTGCCCGATTGTGCGCGAGCCTGACGGCCTGGCGATGAGTTCGCGGAATGCGTACCTCGATGCTGAGCAGAGGAAGCAGGCGCTAGTGCTGCATAGTTCGCTGAGGCGGGTGCGGGAACTGGTCGATGCAGGAGAAATGGCGGCAAGGAAATTGGCAGTTGCGGGCGGGGAGGAATTTGCGCGGGAGCCTGCAGTGCGATTGGATTATTTTGAGATTGTGAATCCGGACACATTGGATCCAGTCGAGGACGTCTCGGGCGGGGCACTAGTGGCAGTGGCCGCTTACGTTGGAGATACAAGACTGATCGACAACCTACTGATCGGGAGAATCTCCCGATAGAACCTGAGTAGAACCCACTTCTCGCGCACAGAACGCCCGAGAAGTGGAGCACCCAGGTTTTTAATCCGAATAGGGGTCGATGTAGCTGGGAGCAGTGTAATAGCCGTCCAGCCAAGGCGTGGGCGTATACCACCAGTAGGGAGACCAAGCCCAAAATGGATTCCACCAACCCCATCCCCAGCCCCAACCGAATCCAAGACCCCAACCTCCCCAGCCCCAACCGCAGCCCCAGCAGCCGAAGGCGGGAAAGCCGAATCCGCCACGGAAGCCACCGCGCCATCCGGTGCCCAGCCAAGCCTGGTTGTGGATCCCGACTACGCCGGCACGGTTTGTAGCCAAAGTCGAGCCCGGGTGCCCGGCGCCGAAGCCGTGCCATTGTCCGTCGGCAATGGTGGCGTGGGATGCCGACGTGTTGTGGCTCGCGCCAGTTTCTGTCCCCGCCCGGCCAGTTCCGGTACCAGAGCGTGCGGACATTGCGCCACCGTTAGGTGATCGTTCGAAGGAATGCCATCCGGGCGAGGTATCACGGGCTCCGCGGCCCTCTGAAGCCCAAGGATGGTAGGAGCCACGCATGGAGGATGCGCCACCGCGCATGCCTCCGTAGGAGCCGCGACCGCCGTAGGAACTTGCTCCGGCGTGATACCCGCCTCCACCAGAGCCACCGTGATAGCCGCCCCCGTAGCTTCCGCCGTGGTACCCGCCTCCGCTGTAGCCACCGCCATGGAAGCCGCCGCCAGCGCTTCCACCACCGCCCCCGTGGAAACCGCCACCTCCGCCCCCGGCGTGACCACCGCCGTGCTGGGCAATGGCGGGCGTAGAAAAACAGACGAGCGTGACGGATGCGAGTCCTGCCAGAAGTGCTTTCACCAAGGTGGGTGTGCTCATTGCTCCCTCCACCTGAACGGCGGTTTGTTTGCCCGGGAGGGCAAAACCGCTCTAGTTGGATCGTACCCTGATTTGGAACCCCAATCCAAGAGAGAAGTTGTCCTTAATTGCAGAAACTGAGGGCTCGACGGCTAGGGCAGGGGAACGGCGGCTACGATGCCGGGTTCCGGCTGCAGCCGCTGGCGGACCAGGTTTTCGACCTGGGACCAGAGATGCGGGTCGCATTCGCTCTCGATGTGGCTGGCCATGAAGGTCCGGCCAACCCAGGAAGTTACCTCGCATTTGACGGGCGCCTGGTTGTAGTCGTAGCGATAGTTGCCGAGGATTTGTGTCTTCGAAGCGTCGGCGGCATGGATCACGGCGCGGCCATGGATCAGCCCATGGGGTTGGTAGAAGTTGGCGGCGGCGGCTACGTTTTGGGGGATGATTCCATCGCGTTGCCAGAGCTTGGCGACGCTGTCAACTTGTACGGTGAGCAACACGGGGATGCCGATGCGATCCAGTTCGCGAGCGAGAAGAACGACGGCGGAGGCTCCCCAACTGTGGCCGAACAGGATGATATGGGCCTGGGCCTTTTCCTGGTCGGTCAGGACTCCATCGTGGTCGCGATCAAGCAGGCGGAGAACGGTGTTGTAGGCGGACTTCCTGTGACGATTCTCAAAGACCTGGACGTAGTTATCGTGGGAGAGATTCTTGCGAATGCGCTGCGCCAGTTGTACCGGTCCATGATAAGGACTGTCGTGGCGCACGAAACCACCTGTGAATCCGATGATGATGGTGGAAGGGGTTGGCGCGCGGCTGGCGACAGCACCGTCCTCCGCGCGAAGCGAGAGCACGAACGCGGCCAGCAGAACGAGGACGGCGAACAGCATCCGGAATCGCGCAAGGCGAGGCACGCGGGCTCCTACCTCAGAACTCCAACTCGTAAGATGATTCTGGTCGCCGAAGGGATGCGGCTGAAATTGGTGTCGGTCCGGTCCCGTGACAACTATCGGGCAAAAGCCTCGACTGACAGGGCTTTTGGCGTGGGTTCTTACCCGGGGAGAAGTCTACACCTGCTGTCAAGCGAAGGCAGTGAGACTGGTCACGCCAGCCCGCAGGGGGCCCCTCTTAAGACAGGCCCCTTATTGACTCGTTTCTAGATGAGAGCCGATTTCGGCCCGGAAACGAAGAGGTTCCGGGCAAGAAAATAGCGCAAAGGTAAGGCCGCAGCTTTGGTGATGCCGATGCGTGGAGTCAGTACGATTCCGCGGGCACGAAAACCATCGTCGCCGATCCAGAGACTTCCAGCGGCTGAGGTCAGATCGCAGCCGTTGTCGCGCGCGCGGGTGATGCCAAACGCGTCGCACAGGCGACCGGGGCCGCTAGTGAGTTTGGGCCAGTCTTTGGGGCCGCGCAGTGCGATTCCACGTGCATGGGCCATGGCGTCGATGCCGGAAAGAGGTTCGATCGCACGAAACAATACGCCCCCGGCCTTGCCCTCGGGTTCGCAGGAGACATTGAGACAGTAGTGATTTCCGTAAATGAAGTAGATGTAGGCGTGGCCGGGGGGGCCGAACAGGACAGCGTTGCGCAAGGTTTGGCCGCTGGCAGCGTGGGCGGCGGGATCTTTTTCGCCGAGGTAGGCTTCGACTTCGACGATACGGGCGGTGAGACGGGGAGGTCCTGAGCGAACCAGAACCTTGCCCAGAAGTTCGCGCGCCACACGACGGGGATTGCGCGCGAAAAAAGCGCGAGCGAGGGGACGGATCTGAGTTGAAGTAGTGCACTCCGGCATGCAAGCGGAATCTTAAACTCTGCAGGCGGGAGTTGTCCGCCGGCGGGAGCAGTCGGTCGGCATAAGCACCGGGGGCCAAAGGCCCAAGTTGATTCGGTCAACCGTACGCGGCCCTTGAAGGGCCGCTCTTTCACGGTAAGGCCACCGTTCTGTGAGTTTTCAGCTGGGCGGAAGCCGGATGCCGGTATTAGATCGGCTTCCGTTCGGTGTTGCGCGCCGCAGTGACGTTTGTGGGCGCATCGTCGAACGACTTACCGGGTTCGTAGGCGAGCTTTTCGTGCTTGCCACCGACCTTGCGAATCACGTCGTGCCAGCCGTCGTCCCAACTGATGCGGGCCTGCCCGTCTACCAGAGTCCAAGTCCCATGGGCTGGCCCGATGCTCTTTTTAGCGTCCCCGTTGGCTTCGAGGGTGATGAAGAATCTACCCCCGCCATTGCCCTGCCCGACTTCCCATTTGCCGAGGAAGTGCGAGCGTCCGGGCAGCGATGCCACAGCCGAGTCGTCGAATTCAATGCGGTCGATCTGGCCTGAGAGCTTTTCCCGGTGGCCGTCTTTGTAGACGACCGCGGCCGGAGTTTTGAAATCGATGCGTGCGATCTGGCCTTCCGCAAAGCTTTGGCGATGACCGTCTTTGAAAACGATCACCAGCGAGTCATGATCGTCGGGTGAGGGACTCGGCTGGGCCAGTGCGAGGGCTGAGGACAGCAGCAGGATTGCGGACACACTCGCGATACGAACGAGTCGGTGCATAACGCCTCCGAAACGAGCAGGGGAAATACAAACTCCCCTGGCCAGTAATACGAGATTGCTGAAGAATAGTTCTTCAGGCGAGGGCCTTGCGGCTTCCCGCCTAGGCCGCACCTTGGGCTGATTCTTTCAGATAGGCCAGCACTTCCTCGGCATGGCCTTCGGGCTTCACCTTCTCGAAGATGTGTTGGATCTTGCCATCAGGGCCGATGATGAAAGTTGTCCGCGCCACTCCCCAGACCTTTTTCCCGTACATATTCTTTTCCTTCATGACGCCGAATGCCTCGGCGACTTTCTTGTCGGCGTCAGCCAGCAGCGTGAACGGCAGGCTGAATTTGTCCTGAAATTTCTTTTGCGCTTTGGCCGTATCGGGGGAGATGCCGAGCAGCACGGCGCCGGTCTTCTGCATCTTCCTATAAGAGTCGCGAAATTCGCAGGCCTCGATGGTGCATCCGGGCGTGTCGGCCCGCGGGTAAAAGTAGAGAACAACGGTCTTGCCGCGCAGGTCCTTCAGCGCGATTTCTTTTCCGTTCTCGTCCTGCAAAGTGAAGTCGGGAGCCTTATCATTGATGTGCATGGGTATTTCTCCGGAAAAATTGAAGTCGAATACGAGTGGGGCAGAGTCAAAATCCGCCCCCTCTCGCAAAGAGCGCGAGAAGGGCGGGGCACCCCTCGCTTCTAAATTCTTCAGAAGTTTACACCGCGGGCTTTGGAGGTGCAGTGCGGCGGCGCTCGGGCTTCTGTTCAGCATTGCCGCAATCAGTCCAATTTCTGTGGCGCAGGAAGAGCGGCCGCAGATCAGCCCCGGAGAACGAAAAGTTTCACGAAAAAAAGACGCGGGGCCGCGGGCGGTTGCCCTGTTGCGGATGACCGATGATAAGAAAGCGTCGCTGGTGCCCATTGCAATTCTGATCGACGGCAAATTCTGGGATGCAACAGCCTACAAGGCGGATCCGGTTCCCATGGCGCTCGATCCGGGCACGGTATATGAGGCGGAGCGCAGCGGCAGTTCGCTGGGATTGTTCACGGTCAATGCCGCGCTGCACAGCAATGCGCCCAATAGCCAGGCGCCGTGGCTTGGAACGGGTGCATGGAAGCCTACGGGGACCGAAGAACCGAAACCCGCGCTGAAAGCCGACACCGCTCCGGTGGGAATCGATACGGAAGACGCGCCGCCGCGGCTGACGCACGATCCTGCGAAAGCGGCGCCCCCGACGAGTACGGCACCCGGTCCTGGAACGACTCCGTCGTCCAACGCCCCTACCGCCACAACGTCTAAACCCAGTTCAGACAGCGATGAGCCGCCACGCCTGAACCGGCCCAGTTCGCCGTCGGCGTCAGAACCGCCAGCCGGTTCGACGCAGGCAGGTCAGCCCCCCCAGCCGAGCGAGTCTGGGAGCAAAGCTCCGGCGGGACAGAGCGATTCCAAAGCGAGCGAGAACAAGGCGGACACCAAGGCCAATATCCCGGCTTCCGACAGCGGCGCGGGTGAAGCGAATCGCCCAATCCTGAGGCGAGGCAAGCCCGCCGGGTCGTTCGCCGACGAAGATGTGCCAGGTTACAGCAGGCCGGGCGCAAGGTCGTCTGCTAGCGCCAAAATTACAGAAGCTACGGCGGCGCAGGCCGACGTCAAACTAATTCCCGCCATTTCCGATGCGGGCGGCCCGACTCCCCATCCGTATACGTTTGATTGGATCAAGGGGGAAGAGGAAGACCGGCGCAAGCAGATGATTGCCCTCGCGCAGCAGCAGGTTCAGGCCTACGTGATCGCGCAGGACCGGTTGAAGATCACTCCGACTCATCCCCAGCCCTCAAAGCATGCAGCCATCAAAGTGAAAGAGCCGCAGCTGGATAATGTGCAAATGATCGCCTACGATCTTTGGAATTCCAATCAGCCCATTATCGTGCTCAGCGCCGAGGCCCACATGCCTCCGCCGACGCCAGGCGCGGCGCATTCGGAGGTTGTTTCCGATCTGCAATACTCGGTGATGCTGGTGGCCTATCCGGACATTTACGGCAATCTGCGAAAACTCTATGCCGGAGTTACAGACAAGTTTCACCTCGACATCACGCCGAAGCTGGAGTTGATCGACGCGGTGGACGCCGATGGCGATGGGCGCGGCGAGTTGCTCTTCCGGAAGACGTCCGATGCGGGCAGCGGGTGGGCAATCTACCGCGCTACTGGGGACAAGCTGTTTAAGATGTTTGACAGCCTGACTCCGCAATGACGTTTCAGGTTCCGGTTTAAAATTTCAGACTTGAAGTTTCACAGTGTCGAAGAGTTCGTTTGAGGTAGAAGAAAAGGCGCGGGGAGTTCCCCGCGCCCTTTGCTCGTGCGGTGCGCGATGGTCAATGAGAACTGGCTTTTGCCAGGGCTTCGGCCGCGCGGCAGAGGAACTGATTGACGTCATCGCTGAAAGGCCGCTTAAAGCTCGCCGGCCAATGGGCCTCGTCGGCATAAAGGTTCTGAAGACTTTTCTCGATGCCAGGATCGCCTCCCGTGAACATCGTGAGCAGAGCCTTGCGGCGCTCAGCCAAAGCCCGCCCGGTTGCACCGGTTGGATCGGCACCACTGGCAATGGCTGATTCCGTGTCTTTGGCAAGGGCGGCCCAACCTTGCTCCGCCTCCGCCTGCACCTCCGGCGTCCAACGCTGGCGGAGGGTTGCGAGCTGTTCTTCGGTGTAATACTTTTTCATCCAATCTTTTCTGGTTTGCATTTGAATCACCTCGATGACCTTGCGGAATGGCTCCCAATCCGGGGCGCCTCCAGAGGACACGATCTTCTCCGCGCTTTCGATCGCTCGGATCGCCCGGTCGAGATGATTGCGCTTCTCCGCGAGAATGGCGCATTGCTGACGTAGGGCAGCACTGAGTTGGGCATCTTTCCGGCGAAGCAGTTCCCGGATCTGGAACAGGGGAAATCCGATGAACTTCAACGCCACAATCTGCTCCAGACGCGCGAAGTCGCGGTCGGAATATACACGATAGCCTGCAGCCGTGCGACCGCTGGGTTTAAGCAACCCGAGGCGGTCGTAGTGATGCAGCGCGCGGATGGTGACTCCGGCGCGTTTCGCGAATTCGTGAGCCAGATAGGTGCGGTCCACAGTTTCCCCACTCGAGGTTTTACAGTCTGACGTTGCGTCAGGGTCAAGGAGATTTTAGCGGAGTTCGGAAGTCTGACCGCGACAGGCTGTCCCGTCAGCGCAAGGGGAGGCTGATTCTTGGGCCTTGGGATTAGGTTTGCTGTCTACGGCTGGCTCGCTGGAAATTGGGGAAGAAGCGTCATGCCCCTGCAGTTTTCCGCTAGAATCGGTCGTTCGTGCAAGGGGAGCGTGAAAAATGCGAAAGATTGGGCTGTTGGGCTTGAGCCTGCTGTTGGGCTGTGTCGTACTCGCGGCACAAGAACAAGACTTCAGCAAAGTGGAGATGAAAGTCACGAAGGTGGCGGGGGACGTGTACATGCTGCAAGGCGCGGGTGGAAATATCGGCGCCTCCGTGGGCGAGGACGGCATCGTCATCGTGGACGATCAATATGCGCCCCTGGCCGACAAGATACAGGCGGCATTGAAGGGCATCACCGACAAGCCCGTGCGCTTCATCATCAATACGCACTACCACGGCGATCACACCGGGGGAAACGCGTACTTTCAAAAGCAGGCGCCGATCATCGCGCATGACAATGTGCGCAAGCGGCTGGAGACGGGTGGGGCGGCGGGCAATGGCGGATCGGTGCACATGGACGTCAAGCCCTCGCCCAAAGAGGCGCTGCCGATCATCACCTTCGATCACGATGTCACCGTGCATTTGAACGGTGAGGACATTCGCGCGTTGTACTTCCCCGCCGGGCACACCGACGGAGACTCGATCATCTTCTTTCCCAAGTCAAATGTGGTCCACATGGGAGATGATTTCGTGACCTATGGGTTCCCCTTTATTGATGTGGATTCCGGCGGCAGCATCAATGGCATGATCGACGGCGTGGAGAAAGTGATCTCGCAGGTGCCGGCAGACGTAAAGATCATTCCGGGGCACGGGCCGGTGTCGAACCTGGAGGACGTGCGGGCATATTTGACGATGCTGAAAGCTACGCGCGACGTGGTAGCCAAGGCGCTGCAAGAGGGCCAGTCGCTCGATCAGATGAAGCAGGGTAAGCTGCTCGATCCGTGGAAGAAGTATTCTGGAGACTTCATCAGCGAAGATGTGTTTCTGGAGACGCTCTACAATTCGCTGAGCGGGCAGAAGAACGGAAAATTTATCAAGCACAATTGACGGCGGAAGGTCGCCTGAAGATTGCGGATTTTAGATTACAGATGGAAGATCAGACAGCCTGCAATCTGAAATCTAAAATCTGAAATTCCCTGACGCTATTTCTGCTGCATTACCAGTTCGCCGTTCTGCACTTTCATCGATCCGACGTTGTCTGGCAGCTTCATCCGGTCACGCTGCTCGGCCAGTTTTTTCTGCAGAGTCGGATTCACCAGCGACACGGGAACATTCAGATCGCCAACTTTGAATTCCGTGGGATCGAAGGTGGCGTAGCCGTCCTTCTCGCCGATGTGGCCGGAGATCGTGATCCAGACATCTTTGCCGGCAACTTCGGTGAGGAACTGGCCATGCACAACATCGCCGTCGAAGCTGACCTGCTGGTCCTTGATAGTGGGTGCAGCGCTGCCGACGTTGGAGTCGGGCTTCAGGTCGCCGGCGGTTCCGAGAGACTGCGCAAGCACGGCGCTGATTTCGTCGGAATTGATGTGGACCTCGGCCTTGGGGCTGTCGGAAGAAGACGCAGGCTGGCTTGATTCGGTCGACGGCGCACTCGACTGCTGCGTCGCCTGCTCGAACTCGGCCATTTTCTGATCGAACGACTGCGCATGCTCGGCAATCGCAGCCGGAGCCTGCGGATGGGCCACCGGAACCGGCTTCTTCAGGACCAGCACAATCGCCACCAGCGACGCGATTAATGTCGCGATGCTGATGATGCGGTCAATCTTGTATTTTTTCATGGCAGCTTCCGATCGGTCAGCCCAAGGCAGGCGGGCCCAGAATCATGGTATCGGGCGGGCGAAGGCAGGATTAGATGACCGAAGTCATAAGGCGGGCGTGTACCCCGATGCTTGCTATCCCAGCTTCTTGGCTAAGAGTTCGTTTACGATCTGAGGGCTGGCCTGGCCTTTGGAGGCCTTCATCACCTGCCCGACGAAGAAACCGAGCATGGTCGTCTTTCCCGCGCGGTACTGTTCGAGTTGTTTCGGGTTCGCGGCCAGGACTTGGTCGATGATCTTTTCCAATGCTGACGAGTCGGTGGATTGCTGCGGCCGGCCTTCTTCCTCGTAGACTGCGGGAAAATCCTTGGCGCGCGCGAAGCTCAGGTCGTAGAGGTCTTTGAGCATCTTGCCCGAGATGGTGCCGCCCTCGACCAGATCGGCCGAGGCTGCGACGCCCGCCATCGAGATCGGTGATTGCTCGATGGCCATGCCCTTGGCTTTGAGACGGCCCATCAGTTCGCCCTGGACAAGATTCGCGACCCGCTTGGGGTTCTTTGCCGCTTTGGCCGCCTGCTCGAACTGATCGGCTAACGCCTTGGAAAAGGTCAGCACCTGCGCGTCGTAGCCGGTGATGCCGTAATCCTTCACCATGCGGGCGCGGCGGGCCTCGGGTAATTCGGGCAAGGAGCGGGCGATTTCGGACTTCCACTTCTCGTCGACTACCAGCGGCAGCAGGTCCGGTTCGGGGAAGTAACGGTAATCGTGCGCCTGCTCTTTGGAGCGCATGCCATAGGTCTTGCCTTCATTGGCGTTGTAGAGGCGCGTCTCCTGCGTGATCTTGCCGCCCGAGTCGATGACCTCGATCTGGCGCCCGATTTCGTATTCCAGCGCCTCGCGAATGAAGCGGAAGGAATTTACATTCTTGATTTCGGTCTTGGTGCCGAATTCTTTTTGCCCACGCGGGCGCACGCTCACGTTGGCATCGCAGCGTAGCGAGCCTTCTTCCATGTTGCAGTCGCTCACGCCGGTGTAGAGGATGATTTCCTTTAGACGGGTGAGGTATTCGTAGGCCTCGTCCGGCGTGGCGATGTCGGGCTCGCTGACAATCTCAATCAGCGGGACGCCCGTGCGGTTCAGGTCGATGGCGGTCTTTTCGTCAGAGTCTGGAAAGCCCTCGTGCAGGCTCTTGCCCGCGTCTTCTTCGAGATGCACGCGGGTAATGCCGATCTTCTTCTTTCCACTATCGGCGGGCACTTCGATGAAACCGAACTCGGCGAGCGGCTTGTCGTATTGCGAAATCTGGTAGCCCTTGGGCAGGTCGGGGTAGAAATAATTTTTGCGCGCGAAGATGGAGGTTTCGTTGATGCGGCAGTTGAGCGTCATCGCGGCCAGCGTGGCGAACTCCACAGCTTTCTTGTTGAGCACGGGCAGGGCGCCGGGCATTCCAAGACATACCGGGCAGACATTGGTGTTCGGCCTCGCGCCGAACCGGGTCGAGCAAGAGCAGAAAATCTTGGTCGCGGTCAGAAGCTGGACGTGCACCTCCAGGCCGATGACCGGCTCAAACTTGGGGTGGGCGGTGACAGAAGTCTGCGTAGTAGTGGCCATGAGGAATGATTTGGTAATTTTGTAATCGGGCAATTTCGTATTCGAAACCCGCTGCCCAAATTTCAAAATTACCCGATTACCAAATTACCAAATCTCCTTTCACGGGTTCACCGGTGCGTTCAGGTACTTCTCCATTGCGATTTCGAAATACATCAGCTCGTTGCCTTTGGCGTCGGACACGCCGGTGATGTCGATATTTGATCCCTGCAACGGTGCGCCGATGCCGCCGATGTCAAAGAACACGAATCCCGACTGCGTGCTGTGGGGCTCGACCGCTTTGGCCGCGAACTGAGAGGACTCGATTTCATCCATCTCTTTTTTGCTGAGCGTGCCCTTCACCTTGCGCGGGAGAGGAATCGGATTAGGCCGAGTTTGGGCCTGGGGATTCGAAAGGTGCCGGTAAAGATCGTCGGTTCCGAGGGGCGTGAGCTTGGAGTGATTGGCGGTAATCAGGGTGACTTCCATGTTGGCAATGGAGACGGGCTGGTCGCCATCATTGGTGACGATAAAGAAAACGGGCAGCAGGCCGCGCTGGGAAAAATCAATGCTGAAGATTTTGGACTTGGCCGCGGTGTCGTAGGGATCGGCGGCAATACTGACCTTCTCGTCGCGATGAAAATCGTGCGCGGGATAGTTGATCGCTGACTTCGCCTCTGGTTTGACGAAATTCTTCGAGGCCAGCACGACGGGGACGAACAAGCTCACGCAAAGCGCCGACACGAGAAACCCAAGATTCGATCGTAAGCACGGCATGCCGCAATTATAGAAGGCGGCCCGCCGTGCTGCGCGGTTTAGAATGGCTCAGCTTGAGCTATTTTCTCTACAGCCTGGCCTTGGCGCTGGCGATGCTTGTCAGCCTGCCGTACTGGCTTTATCAAGTGGCGCGCCACGGCAAGTACCGGCGGGGCTTTGCCGAGCGCATGGGGGCGGTTCCCGCGCGGCTCATGACTGCTTCCTCGGCTGCGCGCCGAGGCCGGGTCATCTGGATTCACGCCGTTTCTCTCGGCGAAGTGCTTGCCGTGAGCGGCCTGGTCGAGCGGATGCGAGGCGCGTTTCCCCAACATCGTGTGGTCGTATCGACCACAACCGATACCGGACAGGATCTGGCACGCAAACGCTTCGGCGAGGAAAACGTTTTTTATTTTCCGATGGACTTTGCTTTTGCCATCCGGCCCTACCTGGGTGCACTGCAGCCGGAGTTGGTGGTGCTGGCGGAAACCGAGTTCTGGCCGAATTTCTTGCGACTCGTACACGCCAGCGGGGCGCGCATCGCGGTGGTCAATGGGCGGATTTCGGACCGGTCGTGGCCGCGCTATCAACGGTTCCGCTGGGCCTTGCGAAGAATGTTGGCGCAGGTGGACTTGTTCCTGGCCCAGACACAGCAGGACGGCGAGCGTCTGCAGTCGATCGGGGCGGATCGGGTACGGGTGAGAGTTGCGGGCAATCTGAAATTCGATGTAACGCTGCCCTCGCCGCCGCCGATTGTGGAGAATCTGCGGCAATCGTTGAGAGCAGGCGGAGCAGGACCGGTGCTGGTGTGCGGCAGCACGGTGGAAGACGAGGAACGGCTGCTGCTGAAGGCGTTTGAGAATGTGCGAGTGGGACATCCGCGGGCGGTGATGATTTTGGCGCCGCGGCATCCTGAGCGTTTCGATTCGGTCGCAATCCTGCTGCAGCAATTGGACATTCCTTTTCAGCGGCGCTCGCGGTGGCAGGGAGAGCCGATGGCAGGTGGAGTGTTTCTCGTGGACACCATCGGAGAACTGGCGGCGCTCTATGGTTTGGCCGATGTAGCGTTCGTCGGAGGAAGCCTGGTGCCGCGCGGCGGGCACAACATCATCGAGCCGGCGCAACACGGGCTGGCGATCGTGACGGGGAATCACACGGAAAATTTCCGCGACATAGTGGGACTGTTTCAGAGCCGGGACGCGGTTCGGATCGTGGGCATAGCGGAACTGCCGCTCACGCTCATGCAACTCCTGGAAAATGACGCCGAACGGCGTGCGCTTGGCCGCCGCGCGAAAGAGACGATGCAGTCCCAGATGGGCGCGACGGCAAGGACGCTGGAAGCTCTGAAGGCGCTTCTGGCGGAGCCGGGAGATCCTCCTGTCACTTCGGCGCAAGCCGCACATAACGATTGAATCCCCTTTCCAACATTTACGGCGCGATCGTGGCAGCGCGCAATGCACTCTTTGAGCGCGGATTTCTGCGGGTGCGGCGGCTGCAGGGAGGTGTGGTTAGTGTAGGAAATCTTTCTGCAGGCGGGTCGGGAAAGACTCCGTTTGTGATGCTGCTGGGAGAGTTGCTGAAAGCGCGTGGAGTAAAGTTCGACGTGCTGTCGCGCGGGTACGGGCGCCGGAGTCGCGGTGTGCGGTTGGTGGATCCGGCCGGGCTGCCTCAGGAGTTTGGGGATGAGCCGCTGCTGATTGCGCGAAAACTGCAGGTGCCGGTTGTGGTGGGGGAGGACCGGTACGGGGCGGGAATCTATGCCGAATCCCAGTTTGGACAACAGCTGCACATACTTGATGACGGCTTTCAGCATCGGGCGCTGGCCCGGCAATTCGATATCGTGCTGGTTACGGCGCGGGATGCGTCGGACCGGTTGCTTCCGGCAGGAAGATTGCGGGAACCGCTGGGCTCGTTGGCGCGGGCGGACGCGGTTGTGCTCACCAGTGGCGCGGCGGCGGAATCGTTTCCGTTGGAGGGAAAGCTGGTTTGGCGCTTAAGGCGCGGCATCAAGCCGCAGAATGTTCCACCACGGCCGGTGGTGTTCTGCGGCATCGCACGTCCGAAGAATTTTCTGCTGCAATTGCGTGCGGCCAACATCGAGCCGGTTGCCGAAGCGTTTTACCGCGACCACCATGCGTACGAGGAAAAGGACATCCGCGAACTGCTGGAACTGAAACAACGCAGCGAGGCCGGAGGTTTTGTCACAACGGAGAAAGATGCCGTTAATCTCGGGCCATACCTTTCGGCGCTCGAGCCGCTCTCGGTCGTTCCGGTGCACATGGAACTGGCCGATGCAGCTAACGCCGTGGATACCATCCTGTGCAAGATCGAAGAACGAAAACGCCGCGCATGAGAGAATCTGTCGGTAGCGCTGGGTCATTGCAACTTCGATGACGCGCGGGCGGGACGCGACAGCCGGCGAGACGTCGGCGCTACGATCGGGAATCATGACCAAGCATCCCAAGGAAGGCGAGCGGCTCAAAAAGATTGTCGAGGGCTTTCCCAACCTGACCGTCACCGTATTGGGCGACCTAGTGGCGGACGAGTTTGTCTTCGGCGAGATTTCGCGGGTGTCGCGCGAGGCGCCGGTACTGATTCTGAAGCATCGCGAGCGAACCGTCCTGCCCGGAGGCGGAGCGAATGCCGCCAACAATCTGGCAGATCTGGGAGTGAATGTTCTCCCCGTAGGCATCGTGGGAGACGATGAGGCGGGGCGATTACTGCTGAAATATTTCCGTCACAAAAAGATTGCGGTCAGCGGCGTGCTCAGGGACAAGAGCTATACCACCGTCACGAAGACTCGCATTCTCGCGGGCATGACGCATACGTCGCGGCAACAGGTGGTGCGGGTGGACCGTGAACCGGAGGAAGCGCCGAATAGTCATCTGACGCGCGAGCTTTACCTGGCGGCGCGAAACTACGCGCACGCCTCCGATGCCCTGCTGGTTTCCGATTACGGATACGGCGCGGCGACTCCGGCAATCGTTCAGGCGCTGCGGGAAAAGGGCAAGTTGGGATCGGTGCCTCTGGTGCTGGATTCGCGATACCGTATGCTGCAGTATTCGGGGGTGACCGCGGCAACTCCGAATGAGCCGGAGGTAGAAGAGGCGCTGGGAATTCGCATCGGGCAGGATTGGAACAAGCTGCTGGCGGCGGGCGAACAGTTGATGTCGCGAATGAAGCTGCAGTCGCTGGTGATCACGCGGGGGCGCGACGGAATGGTGGCGTTCGACCACAAGCACAAGCCGGCGGACATCCCGATCTTCGGCTCGGACCAGGTGGCGGATGTGACTGGCGCCGGGGATACGGTGATCGCGGCGTTTACAGCGGCGCTGGCCGCGGACGCGACCACAGAAGAAGCGGCGCAACTGGCGAACTACGCGGGCGGGATTGTCGTGATGAAGCGGGGCACGGCGACGGTCTCGCGGGAAGAGCTGCTGCAGGCCATCGAACAGACACCTCCGGCCACACGATCTCATTGAACCTACAAAACAAAATTCTGAGCCGCGAGGAACTCCGCCGCCGGGTGGAGGAGTGGCGGCGCGCGGGCGAGCGCGTCACGCTGGCCAACGGCAACTTCGACCTGCTACATGTGGGGCACGTGCGCTATCTGCGAGGAGCGAAGGCACTGGGCGGGAAGTTGGTGGTGGCGATCAACTCCGACGAATCGGTGCGCAGGCTGAAGGGCGAAGGGCGTCCGATCATGCCGGAGCAGGAACGCGCCGAGATTGTGGCAGCGCTGGCCGACGTGGATGCCGTCGTCATTTTCCCCGAGCTCGATGTGCGGACGATCATCCGCGAGATTCGTCCGGACATTCAGGCGAAGGGAACCGACTACACGGCGGAGTCAGTGCCGGAGCGCGACGCCGTTACCGAGTACGGCGGGCGCGTCGCCATTGTGGGCGATCCTAAGGAACATTCGACCAGCGAGATCATCCGCTCGCGGCTTGCGCCGAGGAAATCTTGATCGCAGAGCCCGGAGCGAGCACGAAGATCGAGCGCCTGCTCATCGTGCGGCTCAGCGCGATGGGCGATGTGATTCATACGTTGCCCGCAGCGCAGGCTCTGCGCGACGCGTTTCCCGAGGCGATGATCGGGTGGCTGATCGAAGAACGCTGGGCTGAACTGTTGTGTGCGCCGGGAACGCCGCGGCGAGGCCCGAGGTCGGCGCAGCGGCCGCTGGTCGACTGGGTGCACACCGTGAACCTGAAAGGGTGGCGGAAGTCGCTGTTCGAGATTCCAACTCTTGAGAAGATTGCGCGGGTCTGGAACGATGTGCGGTCGGCGCGGTACCAGGTGGCCGTCGATCTGCAGGGAGCGATCCGTTCGGCAGTACTGGCGCGGTGCTCGGGGGCGCCGGTGGTGTATGGCGCGGCTGAACCGCGCGAGTCCCCAGCGAGTTTGTGGTACACACGGCAAGTGGGGGCGCGCGGGAACCACGTCATCGAGCGAAACCTGTCGGTCGCCGAGGCGGTGATTCAGAGGAAGTTCGGTGTGCCAGGCGTGAACTTTCCCATTGATCCCGCAGCGGAAACAATGTGCCGCGAGATGCTGCGCGGGATTCGCGATTACGCGATTTTGAATCCGGGCGCGGGTTGGGGGGCCAAGCGCTGGCCGGCGGCGCGCTACGGCGAAGTGGCCCGGCAACTCGCGCATGATGGTCTTCATTGCTTCGTGAACTGCGGGCCGGGCGAAGAAGAACTGGGAGAAGAGGTGACCGGCGCGAGCGGCGGCTTGGCGAAGGCGCTGAAGCCGACGATCACGGAACTGATTGCGCTGACGCGCGGGGCGAAGTTGTTCGTGGGCGGAGATACTGGGCCGCTGCATCTGGCGGCGGCGCTGCGGGTGCCGGTGGTAGCGATCTTCGGGCCGACTGATCCGGCGCGCAATGGGCCGTATGGGACGCGGAGCGTCGTCTTGCGCAGTGCGACAAGTCCGACCACGCATGCGCGGAATCCGAAACCGGATGAAGGTATGCTCGAAATCGGAGCGGGAGCGGTCGTGACTGCCGCTCGCGCCCTCCTCGCGAATAGGGCGGCGGAGGCGGCGCATGGCTGAGTGGTCGCGCGTGGCGCGGCGCATCCGGGTGCCGCTGGGATTTGCGTTCGCGGTGCTCTATTTCTGGCTGGCGCGGCCGACGTGGCGTTTTCTCGGGGTGGGTGCCGTGTTGATTGTTCCGGGTTTGCTGATTCGGGCGCTGGCTTCGGGGCACGTGCGGAAAAATGAGGCGCTGGCGATGTCGGGACCGTACGCCTACACGCGGAACCCGCTGTACCTGGGGTCGCTGCTGATCGGGCTGGGATTCGCGGTGGCATCACGAAGTTGGTGGGTGGGGGCTGTGCTGGTCGCGATGTTCTTCGCGATTTATGTTCCGGTGATTCGCGGGGAAGAAAAATTCCTGCGGGAGAAGTTCCCCGAGTTCGAGGAGTATGCGCGGCGGGTGCCACGGATGTTTCCGCGGATCGGGCGAACTTCCGAGGGCGGCGGCAGTTTTTCGTTCGATCTCTACCGGCAGCATCGCGAATACAACGCGCTGCTCGGCGCGCTGGGAATGATGGCGGCGCTGGTGGCGAAGATGATGTTGACGAAGAGCAATTGACGGCTTCCGATCTCCCCTTTAGCGCAGCAAAGGCTTTGACCACAGAGGACACGGAGGACACAGAGGAGACGTCATCTGCGTGAGAAAAATTTCTTGGTATCATTTTCCGCAAAATCTTGAATTTGCAGGACTTAGAGGCGCCCGATACGGCCTTTGGCTGGCAAAATCTTGCATTTAAAGGACTTACAGGCAAAATATTCCGCAATAAGGACTTACAGGAGTCTGTTGGGCAAACCCTAGCAGTCGCGAAGCGGTGGCAAGAGATCGGGCATATCGCTGTCTGTTGGCAAGGTTCGCGCACAGTCCAGTCTTCCCCATTTGGCGATTCGGAGTAAAGGTCATCCGTCACACGTTTGGGATTTTTGGCTGTGGAAGCCTGTGGAAAACTGCCGCGCTGATTGAGGGCCAGGACTACAGCCAGATCATCGGAATCAGGCCGGCGGCGGCGAGGGCGACCAGGAGGGGGAGGCTTTGGCGGCCGGTTTGGCGGTCGGCGAGGGAGAAGGAATAGATGCCCTTCATCAGGTTATTGCTGGCTGCGGCGATCATGATGCCTGCGGCGGCGAGGTTCAACGGAGTCATAGTGCCGGCGGATTGGGTCATGCTGAGGGTGAAGGGATCGACGTCGGCGATTCCCATGATGGCGGCGAGGATCTTCACGCCGGTGCGCCCGAGATAAGTGACGGCGAGCTGGGTGGCGATGATCATCACGAGAAACAAGAGAGCGAAAAAGAATGCTGCCCCGAGTTCCAGGGGATTGCCGGGCTCGAACTCGCGCTTGATTTGAGATTGAACGGCATCGGGACGGCGGGACCAGAGCCATCCGGTGAGAATCGCGGCGGCGGCGAGCGCAAGAAACGCTGGGGCGAGCGTGGCGCCGAGTGGGCGATTGAAGATGACTACCAAAGCGAAGAGGCGGAGGTACATCATGCCGCAGGCAATGAGAATTCCTCCGGCGAAAAGATGCGGGCGCTGCTCGCGTGCGGCGCGGCGTGACATGGCAACCGTGGTGACCGTGGAAGAGTAAGCGCCACCGAGGAAGGCCGCGAGAATAACTCCGCCACGGTTCTTGGTGACTTTCTGGAGAATGTAGCTGGCGTAGGAGACGGTGCTGACGGCGACGACCACGAGCCAGGTTTTGAAGGGATTGACGTGGAAGCGTCCGAATTGCTGATTGGGAACAATGGGCAGGATAACGGCACTGAGGAGAAGGAACTTGGCGAAGGTAAGAATCTCTTCCGGGGCCATGCGAGTGGCGATTTGCTCGAGAACAGCTTTGAGTTCAAGCAAAAGAAGGCTGGCAACGCTGAGGGCCGTGGCGATCCAGAGGTGGTCGTAGAAGACGAGGGCGCCGACGATATAAGTCGTAAGACCGGACATTTCGGAGGTGACTCCGGCGGGCTCGGCCTGCGAGAGCTTGTGCCAATAGGAGAGGAGCAGGAATCCGCCAACGACAAGAAAGCCGAGAATCACCGGGAACAATTGGGCGCCTGAGAGCAGGGCGATGGCGTAACCCAGGAGTCCGATCAGCGGGAAAGTGCGGACGCCACCGAAGGAGTACGTGCCCTTTGTGGTTTTATGTTCTTCGCGTTCGAGTCCAACCAGAAAAGAGAGGAAGAGGACGAGAACGATCTTGACGGCGTCGGGTGGAAGCAAGCGATAGAGTTCCACGTGCGGGTTGTTCTCCTAGATGGGAGAGAGTATAGCCCTCTTCCTCGCCTTGCTCAGGGTTCGGAACGACAAAGGCTGCAGTGGACCTGGTTGGGAAACAGCCACTTCTCGTAAAATCGGCGAGAAGTGGGGCACCCGGCTCTCCTCACAAAATCGGCGGGTAGGCAAGGTCAAACCCCCACCCTGTCGCAAAAAAACGCGACAAGGGTGGGGCAGCCCGCGCCAAGGTTTTATTCGGTGCGGAGGGCGTTCATGGGCTCGATGCTGGCGGCGCGGCGGGCGGGGATGAATCCGGCCAGCGCGGCGAAGGCCGACAAGATTACCACGGACACGATTAGCGTCAACGGGTCGTAGGAGCGGACACCGTAGAGTTGGCTGGCCATCAGGCGACCGCCTAGCAGGGCTACGGGCACTCCGACGGCAAGCCCGATCGCGACCAATAAGAGCGCGTTGCGCAAGACCATCTTAACGACGTCCCGGCGATTGGCGCCGAGGGCCATGCGGACTCCGATTTCGTTGGTGCGGCGGGCGACCGAGTAGGCCGTAATACCGTAGAGGCCGACGGAGGCCAAGGCCAGAGCGAGCAGGCCGAAGAGTCCGGTGAGTTGAGTAACCAGACGTTCCTCGGTGAAGTTGTCAGCGACCTGGTAATCGAGCGTGGAGAATCGGTTGACGGTGAGATCGGGGTTGATGTTGGCCAGGGTGCGGCGGGCAAGAGATTCTAAAGTGGACGGCTCGCCAACGAACTGGACAGTGATCGAGTAGGGGAACATGGAGCGGCTCTCAGCGGTGATGAAGGTGTGCTCGGTAATGGTGGTATTCAACTGGGTCATGGGGCGGAAATACATAGCCCGATAATCGTCCTTGGGGTTGTTGTACTTCGCATTGGCTACGATGCCGACGATCTCGTAATTTCCGGCGTATTTCCGATCAAAAGTTCCGAAGTGGCGGCCGATAGGATCTTCTTTGGGAAAGAATTTCTTCACGAAGGCTTGATTGACGACCGCGACCATGCGGGAAGTGGCGGTGTCCTGATCGGTGAAGCCCCGTCCGCGAATAATGGGCTGACCGACAGTTTCGAAGAAATGGGAGCTGACGCGATCCCATGACGAGCCGGTGTGCTCTTCAGGGCCAGGCTCGGGACGGCCTTCCACGCGGACGGATTCGCCCCAATTATTGCCTTCCAGAGGGCTGTAGAGAGCGAGTCCGACGCCCTTTACGCCGGGGAGAGCGGAGAATTCTTGCTCCAGTCGCTGCTTGAAAGCGCCAATGGTGGAGAGATTGTAGCCGGCGCCCATTGGATCGATATGGATGACGTAGCGTCCAGCGGTAGCGATTCCGAAGTTCTGGTGTTCAAGGTTGCGGAGAGTTTTGGTCATCAGGCCCGCGCCCACGAGTAGCACGAGGGAGAGCGTGGCCTGAAACACAATGAGGGCCTTTTGAGGGAGAAGGGAGCGGTCGCCAGTGGAGCGGTTCAGCCCGCGGAGTGCTTCGGCAGGATCGGAATGGGAAGAAATCCAGGCAGGAACAATTCCGAAAACAATTCCGGTCAGCAACGAGAGCAGAAAGGCAAAGCCAAGGATGATGGGCGAGGGACTGGCCTGGATCGGAAGTTGAGGCGAATCGGGGAAGGCGAGGGTCAAAATCAGGTGCGCGCCTGCGTAGGCGATGGCGGTGCCAATTACGCCGCCAGCCAAACCCAAGAGGACGCTCTCAGTGAGGAGTTGGCGAATGAGGACGGTGCGGGAGGCGCCGAGAGCGGTGCGGATGGAGGTTTCGGCGCGACGGGCGGTTCCGCGGGCCAGCAGAAGGTTGGCGATGTTGGCGCAAGCTACCAGCAGGACGAGCGCGGAAATTCCCGTGAGCAGGCGGAGGCCGTTTCCGGCTTCCTGTTGAAGATTTTGGATGCCGCCGCCGGCCGGGGTGAGGAGCACGTGTTGCTTGGGAATCTCTTTGTCATTCCCATTTTGTGTGTACGCAAGCTGCGTGGCCAGCCATTGGCGCAGGGTGGTGGAGATTTTGGACTGCAAGCTGCCGACGGCGACTCCGGGCTTCACACGGCCAAGGAGATAAAGCCAGTTGCTGTCAGCTTGCTTGAGAATGCTGGTTTGACCTTCCAGCACGGGTTCATTGTTGAGTGGGATCCAGATAGCAGGAGGATCGGAGTCGATGCGGTCCCCGAAAAATCCGGGCGGAGCAATGCCGACCACAGTGACGGGGTGGCCCTGGATGAAGAAGGTCGATCCGATCAAGTTGCGGTCGGCGGCATGCTCGGCTTGCCAGGCGGCATAGCTGAGGACGGCGACGGGAGCCGCGCCAGGAACGTCGTCGGAGGGCGAGAGCATGCGTCCGGCGTAGGCGCCGATGCCGAAGGTCGAGAAGTAATTGCCAGAGACGTATTCCGTGCGCTCGGACTTTGCCGCCGTGTCGCCGACGCGGGCGCTCTTCGATTCGTGGCTGGACTGGAAGCCGGCAAGTTGCTCGAACTCAGGAGTGGAGTCCTGGATCTGGCGGTAAAGATCGTAGGAGAAAAGTGAAAAGTCGCCCTCGTCGTTTTGATATCCGCCCTCGACGCCGCGGTCATCGATGTCGCCGACGCGGTAGAGAGTCGCAGGGTTCGCGACGGGGAGCGACCTCAGCAGGATGGCATGAACGAGAGTGAAGATCGCGGTATTGGCGCCGATGCCGAGAGAGATCGTGAGAATGATCGTGGCAGCGAATCCGGGAGACTTGCGGAATTGGCGGAGGGCTAGGTTGAAATGATTCATGTGGGAGTCCCCAATTATGGACGGGGGAAGGTGAGAAGGGGAAGCAGACGTTCCGGGTAGTTGCGGCGCGGGCGGGGAAGCTGGAGAGCAACCGCGCGGTGGAAGGTGCGTGGGCGGGACGCCCACGCGACAGCCGGCGAGACGCCGGCGCTACCCATTCATCTTGCGCTTCACGCCGGCGCTACGTTCAGTGCAATGCGATGAAAAAGCCTCTCGCTTGCGCGAGAGGCTTTTTGCTGGGGAGGGACTTTGGGCGAGGCGCCCGCTGGTCCTTAACATCTGTCCTCGGGAGCTAAAGCCCCTTTGGGTTCGAGCTCTGACGCGGCCCTAAAGGGCCGCTCTTCCACAAAAACCGCTGTTCTACAAAACCAACTTACTTCGGCTGCTGTTGCTGGTCGGTGGTCATCGCCGGCGCAGAGCCGTTGCTGGAGAGCTGTTCGAGATCGTTCTTCAGCAGGCTGATTTCGACGCGGCCGCCCGAGATGCGCTTGGACTTCGCGGTCTCATCCGTCGACGGAGTGGGAGCGTTGCCCATGCCGACGAGGTAGATGCGATAGACCGGGATGTCATGGTTCAGAACGAGATAGCGGACAACCGACTCCGCCATCTTCTGCGAGTTCTGAATCGCAACCTGGCCGTGGCCGGAAGAGAAGCCCTGCACTTCCACAATGTAGCCGTGCTGGCTCTTCAACGGGGTTGCCATCTCATCGAGCGCGTCCTTGGCAGCCTTGCTCAGGACACTTTGACCCGCCTTGAAGCGGATTTCAGTCTGGGTCGAGGGGGTGTACTGGTCGATGTTGCCGACGACCTGCTCGACATTGGTGATCTTGGTGGTCGCAGCCTGCGCCGTCTGCTGCGCGGTGTTCGCGCGATTGCCGG
>DASTCU010000182.1:0-51963 GCA_035710825.1 Candidatus Sulfotelmatobacter sp.
CGACCGGAACACAATTTTCGGATTGTGTTTCTGCAACACCTTCGTGATGGCCGCCGTCAACGTGGTCTTGCCGTGATCGATGTGTCCGATCGTGCCTACGTTGCAGTGCGGCTTAGTCCGTTCAAATTTCTCTTTCGCCATCTCTCTATCTCCTCGGCCTCCAATTACGCCGAAACTAAATCGTCGCCGTCAGCCTCGTAATATGCGCCAACGAATTCCTGTTTCTCCACGAGATCATCGACAATCTGCCGATCGAACTCCACGAAACCTTCTGCAAACCGTTCGCGGAAAACTTCAAACCCGCGATGCCAGATCCAGAAATCCCGCACTCGATACCGCCCATCGCCAGGCGACTCGCACTTCATTTCCGTAGCGATGAAACCTTCCGCCTGCCGAAGAAAGCGCGGCCAAAAACCATCTGGCCCGAACACCCTTTCAAACTCGGCCCGCTTGCCTTCTCTGACCCAGAACCTGCGGTCGACGACGAACCGCGGCGCTCGGAGTCACTTGGTCGTGCCCTGCACCTTGGCGATGATTTCCTCCGCGACGGAACGCGGAGCCTCCTCATAGCGCGCAAAGTGCATCGAGTATTCCGCGCGGCCCTGCGTCGACGAACGCATGTGGGTCGCGTAACCGAACATTTCCGCCAGCGGAACGATCGCCTTAATCACCTGCGATCCGGCGCGGTGCTCCATGCCTTCAATGCGTCCGCGGCGCGAACTCAAGTCGCCCATGATCACGCCGGCATAATCCTCCGGCGTCACGACTTCGACTGCCATCACGGGCTCCAGCAGCACCGGAGAAGCCTTGCGGGCAGCCTCTTTGAACGCCATTGAGCCGGCAATCTTGAAGGCCATTTCGTTCGAGTCGACGTCGTGATAGCTGCCGTCGTAGAGCGTTGCTTTCACGTCCACCATGGGATAGCCGGCCAGCACTCCGCCTTCGAGCGCTTCCTGAATGCCCTGATCGATCGGCTTGATGAATTCCTTCGGCACCGAACCGCCCACAATGTCGTTGACAAATTCGTAGCCCGTCCCCGGTGGTTGAGGATCGAGATAAATCTTGGCGTGACCGTACTGGCCGCGGCCGCCCGTCTGCCGGATGTATTTGCCTTCGGCTTCGGAGTGCTTGCGGATGGTCTCGCGATAGGCCACCTGCGGCTTGCCGACATTGGCCTCAACCTTGTACTCGCGCATCATGCGGTCCACGATGATTTCCAAATGCAACTCGCCCATGCCGCTGATGATGGTCTGCCCGCTGTCGGGATCGGTGTGAACCTTAAAGGTGGGATCTTCCTGGGCCAGGCGTCCGAGCGCCATGCCCATTTTTTCCTGGTCGGCCTTGGTCTTGGGTTCAACGGCAACGGAGATCACTGGCGTCGCAAACTCGATGGTTTCAAGCGCGATGGGATGATCTTCGTTGCAAATCGTGTCGCCGGTTGAAACGTTCTTCAGGCCCACTGCGGCGCAAATATCGCCCGCCAGAATCTCATTGATCTCTTCGCGCTTGTTGGCGTGCATCTTCAGCAGGCGGCCGATGCGCTCGGTCTTTCCAGTGCGTACGTTCAGTATGGAATCGCCTGTCTTCAATTGGCCGGAGTAAACACGAATGAATGTCAACTGACCGACGAACTGGTCGGCCATAATCTTGAACGCCAACGCGGCAAACGGCTCGTTATCGGCCGGCTTTCGCGAGATCGCCTGTCCGTTGTTGGGATTGATGCCGTGCGTCTCGCCTACATCAAGGGGAGAAGGAAGATAGTCAACCACTGCGTCGAGCAGCGGCTGCACGCCTTTATTCTTGAACGCGGTTCCCACGACTACCGGGAACACCTTCAACGCAATCGTCGACTTGCGCAGCGACGCGCGCAGTTCATCGGCCGTGATCTCTTCGCCTTCCAAAAACTTGTGCAGGATTTCGTCGTCGTTCTCAGCGATGCTCTCAACCAGTTGCGCGTGGAAGGCTTCGGCTTTCTTTTTCAGTTCAGCGGGAATTTCTTCGGTCAGGTACTCAGCGCCAATCGTGTCGTCCTGCCAAATGATCGACTTCATATTGATCAGATCGACGACGCCTTTGAACTTATCTTCCTGGCCGATGGGGAATTGAATGGCAACGGGCTTGGCACTGAGGCGCTTGCGGATGGTATCGACGGCGTGCTCGAAATCGGCACCCATCTTGTCAATCTTGTTGATAAAACAAATTCGCGGGACGCCGTATTTATCGGCTTGGCGCCAGACTTTTTCCGACTGCGGCTGCACACCGTGCACGGCGTCAAACACCGCGACAGCGCCGTCGAGGACGCGCAGCGAGCGCTCGACTTCGGCCGTGAAATCGACGTGGCCCGGGGTATCAATAATGTTGATGCGAATGTCGCGCCAGGTGCAGGTCGTGGCCGCGGACGTAATGGTAATGCCGCGCTCCTGCTCCTGCTCCATCCAGTCCATGGTGGCAGTGCCTTCGTGCACCTCTCCGATGCGGTGCGTCCTGCCCGTATAAAACAGGATGCGCTCCGTCGTAGTGGTCTTTCCGGCATCGATGTGGGCCATGATGCCGATGTTCCTGCAACGCTCTAATGGGACTGTTCTGGGCACGACTCTTATCTGCTCTTTCTAGGGTTGCAACCTTGTACTTGATTGAGTAATTGGGAAATTGAGTAATTTGGTAATTGAAAACCAAAATCCTCAGTCGCTTGATCAATTACACAATTACTAAATTTCCCAATTACTCAATTCTTCCTACCAGCGGTAATGCGCGAACGCCTTGTTCGCTTCCGCCATGCGATGTACGTCTTCTTTCTTCTTGATGGCGGCGCCACGGCTATTGGCCGCGTCCAGCAACTCGTTGCTCAACTTGTCGATCATTCCCTTTTCGCCGCGGGCCCGCGCATAACTGATGATCCACCGAATCGCCAGCGAGGTCCGGCGGTCGGCATTCACTTCGACCGGCACTTGATAGTTCGCGCCGCCCACGCGCCGCGTCTTGACTTCAAGCAACGGCTTGGCGTTCTCCACGGCCTTCTTGAACAGCTTCAGCGCCTCGTCGCCGCCCTTCGATTCCAGGCGGGTCAAAGCCTCATAGAAGATGCCCTCGGCCGTCGACCGCTTGCCTTGCCACATCATCGAGTTAATGAACTTCGTTACCAGATCCGACTGATACACGGCATCGGCCGGAACGGTCCGCTTTGCGATATGTCCTTTGCGAGGCATGTAATCTCTTAGCTCCTCAACTGCAGTTTCAGGTTTCGGGTTTCGGGTTTCGAGTTTCAAAACCGGAGACTCAAAACATGAAACTTGAAACTCGAAACTCCCTATCCCTATCCCTTCTTCGGTCTCTTCGCCCCGTACTTCGAGCGTCCCTGCATGCGGCCAGCGACGCCGACGGCATCCAGCGTTCCGCGTATCACGTGATAGCGCACACCCGGAAGGTCCTTCACACGGCCACCGCGAATCAGCACAATGGAGTGCTCCTGCAGGTTGTGGCCGACTCCGGGGATATACGTGGTGACTTCAATGCCGTTCGTGAGCCGGACACGCGCCACCTTGCGCAAAGCCGAGTTCGGCTTCTTGGGGGTCTGCGTGTACACGCGGGTGCAAACGCCGCGCTTCTGCGGACATCCCTGCAACGCAGGGCTTGCCGTTTTATAACGAGGGCGCTTCCGGCCCTGGGCCACCAACTGATTGAACGTAGGCACTCTTGCCACTCCTTAGCCGCACGCCTGCTTTTGCTGCGCAGGCGGCGGACAGCTCAAAAGCTGCTGTTCTCGACGCGCATCCGTGACATGGTCGGCCCGAAGCCAACCATTCCTTCTCACCGCGCAAGACACGCCAACGCCGGAGAGATTCTGGATTCCCGTTCAGACTTAACGCTGCCGACGGTGGCGCCCGGCCAAACTCCGGGGGCACTCCGTTTCGCCAGCCTAGCCCTGCATATCCTGTCGCATAAGGGCGAAAGGCGCCGCAGGAACGTTTCAGCGAGGAAAGTTTCCGAACTATACTTCGATCCGGAAACGCATTTCTCTAAAGCTCAACTATCGATCCGCGCACACAGCCGCGAAAACCGACAGCACACAGCAAGCCTGGATGAACTCGCGGAACCTAACTACTATAGCAAGCGTCGCGAAACATCGTCAACTCGTGTTTTTGCATCCCACATTAGCGGCAGCGGATCGCCTGAATGACGCCCATATTTGCCGCGTCGCTTGCTGATTCCGGCTCCAGCCTCTACACTACAAATTTTCCAGTTCATCTGAAAGTCCTGTCATTGTTCCTTTCCTGAGGATCATGGCAAGCGCAAAGAGGAGTGCATGGGTAGGTTCGGTTCGGCCAAACTGCGTCTGGCAGTTGCAATCCTGGCGTCGGCCAGCATCGCCGGATGCGGCGGCGGCAAGAAAAACACGCCGCTCTTCCCCGGCAAGGTCACTCTCACACCTTCTGGCAATACTTCCCTAGTATTGGGGGGCGTAATCATCTTCAGTTCCTCAGCGCAAACCAGCACAAACACGAATCTTGCCGTCCCCATCACCTTTTCGTCCAGCGATACCTCGGTTCTGAATGTCGGGCCAACCGGGGTCGCCTGTGCCGGACATTGGGACGTCACTTTCACCATTTGCACTCCGGGCGGTACGGGAGTGGCTCAGGTGACGGCGAGCACTCTTGGAGCTACTAGCATTCCGACCTATGTTTTCGTTCATGCGCCGATCGATAACGTTTCGGTCACGGGCATCCTGCTCGACGGAGTTCCGGTTCAGGAGCCCTGCCTGTCGCAGGGCCAATCCATGACGTTGGAGGCCCATGCCTACAGCCAAGGTACGGATATCACCTCGTCCGTGGGGCCGTTTACGTGGTCGGCGAATAACAGCAGCGTGGTTAAGCTCACACCGCTGGTAAACCTTGCCTACAACTTTGCGACCAATCAGGCCGCAGCCACCGCCGTCACGCCCGGCATTACGAATATTTCTGCATCGGCGAGCGGCGTTTCCAGCACCTCCTTTCAGCAGCCGCAATATACAAATTCGCAAAGTGCGACTTCGCCGATGCTCGATTTCTTTGCGACCTGCCCGGTTCAGAGCATCGGTCTGGAGATAGGGGCCGCGGGATCGAGTCAAACCAACTTCGTCGTATCGAAAGGAACGCCACAGACTGCCGTGGCCACTATCACGGATGTAATGGGCAATAGCACTTTGCCGAATACCAATGGCGGAATCGTCCTTACCAAAATTCCTTTGACCTGGACCGCTTCGCAGCCGGCAGTATTGAATGTGGGTTCATCCTGCACGGACACGTGCGCACTCGCCACAGTGTCCCCTGGAGCGGGTACCATAACCGCTTCCTGCTCGCCGCCCACGTGCAATATCGGATTTCCGACGGTACCGGCAACACTGGCAACAGACGCACAGGTAAAGGCATGCACGCAATTCTTCCAGACGCAGTACCCGCAATTCGCAGGATGTCAGCAGCTTATCCCGACTCCGGTATACGCGACTCCCGTCTTGGTATCGTCCTCGGGGGACGTTCCGCTCACGCCGGCCACGGGGACAATTGCCGGGGTTATTACAGGTACAACAAACACACCCACTGTGTTGGCCGCAAGTATGGGATGCACTCACGAGCCGCCCACCACTTGCAGCACATCGATCTATAACTTTGCCAGGGGATCGGCAGGCAATGAAAACCCTCTGCCCGATGCGCCCAACTCCTTCCGTTACGATCTTTTGGGCACCCACGTATACATGGGCAGCGACTTCGGAGCCTTCATCATTAATCCCACGAACCTGGGCACCAACACCAGCCCGTACACCTCCATGGGCACGATCACAGGAAAAATTCTGGCTGTGTCGCAGAATGGTGCGATTCCTCTCTTCGCAGACACGCTGCACACTCCGAACCAGGTATACATCGTGAATGGCAGCACCATTACTGCTCTAAGCATTCCGGACGCCAGCGCGGCCGCATTTTCTCCCGATGGATTGAAGGCCTTTATCGCTGGAAACAGCGGAAGCTCGCTGTACGCCTATTCCTCCTTGCAAGCGCTGCAGGGACCGATTGCGCTGTCGGGAGCGGCGAATGCGATTGCTTTTGCGCCCAATGGCGCCTTTGCTTTTGTGGCCGCGGCCGCCAGCGGCACCGGACCAGCGAACCTCAGCGTGGTGAGCACCTGTAACAATCAAATCGCTGCGACACTCAACTTGCCCGCCGATCCCATCCTGATGAAGGTTTTACCTAACGTGCACATTGATGGGAGAGACTCGAGTGGGAACCTGATTCCCGACGGCATTCATGTTCTGGTGCTCGATTCGACTGGCTTCGATCTGATCACTTCGACAGTTTCCGCGCCGGCGTCCGGGAATCTTTGCCCCCAAGGTTTCGCGTTTGACCCAATGCACCCGCTGGAACGCATTGAATTAGGGGAAGGGACCCTTCAGCCGATCAACTTCTTCTCCTCCGGCGATGCATCGCAACTCTACGTGGTTTCCGCCGGCAGTGGCAGTATCCTGACTTACAGTTTCACTAGCGGGTCCGTCATTGGCGGTATTCAATTGTTGGGGAACGCGCTCCCACTCAGCGCCGATATGACAGTCGACGCCGGCACTATCGTTGTGGCAGGAACTGATGGCATGGTCCATGAACTCAGTACTGCTCTGGGCGGAGCAGACCTGCTGCAAGTGTCGTTTCCGAACTTGCCGAATTACTTGAACCCGTTCTGCACGTTCACTCCTAGTGCGGGACCGTGTACGGTGACCACGGTGCTGGTGAAACCGTAGGAATAGGGTTCAGGGGTGGGGGTCAGAGTTCAAGGGTCAGCGGCTCAGTACGCGTTGTGCAGTGCGAGGCCGGAATAAGATTGACCTGAAATCGGCCTAGTCCCTGATCCCTAACCCCTGGTCTCTAGCCCCAGACCGCTTTCCAATTCTTTTCCCACGCTGTCGAGAACGCCATTGACGAAATGCACCGACTCCGGCGTGGAGAATTTCCGCGCAATCTCGAGCGCCTCATTGATCACTACCGCCCGGGGCGTATCGGGGTAAGCCAGCAATTCGGCGACAGCAGCGCGCAATAAATTCCGGTCCACCGCGGCCATGCGCTCCATGCGCCAGTGCTCGGCGTGACGCTCGATCAGACCATCGATCTCACCCACGCGAGAAACGGCGACGCGGAACAGATCGTCAGCGAAGCCACGCACTTCCGCGCTGGCCGTGCCATGCTCGGCCCAGAACGTGCGCCGGACGTGCTCCGCATCCTGCTTGCCCATATCGGATTGAAACAGCATCTGCAATACCAGTTCGCGAGATTTGCGCCGAGTACCCATGAGAAATTTGTCAGTGATCAGTTGTCAGTTTACTGTAAGCCGAGACTATCGTGGTTTGTTCTTCGCGGTTTTCGGGGTAGTCATGGCCTTCGCATTCCTCGGCCTCTTATTGGAGCCGGCAGACTTCTTGTTGTCATTCCGAACTGAGCGAGGACTCTGCTTTTGACTGACAGCTGACCGCTGATGGCTGATGGCTTTGTTCAGCGATGCCATCTCCACCGCCGCCAGAGCGGCCTCGAATCCTTTATTTCCCATCTTCAATCCAGCGCGATCGATGGCCTGCTCGAGCGTGTCGCAGGTCAGCACACCAAACGCATGCGGCACTCCAGTCTCTTGCGCCGATTGTCCGATGCCGCGGGTGACTTCATTGACGATCACGTCATAATGCGCCGTGCCTCCGCGCAAAAGGCATCCGAGACAGATGATCGCATCGTATTTTCCGGCGAGAGCCAGAGTACGGGCTGCAGAAGGAATCTCAAACGCTCCAGGCACGCGCACGATGCCGATGTCTTGCTTTCGTGCCCCGGTCCGCAGCAGGCCGTCGCAAGCACTCTGCAACAGCCGCTCCGTGATGAACGCATTGAATCGCGCGACAACAATCGCGAAGCGGCAACCGGCAGCGTCGAGTTTCCCCTCCACGGCAGGAAGAGCTGGCTCCGGCACAGACTCCACTTTCAATTTGATGTTCCTCTCCGTGACTCTGTGGCTCCGTGGGGAAGGATTTGCTCCGCAATATCCGCGTGCACCCGCAGCAAAGAAGTTACTTGCCTTTGAACTGCGCCGGGCGTTTTTCCAGGAAAGCTTTCGTTCCCTCGGTTTTATCGTCGGTGGCGCAGGAGACGCCGAACAGAACCGCTTCGAGATACAACCCCTCGGCCAGCGTCATCTCCATGCCTTTGTTGACTGCCTCCATGGCGTATTGCACGGCCAGGGGAGCGTTGGCGATGATCTTCGCGGCAATCGCCTCTGCCCGCGGAATCAACTCCGCCGGCGTGGTAACTTCATTGACCAGTCCGATGCGGTGGGCTTCCTGGGCCGTGATCATCTCGCCCGACAAAACCATCTGCATGGCCAGCCCCTTGCCGACCAACCGCGGTAGGCGCTGCGACCCGCCGTATCCGGGAATGATGCCCAGCTTCACCTCTGGCTGGCCGAGTTTCGCGTTGTCGCTCGCGAGGCGCATGGTACAGGCCATCGCTATCTCGCATCCGCCACCCAGCGCAAAGCCATTGAGGCAGGCAATCACCGGCTTGCCCAGATTCTCGATCAGATTGAGCACCGACTGGCCGCGATGCGTATATTCCTTCCCGCTGACGGCATCATGCTTGGCAAGTTCGCCGATGTCGGCACCGGCAATGAACGCCTTCTCGCCGGACCCGGTAAAGATCACGACCCGGATGCTTTGATCGTTCTTGATGTCGTGAAATGCCGACCGTAGTTCTTCCATCGTGGCCATGTTGAGGGCATTGAGCACCTTCGGCCGGTTGACGGTGACGTAGGCAATCGAGTTTTTCTTTTCCAGAAGAATGTTTTCGAAGTTCATAAATTCAAACCTGCCACGGATTCACGCGGATCACACGGATTGAAAACCTTCCTTTAGAAGATCCGCGTCCATCCGCGAGATCCGCGGTCATGAAGTTCACAACTTGTTCGCTTTGGGCTTCTCTGGGTCGGAATAATCATAGAACCCGCGTCCTGATTTACGCCCGTACCAGCCGGCCATCACCATGCGCTTGAGCAGCGGAGGCGACGCAAACCGCCGCTCCTTGAACTCGTCGTACATCACGTGCGTGATGTAGTAGGTGGTATCGAGACCCACGAAGTCGAGCAGCGTGAACGGACCCATGGGATAGCCGCAGCCCAGCTTCATCGCACTGTCGATGTCGTCGATCGAGCCCACGCCCTCTTCGTACGCCCGGATGGCATCGAGCAAATACGGCACCAGCAGCCGATTTACGATGAATCCCGTCTTGTCCGACGTGCGCACCGGAACCTTGCCCAGCTTCTTCGCGAATGCGTAAGCCGCGTCGTAAACATCCTCGGCGGTAGCGATAGTGCGCACGACTTCGACCAGTTTCATCAGCGGCACAGGATTAAAAAAGTGCAGCCCAATAAATCGTTCGGGACGCTTAACTGCAGTTAACAACTCGGTCACCGAGATCGACGACGTGTTCGAGGCGAAAATCGCATCTTTCTTCACCACGCCGTCGAGCGACGCATACATCTTCTTCTTCTCTTCTACGTTCTCGATAATGGCCTCGATCACGATGTCGCAATCGGCGAGATCGGATTTGTTCGTAGTACCCTTGAGGCGCGCCCGAGCCGCGTCCTTCTGCTGCCCCGTGATGCCGCCCTTGTCCACGGGCCGCTCGGCAAACTTCGCCAACGACTTCTCAATCCCGGCAAATCCTTTGTCGAGATAGTTCTGCTCCAGCTCGAGCACCGTGACGTCGAACCCGGCCATCGCGCAAACCTGCGCAATGCCCGATCCCATCAGCCCACATCCGAGAACTCCGACTTTCCTGATTTCCATAACACTCCCGAGAAAACCCGCGCCACGGATTTCACGGATTGTTTTGAATCTCTAATCCGTGGAAATCCGTGGCTAGAAGTTCAGCAGCGTCTCTACAATCATCGCAATGCCCTGCCCGCCGCCGATGCAAGCCGTGGCCAGCCCATACTTCTTCTTCCGCCGCCGTAATTCATACAACAATGTAATGACCAATCGCGTCCCGGTCGCGCCCAGCGGATGCCCCAACGCAATCGCTCCGCCATTGACATTCACCTTCTCGCGATCCAATCCCAACTCTTTCTCCACCGCCAGATACTGTGCGGCGAAAGCCTCGTTCACCTCGATCAGATCCATGTACTCGAGCGATAAGCCGGCTTTCTGCAGCGCCAGTTTCGAAGCCGGCACGGGGCCCCGTCCCATCACTTTTGGATCGACGCCCGCGGCCGCCCAACTCACAATTCGACCGAGCGGCATCAGATTTCGCTTACGCGCTTCTTCCATCGACATCAGCACAACGGCCGCCGCGCCATCCACAATTCCGCTGGCGTTCCCTGCCGTGACCGTGCCGTTCTTTCCAAATGCCGGCTTCAATTTCGCAAGCCCTTCCATCGTGGTCTGCGGACGCCGGTGATCATCTTCGGTCAGCGACTCGCCTGTGGGTTCGCCTTTGTGGTCGCGCAGCGGCACCGGTGTCAACTCCTCCTGAAGGTGTCCGGCTTTGTAGGCGTCGTCGGCGCATTTCTGCGACCGGAGGGCAAACTCATCCTGCATCTCACGCGTGATGCCCTGCTGCGAGCCATACAGCTCGGCCGTGTTCGCCATGTACGATCCGCAATAGGAATCGAGCAGCGCCACCATCAGGGAATCTTCCAGCTTGCCGCCCGGGGCAAGCGTGAATCCGTCGCGCCCACGAATCACAAACGGAGCCTGCGACATGGCTTCCATCCCGCCGGCGAGCACAACTTTCGCTTCGTCGGTTTGGATCAACTGGGCCCCGCTCACAATCGCCTGCATGCCCGAACCGCAGAGTCGATTTACCGTGAGCGCTGGAATTTCAATCGGCAGCCCCGCCCGCAACCCAACATGGCGCGCGCCGTAGAGCGCGTCGCCGGAAGTCTGCTGCGCGTTTCCGAAGACGACATGATCGAAATCGGCGGCGGGGACGCTCGCGCGCTCCATGGCCCCCTTCGCGGCGACTGCGCCTAATTCCTGGGCCGTGAAATTCTTAAGCTTGCCGCAATAACGGCCAAAAGGGGTGCGCGCCCCGCTGACAATCGCAATATCCCCGACTTTTAGCATGATTGTCTTTCCAGATCTCCAACCGGAACCGGCCAGAGTCGATTCGCCAAACTTTTTAGTGTAGCAGTGAGGGAAGGAATTTAGCCAGAAGCCAGAGAGAATTCACCACGAAGGCACGGAGAAGAGAGAAAAACTGATGACAGCTAGGCCACGGCACCCTCGGCCAGCGCCGCCGGTCCCTGCGCGACGATATGTCCGGGCCCCTGAGCCATGGCCTGCGCCAAAGCATGTTCGACGCGGTTAATCACTTCCGTGACCACATCCACGGGATCGTACTCCGTGCGGATCACGGCCTCGGCCACTCCGGCGCAGAACCGCGCCTGCTGTCCTTGTGCCGCTCCATCTTTGGCGGGAAACCGTACCTCGGAAATAATTTTGCGCAGCTTTTCGATCGCCAGCAGGGCTTCTTTTTCCGCCGTCTCACCCAGCAGAATGGCAATGGTCATGCTGTCGTAGCGAAACGCCAGATCGTTTGACCGGATGTTGGCGGCAAACAGCTGCCCGGCCCGCGCCATCACCGCCTGAACTTCGGCTTCGCCATATTCCTTGATCATTGCCGAACTTCTGCCAAACTGCATCAACACCAGAGAAAGCGTCGATGCGTTCTGCACCGCGCGCTTACTCTCGGCCAGCAACAAGTCAATATAGGAAGCCCGCTTCAGCAGTCCCGACTTCTCGTCGGTGACCGAAAGATTCTTGACGAGGCGCCGCAAACCGGCATTGTTCAGCGCAATCACCATCTGGTCAGAGAGTGTCTTGAGCACGACCAGGTCGGCCTGCTGCCACAAACGTGGCCGGCTGTGGATCAGAATGAGGATGCCGACGGTTTCTTCTCCATCGCTGAGCGGAATCGCCAGAATGGAGGACGCACCCAGTTCGGCAACAGCCTTTTTGGCCGCCTGCAGGGGCGCCGCTTTCGGCGCATCCTGGATGGCCAACGGATCATGTCCCTGAACGGCATGTTGCAGGCACGCGACCAGTTCGGCAAGCGCCGCGGTGCTTCCCTTCTTGTAACCCTCTGCACAAAACTCGTTCATGGCAGTAGGCTGCAAACCTGCCTTGCCCATGGCCGCCACGCAGCGCGTCGCCTCCCAATGACTTCCAATTTCCTTTACAGCGGTGCTTAGCACGGCAGGCGCGGTGCTCTGGTGATACAGTTTGCGGGTAATTTCCGCCACGCGAGTAAAGCTGCGGACGTCCGCCGCAGGATCGGGGGCAGGAGCTGGCGCTGGCACCGACACTGCAGGCGCTGGAGCCCCGGCCGCAGCTGGCGGCAACGGCGCCGAGCCTGCGTAGCGCGGAGTTACTCCAGCGGACAGGTAGAGCCTTTGCAGATCCTCGTTGCGTTCTTCTTCGCGGGGAAACAACTCCTGAATTCTTTGCAGCCGCTCCACCGCTTTGTTGCGCATGCCGTACTGCACCAGGATTTCCGCCTGCAGCATCAGGTCTTGCAGCGTGGAAGCGCCGAGGGTCGGCTCTTCCACCTGAGTCGGCTCTTCGACGGGTTTGCTGGCGCTAGAAAATCTCGATGCGATCACTTTGAAGCGGCTTTCGTCGACTTTTCCCCTGAGCATTTCCAGCCGCTTCAAGTGGCCGGGCTCATAGGGATCGACTTCCGCCGCGCGGTCCAGGCATTCTGCCGCTTTAGCAAATTCGCCAGTACTGCAATAGAGATCGAACAGCTTCAACAGCGTTGTGCAGTAATCGTTCTCGCGATTGGACGCGTTATAGAGTTCGCTGAGAAACTCCAGAGTCTGCGATGAGGCCCGGTGCGCCGCGGTGAGATCTTCCATGATGGCGATGAATTGCCTGCGCTCTCCGCGCCGGCGCTGGAATTGCTCCAGCTTGCGCGCCAGGCCCACGGCAGCATCGTCTTGCTGGCCGTCCAGCAAACTTCCGATCAGCGCGATCACCTGCTGCACGCGGCCAGGATTCTGCTCAAACAGCTGCCACACCAGCGGCTCGGCATCGACATAGCGGCCTGCGGCGACTAGGGCATCGGCATAAGTCTCGCGTAACTCTGGCGTGGCCTGCCCCGAGTTCACCTGAGATTCGAGGATGAAAATGGCCGCCCCGGTTTGTGCTTGCGCCAATAAGCTCTTGGCATATGCCATTGCTATGCCTTGATCAGATGAATCTTCCTGGTAGGCTTTTTCGTACCATTGCGAGGCGTCGCCGCCATCGGTGGTCACCGCTTGCGCGACGCGGGCGAACGCGCCTGCCGCAGCTTTTCGATTTCCCAGTTCGGACGCTAGCTCAGCAACACGCAACAGGTTGGCCTGGGTCGGCTCGATCGCGATCACGCGCTCCAGAACCTGCGCCACCTCCTGCTTTTTCCCCAGCTTTGCGAGATCGGAGAGCGCCGCTTCGTAGGTGCCGACGGCCAGCTTCTTGTTGGATCCTTCGAGCAGTTGGCCAAAGCGGAATTTCTGTTGCCATGTCGGACTGCCATGCCGTGCCAGTTTTTTGTAGGTCAGGCTGGCGCGGGTGGCATCGCCGGCGGTCACCTGACGCTCAAAAAGATCGCCCAAGAGCCGGACCGCGTCAGGATTACGGTTCAGGGAAAGACATAGATCCGCTGCAAGTTGCCGTACCACATCGTTTTCCGGATCGTCCCGGAGGACGAGCAGATATTCTTCCAGAGCCTCGGCGGTCTTGCCCTTTTGCAGCAGCTTCTCCGCGCGCTCGACGCGCTTCCCTATTTCGGCTCGGTCCAGTCGTCTTGTAATTTCAGGCATGCGAAGTCGGGCGGAGTGAACCCTGCTCCGATTCTAGGAGGGGCTTCCCCGCCCAGCAATGCGGTAACGGGGCGCGCCGATTACGAAGGTCACTGCACTTTAAGTGTTCAGCTGATAAAGGTTTCTTTCGAATCGCACGTAAACAAACCGCTAATGTCTGGCAATGTTCTCGAGAGTTTCAATCTCGCCGAGAACGCCTGCGCATTTTCCCGTCTGGTATGCTTCTGGACTGTCCAGGAGAGATCCAATGCGCAAACTGGCCTTTGCCTCCATTTTCCTTCTCGCGATCGCGGCCTTTGGCCAGAGCTCGCGCCACGCGTTTACTTTTGACGACGCGGCCAGTCTTCACAGTGCGGCCGCGGTTGCGGTCTCACCCGATGGCAAGACCGTCCTTTATCAAGTGCGCTTCGGCGGCCATAAAGGCCCCACGAACACGGAATGGAATCTGATCTCAGCCACGGGTGGCGAGTCCCGGCACCTGAATCTTCCCGAGAAATTCAAGCCATCTGGATTTACCCGCGAGGGCACGGCTCTGTATGGTCTCGCAGAGATGAACAAGGTGTCGCAACTCGCCACCATTCCGTTAGCTGCGCCGAATACTCCTGCTGCAGCGGCAGCGACTCCAGTCCCGCTCACCGGATTACCGCGCGGGATTCATTCTGCTGTCATCTCCCCGGATGGGGCGCGCTATGCAGTGCTGGCGGATCCTCGCCTTCCCGATCCGCTCGCGGATGTGCACACGGTCATTGAGCCGGAGCCCACAAGCCTGTATGTGATTTCGACCGACGGAACCAACGGCAGTTGGTGGTGCCCGTCTTTGCACGATATCGCCGACATTGCGTGGTCGCGGGATGGAGCCTCGCTCGCCATCCTGTCGCAAACTCCGAAGATCGGCTTTCACTACGTTCGCTCGTTTATTGACGTTTGCAGCGCGACGGGCGCTCGGCACGTTGCGACTCTCGACAATAACGCCGCACGAATTGGCTGGATCAATGGCGAGAAAGACCTGGTCTTCTTAAATACAACTACGCCCGTGCTAACGCCCGATCATGTGTGGACCGTAGCAGTGAAAGGCGGCAGTCCCGTGGATCGCACCCCGAAGCTGGAAGGGAGCGCGCTCGGCTTATCGGTCGATGTCCGTGGAAATGCCTGGGTCGTCATAGCTCGCGGCGTCAAATCGGAGGTCGATTCTTTTCAGAATAATGCGCTCGCCACAGCGTACACATGGCCTGACGGAACGATCGACAGCCCCCCGGTTTCGCCCCAGATTGCCACTGCTCCGGATGTACAGGTCTTCACGGTCGCAGACCCACAACACAGTTCCAACGTGGCCGTACCGGCAGACAAGACTCTGCACCGGATCACCACAGAAGGTGACGATCAACTGGCCAAGACCGAGTTGGGAGATGTGCGCGCCGTTCGTTGGTCCAGCAAAGACGGAACCGCACTGGAGGGCATCGTCACTTTTCCAGCGGACTACAAAAGCGGCCGAGCCTATCCATTCATGGTGTTCCCGCATGGTGGGCCTGAGGCCAATGACATCCTCGGGTTCGAGGTTTTCCCCAGATTCTTTGCGGGCATTGGGTATGTCGTGCTCCAGCCGGAATATCGCGGGTCAACCGGTTATGGCAGCGAATTTCTAGCTTCGATTTACCAACATTTTGGGGATCGCGCGTATCGCGACGTTGACAGCGCAACGGATTACGCAATCGCTCAAGGCTGGGCCGATCCCAATCGACTGACGATCTTTGGATGGAGCGCCGGAGGCTTTATGACTTCCTGGACTGTCACGCAGACTCATCGCTATAAAGCGGCCATTGAGGGCGCCGGAATCACGGATTGGCTAACGTTCATGTGGACCAGCGATGTGCAGCAGATCGACTACGACGCGCGCTGGCCCGAGAAGGATCCGAATGCGTTTTTGAGTTTCTCGGCGGCCATGCACGCCGAAGACGTGACCACACCGCTGCTGATTCTGCACGGCGCGGGCGACGAACGCGTGCCAACCTATCAAGGCCGGGAATATTTCGAAGTCCTGGCGGCCCGGGGCAAGACCACGCGGATGGTAACTTATCCGGGCGCCCCGCACTTCCCAACCGTTTGGGAACAGCGGCAGGACGTGTTTCGTGAAATTGCAGCCTGGCTGGCCCGATATAACCCCGAAAAATAACAGGTTCGGTTCAGCAAACTTTAGGTACGTTACTCCTGTGCCATCCACGGTCGGGCCATTTTCAAACCGGCTTTGTTGAGGGAAACTGGACACAGTATGGGGACCGAATACACCACGCGCAAAGACAACCTCACCCTCGAGAGAGTATCCCTTCTCGTGTTGGTTGTTTGCTTCCTGGTGCTGGTCTGCCTTCTGGAATTCAAGCCTTTCTAGCCAGCCAATCTAACCTGTCAGGGCCGGCATTGCACTGGATCCGCACTCAAATGTTTTAGCAGCGACTTCGCCCTGCCATAGTCCGGATTGAACTCCAGCACCCGCTCCACGTACTTGCGCGCGTCTTCCTTCTGTCCGGCCGTGCAAAACACGATTGCCAGGCTCATTCCGACGGAGCTTCGGTAGGGCACTCTCTCGAATACTCCCTGCCACAACTCGGCTGCGCGACGCAGATTTCCGTCGCGCGCCTCTAATACCCCTAAATTAGCAGCCGCATCATTGGCCAGCGGGTCGATCTTCAACGCTTGTTCATACCGTTGCCGGGCCTGGTTCGCGCGCCCGTGTTCTTGTTCCACAAATCCAAGTGCCGACAACAGCGCGGCATCGTCGGGCCGCTCCTGCACGGCCTTAAGAAGGTACTTCTCTGCTTCCTGCGATGCCCCTTCGACATTCCGCTGCGACAGTTCCACCCAGGCCAGCGCGAGGTCGCGGTTGGTCACCAGAGAGGAATCGCCCTCCGGAAAGGAAACCAGCGGCCTACCTCGCAACTGCAGGCGAGGCAATGGCGCCTGATGGGGAAAGCGCATAATGCGATGATCGGTTGCCTGAGCATGTGTGTCATCTGGTCGAGGCAACGTGGGCATGTGACATGCGACGCAATCCGGCTTGTCCGCATGGTGTTTTGCGGCAAATGCCTCACCGTGGCAAGCCAGACACTTGCCGCGGTAATAACTCGCTTTGTTCGCTGCCGTTGGCTCCGCATGCGCGTCATGGCAGCTCCCACACCACATCTTGTCTCCCGAGTTGCGCTTGCACGCGCTGAGCGACAGCGCTTCGCACTCGCTTAGCTCTCGTGGCTCTTGTTGATGATTTCCAGTAAGCACGAAGTAGTGGACGTAGTCGGAGAGTTTTTCGCCAGGTCGAAATTGATGGAGATGTTTGCCCGGTTGCTCGACCGCAGCCTTCCCCTCAAAATGGCACTCCATGCAAATGGAATCGCGCTGCTCGGCGGGGAGTTTCGCAGGATTTACAATCGCTTCCTTCCCTTCGATATGCCCCTCGCCCGTGCCATGACAACGCTCGCAGGTGATACCGCCGTGCAGGAACGGCTTTCCAGAGAATCTATTCTCTGATCCTGTCAAAGGCGCCTGCATCCCGCTGGTGTGGCAATTCAGGCATGACTGGCGCCCTGGCAGGTTCATCGGAATCTCCTGAGCCTCACCGTAGCCCGGCGTCATATTCCAGCGGCGTTCCTGCGAGTACCAGTTGATGGGCGCTTCGAATAAGAATCCCTGATCGGAAAACAAATAGGTTCGCGTCTTTTTCCCCGATCCCAAAAAATAGAGAAGTTCACGCTGGCCATGCATGCCGTCTTTGCCCTCACGCTCGAAGCTCATCCACACTTTGTCGTCCTGCAGGTACACCCGATAATGAACTCCGGACGGCTTGTGTTCGAAAGCTCCGGGTGTAAGCCCATCGCTTGCAGGCCCGCTAGTTGTTGCCATTCCTGTATTCTCGTAAGTCTTGCTGACGTCCGCGTGGCAGCGGGCACATTCTTCAGTTCCGGGAGCACTGGCTGCAGCCTTGGAGGATTCAGTGGTGGTGCTCTGCGGTACAGCACCAACCGCCGCCCAGCACAAGAGCAACCACAAAAGGAGTCGCTTGGAACGCATTGATCCGATTTTATGCCCGGCAATCGAGCGGCGAAATCCTGTAACTATTGGGTTATATATCTCACCGATGCAGCGAGCACCTGATAGTGCTCCACTTGACCGTTGAGATCATTCTCGTCGAGGCCGGACCGCGATTGGGCCGAACGTTACGGGATAGAAATGATCGCACTCCATCGAAGAGCGACGAATGCCAACCCAAGACGGGCGTCCACTGCGTCGCTACCGCCGACGCTGGCGAGTGGAACGAGTATTCGCTTGGCTGCATCACTTTCGTCGGCTGGTGATCCGCTGGGAGTACCGCGTCGAGACCTTTTTCGGCAGGGTTTGCCTCGGCTGCACGCAAATCTTGCTCAGGTATTTATGAGCGATTACTCATAGCGCAGGGCCACCATGGGATCGACCTTCGCCGCACGGCGCGCGGGCACAAAAGCCGCAAGGCTTCCCACCAACGCGATTGCGCATACGGCGAGCACGAAGCTGACCGGATCAAAGTCGGAGACCTGATACAACATCGAATCGAGGAAGCGAGCACAAGCGAGTGCGAGCGGAAGTCCAATGAGCACGCCCACGGAACTGATCACCAGGCTTTCCCGCATGATCATCCAGATCACCTGCGTGCGTTGCGCGCCGAGAGCCATTCGCATCCCGATCTCGGTAGTACGGCGATTTGTGCGATAGGCCAAAGTACCGTAGAGGCCGGTCGCAACCAGAACAGCGGCCAGGACCCCGAAAAATCCAGCGAGACGGGCAAACATCGCGGGCTGCGAATACGATATCTCGAATTCGCCTTGCTGGGTCACCGGTTCTTCCAGCGGAACATTTGGGTCGATCTCGTGCACGGCCTTAGCAATTGTCGGCAGCAGCGCGAGCGGGCGGGCATCAGATCTGACCTCGAAGTGAACCGTCTCCCCAACCTCCAGTTTCTGCAGAGCCGGGTAGTACGCCATTGGCAGGGACTCTTCCGATACACCCCTGTATTTGCTGTCTCTGACCACCCCGACAATGGTCCGATCTCCCTTGAGCTTGTGGCCGAGCGGGCTTGTGTTCGGCAGAAAGCGCTTGGCGAAGGTTTCATTCACGACAGCGACAGGAGGAGATGCGGGCGTGTCCGCGTCCGAGACATCGCGGCCTTCGAGGATGGGTACGCCCAGAACGTGAAAGCAGTCTGGACCCACGTCGTTGGTAGTGATTGTTCCCCGTGACCCAAACCGATCTTGCAGACTGGCGCCATCGAGATCTTCATCGTGCCTGCTGCCCCAACCCGAGCCGAGGCGGTGATTCATCATAGTTACGCCCTGCACGCCGGGCAGCGCGCGCACTCGATCCAGCAGGTTGCGAAAGAAGGCGAGTGTTTCCTCGGCTGTACGCGCATGTTGAGGAGTCACTCCGAAAACCACGAGGCCCTCGGTTTTCATCCCCAAGTCCTGCGTCTGGTACTGGCGGAGCGTGCGCAACAGCAGGCTGGCGGCGACCAGCAGCAGAAGACAGATCGCCACTTGCGACGACATCAGAACGCGACCGCCAATTCGTCTCTGATGACCTGTCGTCAGGCCGGTGCTCGTGGCCCTCAGAACACCGGAAATCGGGGCACGCAGCGCGCTCCATAGAGGCGCCAGGCCGAAGGCAAGAGCTATCAGCGCCGAGACCGCCAGCGTGAACATCAGAACGTTGCGGTCCGGACTCAGCCCGCTTTCGATTTGCGACCACGCAGCCAAGGCACGCGTCGCGAAGACCGCAAAAATCCAACCCAATGCTGCCCCTGCCGCAACCAGCAGAGAGCTTTCTGTCAGAAGCTGACGAAACACATGTAAACTGTCAGCGCCGATCGCCATTTTGAGACTGTATTCGCGCTGGCGGGCTTCATTGCGCGCCATCAGAAGCAGGCTCACATTCGTGCATGCGATCAGCAAAACTAACAGAACGAGCCCCATCAGGATGTGCACTTGATCGCGGTACTGCTGCTTGTAGTTCTGTATGCCTTTCGCTGGATCGAAATCCAGCACCGGCTTCCACTTTTTCGGATCAATATTGCCGATACCGATCTTTGCGGCTGCACCGAAGGTTGACTCAAGGTTCGCCTCCGCCTGAGCCGGGGTAATGTTCTCGCGTAGTCGCGCCATCATTTGCAGGCACCACCACTTCGGAGCCCCGAAGACACTGTCGGAGGCTGCGGACTCGCCCCATGCATTCAGCTCCGGGCGACTCTGCAACGGAATCCAGAAATCGGTGGAGGCGCCGGGCTCCACGCCGTAAAATCCCGGCGCGGAGATTCCTATAATGGTCAACGGGACGCTCTTGACAAAGATGGTGCTGCCGAGAACGGATGGGCTGTGTCCAAATCGGCGGTTCCAGTATGTGTCGCTGATCACCGCAACCGGAGCATGTTGTCTCTCTTCTTCCAGCGTGAAGCCGCGTCCTCGAACAATCTGGGCAGTCAGCCCGGAAAAGAAATTACCGCTGACTTCTTCCCCTTCGGCTTCCTCTGGCGAATCGCCGTAGCGGACCGCGACTTTCGCAGGGCTAAGAGGAGCGTAAGCGATGAGATCAGCGAATACATCACTCCGCTCCCGCAGAGCTTCAAAAACAGGCTCAGAGAATGATTTGTTCCCATCTCCTGTGCTGGAGACAGAGGGTGGCGCATCCTGGCCCTTTCCGATCTGCACGTAATAAAGATTTTGGGGGTCGCGCACGGGTAAGGACCGCAACAGAACCGCATTCATCACGCTGAACACAGCCGTGTTGGCCCCGATGCCAAGCGCGAGCGTGGTTACCGCGACCGCGGTGAATGCCGGGCTTTTCCGCAATTGCCGCAGCGCGTAGCGAAGATCTTGTGCCAGTCCGCTCATCAGCTTCGTCCTCGTGGACCCCGGTGCCGCAGTCCCGCGGGCAAATCCCAAGGCGAAACGGTTCGCGCCCGCGGCCCCTCTTGCAGCAATGCTCTTACCAAATATAGTGCAAGGCCTAAACCGTTGATGGCAAAGTACCAGAGAACAACGCTCTCGAACCAAACCAGTCAAAGGATGTCCACTATGAGTCGGTCATGTCCGGAAGCGAACAGGGCAATCATCGTCCAGCATTGGTTTATGAGACCGGTTGTAGTGTGTTGAGTCTTAAGAAGAGAAAACTTCGCCAGCTGCAATCACGGTGTTGCAGTGGATCGTAACCGTATCTTCGACGTTCTGAGCGTAACCGCCGGCAAAAGTCACCATCACCGGGATGCCGCGCGCACGGGCCACCTGGAAGACGAGTTCGTCCCGTCTCTTCAGTCCTTCGATGGTCAGGTTCAGGCCGCCGAGTTGGTCTTCTCTGTACGGATCGGCGCCGGCGATGTAGCAGATCAGGTCGGGCTCAAACTGGCGCAGCCCTGAACTGAGCGCATTGTCGAGCCAGGCAATGTAATCGTCATCGCCAGTGCCATCCGGCAGATCAATGTCGATCGAAGACGGAGGTTTCCACAAAGGATAGTTGTTGTGTTGATGGAGAGAAACCGTGAACACATCGCCGGCATGGGCCTGGCGCATTTTCCCGCCGCGAGTAATGCCCTCGGGGTGCTGCAACGTTGAACTGGAGACTGAAGGCAACAGCGAACTGGCAGTGCGGGTTCCGGCAAAGATTGCGGCTGTGCCATTTCCCTGATGCACATCGCAATCCACGGTCATGGCGGTCCGAATCAGGTCGTCACGCTGCAACCGGCGAATCGCGACGGCCACATCGTGGATCATGCAGAATCCTTCCCCGTGATCGGGAAACGCATGATGGAAACCTCCGCCAATGCTGATGCAAGCCTTATCCGTCAACGACTGCCGCGCCGCCAGAATCGATCCCCCTGCGGCTAGCCAGAAGGCGTTTGCCAAATCGCGCGAGTATGGGACCTCCATTTCCATTTCTTCGCGCTGGCTCAACGTGCCGCTCTTCAGCTTCTGAACGTATTCGGGTTTGTGAACCAGCAGAATGTCCTGATCGGAGGCGGGCTGCGGCTCGAGAAAATCTTCGGCGCCCGCAACCCCGGTCGCGATCAGCCGGTCGCGGATGCGGCGATATTTTTCTGCGGGAAAGACGTGCTCGCCAATGGGCAGATAATACGCGTCGCTATAGATCAGTTTGAAGGGGAGCATTCCGCACTCAGCCGTCAGCACACAGCGTCGCCGGTGCCGAAGAACTCCATATAATACGCGCTGGACGGTTATCGTTTCTTCGGAGACTGCATCGTGGGCATGATCGTGCGGCGCACCGGCACGATCGCACCTTTCGAAGGATCCGCGGCAGCGCTGGCGCGCGAGAGCACTTCCTGCTGAATGTATTGCACGAATTCCTGGATTTGATGCTGCATCTCTTCCATGCGCTCGCGCATTTGCAGAATAATTGCCATCCCCGCGATATTCACGCCCAGGTCGCGAGCCAGGGACAAGATGAATTCCAGCCGCAGAAGATCTTCATCCGTGTAGAGGCGGGTGTTGCCCTCGGTGCGCGAGGGTTTGAGCAGGCCCTCTCGTTCATACAGCCGCAGTGTCTGGGGATGGATGCCGTACATCTCGGCTACAGCGGAAATCATGTATGCCCCTTTGGATTTCCGTTTCGTCATTGAGTACCCTCGTCCGATTTTAGAGCAGAGGTTGTCGTTCCTCCTAGTTTCGACTCTAAGAAAGCTGCCAAACCCGGTTGGCGCGAGCGCATCGAATCAAGAGGAGGTCATCATGGACGAGAACAATGCTATCAGCGTTGTGGAAAAACTCATTGAGACGTGCCGAGACGGCGAGAAAGGCTATCAGGACGCAGCTCAGCATGTGAAGCGTACCGATCTGAAGAGTTATTTCAACCAGCAGAGTGTGGAGCGGGGACGCTTCGCTCAGGAACTGCAAGGGGAACTGTCCCGCCTGGGTAAACCGGACAAGAAGGTTTCCGCTTCGGCCACCGGCGCCATGCACCGGGCCTGGATCGACACCAAAGCCAACTTGGGTGGAGGCGATAAAACCATTCTGGAATCGGTGGAGCAAGGCGAAGACAATGCCAAGGAGACCTACCAGAAAGCGCTTAGCGGGAACCTGCCCGCCACTTTGGCCGAGGTTGTTCGTCGGCAAGCGGCCAGTGTGCAACGCGCGCATGACGAAGTAAGGAATCTGCGCGATACAGCCGCGGCTGCCTAGCCTGATCCCTTTAGGCGAGGAGGGACCGGCATTGGCCGGTCTCTTCTCTTTTATGCAGATATTCAGAGCGAGATTCTCTGCGGCGCGGCACAGGATGTTGAAATTCTCAACAACCAGCCACGAGAAACAGCCGACTATGACTTTCGTACCATTCTGGTCCCCCTCAAGTGCCATTGGCGTTTGGGCGATGCATGTTAACGTGACGCTACATCGCTCGCAACACACAACACACAAAAAGGAGAAGGAAGAAATCAGTATGAGGGGAATTGTGTGCTCTATCGTCGTTCACTGCGGTTTGCTCGTTGCCATTTGCTTGCCGGGTTTTTCTCAAGCGGCCAATAGTTCCACGGAACCCGCTCCGGGCTCCAGTGCAAGTGCCGTGGAACCTCCTGCTCCCCCCAGGTCCACGGACTCGGGGACTGTCGGAATGGGGGTGAAGGTATCTTTGCTGGGAGCAGGTGCTGAGGCAGCAGTTCGTGTTACGCACCGCACCAACATCCGCGCTGGCTTCAACATGATCAATTACAGTCGGACGTTCAACAAAGATGGTATTGCCTATGACGGTCAACTGAGCTTCAAGACCTTCGAAGCGCACTACGACATTTTCCCGTGGGCGAAGAGTTTCCACATCAGCCCGGGCGTGCTGGTATACGCAGGGGATCCGATCACTGCGACGGCGGCGATTCCCGCTGGACAGCCTTTCACCCTCGGAGGTCAAACCTACTACAGCGATACCGCAGTTCCCCTTACCGGAAACGGCAAGATCAACTTCAACAAGGCTGCATCCATGATCACGGTGGGATGGGGCAATCTTGTGTCGCGCAAAGAAGGTAAGCACTTCAGCGTGCCATTCGAACTGGGAGTTGCGTTCCAGGGGTCGCCGAAGGCCAGCCTGGGTTTGGGCGGAAACATCTGCGACTCGCCTGGAGTGAACTGCCGTAACGTCGCTACCGATGCCGGCGTTCAAGCCAACATCGTGTCGGAGCAGAATAAAGTCAACAACAGCATGTCGTTCTTCAAGGCTTATCCGATTATCTCGGTCGGGTTTGGCTACAAGTTCTAACGAGAAGGCGAGAGTGGCCACAGATTGTCTCGGATTCACACGGATGTCCCAGCGCGTGAATCCTCGCAATCCGTGGCCAGTTTCTTATGTGACCGGCTGCGGTTTCTTGGTGGACGGAACCGACCATCCTGCAGGCTTCAGGGCACGATTGACCAAGTAAGCGACAAAGCCCGCAGCAATCAGGATCATTCCAAAGGCGAACGAGCTCATATTCCAGATCTGCTCGTGCTCGCTGCGAATCACCGAAAAAGCCAGCAGGAGCACCGGCGGGATGCCGATGGCAATCGCACCGAAAAGCCCGCCCGGAACTTTGAATGGACGCGGCAGGTCAGGCTCGCGGAAGCGAAGCACGGCCAACGCCACGAACTCCAGCAGCAGGCTGGCGCCATAGAGAAGGATGTCGAGCGTAACCAGGCGGGCGAAACCAAGACCGAGGCACATCGCCCAGCCCATCGCCAGAGCGAGAATCGCGACCCATGGCGCCCGGGATTTCTTCTGCAGCTTGCCAAATACCCCGGGCAGCATGCCGTCTTGCGCCATGGCTAGAGGCAGGCGCGAGTAGCTCATCACCAGCGCATTGAACATGCCGAAGGCGCTGATCATCCCGCCCAGCACTACTCCCACGCGCAGCAGCGGGCCACCCAGGAGACCGGCGATGTCGGCCCACGATCCGGTTTCCCAAGCCGTAGACTTGAGCCCGGTCATCCACATCGCGACAAAAGGAAGAACGTAGCTCACAGCCACAATGCAGACCGCAACCAGCATGGCGCGCGGATAAGTCCGCTGCGGCCGCTCCACTTCCGTGGCGATGGTCGAGGCATTGTCCCATCCCATGTAATTCCACATGCAGATGAGGAGCCCACCCAAAATGTCCACGGTCGAAGTGGTTGGCTTGGTCACCGCGTTCACCAGCGCCCCCAGTTTGAATGGGGCAAGCAGAACGACGGCGACAAATGGCGCCGAAAGCGCCAGGAATAGCCATAGCGAGGTCAGCGAGACCACTTTCACGCCGGCAATGTTGAGCAGCGCACAAGCGACAACCACCGCGAGCGCTACCCACCATCCGCGATTCGCTTCCTGAAACCACGGGAACATGCGGGTCAGGTAGGCCACGAAGAGCGTGGGATAGATCGCCATGTCGAAAATCGAGGCAATCAGCGACAGCCAGGCTTCCTGAAATCCCCAGAAATTGCCCATGGCGCGGCGCACCCATGCGTAGTAGCCGCCTTCGTGAGGCAGCGCGCTTGAGAGCTCGCCAATCATGAAGGCCGTAGGCAGGCTCCACAGCAGGGGCGTGATGAGCAGAATCAGGATCGCCCGGCCGTAACCGGCGCCATGCACGATGTCTTCGGTGCCATAGGTTCCGCCCGACACCATAAAGAAGGTGGCGGCGACCAGAGGCCAAAGCGTGAGGCGGACGAATTTCTTCCGGTTGGGTACTGGGGCGAGAGGTTGGGGATTTTCAACTTGGGTGCGGGTAGCTGTTGCCAATTTCTATGGCTTCCTCCTCAAGCGACTCACTCTCGCCACCGCGTCTCCCTTGTGTCTTCGCTAGAAGACTTGCTGCTCGCGGCTCCCGGAACTGAGCGATTTCCCGGGCATTTCGGCGAAGTTAGTTCGCATTTGTGAGATTACGGGAAATTTCCACAGATGCAATACTTTTTTGAATTTATTTTGCAAATTTTTGTAAGCGGTGTGGTACGAGAGTAATGAGAACCGAGTTGCGACTCACCACAGGGGACACTGAGGAACACAGAGGATGTTCTTAGTTCTGCCAGTCGTCACCGTCGACCATGCGCTTGATTCCATTCCGCAGGTGCAGAACATTGAAGTTGATCAGCAGGCCGATAGGGATCTTGCTCAGGCGCATGTATGACAGAAGCGGGCTTCATGGATTGGGTGGATGGCCTCTGCGGATTTCACCTCGATGACGACCCGGCTCTCAACAACGAGGTCGATTCGGTATTCAACTTCCAACTTCTGGCCTTCGTAGACAACTGGTAGAGCAACCTGGGTTGCTACTTCAAAGCCTCGGTTTCGGAGTTCGTGTGCGAGGCAGGCCTGGTAGGCGCTTTCGAGAAGTCGAGGGCCCAGCGCCAGAACAGAGGAAACCTACGCCTAGACCTTCGACCATAACTCCGCCCGAGGATCTTCCGGATTGAGCTTGGCCAGTTCGCGCAGCAGTTCTTTCGTACGCTCGTCGCGCGGCATGGGAACGGTAACGGTGATCTCGACAATTTCATCGCCGCGGGTGCCTTCCCTGGTGGCTGAGGGCACGCCTTTCTCCCGCAGCCGAAGCTTTTGCCCCGACTGCGTGCCAGGAGGAATCTTCAACAGCGCCCGTCCATCAATGGTCGGCACTTCGATCTTCGCCCCTAGTGCGGCCTCGGTCGCGCTTACCGGGATGGTCAGAGAGATGTCGTCGCCATCGCGGTGGAAGATGGGATGGTCGCCGGTTCGAATAATCGCGTAGAGGTCGCCCGGAGTTCCGCCATGGACTCCCGCATTGCCCTTGCCGGGGACGCGAATGCGCTGCCCATCGCGCGTTCCGGCCTTGATGCGCACTTCCAGTGGCTCAGTCTTGGAAACCGTGCCTTCTCCGTGACACGTCGGACAAGTCGTTAAATTCTTACCGGTGCCGTGGCAGCGCGGGCACTGGACGTTGAACTTCATGCGGCCGCCCGTCTGGGTGATCTGCCCAGTTCCACCGCATTCGGGGCACTTGCCGGGAGCCTCCAGGAAACCTTGCCCGTGGCATTGGGAGCAGACATCCTGCCGCGTGATGTTCAGGCGCATCACTCCGCCGCGAATGGCCGTCCAGAAGGGGACGTTGACTTGATACTCGAGATCGGTCCCGGGCTCGGGGCCTTCTTCCGCGGAGGCCGCGCCACGTCCGCCCCCGAACATCGATCCGAAGATGTCGCGGAAACTGCCGCCGGAACTTTTCTGCCCCCGGCCGGCGTTATTCATCAGATCGGAAAAATCAAATCCGCCAAAATCAAAGTGAATGCCGCCCTGGCCCTGCTGGCCGCCCGGAAAACCGCCCGGGACGTCCCCAAATCCCCCCGCGCCGGTCCCGCCTCCCCGCGCATAAGCTTCGGCGGTGGCGGGATCGATATTGTCCGAGTAGAACCCGACCTGATCGTAGATCTTGCGCTTCTTGGGGTCGCTGAGAACGTCATTGGCCTCGGAGATGGACTTGAACTTCTCTTCTGCCGATTTATCTCCGGGATTGACGTCTGGGTGATATTTGCGCGCGAGCTTGCGGAAAGCCTTGCGGATGTCGTCAGCCGAGGCAGACTTCTTTACGCCCAGAATCTCGTAATAGTCTTTTTTGGTCGTGGTTGCCATCGCTCACAAACTCGCAAACCTTCCTTCACTCCTCACAGCCATACACGGACAAGCTTCAGTTCACAATTCTTCCCTCGTCCTCGCCTTCGATCAGTATCTTCACATCCTCAAACTCAGGCGCGTCCACATACACCGGGACGGGCCTAGTACCGTTCTCCGTTGCCACGAACAGTCGCCATTGCCTCTCGTTTTCACCGAGGCTTAAAAAATATGTTTCGTTATTAACCTGGAAGTCCAATTGGTTCCTCCAAAAAACTAGCCACGGATTACACGGATTTTCACGGACGTCCTCCGTGTTGATCTGTGCCAATCCGTGGCCTGCTCGCCTTATTTCTTGTCTTCTACGTCCACGTACTCGGCGTCGATGACCCCTTCGTCTTTCTTCTGGGCTTGACCGTCGCCGCCGTGGTCGCCGCCTGCGCTCGCGCCAGGCGTCGGACCTGCGCCCGCTCCCGGCTGAGGCTGCGCCGCCTTGTACATCTGCTCTGCCAGTTTGTGCGAGGCCGTGGTCAGACGCTCTCGCGCCTTATCCATCTGCGCCTTGTCATTCGATTCCAGCGCTTTTTTGGCATCGGCCAGGGCGTTTTCGACGTCGCCGCGCTCCGAGCCCGAAATCTTGTCTCCGTGCTCGCGCAACATCTTCTCGATGTTGTAGACCATCGAGTCGAGTTGGTTCTTGGCTTCGATCGAGTCGCGCGCCGCCTTGTCCTCGGCTGCGTGCGCATCGGCTTCTTTCGCCATGCGCTCGACTTCTTCCTTGGAAAGCCCGGAAGATGACGTAATCGTGATCTTCTGATCCTTCTGCGTGGCCGTATCTTTCGCGGTCACGTTCAGGATGCCGTTGGCGTCGATGTCGAACGTCACTTCAATCTGCGGCACGCCACGCGGAGCCGGCGGAATGCCGGTCAGGTGGAACTTGCCCAAAGTCCGGTTCTGCGCCGCCATCGGACGTTCGCCCTGCAGCACGTGAACTTCAACCGAGGTCTGGCTATCAGCCGCGGTCGAGAACGTCTCCGTCTTCTTGGTCGGAATCGTCGTGTTGCGCGGGATCATCGGCGTAGAGACGCCGCCCAGCGTCTCGATCGAGAGCGTCAGCGGGGTCACGTCGAGCAAGAGCAGGTCTTTCACCTCGCCCTTGAGCACGCCGCCCTGAATTGCTGCGCCGACCGCGACAACTTCGTCCGGGTTCACACCCTTGTGGCCTTCGCGTCCGAAGAGCTCCTTTACGAGCGACTGGATGCGAGGCATGCGCGTCTGTCCGCCAACCAGCACGACTTCATTGATCTTGCTGGTGTCGACGCCCGCGTCCTTCATGCACTGTTTGCAAGGACCGACGGAGCGCTGAATGATGTCTTCGATCATGCCTTCGAGCTTGGCGCGGGTCAGCTTCTTGACCAGATGCTTGGGACCGCTCGCGTCCGCCGTGATGAACGGCAGATTGATTTCAGTCTCCATGGTGGTCGAGAGCTCGATCTTGGCGCGCTCGGCCGCGTCGCGCAGACGCTGCAGCGCCATCTCGTTGCCCTTACCGCGCAGGTCGAGGCCTTCATCTTTCTTGAATTCGTCAATGAGCCAATCCACCAGGCGCTGGTCGATGTTGTCGCCGCCCAGGTGAGTATCGCCGTTGGTAGCTTTGACTTCGATTACGCCTTCGCCCACTTCGAGAATCGAAATATCAAAAGTTCCACCGCCGAAGTCGTACACGGCGATGGTTTCGTCTTTCCCTTTGTCGAGACCGTAAGCGAGCGCGGCGGCCGTGGGCTCGTTGATGATGCGCTTCACTTCGAGTCCGGCAATCTGCCCGGCGTCTTTGGTGGCCTGCCGTTGCGCGTCATTGAAATATGCAGGCACCGTGATGACCGCTTCGGTCACTTTTTCGCCGAGATAATCTTCCGCGGCTTTCTTCAGCTTCTGCAGAATGAGTGCGGAGATCTGAGGTGGGGTATGTTCCTTCCCCTGGGCCAACACGGCTACGTGATCGCCCGACTGGACTACCTTGTAGGGGACCATCTTGATCTCTTCTTGGACTTCGTCGTAGCGGCGTCCCATAAACCGCTTGATCGAATAGACCGTGTTTTCGGGATTGGTAATCGCCTGCCGCTTGGCGACCTGCCCGACCAGCCGTTCGCCGGTCTTGGTGAAACCGACTACCGAAGGAGTGGTGCGCCCTCCTTCTTCATTAGGGATGACCTTGGGCTCTCCACCTTCCATCACGGCCACGCAGGAATTGGTGGTGCCGAGGTCAATTCCGATAATCTTTGCCATAAAACGTTCCTCCTAAACTCTATAAGTGCTTTGTAATCAGCAGCAAATGATTGCGCCGAGTTCCATGCTAAGACCTGAGTGTAACGTTGTCAAGTTTTAGATGAGCTTGGCAGGCATGGGGTTGCGGAATAACTTGGAGTCCCAAGACGTCACCCGGCAATATGTTGACGACGAGGCCCGTCTGCGTAACCTGCGCGCGCAAAAGCAGCAGTATCTCGGCATCCTCCGCAAAGCGGCCACCGTCAAGGACACGCTCGAGGTCAGCGACAAGCTAAATCAAGTCCGCGGCGCAATCGAAGAAAAACAGGCAGAATTCGCGGCGCTGTCCAAGCGAGTAGCGACGGTTGCCCTCAATATCAGCCTGCGCGCCGAAGCCGATGCCCAGGTCTTTGGCCTGCATTGGCGTCCGCTGTATCAGTTGAAGAGTGCCGCACGCGAAGGACTTAACGGGCTTGGCGACTACGCTGCTTCCATGACATTCTTCGCTTTTTACTTGCCGACGATTGCTCTCTGGCTGTTCACCATATTTGTCGTAGCAACCATCTGATGGGGCATTCTGCGCTGGGCGGTGAGAGTCTTTTTCCGGCCAGCGAAAGTGCCTTAGCCCAATGAGCACTACATGTGGCGAGAACCTGCGGTCGAGACCACGTTCCCTCGCGCGACCGCAGGGTCTTCGCATCCGCCAAGATGTCCTCCCCTAGCAATCACATTTCGACGTGTCGCTGATCACAGCCTCAATCAGCAACCCTGTCTACCATAAGGCGATTTTCCAGGTTCTCGCACACGTTCCGCCTCGGGAACGGCACTGTGACTTTACCTACCTACCCACGCGGGACGCACGTCTACCCGGCATCCAAGGCAAGGAGATCAATATGTTTCAAACCAAGCTCAACGTCGCCTTCTACGGGCATGTACGCCAGTATCACAACATCAAGTCTGAAATCGATGCCAACATCCACGAAGTGCTGGAGAGCGGCCAGTACGTCATGGGCCCCATGCTGAAACGCTTTGAGCAGGAACTCGCAGCCTTCCACGGAGTTAGATTCGCGATTGGAGTGGGGAACGGAACCGATGCCCTCTGGCTCGCCTTCAAGGCGCTCGGCATCGGCCCGGGAGACGAGTGCATCACCACGACCAACACTTTCTTTGCCACCGCCGAAGCGATCTGGATCACCGGCGCGACAGCCGTATTCGTCGACTCCGATCCACGCACCAATTGCATCGATCCCAGCAAGATCGAAGCTGCGATTACCCCTCGCACCAAGCTGCTCGTCCCGGTTCATCTTTACGGCCAATGTGCCGACATGAGAGCCATCCGCGAGATCGCCAACAAGCACAACCTGAAGATTGTCGAGGACAATGCCCAGGCCATCGGCGCCGGCGGCGATGGCTTCGGCATCACCGAGTTCAGCGACGCCGCGACTGTCAGTTTCATCATCCAGAAGAATCTCGGGACGTTCGGCGACGGCGGCGCAGTCGTCACCAACAATCCCGAGATCGATCGCGCCGTTCGCAAGCTGCGCAATCACGGCTCGGAAAAACGCTCCTGCCATAGCATGGGATGCAATAGCCGGCTCGACGATCTGCATGCCGCCGTGCTCAGCGCCAAGTTACGGCACATCGATGACTGGAATGATCTTCGCCGCAAATGGGCCACTCGCTATAGCCGCGCCTTGGAGAAGGCACGCAATATAACTCTTCCCTATGAGACACCCGGTTATCGTCACGTGTTTCATCTTTATGTGATCGAAACCAAGCTGCCGAAACACCGCGATGGCTTGCTCAAATTCCTGAACGAGGAAGGCATCGATGCGAAGTGCCACTACCCCATCGCCATTCACCAGCAGGAAGGATATCCCTGGGGCCAGCAAGCCCGTATCGCCGGCCCGCTTACGAATTCCGAGCGCAACGCCGCCTGCTGCATTTCCCTGCCGATGTTCCCAGAACTAACTGAAGAAGAAGTGGACTACACCGTGGACAAAGTCCTCGAGTGGGATCGGAGAATCCGATGAACCACAAATATCGCGTTGTCGTAGTGGGCATGGGCAAGCGTGGCATGCATCATACCCTCGCCTTTCAAGCCAACGGACGCTTTGAAGTAGCCGGCGTCTGCGACGTTGTTCCTTCACGCCTGGATGCGGCCGCGGAAAAATTTGGCTGTATCAAGGGCGCCGACGCACTGCAAGTCGCCTTAGCCGCCAAGCCCGATGTATTTTGCTTCTGCACTCTCCCACATCTTCGCAGCGAGATGATTCGCATCGCTATTCGCAGCGGCGCCCGTCTGATCGCATTCGAAAAGCCGGTAGCGCTCACCAGCCGCGAAGGTATGGACATCAGGAAACTCCTGCACGCGAATGCCGTCAAAGCCGTTGTCAGCCACCAGCATCGCTACGGAGAGCATTACCGAAAGGTAAAAGAGATCATCGACAGCGGTGCGCTAGGCCGTATCCATACCGTCTACGGCACAGCCTCGGGATGGATGATGCACATGTTGTCTCATCTCATCGATTACATGCGCTGGTTCAACTCCGGAGCAGAAGCGCGCTGGGTCATGGCGCAGGCTACCGGGGAGCATAAGTTCGACGATCCGCATCCTTCGCCCGACTATATTGGCGGCTTCATTCAGTTCGACAATGGGGTGCGCGGTATCGTCGAGTGCGGCGCCGGAGCTCCCGACGTGCCCGAGGTGGATTACTGGTGGCGCAAGTGCCGCATCGGCGCTCAAGGCACCGACGGTTTTGCCGAAGTCCTGACCGGCGGCGGATGGCGTGCCGTCACCAAAAGCGGTGCCACGTCGGGCGAAGGCTGCATGAACTACGATCACGACATGCCGCCCTACGTGGAAGACATCGCCAACTGGCTCGACGACGACCGCAAGGTGCACCCCTGCAACTTCGACAGTGCCTACGCGGGCTTCGAAATCATGATGGCCTTTTGTCGCTCGGCTGCAGACGGGGGGCAGATCGGCTTACCGCTTACCGATGCAGGCAATGAAATCGAGTTGCTGCGAGCCTATCTGGCCGGCCGCAAAGTGCTGGCCTCAACCTCGGCGAACGCGAAGGAATACGGACTGCCAGACCCGGCAATGAAGCCGGTTGCGTAGCGTGAAAGCTCGAAAGTAGCGCCGCCGTCCCGGCGGCTGTCCGGCGGGCGTCCTCGCCCGCCGGACATTCCTCAACACAGGTGCTAGTCCCTTCTCTACCGAACCCCCAGTGACCCCAATCACCCCTACGGGTGATGTCTTTCACTGCCCCCCGAGCCCGCAAAAAGAGACCATCACAAGAGAATGTCGCCGGTGTTCTCAATGAGCCACAGCGCGCGGCAGATGCCAGAAAGCGCTTCCGAAGCTGCATCCCGCACCGTCGCTGTGCCTATTCACCGACAAGCCAAGAGAGTGAGGCACAGGCATGGGCCGTCATAATTTTCTTTCCATTAAAGATTTTTCCCCCGAAGAGATTCACTACCTGCTCGACCTCGCCCGCGAGATGAAGGCGCATCCCTCCGCGCACTCCGGAGTTCTCAAAGGCAAAACCCTCGCCATGATTTTCGAAAAGCCCTCGTTGCGCACCCGCGTCTCCTTCGATGTAGGCATCCAGCAACTCGGCGGCTTCTCCCTCTACCTCTCCAATGCCGAGATCAACCTGGGCAAGCGCGAATCCATCTACGACGTGGCGAAGAATCTGGAGCGCATGGTGCAGGCGATCATGATCCGCACCTACGCTCACCAGATCGTCGAGCAAATGGCCGAGTACACCAACATCCCCATCATCAACGGGCTCACTGACTACAGTCACCCCTGCCAGGCCATGGCCGACTACCTCACCATCCAGGAACTCAAAGGCGACGTGGCTGGACTAAAAGTCGCCTTCATCGGCGACGGCAACAATGTTTGCCACTCGCTGATGTTCGCCGGAGCCCAACTCGGTGCACACGTATGGGCCGCGACACCTGCCGGATACGAACCGCATGCCAACGCTGTGAAGTGGGCGATCGAGCGCGGCGCGGAGACCGGCGGTCTTTGCACCGTGACTCACGATGCTTTCGAGGCAGTCAGCAATGCCGACGTCGTTTACACCGATGTCTGGGCCAGCATGGGCCAGGAATCCGAAGCAATCGAGCGCCGCAAGATTTTCCTGCCGTACCAGGTGAATGCCGGCTTGTTCCGCCGTGCCAAATTCGACGCCATCTTCATGCACTGCCTGCCGGCCCACCGCGGCGACGAGGTCACCGACGAAGTCATCGATTCCGCCCACTCGGTCGTCTACCAGCAGGCGGAGAATCGCCTCCACGCGCAGAAAGCAATCTTGCTCGAACTCATGGAGTACCGCGAAGCGCCGGAAGCACAAAGAATCACGCGCCGCGAGAGGACAGAAGCCCTAAGCGATTTTGCGATCTGAAACTCGCCGTACAAGGTAGCACTGAGTATTGAGTACTGAGTACCGGGCACTGAGTACTGACAACTGAGAACTGCTCTTGAAGACCATGCTCATCGCCGTAGGTGGCAACTCCCTGATCCGCGCCGGGGAGAAAGGCACTACTGCCGAGCAACTCTCCAACGCTCGTCGCACCGCGGCAGCGATTGTCGGACTCATTCGCGACGGCTACCACCTCGTCGTCACCCATGGCAACGGACCACAAGTCGGCGCACAGCTGCTTCGCGCTGAGCGCGCCGCAGACCAAGTCCCGGGCCAGCCTCTCGACGTTTGCGGCGCCGCCAGTCAAGGAGAGATCGGCTATCTGCTCTCCCAGTCTTTGCAGGACGAACTAGCCGCCGCCGGCGAGCACGTCCCGGTCGTCAGCCTGGTGACGCAGAGCATTGTCTCGGCCACCGACCCGGCCATGAAGCATCCCACCAAACCTATCGGTCCTTTCTACTCGCGCGCCCTGGCGGAAGAACGCAAACGCCTTCTGGGTTGGGAAATTGTCGAAGATGCCGCCCGCGGCTATCGCCGGGTCGTCCCCTCCCCCGAGCCGGTCGAGATTGTCGAACTCGAGGTCATCCGTTCGCTTGTAGGCCAGGGAGTTCTAGTCATTGCCTGCGGTGGCGGCGGAATTCCAGTCGTCCGCCAGAATGGTGATCTTCACGGCGTCGAAGCGGTCATCGACAAAGACCGCGCCTCCGCGTTGCTCGCGTCGCTCCTCGGCGTCGACGTATTTGCCATCTCCACCGACACCGACTTCGTCTATCTCGACTACAAAAAACCCACACAAAAGCCACTTACCCGGGTTACCGCCTCAGATCTCCAACAGCATTACATCGCAGGACACTTCCCGCCGGGAAATATGGGTCCGAAAGTCGAATCGGCGCTCCACTTCCTGCAGGCCGGCGGCAAGGAAGTGGTGATCACGTCGTACGAGCATCTCCGCGAGGCCGTTGCCGGACGCGCCGGCACTCACGTTTTCCCCGATGCCGAAGCAATCACCCGCAGCCTGCCCGTCCATCTTGAACTCCCGGTAGGAGGTCGCTGACGATGTCAGACTCGATATTCACTCCCATATCAACCCGAGAGCCTGACCGCAGATCCGACGCCCCTAAGCTGCGGCATCTGATCGAGTCTCAGCAATTCACCGTTCCTCTCCTGATGGAGTTATTCCACCGCTCCCGCGGCATGGAGCGCGTGATCGCTCGCGGCGGCTCTCTCGACTATCAGAACAAGATCCTCGCGACGCTGTTCTATCGGCCCTCGACCCGCACCCGCTTCTGCTTCGAGGCGGCCATGCACCGGCTCGGTGGCAAAGTTCTATCCACCGAGCAGGCGGGAGCCTTCTCCTCCGAAGTGGAAGCCGAGCAGGTCGAAGACTCCATCCGCATCATCGGCAGCTATTCTGACGTGATCGTCGTGCGTCATCCGGAAGAAGGCGGTGCGCAGCGCGCCGCGCAGGTCTCCCCGGTTCCGGTCATCAATGCCGGCGATGGAGATGGCGGCCAGCACCCCACGCAGGCTCTGCTCGATCTGTACACCATCTATCGCGAACGCCCGCTTGACGGCCTCAGCGTGGCCATCATCGGCGAACTCGACAAAGGCCGCACCGCACGATCGCTCGCCTACCTGCTCGCCAAGTTCGAGCGCGTAAAGATTTTCTTTGTAAGCCCCGCCGAACTCCAGATGAAGCCCGACATCCTCGAGTATCTCGACGAGCACGGAGTGCAGTACGAACTCGAGTCCGATATTGACCGCGTCATTCGCCAGGTCGATGTTGTCTACCAGACCCGCATTCGTCCCGAGCGCGTGCGCGACCGCCAGGAGCTGCAGCGTTATGCCATCAATTCCACGGTTCTTAAGAAGATGAAGCGCGACGCGCTCGTCCTTCATCCTCTTCCGCGCACCGTAGAGCTCGACAAAACCGTGGACGACGATCCGCGCGCACTTTATTTCAAGCAGGCGGCCAATGGACTTTATGTGCGCATGGCGCTCTTAACCATGCTGCTGGAAAAAGATCTTTCATAACTGTTTTGAGGAGAAGACATGCCAGTACTCGAAAAAACTCGCTCTCAGGAACTCATCGCGCTTGAAGAACAGTTCGGCGCCCACAACTATCATCCTCTTGACGTTGTCATCGAGCGCGCCGAAGGCGCATGGGTCTATGACGTCGACGGCAAGCGCTATCTCGACTGCCTGGCCGCTTACTCCGCGGTCAACCAGGGACACTGCCATCCCCGTATTCTGCACGTCCTTATGCAGCAGGCATGCAAAGTAACGCTGACCTCCCGCGCCTTCCGCAACGACCAGTTACCACTGCTCTATGAGGAGTTGCATCGCCTCACCGGCTTCGACATGGCGTTGCCCATGAACTCCGGCGCAGAGGCGGTTGAAACCGCTGTGAAGGCCGCGCGCAAGTGGGGTTACAAGGTTAAGGGTATTCCTGAGGGCAAAGCCGAGATCATCGTATGCGCGAACAACTTTCACGGACGCACCGTCACCATCGTCAGCTTCTCCACCGATGAGCAATATCGCGACGGCTTCGGCCCATTCACTCCCGGGTTCAAGATCATTCCTTACGGCGATGCCGCCGCCCTGCGCGCCGCGATCACGCCCAACACCTGCGCCTTTCTGGTCGAACCCATCCAGGGCGAGGCCGGCATCATTATTCCCCCAGCCGGATTTCTCTCCGAGGCGGCCACCCTCTGCCGCGAAAACAACGTCCTGCTCATGTGCGACGAGATTCAGTCGGGCCTAGGCCGAACGGGCAAGCTTTTCGCCTGCATGCACGAGGACGTGCGCCCCGATGTGCTCATCGTCGGCAAAGCTCTTTCCGGGGGCTTTTATCCCGTCTCCGCCGTCTCCGCGTCGAAGAAGGTTCTCGGCGTCTTCCATCCCGGAGATCATGGCAGCACATTCGGCGGCAACCCGCTCGCCTGCGCGATAGCGAGAGAGGCTCTACGCGTTCTGGTGGAGGAGCACCTGGTGGAGAAATCCGCCGAACTGGGAACTTACTTCCTCGATCGCCTGAAGACCCTGCGCAGCCACGATCTGAAAGAAGTTCGTGGCCTGGGCCTCTGGATTGGAATCGAACTGCATAGCCCCGCTCGTCCCTATTGCGAAGCGCTCAAAGAGGAAGGCATCCTCTGCAAAGAAACCCACGACCGCGTGCTCCGCATCGCCCCTCCGCTTACCATCACGCGCGAGGAAATCGACTGGGCGTTCGAACGCATTCGCAAGGTGATTGAAAACAGAGGATAGAGGTCATTTCATCACGGAGCTTTGCGGATGGCAGGCCCGGAACCAAGAGGAACGCCGGCTATATGCACTTTCGCATTACCGCATGAACATCTCAAAAAGGCCGAAAGACCCTATTGCGCCCCGTGCCGCGAGTGTAGACTCGCTTCGTCTTTTGCTGCTCGGGCTTGTGTTGCCAGCGCTTGTCAGAGCGCTGCATGGGGTGGCGTCAATTGAAATCTCAGGGATGTTGTCTGCGCCGAAGAGGGGCAATCTCTCTTCGGCTAGTGTTGTGTTGCACCTCGCACCATTTATGACAGCAAAAGGTATCCTGCAGCACTAAATATACGTAGGGCCCTCGTCGCTAATAGCAGTCACTGTCCGAAATCAAGGAGGAAGCATGTCAGAGAAAGTCTCGAAGGTGCCTGTCACGTTCAGTCTCGTTGCCATAGTAATTTCCGTTCTGTTCCTGGTTTCCGCCGCATCTGCGCAGAGTGCGCGAACCGTTTCCGTGGACTGCAACAACGGCCAGTCCTTGAGTGCCACGTTGGCGAAGCTGAACAAACAAATACCGGTCACCGTGCTCGTGCAGGGAATCTGCACCGAATTCGTTACGATTGACGGTTTTGAAGGCCTCACCCTCAAAGGCCAGTCTGGTGCGGTGCTCCAGCAGCCCGCCACGAATCCATTGTCCAATTCCTATGTATTATCCATTACCGGTTCACGCGGAATCACCGTCTTCGGCCTCACGGTCCAGTCACTGCCCTCTATTTTTTCAGGCATCGGGATTGGAAAAGGTAGCAACGAGGTTCTGCTTCAAAATGTGAATGTCAATGGTTCATGGGGAATAGTGGTGAACGAGGAGAGCCAGGTTTGGCTGCTGAATGTGAACGTGACCATAAGCTCTGGATTTGCAGCAATTTCGGCCTTTGACAAGTCCGATGTGCATATCGCCGGAGGGACCCTGCAACGCCCATCCGACAACGGTTTCTACGCTGGCGTTTTCGTTGGCTCCGGTCATGTCACCATGCAGGGCATGACCATTCGCGACATGCAGGATGGCATCACCATTGGCACCAGCGGAAGCGTCGACCTGGTTGATGTTGTTGCCAACGCACCCACTGACGTGACCATTGATAATCCTTCTGGCACAAACGTAAATGGCGCCATCGTGAGTGACGGTTCGTCCCTTAACGTGGGGAGCGCCAGGCTCATTATCAAGAACGCCGGGCAGACTTATGGCGCCACCACTGGCGCCGTCTTCGTCACCAATAACTCGACTTTAAATGCAGGCTCAAACCTTCTCGTATCCAACAGCCAGGGGCAGGGCCTGATCGTCACCAACAACTCCCATGCTACCCTCGCCGGGTCCAGTATTACACGCAGCCTCCATGGGGGTATGGTGGCAGCCAACCTCTCTACGATCGACGTACAACCCGCCAGTTCTCTTACCTTGGTCGGCGGTAATGCGCCCGATCTATTCTGTGATTCAAATTCGTTCATCACCGGGACGGCGAACCTTGCCGGTGTCCCAACCGCCAACTGCGCCAACCTGCTGTCTGGCAATACCGTACCCCTGCCGTAAAGATTGCAACGCATAAGGCCGAACGAACATGGTATTCACGACCCCCGCCTTTCGATCCCACGGAAGGCGGGGCGGCCTCAATGACAAATTGGCAGATCTCGTTCATGGTTACAAAAAAAGAACATCGACTTCCGATCTACTTACATTGGCAACTTGAGGACGACTCAGACACTCCTTCCGCTCTCATCGCCCGTCGCCTATCCCCAAGATCCGCCGGGTCAGCGAGTATCGGCCGAGGTTTCGACACGATAGCAGTCCGCTCATTCCCGTCCATGCGATTGCGCGTCGCATCACGCCAGGACTAACAAATCTCTCATGCCGAAACAACTCAGTGACTATTCCGATAACTTCGTATAACTCATCATAGATTGGTCAGAACGAATTACAATTTTCGGTATTCCTGGTCGATTGTAGTCCGATTCACAACAGCGCCAAGAGTTCGTGGCACTTTTGCGGCCTATAAACAGCGATAACACCCACACTCTTGTCTGCCGCTCGTTTTGTTTAGCAACTTATCTCCAATACCCGTAGATCTCGCAAGCATAGGCCCCGACTCATTCTGGAGCGCTATCAACAATCACTAACGGTGGGTTCGGTGTGTACCCGTGTCCAGTTTCTCCAAGGTCGACCATTCTCATTTCGACGGTGATTTGGAGGTCGCGTTGCACAGCATGCAGCCAACCCTGCGAGAACGACGAACAAAGACAAACAAAACAGATGTTTTTTGCGCCAGCACACATCGGAGGATCACACATGTTGCGAATGCCCCTCGCTAGAAACACATTAGCCGGAATTATCGTATTTTTCTTTCTCGCGACCGGTTTAGTCGTCGGCCAAGGCATTGTCACCGGATCGATTTCCGGAACTGTCCTGGACCCGCAAGGAGCCGTCGTCTCTGACGCCACAGTACGAGCGGTTCAACTGGAAACAAATCGCGTATTTACCACGACCAGTTCCAGCCGCGGCGTGGTCCAGCTCCCATCTCTGCCTCCCGGCACCTATAACCTCACGGTCGACGTCAAGGGATTCTCGACTTATACCGCTCAGGGTGTAACGGTGCAGGTAGGCAAGGATACTGGTCTGGGTGCCATCGCAATGAAACTGGGGAATGCTGCCGAAACCATAACTGTAGAAGGTGCGGCTCCTATCATTGAGAGCACCACCGACCAGCTCTCGCAGACCTTCGATACCAAAGAAGTCGCCAGTGTTCCGCTGGGAAATACCTACGATTCACTCGTTCTCTTCACACCAGGCGTCGTTACTGCCGGCAGCGGAGGTTTCAGCAACAACAATGGCGCTGAGCTTTCCATCAACGGCCAGCGCGCGCGTTCCAATAACTTTCAACTGGACGGACAGAGCAACAACGACAATACCGTGGGTGGATCATCGATTTTCTTTGGGAATCAGGACGCCATTGCCGAATTGCAGGTCGTGACCAACTTTGATGCCGAATACGGCCGCAACCTGGGCGGCGTGGTTAATTACGTCACCAAGGGTGGTACCAACGCTTTTCATGGCACAGGATACGAGTTCTGGCAGGGCGACACGTTTGACTCGCTGCAGAATCAGGAGAAATCTCCTTTGTTGGGATTCTGCGCCGCCGGGGTAAGCCCATCGACTGGATGTACCAAGCCGGTTGTGCCCCAGTACGTGCAAAATCAATTTGGAGGCACCATCGGAGGCCCCATCAAGCGCGATAAAATCTGGTTCTTCGGATCGGGAAATTTCCAGCGCAATCGTTCCTCCGGCGCACCCGTCTCCTCCACTCCCGCACTCACTCCGGATGCCGCCGGACTCCAACAACTCCAGGCGGACTTCCCGAACAGTCCGGCAGTTACTTTGCTCTCGCAATTCGGGCCGGCAACGCTCCCCATCGGGCGACCAACCTTCAGCAATATCCAGAACGTCCCGGTTTCTGCCGATGGAGGCGTGACTACATTCAACGTAGAAATGGGATCGCTGACTCGCTTTCTTTCGCAGCCTTTCAACGATTACGAGGGGACAGGGCGCGTCGATGTCCAATTAACCAGCAAAGACCGATTATTTGGCCGCTACATCTTTCAACAAAGCGTGCTCAGCAATGTACCGCTCGGTCCGGCGCCGGGAGCACAAGGTCAGATTTACAGCGTTCCCAGCCGAAGCCAACAAATCGGCCTGGATCTGACTCACACCTTTAATCCCTCTCTGCTGAACCAGGTGCGATTCAACTACTCCCGTTCGCGCTCCGAATTCGATGGCGGCGGATTTCCCACGTGCGTGTTGTCGAATGCGGGTGTTTGCCCGCCGCAGGTGGCACTCGCGGACCCGCAGTTCCTGGGCGTCGGCCAGTTTCTGGTATTTCCCCAAGGGCGAATCATCAATGTTTACGAGGTCCAAGACAACGCCTCCATGGTTCATGGCCGGCACGTGATGAAATGGGGTGGGGAATACGATCGGCAGCGGTCACCCAACTATGGCCTCTTCGAACAGAACGGACTGTTCATCTATTCAGATTTCAATTCTTTGCTGGCCAATACACCTCTGGAAACTCAAGTCGCCTACGGTCAGCCCGTGCTGCGTTTCAAAGAGAACGATGTAGCGCTCTATTTTCAGGATGACTGGCGGGTTCGAGATAACCTCACTCTCAACCTCGGATTGCGCTGGGAGTACTATCAGCAACCCAGTAATCTGCTGGCGGACGAGAGTGTCGCCCAGCAGAAAGGTCCCAATCATCTTTGGGATCAGACCCTGCCCCTCAGCCTGACTACCGTTCCGCACTTACCAAACCACTACCGTAATTTTGGACCTGTCGTCGGCTTCGCCTGGACGCCGCGCATGCTCCCGCGCTTGTTTGGAGCAGACAAGACCGTCATTCGCGGCGGCTTCCGCATCGCCTACGATTTCGCCTACTACAACCTCGATACCAATGTGGAAGGCAGTTCACCTTTCACCAATCTTGCGACCATCAACAATGCCGCCGGGACCGCTCCCGCCGGCCTGCCGAGCATCTCGAATCTCGACGGCGCCAGCATTGCGGCTGCCTTGTTCCCGCTCGCCCCGAAGGGTAATCCGGGATTCGCCACAGAACTCCAGTTCGGCAACAACTTCCGCAATCCCTACTCCGAACAGTGGAATCTGGGCATCCAGAGACAACTCAATCGCAATACGGCACTGGAAGTCCGTTACGTGGGGAATCACGATCTTGCGCAATTTCAGGAAATCAACGGCAATCCGGATCTTTTGCCTTTAATCAACAATGGATTCGCTAACGTGATTCCCGCCAATCTGACCCCCTGCACCACCGCTGGAGCGCCGGGCTCATCGGGGTTGGATCAGTTCAACAATCCCGTTGGCTACGCAAACTGCAATTTCAGCCGTGTGATCAAGTACGCCAATACCGGCTTTTCCATCTACCACGGGGTGCAAAGCCAGCTCAGGGTGCAAAACTGGCACGGCTTCACCGGAGCCGCTTCTTACACCTTTAGCAAAACCATCGACAACACCTCTGAAGCCTTTTCCACCAATTCCGGAACGTTTTTTGCGCTCGCGCAAAGCCCCTTCGACGTCGGCGGAGCAGAACGTGCGGTCAGCAACTACGATTTCCCCCACGTTCTTAGCTTGTTGTGGGTCTACGATCTTCCTTTCCGCCATAATCAAAAAGGTTTGCTAGGGCATGTGATCGGCGGATGGCAGCTGAATGGAACCTACCGATATAACAGTGGCCAACCTTGGACTGTCGAGCAAAATCCGGGACAGGGCCTGTGCGATCCCACCAACTTCACGGGAGGTGGGCTCGATACTTGTCGCCCCTTTCCCGGAAGCGCCAGCGCTCCGTTTAACTCGATTGGGATGTGCAACGATGCGACTGCCGCCGATTGCGGCCTCACCAGCTTAAACACCGGCAGCCCGATTGCCCTGAACGACGCGCGTTTCATTGTCAACAATATTGCTGCAGAACAATTCTTTGGCACCCCGTTCTCGCCGCTGCGTCGAAATACAGAGCGTGGACAGCCCATCAGCACCGTCAATATGGCGGTATTCAAGAACACGCGCGTCACCGAGCGCCTCACCATCCAGTTCCAGGCAGAGGCCTTTAATCTCTTCAACCATCAGTGGCTGGGAATTCCCATCCAGAACGTGAACAATGCGGTGAACACGGTGGATGGCATCAACCAGTTTGGCAGCAACCGATTCAACTTCAATGGAGGTGACACCTTCGCCGGCAATATCGTCACCGACGGTATCGGACGACGCCGTCTGCAGTTCGGCGCAAAAATCATCTTCTGAGAAATAGCCTGTTGGAAGACACCCGGCAGCCCTCTGCCGGGTGTCCTCGTCTTCAGCGATACTTTCGCGCTAACGCGTGTTGCGACACTCCAGACAGTAACAACTGATTGCAGGCTGCAGCCTTGCCATTTTTGCAACCGTGGGCTAGACCACGCTCCTCTTCAGGTACGTCCGTAACTTTCACGCGTCGATTCTGTCCACTAACCTAGCCGCGAAGAACGCTTGGAAGAGGACTCTATTATGGGTAACCGTCGTGGACTTTGGATAGGCGCGTTCCTGCTGGGAGCGGGAGTAATTTTTTGGGGCGTGGGCCAGGCCGTGGGCCCCAGCGGCGGGGACACGGAGTTTCAGAAAACCCTGGAATCGATGAAACAGATCAAAAGCTTTCGCGGTGCGTACATCGAGAGCACACCGGGCGCCCAGAATTCAGAAAGGTTATGGGAGGTGGATTGCAACCGCGTCATCGTCCACCAGCACTCTCATGATTCGCAAACCAACGCCGATTCCCCTCTCGAGATGCAGGCAGATGAGTTGCTGGTCGGCGACCAGAGGTACACCCGTAACAGCGACGGATCCTGGCAGAATGACGGCTACGCAGGCGACCGCTACTCAGCCAAGTGGTATTGTGACAATCTTGCGCGAGCTACCGTGACCGATCTGCTGCCCGATCTTCACACCATGGTCAGGCATGCCATCACTGAAAGAGGCGACAAGAAAACCGTCAACGGTGTCCGCTGCCGCGAATGGAAGTTCGACATTAGGACCGCCCTCTCTGCCCAGCAGGGATCCATCTGCATCGGACTGGACGATCATCTGCCCTACGAGATGACTATGGGAAGCGGCGGCCACTTTACTTACTCCGATTACAACCGCCCCATCCAATTCGAGGTGCCTGAGGCCGTCCTGCAATCGGCCAGTTCGACGGGCGGATCGAACTAATCAGACCCGTCCCCTGGTGACCGAAAAATAAGACGCGTCAATGGTGATGCTTGCCGCCACCGTGCCCGCCGCAAAAGTGATCGAAAGCAGAGGGTAACTTATCGGCAGGATGGACCGCGTTGGCCGGCCTCTAACGCTCACGGAAAGCTCGTCACCTTCGGCGTCACGCGAGGATGCATCGCGGTTGCCTCGCCCGTGTCGTCGATCACATGGCTGATTTCGCCGTGATCGCCCAGCGCCACGGTGATCATGTCGTGGAACCGTATTCCCGGGCTCTTCGGCGTTTCGATGGCGCGGGTCAGCACCACATCTGGATAAATGAACACGCTGTACACGCCCAGTCCCCACGCCTCATGACTGGTTACTCCATCGGCGACTTTGTACGAGGCCCAGCCGTTCACACCCGGCGCACTCGTATAGCTCGTCTGGTTCGGAGGATCGTACGGAATCTCGGACTGATAAAAATACGTTCTCCCGCCATTGCCCTTCCACAGGACCTGGAATCGCTGGTGATGTTCCACGAACAGGCCGTAGATCGTGACATCGTTCCCATTCACCACCAGCCCATTCTCGCTGGTATTCAGATCCCAGCCCACGCCGTCGCCATGGTCTGCTCTCCAGATCCAGGTATGATCCACCAGCGTGTCGTTGCTGTTGATCCTCAAATTCACCTTGGTCCGGCCCACTCCAGCGCCGCCCACGCGAAAGAAAACATCGTGCAGCGTGATCGGGTCCTTCGCATGGCGCGCCCGGCTTCCCTCGGGCCCCACTTTAAGCAACAACGGAGATTCGCTCGACCCCGCGTCGAACAGCACCCCCGCGATGTCGATCCCGTCCACATCGGCGGTGGTCATCGCCGCCGTGCCCTTCACCGGGCGCAGCGTGGCATATCCCAGTCCCAGCACCACTGTATGCGGCCGGATCACACGGAGCGGCGCGTTCAGATCGTAGATCCCCGGTGTAAGAATCAGGTTCTTGCCCCGGGCAAGTTGCGCGTTGATCGTCTCGGCGCTATCGACTCCCGCGCGCGCAATATGAAATCGCGCCAACGGAATCGTTTCTCCCGGCGTCTCTCCTCCGCGCCACGTGATCCCAACACTGTCGCTGCGCAACTCCGGAACCCGCACACTGAATTCGCCGGCAGCATTCACCTGCAGAAACGGCTTCTCGCGCCCGATCGGCGCCTGCGCGATTTTCGTGTACGGCGGGGAAGGCCACGCGCCATCCGGCGGGTGAACTACGCCGACAAACACCATGTTCCAGTTCGACCCCGTCCAGCTTTTCCAATCGCAGTTGCGCGAGATCCATTGCTGCTGGCTGCCGGAGTCGACGTTCCCGTCCACCAGCAAATCCGACATCCAGCCGCCGCTGGCCCACCCGTGATGCTGGTGCAGCACTAGATCGCCGCGCACGTGCGTCCGCCGCAGCGAGACCGCCTGCGAGACCGCCCACTGCATGGTGCCGCCTGCCGGCTCTATCGAGAGCCCTTCCGCAGCTCTCCAGAAGGTGGTCGTCGCATTGTTGTTCTCGTGGCTCGCATCCGCGTGCACGTTGCCCGCGATCTTGGTTGCGTCTGGCGATGCGCCCAGCCCTATCACTTCCGTGTAGAAACCCAACGGCACGTCCACCGAATAGCTTCCGGGCAGGAACAGCAGCGCATTGCGCTGCGGCCCAAACTCGTTGCGCCGCTGCGTGGCATATACCGCATCAATCTGTTTTTGAATCGCCTGCGATGGCATGGACGGATCGAAGATCAGCACATTGGGCCCAAAGTCCGGCTTTGCGCTTTTCGCGGCAAGAGCCGGCAGAGCCAGTGCCAGCAGTCCTGCCGTGAAGCCCCATCCTCTTAGAATCCACATCGTGTGCCTACCTGGCATAAGCGCCACTGACTCCATTCTGGTTACGGAATCGCCAGGGTCATCGCCCTGCGGCGTCCTCGTTCTGCGTCCGGAAGGTTTGGTCCAAGAGAAGAGTTTGGTCGGGGCGATAGGATTTGAACCTACGACCCCCTGCGCCCAAGGCAGGTGCGCTACCAGGCTGCGCTACGCCCCGACTCCGTTGATTATAAATGACGAACCTCCCCTCATTTGCCGCCAGCGCGCAATCCGCCCCGATCACTGTTCCATCCGATATTCGGCGAACCGCCGGTTCGAGCGGCAAGGTATAATTTTCCCCGAGATATGCAGACGCGGCGTTACGCCCTGGTCGCTTACGTCAAAAGCCCGGCAGGAGAGTTCGTCGAGAACCTGCGGCGGGAGCTTCATCCCGACCTTCCCCATCTCGCCGCTCATTTGACCATCCTGCCACCGCGTCCCTTGCAGGGCAGCGAGAGCTCCGCCTTACAGATTCTGGAGCGAATCTGCGGCAACGAAGAACCCTTCCAGGTGACCCTGGGCGCGGTCGAAACCTTCATTCCTGTGACCCCCACTGTCTTTATTCGCGTCGAGGACGCCGCTCCCCGCATGAGTGCGCTCCACCGCAAGCTGAATACCGAAGTCCTTCAATTCGAGGAGGAGTGGCCCTACATCCCCCACCTGACCATCGCCAAAATGGGTGCCGAACAGCTTGCCCATAGCGCCTTTGAGATCGCCCGCGAACGCTGGAATGAATACGGCGGAAGCCGCCGCATCCTCTTGGAAAGGCTCACCTTCGTCCGCGAGGACTCCCCCAATTGCTGGCTCGATCTGGCCCCCGTTCTGCTCGGCCGCAGCCTGGTTTCGCGATAGCCGCCCGTAATCGCTCGCCGATTACTTTTCTCAGTTACTCCCGCCCAATGCGCATGGCCCTAGGTACATCTCCCTCCCGTGTGTTGAAAACCCCAGCCCACCCCTGTAGATAAGGAGTAGAGCAGCCATCCGGCGATCCCCGTTGAACGCCATGCCAGACGCGGGTTTCCGGCAACCGCTGGGGGAGACCACATGCAGATTGGCGTCTACGGTTCAGGGTACCTGGGCACAGTGATTTCGGCCTGCCTGGCGGATTTCGGCACTCCCGTTTCCTGTTGCCATCCTGACCGCACCCGCATGGTCGAAATGGCTCAAGGCAATATCCCCTTCTTCGAAAAAAATCTGAAGGAAATCATCCGCCGCAACGTTCGCGCGGGACGCCTCGCCTATTCCACCGACATCGAATCGTTCGCCCGCCGCACCGGCGTGATCTTCCTGGCCGAAGATAAAGCCGAGAATCTGGCCGACGTAGCCCTGCGCATCACGCGCCTCGCCCCCAAGCCCCCGATTTTGACCATTGTCACGCCCGTGTCCGTAGGCACGGCGGTGGAGCTCGAAAAGAGCATCAAAGCGGCCGGCTTACAGGCCACCATCGTTTCTCAGCCCATGTTCTTCACCGATGGTTGCGCAGTCGAAGATTTCAACTGGCCCGACCGCCTGATCCTTGGATCGACGTCCACCGAAGCGGTGCAGATGTTGAAGCAGATTTTTCACCCGCTGGTGATGCGCGGCGTTCCCGTTATTGTGACCAACCAATCGACGGCGGAGCTGGTGCGCGAAGCGGCCACGGCGTTTGTCGCGACCAAAATTTCTTTTATCAACGAAGTCGCAGCCCTGTGCGAACGCGTCAATGCCGACGCCGTGAACCTCGCCCTCGCCTTGGGCCTCGACAAAAAAATCGCTCCCCGCTGCCTTCAGCCCGGAGCCGGAATGGGCGGCGTCTTCGCCGAGTCCGACATGGATTCACTCAGCCACCTCGCTCAGTCGCACGGCGTCTCGTTGAAAGTCCTGAGCGCCGCCCGCGATGTCAACACCGACCTTACCGATCGCCTCGTGCAAAAGATTGCGGACGCTCTGAACTCCGTCGAAAACAAAGAAGTGGGAATTCTCGGCCTGGCATTTAAGCCAAATACGAATTCCATCGCTGGATCCTCTTCCATACGCCTGGCGGAAACGCTGGTCTCGAAAGGCGCCCACGTTCGCGCCTACGATCCCGTCGCCATTCCCGAAGCCAAGGTCCGGCTCAACAGCACCGTACGTTATTGCGATTCCGCCTACGCGGTAGCCGAAGGTTCCGACGCTCTGGTCGTCGGCACTGGCTGGCCCGAGTTCCGCGCGCTCGACTTCGATCGCATCAAGCATCTGCTGAAAACTCCGGTCATCGTCGACACCAAAAACCTGCTCGATTCCACCCGTCTGCGCGCCCTGGGCTTCGAATACGTCGGCATCGGCCGGATCTAAACGCCGTCGCTGAGATTTTCTCAGCGTTCTCCGCGCGATTCCTCAGCGCCCTCCGCGGTTAAGCTCTTCTTGCCTCATCTCGAACCCCAAATTGCTATAATCATTAGGTTGCGGTGGGAATAGCTCAACTGGCAGAGCACCGGACTGTGGCTCCGACGGTTGCGGGTTCGATTCCCGTTTCCCACCCCAATTTTCATTTTTGTGTGCGGAAAGTTTAATGTGGGACAGCCGCCCTCGGCTGTCCGTCGAGCGCAGCTCGACAGCGCTCCACCTTCATCGTGGCCCTGTAGCTCAATTGGATAGAGCATCAGTCTTCGGAACTGAGGGTTGGGGGTTCGAGCCCCTCCGGGGCCGCCAACTCACAGCCTGACGCAATCAGAAACTCACCCGCACGCCCACCTGCGCCGCAAACGGAATCCCCACCGTCGTCCCTGGCCCGAAGAAATCTCCCAGCGCCCCCGACGGAAACAGCAACTGCTTCTGCGGATCGGTAATCGGCACCATCGTCGTGCACGCCGGATCGCTACAAATACTGGTCGCGTTGCTCAAACTGTTTACCGGATTGGGCAGCGCCGCAATATCCGTCACATAATTCGCCCCAGGATTGTTCCGGTTAAAAAGATTGAAGAACTCCGCAAACGGCCGAATCTCCACCCGTTCTCCCCAGCTCACCGGACGGCTCACGCGCACGTCTGCCTGAATGAACGCCCTCCCACGAAACTGGTCGAGCGTCGTCTTGATTCCATTGACCACCGCCCGATCCCCCACCGGCGTCGTCAGCGTAAGCGGCCGCGCCGTCTCCGCCTGCGTCAGCGTGGTGAGTTCCACTCCTCCCGGCAAATGGAACGTCCCCGCAATCACAAAACGATGCCGCACATCCTCACCCGATGGCCCATAGTCTCCCGCCCCAAACGCATTCAACGGATCGCAAACGCCATTCACGTAATCCCACAATTCGCCCAGCAGGCATCCCCACGTCTTCGCGCTAGCCAGCGTGTAGTGCGCAATCAGGTTGAACCGCCGGCTCACGTTCCCCTGCGCCACAATCATCAGCGCGTTGTAACTCGACCGGTTGTCTGATTTGAACAGATTCACATTCGGCACCACGCTCTGCTGGTCGGCATCAAAATTCGGATCGGACGCCGGGATTAGTGGCGTGAACACGTTCGTACCGCTCGTGAAGTTGTACCCGCGGTAGCCGTGATTGCCTTCCTCGTGCGTGAAATCCGCGCTCACCGTCCAGTTTCGGCTGAACGCGTGCTGCATCCCTCCGGTCGCGTGGATCGCATACGGCGTCTTGTAATTCGGGTCAATCAGATTCCCCGTCGCACTCGCTCCGCCCAGCAGACATCCTGCGCCCGCAAGCGAATATCCGCCACTCGATCCTGTCAGCGCGCACCCGCCCCGTGCCACATTGGCGGCATTCACGCCTTGAAATGCCGTTGCCCACCCGTTCTGCGCCAGATCGTTGTAGTACATCCCGAATCCCGCGCGGAACACCGTATTCCCGCTTTCCCCTAGCGAATACGTGATTCCCAGGCGAGGCCCCCATTGCTTTCGATCATCGTGCGGAGCCCCCGCCGCCAGCGGAATTTCGAGCGCCTCGAGCGTCACCAACGCCGGGTTCAGACTCTGGCTGTGTCCCGAGCCGGTGAACAATCCAAACGTCGTCTGCCACCGCAGTCCATAGTTCACCGTAAAGTGCCGCGACACTCGCCACGAGTCCTGCGCATACAACCCCAGCCGCTGCACGCTTTGCGAGAAGCTGCCATCGCTCGCCGCCGTAGTAGACGCCCCCGCAGCGTAATCCGCCGCGAACTGCCCGGGATTCACCACGTAGTACGTCGGGTCCTGAGGAAATGTGTGAAGCGTCTCCTGATTTCCCGGAAACGCCCCACTCAGCACCGGCTCATGAATGAAGTTCACTCCAAACTTGAACGAATGATCCCCGGTAGCGTGGCTCACGTCATAACGCAGTTGGTATTTTTCCTGATTGCGCAGCGAAGGAAAAAAGGTAATCGGGGTAGCGAACTGGTTGTCGCCGAACGTTTCAAAACCCGAAACCGTCAGCGACGTCGCACTGAACGGAAACGCCAGCGCAAATCCCAGGGTCGAGTTGCGCGCCTGCGTCAGATGCAACTCGCTCGCATCGAACACAAATGTCCCCAGCCATGTCGGGCTGAATGCATACGTATTGCTGATCACGGCGTTCCAGTAGTTGTTGTGCGTGGTCAGCCCCGTCGAAGGCAGCGTGGCCTGCTGCACCAGGTTGTTGCGCGTCACATAGCTGTCTTCCGAAGCCCGCAAAAACCACTGCGACTTGGTCGACTGCGCCCAGTCAAATCGCAGCGAACCTATATAGTCGCGGAACGGAATCGCAACATGCGGCGGCACCGCAATCGACTCAACGCCCGGAATCAGCCCCTCCGAAGCCAGTTGTGCCAGGGCGTCGAACTGCGCTGTGCTCGCCGGACTATAAGCGATGCTCGCATTCTCGTGCACATATTCGAACGACGAAAAGAACCACACCTTGTCGCGCCTGACCGGTCCGCCCAGCGTCGCCACATAATTCTGTCGCGAGAACGGTTGCTTGGGATTGGGCGCCGGATTCTCGATCGGAAATCGTGCATTCAGTTCCGCCGCCCGCTCGTAGAACGCGCCTCCCCCGTGCCACTCGTTGGTCCCGCGCTTCGTGGTAATCACCACAGAGCCCGCAGTGGTCCCGCCCGTGTCGGCATCTTCATTGGCCGTGCGTACGGCAAACTCCTGAATCGCATCCGGCGAAAAATTCTGCAGGAAGCCGCCAATCCAATCGTCGGAGTTGTCCCCGCCATCCACCGACAAGTCGTTATTCAGTCCCGAACTTCCGCCGGTCCCGACCGCCGTGATTCGCGCCTTGGTCGGATCCGAGGGTTCCACCGGCACCGTCCCCGGCGCGAGATACGCGATGTTGGCAAAGCTGCGCTCAGCCAGCGGCAGCGTTTCCAGATCCCGGCTGCCCACGACTGCCTGATGCACCACGCTCGCCAGATCAACCTGCTGCGTCGTGATGGATGAAGCTGAAATCTGGCCGCGCACATTCACGGTCTCGTGCAGCGCCTCCGCCTTCAACGTGACCGTGACCTCTCGTACCGAACTCACCGCGATCGCGACGTCCGCCTGCGCCTGCGCAAAATTCGCCGCGCTCACCGTGATGCGATAGTTTCCCGCCGGCAGATCGTCCACTCGAAATTCGCCGCGGTCCTCGCTCGAGGCCTCGCGCTGCAGAGACGAGTCAGCCGCCTGCACCACGATTTTCGCCGCCGGAATCCGGGCCCCAGTCGTATCTTGCACCGCCCCCCGCAGCGATCCCCGCGGACTCTGCGCCAGCAATGGCCCCCAAAGCATGCACACAAAAAACAGCACCGCGATCGCCTTAGAAAGCAAATGATCACTCATTATCAAAAAATGCCAGACCGGAAACGAACCGATGAATCGATTCTGAGTACTGAGTACTAGGTACCGAGTACTAGGTACTGAGTACTAGGTACTGAGTACTAGGTACTGAGTACTGAATACCGAGTACTGAGTACTGACTGCTGCCTAGTCCGACCAC
>DASTCU010000183.1:0-43502 GCA_035710825.1 Candidatus Sulfotelmatobacter sp.
GTCCGCCAACTGGTCTCCCGCGTCGCCGAAACCATCCGCGACTGGGGCATGGCTCAGGGCTACTTCCGCACTCCCGAAGACGGCGCAACTTTCCACGACGAACTCGTCCACATCCTCGTCCGCCAGTACGCCGCCTTCAACTCTCCCGTCTGGTTCAATGTCGGATGCGACCGCATCGAGCCCAACTCCGATGGCCGCAACTGGCACTGGAACCCGCAAACTCAACAAGTCGAATTCGGAGTTACCGGATACTCCAAGCCCCAGTGCTCCGCCTGCTTCATCAACTCGGTGAAAGACTCGCTCGACTCGATCCTCACCCTCGCCAAGACCGAAGGCATGCTCTTCAAGTGGGGATCGGGCACAGGAACTAATCTTTCCCCGCTGCGCGGCTCAACCGAAACTCTCTCCGGCGGCGGCACCGCCAGCGGCCCGCTCAGCTTCATGAAAGGATTCGATGCCTTCGCCGGCGTCATCAAGTCCGGAGGCAAGACTCGCCGCGCCGCAAAGATGGTCATTCTCAACGTCGACCATCCCGACATCATCGAGTTCATCGAGTGCAAGCAGAAAGAAGAAGCCAAAGCCCACGCTCTCGTCGCCATGGGATACGACGGCTCCCATCCCGACTCCGACGCCTACAGCTCGATCTTTTTCCAGAATGCAAATAACTCCGTCCGCGTCACCGACGACTTCATGTACGCCGTCATCCGCGACACCGACTTCTCCACCCGCACTGTCCAGGACGGCACCGTAGTCAAGACCTACAAAGCCAAAGATCTCCTGCACAAGATTTCCGAAGCCACCTGGCACTGCGGCGATCCCGGCATGCAATACGACACCACGGTCAACCGTTGGCACACGTCGAAGAACACCGCCCGCATCAACGCCAGCAATCCCTGCAGCGAGTACATGTTCCTCGACGACTCCGCCTGCAACCTGGCCAGCCTGAATCTTCTGAAGTTCGCGCCCAACGGTACCTTCGATGTCGAAGCCTACCGTCATGCCGTCGACGTGTTGATCACCGCGCAGGAAATCCTGGTCGACAACGCCGGATATCCCACGCAAGCGATCATGGCCAACTCCCACGACTACCGCCCGCTAGGCCTGGGCTACGCCAATCTCGGAGCGTTATTGATGGCTGCAGGCCATCCCTATGACAGCGATGCCGGCCGCGACTACGCCGCCTGCGTAACCGCAATCATGTGCGGCGAAGCCTACCTGCAGTCCAGCCGTATCGCCGAACAATGCGAGCCGCTGGTCCCCGCAACCGAGGCGACAAAGAAGAATCTCTCCGAAACCAATCTCGGCTCCAACGTCATGCCCGGCGGAGCCTGTCCCGGCTGGTACATCAACCGCGAACCATTCTTAGACGTAATCCGCATGCACCGCGCCTCCGTGAACGGCATAAACAAGAACAACGTCCCGTCGTCCATCTACGAAGCCAGCAAGCAATGCTGGGACGAAGCCCTGGCCCACGGCGAAAAGCACGGCTACCGCAACAGCCAAGTAACAGTCCTGGCCCCCACAGGAACAATAGGTTTCATGATGGACTGCGACACTACGGGGATCGAGCCGGATTTGGCGCTGGTGAAATATAAGAAGCTGGTTGGCGGGGGGATGATCAAGATTGTCAACAACACCGTGCCTACTGCGCTGTTCAAGCTCGGGTACACGCATGAGCAGACTGACGCTATCGTCAGCTACATTGACGCTACCGGCACCATCGAGGGCGCGCCGCTTATTAAGGACGATCATCTCGCAGTTTTTGATTGCTCGTTCAAGCCGGCTAAGGGCACGCGCTCCATCGCCTACATGGGGCATCTGCGGATGATGGCGGCGGCTCAGCCTTTCATCTCTGGGGCTATATCGAAGACGGTCAATCTTCCGGAGAACGCTTCGGTTGAGGACATCATGGAGGCTTATCTTCAGGCCTGGAAGCTGGGGCTGAAGGCGGTCGCCATCTACCGCGATGGGTGCAAGAAGTCGCAGCCGCTGTCGGCTGCCGGGACGAAGACGGCGAACTCCACCAAGGACGATGCACGCATCGCCGCGGCGCAAGTCCTGGTTGAAGAAGAAGACCTCAACGCTCCTCCGCGGGCCGTGCGCCACAAGCTGCAGGAAGAGCGCGCCTCGATCACGCACAAATTCAAAGTTGGAGACCACGAGGGCTACATCACCGTGGGCCTCTATCCGAACGGAGAGCCCGGGGAACTCTTCATCACGATGGCGAAAGAAGGATCTACGGTCAGCGGCCTGATGGACAGCTTCGCGCTCGCAGTCTCGATCGCGCTGCAGCACGGCGTGCCTTTGAAGCTGTTCTGCGAGAAGTTCGCGCACACGCGATTCGAACCGAGCGGATGGTCGGGCAACCCCGACATCGGCTACGCCAAGAGCATCATGGACTACATCTTCCGCTGGCTGCAGTTGCGTTTCCTGACCGGCCAGCAGCAGATGCTGTTCGAGAATCTGCGGCTGCGGCCCGCGGGCGTCAGCTCTCAGACGGCAGACGTGGAAGAAGCGGCGCCCGCCGTCCGGCGTCCGGAAGCCGGAACGCGAGAGCCGGGAGCAGGTTCGGTCCACGCCGCCGACGCGCTGTCGAGCATCGTCGACCTGGGCGATGCTCCCACCTGCAGCTTCTGCGGCAGCATCATGACGCGGAATGGCAGTTGCTATAGATGCATGAGTTGCGGGAGTACGAGCGGGTGCAGCTAGAAAGTCTGGGTAGGGAAGGGCGCATCATCATCGTTCATAGTCCGCCCGAAGTTTCAGGTGCATAAAAATGCACTTTAGAATTGCCGGGCGCATCACGAATGTGGAACTGATTGCGTCCGGCAAAGCCATCCGCGAACGCAAGCGCTTGTGGAAGGCATACGGCAAAGGACGCTGGAGAAAGCTGAAGGGAACGGCCGACGTCGAATTCTTCGATGGTACGATACGCCATGCGGAAGTCCACTGGTACGAAGCCCACGGCATCGGCCCGAAAGAGTACAAGATCAAGCGGATTCTCGACTGACATGAAGCGCGAAGTGCAATTCGTGATCTGCGTCGGCAACAAGGGTTACGCCGCTTCCCTGGAGCTGCGCAAAATCTATCAGGTAATCCCAGACAAAGAAGCATCCAGACTTCATCAGCTTCGCGTCATCGATGAGTCCGGCGAGGATTACTTGTATCCGGAAGATTTTTTCGTATCCGTGCAATTACCACAGGCAGTCGAGCGTGCAGTGCGCCGTGCGACTGCATAGGGTGAGTCGATATGGACGTAGACCGCGCGCCAAGCTGCAGCTTCTGCGGCAGCATCATGACGCGGAACGGCAGTTGCTATAGATGCATGAGTTGCGGGAGTACCAGCGGGTGTAGCTAAGAAGCGCTCGCCTCAGGGGGAAGTGTGTGTGGTGCGGCGGCACCGAGAAGCCTTGCAATCCTCCCTGTGAAGTAGTAAAAGAATTGCGACTGTGAGGGGGTCACGGCGATGCCGTGGCCCCCTTTTATTACGGATGGTGTCTTTCTCTTCGCCCCCTAGAAGTGGGTCGCCAATTTGCATGGCTGAAGATAGACCAAGCAAAATCGTTTACCTTTTCGGCGCAGGAGCAACGCACGCTGAGCTTCAAAATCTTGCCCCGGTACTAGCGGAGGAGCAGGGGCTTTTGGTCAGCCACGTATCTTCTCGTGTCATCGAGAGGGCGAGGCGCGAGCCCGGCTACATCAAGGATGTTGACACGGTCTCAGACACCTCGGGGTCGCTAAACATAGAACTGCTGATAAGCTTGATCGAGAATAGCAAGATCCGCGGATGGGAACACAAGACTCGTCGTTTAAAGGATCTCGTTAAGAGAGACATCGAATCGGTCCTCACCGCGCCTAGAACTAGCCGTTTCTATTTGCATAAAGCACTTTTTGAATTGCACGAGCACCAGGCGATTCGCAAGAAAGAGGAATTGACCGGTCTGATTTCCTTAAACTATGACAATGTGCTCGACAGCGCATACAAGGAGTACTATGGCCGCCCTCGCTACTGCTTCTCTCTAGATACAGATCAAGCGGTGATGGCGGGTATTCCACTACTCAAGCTGCACGGCTCTTTCAGTTGGAAGAATCAAACCATCCGGGGAAGACAGAGAACAATCGAGATCATTCCGCTGGGCTCTACGAAGAACTACATTCATCCGCCGTACGGCTGTATCTGGAACCAAGCTTTCGAAACCCTGGTCGGTTGCGATACGCTTCGGGTGATCGGCTGCTCTCTCAGCCCGAATGATTTCCACCTCATCGATCTCCTTTTCAAGGCTCACCTCGAAAGGGGAAAGGCATTCGAACTGGAAATAATCGCGAGCGACAAAGTGGGCGATGACATCCGTCGGACTTACGGCTTTTTCCCCGGCATCAGTTCACTCACTGAGATCAAGGGCATTTTAATTCCCGAAACAGCTCCTGCAAATCCGTTCAAGGCGTGGCTCAGATACAGGAGCTTGGCTCTCCTCGATGCGAAAGAAATAAGCCAAACCCGGTATATCAAGAGGATCGTGAGGTAAGCTGAGAACCTATGCCAGCGAAAGCGCGAGAGCGTATTACCAGAAAGCTAGAGACGATTCCGATAAAGACATTCATCGATGATTACTTGTATCGAGTCGATCTTGACGCGGATTATCAGCGAGAAAAGATTTGGTCGCGAGAGGACCAGGAAAGACTTATCGACTCGATCATTCAGAATATCGATATACCCAAGCTCTATTTGGCAGAAATCCATGACAAGAAGAACTTCGATTACGAGTGCATCGACGGGAAGCAGCGAATGGCGACTTTCTTGAACTTCTTTAAGCCGGAAGAATCTGCAGATAGCCCTCTGACCGTCAAAGTAGCTGGAGAGAAATACACGTACAAACAACTCCGAGCGGAACTACCATCGCTCGCTCGGAAGATCGACGAGTATGAATTGACATTCGTGGTATATCCGCAAACTGATGATGACGCCTTCCTTCGGGAAATTTTTCGTCGTCTCCAGCTTGGGGTGAGGCTCAATTCAGGCGAACTCCTTAAGTCTCACATGGGCACGATTCGAGACTTCGTATACACGGAGATGGGCAAGGAGGCTCCGTTCTTGAAAAAAACGAAATTGTCGGAGAAACGGTTTTCAAGGCAGTTTACGCTGGCCCAAATTTGCATCAATTCTTTCAGCAAGCACCAGAGTGGGGACTTCGTCAGAGCGCGCTATGAAGATCTAGAAGACTTCTTCAAGGAAAACTACAACTTGGTTGAGGATGATGAGAATCTCCGCCGAATACGTTCCGTCTTGAAAGTCATGGAAAAGAGTTTCGGGCAGAGAGCAGAAAGCATTTCAAGCAGGGCTGTTGCCGTATCCGCATATCTCTTCTGTGAGCAGTTGTTCCTACAGAAGAGGCAGTCGCAGATCGACGAGTTTGCAAGGTTTTATGAAAAGCTACTTCATGAAATTAAAGAGAACTTAAAGCTGCTAACGAGGTTCAAGTCACCCACGAACAGTACAGTACTTGAGGAATTTCAGAAATACATTTCCCAGGCTTCTGTCGAGTCTTACGCGATAAAGAGACGTCATCTGTTTCTCGAAAACGGGTTCGAGTATTTCACAAATCCAAAGACGAGGGGCACTATCATCGGGGCCAAGTAATCACATAGGCAAGTTCGTGCTGACGAGCAGATCAACAGGCGCTTTTTACAAAGCAAAGAACAGACTCAGTCGCCGAGCTGAGTCTTCGATAACGTCTGGATTTCAAATTGACGCTGCCAAGAGTTCTATTAATTGGGAAGTCAACCTGATGGCAAAGGTCAAGCGCCGCTGCGCGCCCCATCTCGGCAAAGATTGTGGCCAGGTCAACGTGCACGTCCTTGAAATACGAGTCCTGCACCACCAGTATGCATTGGCCCCGGCGCTTCAGACATCTGCCCAGTTCGGAAAAGGAATGTGACATCGCAGAGAAGTATTGAACGTAGGTTTTATAGTAGTACGATCTTGCAGCTTTTGATCGATGATTGCTGACCCTTTCGAGCAAGTCAACACATGCGTTGCCCCACGAATTGCTAGGTTCAGGCGTATCCGATTGGACCGTAGGCGTCCCAATGAGCCTAGCCCGAAGTTCCCCTAACCGCTTGTTGACTTCGAAACCCAGAACCGACAGCTCAGGCAGCGTAGCGATGCCGTAGTCAATCCGCGTGCAGTACGGCGGTGAGCTAAGCACAAAATCCACGGTCTCACGCCCTAACGGGAGATTGTCAGAGGAAGCGACCTTTATGGTAAAGTCGCTCGCACGACGTTTCGGTTTCTCAAGCATCGAAGAGGAGTTCGATACCATTTGCGTCACGTAATCCGAGAAGCATTGCCACACCTTCGAGGCTTTCGGTTTGATTCGACAATTGGGCGACACTGGTCGAATGATCCAAGTTGGGTTCGATGCTCTGAACGGATGGACTAACGAGCGTACCGCGCGGAACAAGGCCACGTAAAAGAAAGCCGCTAGAGTCGAGAGATCTCCGGCCGAATCCAGTGCGTCCTCGTCTTGGTCGGCTGAGACTAGCAGTCTATAAATAGCACGCTCGATGCTGCGAACAGCCACGGCAGCATTGGGAGTAAACCAAATCGTTAGCGGATCTCCCACCTGAGGCTGTCGCTTGGTGCATTTCGCCTTTGCGACGATGTCGGCTAACAAGGGGGGAACACTGCAAATTTCAGATTGCGGGAGAAGCCGAGCCTTCGCAACAACTGCCATGACTGGGTTAACGTCAAATCCTACCGGCTTGTGCCCATTCAACAGGGCAGCAGAGGTCGTCGTTCCGCTTCCATTCCAAGGGTCCATCAGTATGGCCCCGGGAGCCAATTGACTGCTTGCTATCAACTGCCCGGCAAACTTGCTCGAGAAGCCCGCGTAATATGGGAACCAACAGTCTCTGCCAGAAAGGGAAGCGGCGCCTCTTTTCGGATTCACTATGACGAGTTTATCGCACGCTGCCACAGTCATCGCTTTAGTCAAGCTGCATTCGCCTCACATCGTACATAAGTATCGAGTCGACAGCCATAGCTGGTTTGGTTAGCCTTCCAAAATGGCCGGGTGCCCCGTGCTTGCGTTCTTCGCAAGGGCGGGTAGCGATGCTGCCCGAAGCGAGGGCCTGTTTTCCGTAGTGCATCCTGTTGTAACGTTCTGCGATACTCACTCCAGGTGAACTATGCCAACGCGCTAGCAAGAACTTCTTGATAAAGCGAGAAAAAATGCTCCTACACCGCAGGATCACGAAGAACAGCGCCGCAGCTTCGCCTACGGGAACACCAAGATTGAGAATCCTCGCATCACGCGCGACATGATCAACAAGGCAGCCGACGAGCTAGGGATTCCAACGCATTGGTCTCGATCGGTTATCGCGGAATGACGCCGACGCGCTTGATAATGTCACCCCAACAATGAAGATTCTTGTCATCGTCCTCGCCGCGCTCGCAGTCATGGTAATGGTTGTAGTGCGGGTCCTGCGCGGTCGGCTCCCGGTGGAGGCGAGTGGACAGACGAAAACTCCCGTCCCTGCCAGAAAGCTTTCCGAAGTCGTGGCTTTTACCATCGATCTGGACATCGACGAGAAACCAGCGCTTTTCATCCTCCTGGGCGAGGACGGCAGCATTAACCGAATGGGAAGAGGCACTGCGGAGGATGCCGAGCGCGAACTCTTCATCGGCAAAACCGATCCGGCAATCTTCAAGTCCGTACGCTCGCGCTTGACGAAAGAAATGCTGCGGAGTCTTGGTCAGGGATACGACATGCCGACGCCACGCGGCGCGTCCTGCAGGCTGGTCCTCACCTTCAAGTTCAAAGACGGGAGTTCCAATGGGATGGGGTTTCTCTACGGCTCGGAATCCAATGGCCCACCTCAGGATGTGTCTGAGTTTGTTACTACCGCCGTCGCGCAAACGGATCCGTGGTACGAAGAGTTCCGGAGAAATGCGCTGCGGCGAGGACAGGGTTAAGCTGGTTTTGAGAGCGATTTGACGTGAAACACCGTCGGCAGAAGTGACGTTCGCCAGTTTTTTCTTAGGTTTATAATTGACCCATGGCGCATCATCCGATTCGAGTGGACAATAGCGAGCCGGCTACGGTCAGGGATACTGCGAAGACGCTTGGGGTATCCAAGAAGCGCACCGACGAGCTGATTCGTGCTGTGCGCCGGACGCTTCACCGTGATCGGAAAACAGGTAATTTTGTGATTCGGCCCGCGAAGACGACGGTGCGCACCCGCAATGGCAACTCGAAAGTCGAAAAAACATCTCCGGCGCGCCGCAGAATCTCGCGATAGATCCGTTTTTCTCAACATTCCCTACGACGCGGCCTTCGAAAATCTGCTGCTTGCCTATGTCGCCGGCATCAGCGCATTCGGCTTCACTCCTCGCGCAACCTTGGAAGTTCCCTTCGGACAACGCCGCCTCGACCGCATTCTCGACCTCATCAGCCAGTGCAAGTATTCGATTCACGATCTTTCGCGGGTGCAACTGGATCGCACCGCCCCGCGAACGCCGCGCTTCAACATGCCCTTCGAACTGGGGCTCACGATCGCACTGGAGCGGGCAGCCTTTCCGGATCATTCCTGGGTAGTGTGCGAAACGGTACGGCGCCGCCTCAACAAATCATTGAGCGATCTGGATGGCACCGACGCCTACGTGCACGGAGGAACAATCGCGGGTGTATTCCGCGAATTGGGCAACGCATTCGTCGGAACTGCGCGGCAACCTGGCGTAAGGGAGATGTCGCAAATCTACCGCGTCCTGCGTGCGCAGCTTGCCAGCGTTTTGCGGAACGCCGGGGCACGAGACCCATTCAACGCCCGTGTGTTCAAAGAACTCGGAGTGGTAGCACGAAGCGCAGCCGACGAGTTGATGCTTGCGTCGAAGAATTCCAACACGGAGCCGGACCGCAACTGAAGCCCGGATCCAACGAAATAAATCGCCGCCGGGTACCCCGTGCTTGCCTTGTTTGCAAGGGCGGATAGCAATGCGACCGCAAGTTGATTAGCGGGTCCAACGCAGCGATAGGGGTCCGGGAAAACTGGGACTGTCCCACGCATTACTTGGTCGTTTTATTCACTTCACTCAAAACCCTTGACCAGGGCTCTGTCTGGCGAGAAGATTACGGGCACGCGACGGCCGGATCCTTCCCCAGTTCGCCTGCAGCCGAGCACGATGAGAAAGTTGGGCGTGAACTTGTCGTCCATGGCACCTCTAACAAATCTATTGGATGAGGAGTTTTAAATGATTACCGTTAGCGTCTCGGGATCCTGTGCGCGAACACCTTCTCACGGAGGCGTGTGTTGGGGAGGGATCGGAGCTTGTGTTGTTCTGTTGCTCTTTGCTACGACGTCGGTTCCTGCGCCGGCACAGACTTTTGAGACGCTGGTGAATTTCAATGACTCGAATGGTGCGTATCCCTATTTTATGGTGCAGGGTAGAGACGGTAACCTGTGGGGAACGACCTTCGGCACGGGACCTACTTACTGTGGGACGGCATTCAGCGTGAGTCCTGCAGGGGCTTTCAGAACAGTCACGATGAGCTGCAGCATTAGCTTTCCCGACGGCAACGCCCCACAAGGGTTAATCCAGGGCACGGACGGTAATTTTTACGGTGTCACTTTCTTCGGTGGAGCTAATGAAGAGGGCTCTGTGTTCAGGCTGACTCCGAAAGGTGTTCTAACCACTCTGGTAAGCTTCGACGGCAGCAACGGAAACGGACCGGTCGGAACTCTTACGGAAGGCAGCGATGGCAATTTTTACGGGGTAACCTATGGCGGTGGGAGCCAGTACGACTACGGCACCGTTTTTAAGGTTACGCCTCAGGGCGTTCTAACTACGCTTAATCAGTTCGACTTTACACATGGTGCGCAGCCTTACGCGGGAGTTATCCAGGCAACGGATGGTAATTTTTATGGAACAACCTACTCTGGCGGAGCGTGGGGCGGCGGAACTATCTACAAGATTACCTCTCAGGGAAAGTTCACGGTCGTTTTTAATTTGGGCGGCCACGCATACGATCCGTCGGGGCCGGTAACTGCATTGGTCCAAGGTAACGACGGCACCTTCTACGGCACAACTCCCTATGGCGGTGATACCAACAACGATGGCGCGGTCTTCAAGGTTACACCGGCGGGAGTATTCACGACCCTATATGCCTTTTCTGGACCCGACGGATATTCCCCTGGAGGTCCACTGGTCCAGGCGAGTGACGGAAATTTCTGGGGCACGACCGCTTACAACACGACGGGACAGGGCACCATCTTCAAAATTACCCCAAGCGGCACGCTCACCACGGTGCACGTTTTCGACGGTACGGACGGTGAGTTGCCTGAGGGAGTTGTTCAAGACACGAATGGCAAATTCTACGGCTCCGCCAACCTTGGCGGCACCTCGAATGCCGGAACGGTTTTCAGTCTGGACTCTGGGCTCCGGGCATTCGTCACCTTCTTGCCCCAAGTCAGTTCGGGCAAGGTTGGGAGCATGATCCAAATCCTTGGCCAAGGTTTCAGTTCCAGTAGCACTGTTTCATTCAATGGGACGCCGGCCACAGCGACTGTGAAAGCCAGCACGTATTTGACGGTTGCCGTTCCAAGCGGGGCTACCACCGGGTTCGTGACTGTAACGACGTCTGGTGTCAGTCTGAGAAGCAATAGGAAATTCCGCGTAATCCCGTAGATCACGAGTTTTGGCCCAACGGTTATCTGTATTCGTCGGCGCGGTGGGATGCGGATGGAGCAGGTCCCACAGGGGCTGAAGCCCGGCTGTTATCAGGACGCGCCATCGCGGCCCTGAAGGGCCGCTCTTCCACCCGCCTTCACGCAGATGGAGATTTCCACAAAAAGCATGGGGATTTGCACAGGGCGGGAGTGTGACGAATGAACATGGTGGTGTGACGGGCGTCATTTATGGGGAACCCAAAATGGGAAATGATACGGGGAGGCGGAAGGTGCTGGGTGGATCGGGGCGGGGGTCTCTGGGGGAAGTCAATCTCAGCTGTCTCGCAAGAGCGGCGGGATGCGTGGCGCGTCTCTGCAGAAACTGATCCGGCGGAGTCCGCACGGCGCCTGGTCTGGATTGCAATCTTATTAAGAAAGGTAGGGGCTCTTGAGAGCCCTTTGTTTTTTGGAGCGGGCGCGGGGAAAGCGGATTCCTTCGCGCTGCTCGGAATGACAAGTGGTTTAGAGAAATGAAAAGCGGTGAGGGGCGGCGGGCTGGAGGTGCGAGGTGGATCAAGGGATGCAAGGAGCGCGGGGAATGGGCGGAACTTTGCTTTATGGCGCGGGCGGCGGGGCTGGGGATGGGAGTGTTGAAGCCGTTTGGGGATTCGCTGCGGTTTGATGTGGGCGTGGTGATTGGAGAGAGGATCTGGAAGGTGCAGGTGAAGTCCACGATTTACTGCCGGCGGGGGAATGAATACAGCCTGAACATGCTGGGGCCGGGAAGGAAGATGTATCGTCCGGGGACGGTGGATTTTTTTGCGGTGTATCTGATTCCGGTGAATCAGTGGTACATCATTCCTTATGGGGCGATGGGGAAGAAGCTGACGGTACATTTCACGCCGGGCGGGAAACGGCAGAAGTATGCGCGGTATTTGGAGGCTTGGGAGTTGTTGCGAGGGGAGGAACAGCCGATTTCTTCCTGCGGGCGGAAGGACAACGTATTGATTTTGAGTTGAAAATCAAAATCTTGAGGGTCAAGAACTCAAAAGTCAAAACCCCACCCTCTCGTGAAAACCGCGAGAAGGGTGGGGCAGCCTGTTCGTTCAGATTCGCCGGCTGTTTAGCAAACTAACGGCTGGCGGTTTCTTTGGCGTTCTGGACCGCGTTCACGAAATCGCGCGCTTCGGCGGTCTGAGCCTTGGCTTGGCCCTTCAAGATGTCGCTGAAGGGAACGTCACTGCCGTAGAGGTCCTTGGTCAGTTTGTGGTCCTGATTCAGTTCGGCGCCGTTCAGCGATGCGCCGATGAATGCGCCCTTACTGCTCGAGTAGGTTAGGATGCCGGATTTGTAGCCAGCGTCCGCGGAAGCAGAGCGTCCGACTGGTCCGGCCGCAGCTGACACGTCGGCGCCGAGCTTGATGTGGCCTTTCATGAGTCCGTTCATACCTTCATCGTTCATGATGAACATCATGAGGTCGGTGCTCTTGCCGCCGATCTGCGGTCCCCAACTGATGCCAGAGACTTCGAACGGAGCCGGGGAACTCCAGGCATCGGTGCTGGTCTTGCAAGTCGCGACGCCCTTGCCGTGCTCGCCGCCAACGATGAAGGCGCCCTTCACCAGCTTGGGAATTACGGCAACGCACTTAGCGCCTTCGAGAACCGTCTTGGGAACACCTTTGTCGGGGGCGGCTGAGGCGATATTTTGAACGGTCTCAGTCGCGCGCTGTAGTTCAGAATTTCCTGTGGTGCTCTTGTCGTTGGAAGTTGACTCCTGTCCCCAGGCGAATGCACTGACGGAACATATGAGCAAGGTGATTGCGAATTTTCGGTTACGGATCATCTCTCCCTCCTAGGAAGATTCGATTCGGGAATAACTCCTACGGTTTACGGAGAAGGCAAGGGGAAGCGCTCCGAATTTCAATGAAAGGACTAGTGGTTAGCCAGTAGGCATCGCAGCGGTGATGAGGAGTTTCCTTTAGATGGCGTCTTTAAGTTGCTTGCGTGGACAGGGAAGTCCTGTTTTTTCGAAGTACCTCCTGTGATAACGTGCAGCGGTACGGGAGCTAAAGCTCGGCTGTTATCTGGAATCTCTATCGCGGCCCTAAAGAGCCGCGCTTGCACAACGAACACGGCGAAAGGACAAATGGCGAACGATTCGGAAAAAGAGGCGGCGGCGCGGGCTAGTTTGCAGTATGTCAAAGAGGGGCAGGTGGTGGGGTTGGGGACGGGGTCGACGGCGGCGTACTTTATCAAGTTGCTGGGCGAGAAGGTGAAGAATGGGCTGCGGATTCGGGGAATTCCAACTTCGGTGCGGTCGCGAGAACTGGCGCTGAGTCTGTCGATTCCGCTGATTACGCTCGACGAGTGTCAGGAGATCGACGTGACGGTGGATGGCGCGGACGAGGTCGATCCGCAGTTGCGGCTCATTAAAGGTGGCGGCGGGGCGCTGCTGCGGGAGAAAATTGTGGCCTCCGCGACCAGGCAGATGGTGGTTGTGGCGGACGTTTCGAAGCAGGTGCAGAGGTTGGGGAAGTTTCCGCTGCCGGTGGAGGTGATCAAGTTTGCGCAGGCGCTGGTGGCGAAACGGATTGCGGCGATGGGCGCGGAGGTGAAGCTTCGAACGGACGTGGAGGGAAAACCTTATGTGACCGACGAGAATAATCACATTCTGGATTGCCGGTTCGGAGAGATTCGGGATGCGGATGGGCTGGCGCGAGAGTTGAGCGAGATGCCCGGCGTGGTGGAGCACGGGCTGTTTATCGGGATGGCGAGCGTGGCGCTCTTCGCCCGAGGGAGTGAGATCGTGGAGCTAAGGCGTTAGCGGCATGAATGCCAGGCAGCCGAGCTTCGCTCGGCGGACAGCCGAGGGCGGCTGTCCCCACATGGAGCCACATCGGATGCCTGCGGGCGCTTCGATCGGGTTCGGAATGACAGAATTCTGGAATGGCTTCTAGCGCACAAATTCGTGGGTGGAGAGGGCCGTCGCGGAGGCGGGTGCCGCGGTTTCGCATGGACGCGCCGCTGGATGTGACCGTGTTGCGGTCGGGCATTCCCGATACTTTGCCGGGTCGGGCGGTGAACGTTTGCGAGCGTGGGATTGCGGCCGTGTTGGCGGGGGAATTGGCTGCGGGAGAATCGGTGGGCGTGGAGGTGCGGCTGTCACCGGCGGCGGAGCCTCTGCGAACCAGGGCGACCGTGCGGTATCAGGAAAAGCTGCGATATGGCCTTGAGTTTATGACGATCTCGCCGGAGCAGCGTACGGCGATTCGAGATTGGGCCAGGGAAGCGAGAGCGGAGACCGAGATCACCGTGAGTTCGATGCCAGCGGTGGAGCAGGGCGAGGGGAAAGAACTTCGGATGGGCACGGGACCGAGGCTTTCCGGGGGCGGAGGACCTCCGCGGAAAGTAACCAAGAAGCGGCGGGGAGGGAGATGGCTGATCGCCTTGCTGGTGATCGCCGCTGTCGCGGCGGTCTTCTGGTGGAAATGGAACCGCAGCTGGGAGGAACTGGAGTCGGGCCTGAAGAATTCGGAGAGCGTCGCGGTGGACAAGCCCGCAGTGCAGGTTCCGGCGGAGGTGATGCAGAAATTGCTGGTGCACCGGGTCGAGCCGGTGTATCCGGGAGAAGCCCGCAAGCAGAACCTGCAGGGAATCATTGCCGTTGACATGGTGGTGGCGCGAGATGGATCGGTGATCAGTATGCGCGCGCTGAATGGTCCGGACGTGCTGGCGCGGGCGGCGATGGACGCGTTGCGCTGGTGGAAATTTGAGCCTTACCGGGTGAATGGCGAGCCGTCGGTGGTGGAGACGACCATGGCGGTGGAGTTTAAGAGATAGGCGTTCGGCTCTCGGCTTCCGGAGCTGCGGCTAGGTCTTCTGCTTACGAATCGAATGAATGACCTTGATGCCGCTGATGGCGAAGCACACGACCGCGCCCAAGGCTGCAATGAACATGTAGTTCGAATGCATGTGCAGCAGATCGGCGAACACGGAGGCGATCGCAAGGAGCAGGCCCAGCACATTGAGCCAGAGCGGCGCGCGAACCTCGGACGTGAGATCTTTGCGCAGCCGGAGTTGCAGCAGGAGCGCGGCCAAACCGATAGCCGCCACCACTACCAGCGCCAAGGGACTGAAGAATGCCGGGCGCGTGGTATAGATGACTACGACTGCCAGAGCCATGATCAGCAGGCCGGCGGCAATTACGCTCCAGCGGCGCGGCTTGGGCGAAGTGGCCGGAATGGAAGGGTCCTGGGACAAGGAAATTCCGTCCCAATTTATACAGGGTTGGGCGGAGAGTTTCAAATAAATCCTATTGGGATTCGGGCAGCGACGTGATATTGCCAGGACAGCCGCCGGAAGCCTTTCGATCTCGCTCTGGCAACTTACGGCGCTACGGTTGGCGGCGGGCGGTGTAGCGCTGACCGTTACAAGATAGCTGCAGTTCGGGCGCGGTCTCATCGCCCATGGTCCCGCTGGCGGGCGCGAATTCAATCCAGCAATTCTCGATTCCTTGCACTGCGAATTTCGTTTCGGAGATTTGTGCCAGAGTCAGCCTGGCTTGTCCGGACATACTCATCATCAGATTTTCATCCTCCACCGTAATCACGATTCTCAGTTTCGCTGGTGAATCGACCACGTACGTGCCTTCGTAGGATTGCAGGGGCAGTTCGGCGGCGGACGTCGTTCGCCCCTGCTGATTCGATACGTGTGGCTTGTACTGAGGTCTTGCCGTGTCCGGTTGCCCTGCCGCGCGAGCGGCATGGCGTTGGGGCGCAGCTGCAGCGGGGGGCGGAACTTGTGAAAGTGCGGGCGTTGCGGAATCTGAGGCTGGTATTCGTTTCTCTGGCGGCGGAGGAATTGGCGTCTGCTTCAGGGCCGGACTGGTCCCGCTGATTGCGCCCTTCGGCGGGATCCATGACGAACGCTCAAACTGTACTTCGGGAATGCGCACGTGAAGAACGTGAATCCAGCTGTAACGGATGGCAAAGCAGGTCATACAAAAGATGGCCAGCGATAAGACGAGCCCATTCATAACGGCAGCGCTGCGCGGACGAAAGGGACTGATCGTATAGAAGGATGGGATGCCATCGGAGGCGGGCTGCGGCGATGCGGCCGGAGAGAGGTCGTGCCAGAATTCCGGGCGCAAGGTCCACTGCCGCGAGAGCGAGAACAGAGCGTCTAGTAGCAGCTTGAGGGCAGACGATGTCCCGTGTGCTTGATCGAAGATCGAAAGCATTTCGTCCGCGAAACGCCTGCGGAACGCGGGCGGATGCAGGTGGAGCGCGCAACGGTAAAGAGAGCGGAGCATCAGGCCCTCCGGGGTTTGCCAATTTGCAGGCGGACCCGTGCTTCGCGGACCACCTCTGCGAGGCGGGCGGTTTCGGCGGTGAGGACGCCGCGGCCCACGGACGTCAGGCGGTAATAGCGGCGGCGGGGATCGTCGTCGGCGGGGCGGCGGCCGAGTTCCTCGACCCATTCGCGCCGGATCAACTTCTGGAGATTGTCGTAGAGAGTCCCCGGACCCAGCTTGTACATTCCCTCTGACTGGCGGGCGACCTCCTGCATGATGGCATAGCCGTGAAGGTCTTCGCCTGCAAGCGATAGCAGAATGTGCAGCGCGGCGGGAGAGAGAGGCAGGGCGCTGGTGAAATCTTCCTTCATGGATCGGATATCGTTATATCGGAATTCGAGTGAGTTGTCAAGAAATTGTTGATTGTTGATTTGTGAGTGAAAACCGGCAGGGGAAGGAATTTTTCTAATCCTCAATCATCAATCACAAATTAGCAATCGAGAGCAGTTCAGGCTACTGGCAGGATCCGGTTGGCGCCGGCCAGCCATTGGGCCTGGCGCGGATCTCCGTTGTTGAAGGCATAGAGCACGAGTTCGACGCGGGTGGAAACGCCCAGCTTCTCGAATATGCGGAACAGGTATTTCTTGACGGTATGTTCGCTGAGGCTGAGTTCGCGGGCAACGCCGCGATTACTCAGGCCTTCGGCAACGAGAGCGACGACCTGTTCTTCGCGCGGGGTGAGGAGATCTTTGCCGCTGGCGTTGAACACACGAAGCGAAGGAACCTCGCAGATCGAATCCATCAAGTAGTTAAGTTGTTCGGTACTGGCCCAAATCTGGCCGCCGGCTACGCAGAGGATGCATTTGCAGAGGAGGCGCAGGTTAGCGTCGTTAATGGAAAAAATGCCACGTGCGCCGGAGCGGAAGGCGCTCACCACAAGTTCCCGGTTGCAAGACTCAACCAGCAAAAGGGTTGCGATCTCGGGATGCGAGAGATGAAGGCGGTGCAAGGTAGCCACCGCTTCGGAAGGGTTCTCGGACGAGTTCAACGACAGCAGAGCCACTCGTGGAGCTTTCGAGGTGACCGCTTGCAGGATCGATCCAGTATCCATACGGCAGGTGGTGATGCGAAACTCGGGGCGGCGGCGAAGGGCGCTGGCGAGGAGTTGCGACTGCATGCGATTGGAATCGGCGATGAGCACACTGACAACATCGGAAGTGGCGGCGGGCAACACGCTCATAAAAACAGTCTCCCAAGCAATTGGAGAAACGATTAATGCGATTGTAGGGGGCTGAACTGAGCCCAACAAGGGAACTGCTCACAAAATGTGAACGTCGTTTTCAAAATGGGAATGGACATTTTGAATGCGGCGAGAATCCGAGAACATTGGGATTGGATGTGGAAAGTATTGGGCCAGCAAGCCCATCGGCTAGCGGGAATCGGAGTCAATCGGAGGTACGTCCGCGCGCCGCGAATGACGCAGCCCTGCATAAATACTGGATTCCTTGCTGATTGGCGCCTGAAACCCGAATGCGGTGGAGGCGGACGGCGACCGTCGAACCTGTGATCTGACGAACATGCAAGTCTACTTTCGTGGGTACGCCGGAAAGAGGTATTTTTCGCGGCGCTGTCTAGTCGGGCTTGTGGAACAAACGGCGGCAAGGCTCTGATTTTGATGGGGTAACGATCGAATCGGCATCTTTCTCGGATAGGGAAAGCTGCCCACTTTCGTAGACAACACTTCTCAAGTCTTGTTGGTTAGGCGAAGAGGCCTTAAGTTGCTTACCAGAGCGCCACAAGCAGTGACACTCGGGGCGTAATGCCCGGCGCAAGGAGAAATGAGGCCTCTTTTCATCATCGTTCGGTTTTTGGCGATTGCTTTGATGTGGCAGTGCAGTTCGATGGGATTTGCGCAGCAGGAGAGGACGGAGCTGCGCGGAGACCAAGAAGCTTCCCGTTCGGGCCTAACCGGAACCGGAACGGGAGATGGGAGCACAACGGCCGCAAAACCCGGAAAAGCGGACGGCCTGGGAAACCCCACACTCGGAGGGGAGCGCCGTCCGCTCTACCGGTTACGGCCCAGCGACGTGGTGGAGATCACATTCACCGTCGCTCCAGAATTTAACCAAACGCTGACCGTGCAGCCCGACGGGTACGTGATGTTGAAAGATGCCGGCTTGCTCGACGCCCAAGGGCTCAATTTGCTGGAATTCAGCCTGGCAGTACGGACGGCCTATACGGGATATCTCCATGACCCACAAGTCGCAGTGGCGCTAAAAGATTTCGAGCGTCCGTACTTCATTGTGGGGGGCGAAGTAGGAAAGCCGGGCAAATACGAACTCCGCGAGGACACTACCGTTACCGAAGCAGTCGAGATCGCCGGCGGACTGACGCAGCAGGCGAAGCATTCACAGGTGGTTTTGTTTCGACGGGTGAATGGTGATTTAGTCGAGGCCCGGCTTCTCAATTTGAAGAAGATGTTAGGAAAGAGCGAGTTGAAAGAGGATTCGCACCTGCGGCCGGGAGACATGGTGTTTGTACCACAGAACACGATCTCGAAGATCGCCCGCTTTCTGAGCAAGCCGTCATTAAGCATGTACATGAGTTCTTCTCGGTTTTAGACAACGAATCTCCCTCACTCGCATGTCAGACGAGGACCCAAATCGAGGGCGCAGCGAGCCATCCCTGCCAACGATGCGGGAATTGGCCATGGTGCTGTTCCGGCGGCGAAGGGTCTTCGTCTGCGTTGCGGGATTCGTGATGGCGGCCGCGATTTTCTACGCCGCCACTGGGACCAGCTATCAGGCCAAGATGAAAGTTCTGGTGCGGCGCGGGCGAGCAGATGCTCCCGTCACCGCCGGCGAAAATGCTCCCCTGGACCTGACGCGGATGGGGATTACAGAGGAGGAACTGAATTCGGAGGTAGAGCTCCTGCGGGATGACGAGGTGCTGCGAAGAGTGGTTCAGGAAACAGGAGTCGGAGGCCGGGATTGGTTGCACTTTCTGCGCTTAGGCGAGGGACACGCGCAAGTTGTCGAACGCGCAGCCCGGCGACTGGCTACGAAAATCAAGGTCGAGCCCGTCAAGAAAACGAACCTGATTGCCATCAGCTATGCCGCGGGCGATCCGCAGGTGGCAGCGAAGGTGCTTCAGTCCCTGTCGAATGGATATCTGGAAAAGCATAAGACTGTTCATCGGCTGGACGGGGAGTTCGGTTTCTTTGAGCAGCAGACGGCGACCTCCAGGCAGCAACTGGAGGAGTCCCAGAGGAGGCTGCTGCAGTTCACCGCGACGCACGGGATTGTCGCCGCAGGGCAACAACGCGATTTGGCTCTGCAGAAGTTGAGCGAAATGGACGCGAGCGCGCGTCAAGCGCACGTTGAGATGGCAGAGACCGAGCAGCGCATCGCGGAGCTGAACAATGTGCTGGCAAAACTGCCGGAGAGAACAACCACGCAGGTGCGCACCGCCGACAATCCAGAATTGTTGAGGTCACTGAAAGCGACGCTGCTTGACCTGGAACTGAAGAGAACACAGTTGCTGACGAAGTTTGAACCGAACCACCGGTTGGTGCAGGAAGTAGAACAGCAGATTGCGCAGACGGAGACGGCCATCATCGCAGAAAGCGCCACACCGGTGCGCGATGAAACCACGGACAAGAATCCGCACTATGAGTGGGCGAAAGCGGAATTGCAGCAGGCGCAGGTGCGATGGAAGGCGCTGCAAGCACGCGCGGCAGCAGCCGAGACGCAGGCCGCGGCTTACCGTGCCATGGCGAAAAAGTTAGGGGCGGACGCGGTCACCCAGGATGACTTGGCGAGCACGGAAAAAGCGGCGCAGGAAAATTACCTGCTTTACGTGAAGAAACAGGAAGAGGCGCGGATGGATGACGCGCTCGACGAACGCGGAATCGTTAACGTGGCGATCGCGGAGCGCCCGGTGGCTCCGGCGCTGCCCGTGCGATCGGCATGGAGGGTGGTGATGGTCGGATTGTTGGCCGCCGCAGCGGCGGGAACAGGATCGGCTTTTGCCGTGGATTATCTGGATCCGGCATTCCGGGATCCGGACGATGTTGTGGCGTACTTGAATGCTCCTGTGCTGGCGTCATTGCCCAAGGGCTTACGAGGGAGTCTCCCGGCATGAGGGCAGGATTCATGAGTGCCGGTTGGCTGGGAATCGCCGAGGAGAGGCGCGCGGCGACACAGGAGCGAGCAGCACCCACGAAAACCAAGCTGGTATCGATTGATGGCTGGAACCCGGAAAAATTCGCGCGCGAGCAGATTCAGCGACTGGTGCGGCAAGTCTTCTGCTTGAGCGACTCGCCGTCGGCGCGTCAGGTTGTCTTCAGCGCGCTCGAGCGGGAGACGGATATCCAAGGGATATGCCTGCGGGTGGGCCAGGCTCTTGCAAGGGAAACATCCGCTGACGTTGCGGTGGTTGGAGCCCTGCCGGACAAGGTGGGTGAGGTCGAATCGCATCTTGCGCACGCGGACTATGAACCGAGAGCTCCAAGCAGCCGGCTGCGGAAAACAGCGGTGCGGCTAGGCCGAAGTTTGTGGCTGGTGCCGGCGGATGTGACGCAGGAAAAACAGGATTCCGCGTCTGTGCACATTTTTCTTGGCGAACTCCGGCACGAATTTGAGTACTCGATCGTGCAGGGCCAGCTCGCCGGTGAGTCGAGCATGACAACGGAGATGGCCCAGATCTCAGATGGAGTCGTCCTGGTGATCTCAGCGCAGCGCACGCGACGGGCGAGCGCCCGCAAGTTCAAAGAGATGTTGGAAGGGGCGGAAGTGCGGCTTCTCGGAACGGTGCTGAGCGATCGGGAGTTTCCCATGCCGGAGGGAATTTACCGCCGTCTTTAGATCTCGCGGTGGAAGTGCCCGATGCGCTTATGCATCGGAAGGCTACGAAAAGGAACGGAGTTGAAGTGTCTTCGCTTCTGGTCAATCCCAGGCAGCAGGAATCGCACAAGGTTGAATGGGCCCGTTTGATTCCGGGCGAGAAACCCGCGTTTCGAACTGAAAGGAAGCGGCCGCAATCGGAGAAGCCTTTTGTATTGGAGCAAGCGTCTGCGGAAGCGGCCGCGTGGGAGCAAGCGTCCGACTCGGCCGATGGGACGCTGACTATGCTGGTTCCGGCACCACTGCAGAGCCGTACGGGCTGGAAGTGGCTGAGGTCGGTGGCGGCGGATTGGGCGCTGGTGGCTTTGAATTGGCTGCTGGTAGGAGCGCTTCTGGTTCCTTTGCGCGTAGTTTTCCCGCGGCCGACATTTTTTGAATATGCGACCGGGGCTCCCCTTCCTTTGCTGGGGCTGGCAGTTTTACAGGCGGCTTTGATCACGCTGGTGGGGCACACGGAGGGCCTGTACACCGTTACCGTTGATTTGCGGGTGCGAGCCAGAGTTCTGCAGAAGTCTGTGGTGCTGTCCACTGCACTAATGTCGCTGGGAGCTGGATTGCTGACTGCCCGCTGGGCGACCAGCGGCTTGTGTTGCGCGGCCGGCCTCTTACATCTGGGCGCACTCTGGACGTGGCGGCGGAATAGCGGTCCGCGGGAGCAAGCCGGTCAACCCTGGCGCAACATACTGATTGTCGGAGCCGGGCCAGTCGGTCGCGCGATTGCCGCGCATCTGCAAGCGAATCCGGAGAGTGGAAGGAAGGTGTCCGGTTTCCTGGACGACGAAAAGCCGTTAGGCAGAGGAGTGATCGGCGGCGCCGCGGATCTGGCGCGTTTGGCGCGGACTGGATTCGTGGATGAAGTGATCCTGGCAGCTCCCAAGAACAGCGAAGTGGCTCGGCAGGTGTTGAGCGAGGCTCGGCGCTTGCGGCTCGATCTAGAGTTCGTTCCAGAGCTATTCGGATGCACGCCGATCGAACGTGAAATCGAGCGAATTGCCGGATTGCCGGTCATCTGCCTGCATGCGGAAAAATTGCCGGCGATCGGGCTGATGCTGAAAAGGCTGATGGACGTTTTGGGTGCAGGCGTCGCGTTGATACTTCTGGCGCCCCTGCTGGCTGCCATCGCCCTTCTCATCAAGCTGGATTCTCCGGGCCCGATCCTCTACTGTGCGCCTCGCGCCGGCCGCAAAGGAAGAATCTTTCGCTGTTACAAATTTCGCACCATGGTGAGCAATGCAGAGGAATTGAAGACGCATTTGCGCAAGAGGAATGAGCGGTCCGGTCCATTTTTCAAGATCGCAAGTGATCCCAGGGTCACGCGGATCGGGCTCCATTTGCGGCGATACAGCCTGGATGAATTACCCCAGCTTTGGAATGTAATGCGTGGAGAGATGAGCCTAGTGGGTCCAAGACCGCATCCGCTTGACGATGTTGCGGGATATGAAATTGAGCACTTGGCACGGCTGGACGTGACTCCTGGAATTACCGGGCTGTGGCAGGTTACGGCGCGACGCGATCCCTCGTTCCGGCGTGGGATGGACCTCGATCGGGAATACATACGCAGGTGGAGTCTCGGTCTAGATGTTCGCATCCTGATGAAAACGTTTCTAGCGGTGGCGCAAGGGAGCGGGGATTGATGCAGACGGCATCATTGCGGGCGACGATGCCGGTCTGGTCCAGGGAGCAGTTCGCAGCCTGGGCAGTCAAAGCACTCCTGGGTCCGCTGCAATTACTGATTGCGTATCCTTCGTTTCTTTTCCTAGCGGCCTTCACAGCCATGCTGCTGCGGCATCCGGATATTCGATTTTACAAGATCGACCGGGTGACCTTCGGCATCGTGCTGCTGGCGGTGGTGAGCCGAGCGCTGCTGTTGCGGCAACCCCTGTTCGTGATTGAACGAGCCACGTGGCCCATGCTCGGTCTGACCTTGCTGGCTCTGTGCAGCATTGCCGGGCAACCCTTCGATCCTGAGACGTGGAGCGTGCTGGCTTCGAAATTGATCGTGCCCTTTACTCTGTTTCATCTGGCGGGAATTGTGTTCACGAACGAGAGGCACTTGCGCCAGTTTGAGATATTCGCGCTGGTCGTCCTGGCTTACCTCAGCTTCACGGCGATTGCGTTCCTTTGCGGCGCGCGGTGGCTGATTTTTCCGCGATTCATCCTCGATGAGACCCTGGGAATTCAGGCGGACCGCGCGCGAGGGCCTTTGCTGCAGGCGGTGGCCAACGGCGTGTCGCTCAACATGCTGGGATTGCTGGCACTTCACGCGTATCACAGAAAAGGTGGGCGGAACATTGGGTTGGCACTTTTGTTGGCGTCCGTTCCAATTGCAATTCTGGCCACCATGACGCGGGCCGTATGGTTGTCCTTTGCCGGAACGCTGGTGGCACTGGCATTTCTATGCGAGAACCGAAGAGTGCGGCGTGCTTTTGTGGCGTGGATGGTTGTGGCCGCGGTCGCCTTGGCGATCGTGTCGACTTCGAGCCGGCTTGGGGGAATGCTGAGCGATCGTCTCGAAGAGCGTGGGCCGGTGGAGTTCCGACAGTCGGTTTATGCCGCAAGTTGGGAGATGTTTCTGGATCGCCCATGGACCGGGTGGGGTTTCCATCGGATGCCGTCGGAGTTGCCACGTTATGTCAGTGGATATAGAGAGAAAGTGTTTTATCCGCATAACACTTATTTGGAACTGCTGGCCGAGCATGGCGTTGGAGGGCTGCTCTTGTATGTGTGGATGATGTGGGAGATGTGGCAGCTGGGGCGTGGCGCGATTCCATTGCGCGAACAATGCGGTTTTCTTGATCGGCACTTTCATCGCTTGTGGCCGATTATGCTGGGCGTGTATTGGGTCAATGCAGCGGTAGTGGTGATGAGTTATCAGTTCGTAAACGGATTGCTGTTCACGATGGCCGGAATGCTGGCTGCACAACGTCGTCGGGCAGAAGGCGTGGCGTCGTGCTGACGGTCGCCTTTCTCGCCAACGAGTTTCCTTCACCGGTTGAGCGTTATGTGACGGACGAAATTGAAGAGCTGCAGGGGCGGGGTGTTCGCGTCGTCGCGGGCACCGTTCGCAGGCCAGGAGAGAAGAGCAGTGGCGCCCCAGAGATCGTGTTGCAGTCACTCGAAGCAAGGGGGTTGGTCCGCGCGGCCTGGTTGTGTATCGCAAGAGCGAGTCGCATTGCCCCATTCATCCAGCGGATCGCTTTTGGAGGAAATGAGAGTTCCTGGCAACGCGTGAAGGCGATCGCGCACACGCTTCTGGGGGCGTACTACGCCGCGAAATTGGAAGGCCGCGGGGTCGACCACATCCATGTCCATCACGGATATTTCGGATCGTGGGTCGGAATGGTAGCGGCCCGTCTGCTTGGTCTGCCCTTCAGCATGACTCTCCACGGATCGGACCTACTGCTGCGTGCGACATACCTCGATACGAAGCTGGAGCACAGCGCGTTTTGCCGGACCATTTCGGAATACAACCGGCAGTACGTTTTGCAGCATTATCCCGAGGTTGAACCTGAGAAAGTGCTTGTGCTGCGCCTGGGAGTCGAAGTGGCCGAACAGGCCGCGCTCCCGGCAGCGTGTCCGAAGACGAAGGACGATCCTTTGTTTTTGCTCGCCGTTGGGCGGTTGCATCCCGTGAAGGATCACGCTTTCCTGTTGCGCGCGTGTGCCAACCTGGTTGCCCGGGACGTGGCCTTCCACTGCTATATCGCCGGCGAGGGACCCGAACACTCGCGTTTGGAATCTTTGATTCGTACGCTCGGCCTTGAGGGATGGGTCACCCTGCTGGGGCACGTGCCACCGGCGCGGAGGAATTCGTTGTATGCCATGGCCGATGTAGTGGTGTTGACCAGTCGCAGCGAGGGCGTACCGGTGGTGCTGATGGAAGCGATGGTGCGGGGAAACATAGTGCTGGCGCCAGCCATTACCGGAATCCCTGAGCTGGTCATCGGGGGCAAGACCGGATTTTTATACCAGCCTGGGTCGATGGACGATTTTGTCGTGCATCTTCTCTTGATCCGTTCACTGATGCAAGGACCGGAGGGTGCCCAACAAGAATTTCCTGCTCACCGTGCCAGCGCAGCCCAAGCACTGGAGGGGATTCGCCATGCGGCCCGGGTACACGTTCGGCAGAATTTCAACCGCCGCAAGAATCTGCAGCTGTTAGCAGAATTATTTCTCCAGCGGATCGCACCGCAGAACGAGAGCACTCTGGATGAGAGTCCTTTATTGCAACAAATATAACTATCCCTTCAGCGGTACTGAAGTGTATCTGTTCGAGTTGATGGAGTTGATGCGGGCGAAAGGCCATGAAGTGGCCTTGTTTTCGATGGCCGATCCACGGGGAGAGCCGACTCGGTACGATCGGCACTTCGTATCGCACATTGACTTCAAGGCGAAGTCGGGTTGGTGGGGAAAAGCGCAAAAGGCAACGCATGCCATCTATTCGACCGAGGCGCGCCGGCAGTTGCGCGCGATGATCGGAGACTTTCGGCCGGATGTGGCACACGTGCGGAGCATCTACCACCACTTATCGCCCTCGGTTCTATGGGAACTGAAGGCGCAGAACGTTCCAGTGCTTTATCACCTGAATGATTTCAAGGTGCTTTGCCCCAACTACAACCTGCTGTCAGAGGGAAAAGCATGCGAGGCCTGCAAGGGTGGGGCATTCTGGCATCTGCTGCGGTCGGGCTGCTATCCCGGAGTGGCAGCGCGCCTTACCTTAATGACGGAGGCCTACATCCATCGCTGGGTGGGAACCTATCGCAAATGTGTGGATCTTTTTGTCGCGCCCAGCCAGTTTGTACGCGACAAATTTGTCGAACATGGATGCGATGCAAACAGGTTTCAAGTTTTGCCGCACTTCCAGCGCGTCAAGGAACCGCAGGACTTGAGCGGGTGTGCTGAGGGTCCAGTGCTCTACGTGGGCAGGCTCTCGTCTGAAAAAGGCGTTCACGATTTGATTCGCGCGATGCAGCAGTTGCCCCACTTGCGGCTGCTGATTGCCGGCGACGGGCCGCAGAAAAGCGAGCTAGAGCAGTTGGCGGCTGCACTCGGCTTGGCCAATATCGAATTTGTGGGGCAGGTGGGGCCGGAAGAACGCGATCGGCTGATCGCGAATTCGCGATTCACGGTTTTCCCCTCGCATGCATATGAGACCTTGGGTAAGACAATTCTGGAGTCGTATGCACAAGCACGAACGGTAGTGGCCAGCGATATTGGTTCGCGCCGCGAATTAGTGCGCCAGGGAGAAACCGGATTTCTCTATCGCTGCGGAGATGTAGATGACCTCGCGCGAGCCATGCAGACCCTGGTCGCAAAACCAGAACTGGCAGAGAGCATGGGACGCGCCGGGTGGGAGTGGGTTCGGCAGCACCACACGCCGGACGCGCATTACGAACAGATGTTGAGCCTTTACCGGGAGCTCATAGCCAGTCGCAGCAACCGGTTGGTGACAATACCGGGGCATCAGCCAAAATGGGTCCCTCAACTGCGTCAACGTGAGCTGAAAGGGCCAGAAGTTCAGAAGCTACGAGTTGCCTTCATCGGCGGACGCGGTGTGATCTCAAAATACAGCGGAATCGAGAGCTACTACGAAGAGGTCGGAAAACGGCTGGCTGAGCGCGGGCATGAAGTCACAGTCTACTGCCGGAACTACTTCACTCCAAAGCTCGATCAGCATAACGGCATGAGACTGGTGCGATTGCCCACGATTCGATCGAAGCATCTGGAAACCGTGATCCACACACTGCTGAGCACTCTGCATGCGCTCACTGAACAATATGATTTAGTGCACTACCACGCGCTTGGGCCGGCGCTGTTTTCCTTCATTCCGCGGCTGTTGCGGACGAAGACTGCCGTAACCGTGCAGGGGCTCGACTGGCAACGGAAGAAATGGGGCCGCGTCGCTGCAGCGGTATTGCGAGCTGGAGAGCGGGCTTCGGTGTGCCTTCCGGATGCGACCATGGTGGTCTCTCGAACACTGCAGCAGCATTATCGCGAGACGCACGGGATTGAGGCGCACTATGTCCCGAACGGCGGTGTTCTGCGCGACAGGAGCGAGCCAAATAAAATTCTCAAGTGGGGGTTGGAGCCCGGGAGATACGTTCTGTTTCTGGGACGGTTCTCGCCGGAGAAGGGCTGCCATTTGCTGGTCGAAGCGTTCGAACATCTCGATTCCGATGTGAAGCTGGTGATGGCCGGGGCGGGGAGTTATTGCGACGACTACAGCCGCGAGTTGCGCACGCACGCGAGCGACCGGATTCGAATGCTCGGCTGGGTGTCGGGGGAAACTCTGGACGAGTTACTTACTAATGCCATGATTTTTGTGCTGCCGTCAGACCTGGAGGGCCTATCGCTGGCGCTGCTGGATGCAATGGGCGCCGGATTGTGCGTGTTGACCAGCGATGTACCGGAGAACCGAGAATTGGTGGACGGAGCCGGGTTCACATTCCAGCGGGGAAATGCGGCGGACCTCGCAGAGCATTTGAAACTCCTAATCGCAAGTCCCGCGGTGCGAGAGGCTGCGGGCAAAACTGCGAGAAGGCGCATCGAAGAGGGCTACCAGTGGCAACAAATTGCCGAGGACATCGAGAGCGCTTATTTCGAGGTGTTGGGGTGGAAGTTGGCCCCTTCCGCCATCAGGAAACCGGGTCAGGCAGTGGAAGCAGTTGCTGATGAAGAGTTAACCAGCCTTCGGACTGGGTGATTCGCGATCTACATTCATGGGAATTTCAGCAGGACGGGCTAACCCCGTCCTTTTTGATTACAATCAAGGTCCGGGCTCGCTTTCCGGCGCTGGGCTAAGTTTGGCGCCACCAGCAGCGCCATTCGCATGAACGATCGAATTCTTGTCACGGGCGGTGCGGGATTTATCGGATCCAACTTCGTTCTGCAGCAATTGCAGAATGAGTCTTTGTCCATCATCAATCTGGACAAGCTAACGTATGCCGGAAACCTGCGGAACCTGGAGAGTATCGAGGGTTCCCGCAAGTACGAGTTCGTGCAAGGCGATATTGGCGACCGAGAGTTAGTCCGCCAGTTGCTGCGAAACCATCGGCCGCGTGCGATTGTGCACTTCGCGGCTGAGAGCCATGTGGACCGGTCCATCCGCGGACCCGAGGAGTTCATCCAGACAAATATCAATGGGACCTTTGCGCTGCTGGAAGAAGCGCGGGCGCACTGGGCGGAGTTGTCCGGCGACGAGCACGACCAGTTTCGCTTTCTGCACGTTTCGACCGATGAAGTGTACGGATCGCTGGGGCCGAAGGATCGTCCGTTCAGTGAAACGACCGCATACGCGCCCAACAGCCCCTATGCCGCGTCAAAAGCGGCTTCGGATCATTTGGTGCGCGCCTATCACCATACCTACGGCCTGCCCACACTGACAACGAATTGTTCCAATAATTACGGGCGGTTTCAGTTTCCCGAAAAGTTAATTCCGTTGATGATCCTCAACGCCCGCGACGGCAAGCCCCTGCCCGTCTATGGCGACGGCAAGAATGTCCGCGACTGGCTTTATGTGGAGGATCATTGCGAGGCGATCGCCACCGTGCTGCGGCTTGGCAAGCCCGCAGAAACCTACAACATTGGAGGCTGGAACGAAAAACCGAACATCGAGATTGTGCAGAGCATTTGCGATCTGGTGGATGAAATGTCGCCGCGGCCGGGAAGCTCGCGGCGGGAATTGATCACTTACGTGAAGGATCGGCCCGGTCACGATCGCCGCTACGCCATGGACGCCAGCAAGATCGAGCGGGAACTGGGATGGAAGCCGAAGGAAACGTTTGAGACCGGTCTTCGTAAGACCGTTCGCTGGTATCTTGAGAATGAAGCATGGGTGCGCGATGTGACCAGCGGCGCTTACCGGCAATGGATTGCAACGCACTATTCGGGGCAGTGACCGGAACCTGAGACAATTACCGCGAACATGAACGAAAGCACGCGCTATAAAGGCATCATTCTCGCAGGAGGATCGGGGACGCGTTTGTATCCCGTGACGCAGGCCATGGGAAAGAGCCTGCTTCCGGTCTACAACAAGCCCATGATTTACTACCCGCTGTGTACGCTCATGCTGGCGGGAATCCGCGAGATCTTGATTATTTCTACGCCGGAGGACGTCCCCAAATTCCAGATGCTGCTGCGGGATGGCAGCCAGTACGGAATTCAACTTCAATATCAGGTACAGCGGAAGCCTGAGGGCATTGCGCAGGCGTTTCTGCTCGGGGAGAAGTTTCTGGGCGGCAGTCCGTGTGCGCTGGTGCTGGGCGACAACATTTTCTATGGGCATGATCTGGCGAAGGACTTGCGAGAATCTGCGGTGAAGGTCGATGGCGCTCGGGTGTTCGCTTATCGGGTGCATGACCCTGAACGTTACGGAGTGGTGGAGTTCGATGAGCATGGGCGCGCGCTCAGCATCGAGGAGAAACCGAAGCAGCCGAAGTCCAGATACGCTGTAACCGGCCTTTACTTTTATGACAGCCAGGTCGTAGAAATCACCAAGACGATGAAGCCCAGTGCGCGCGGCGAGCTGGAGATTACGGACGTCAATCAGGCGTACTTGCAAAAGGGACAACTGGAAGTGGTTGTCATGGGACGCGGGATGGCGTGGCTCGATACCGGCACGCACGAGTCTCTGATGGATGCCGCTCTCTATATCCAAGCCATCGAAAAACGGCAAGGATTGATGGTCGCGTGCCCGGAGGAAATTGCGTTCCGGTCGGGTTACATCAGCGCGGCCGAGGTGGAGAAGATTGGAAGTTCGATGCGGAACAGCAGCTACGGCGCGTACCTGCTGCAGCTATTGCGGGAAAGGGTATTCTGAAGAACGCGGCGTCGCCACTGCTGCCAGCCATGGACGCAATCAAGAAAATTCCGACCTCGTTGCCCGGCGTCTTCGCGCTCGAGCCGCGCGTGTTTGGCGATGAGCGTGGATTTTTCTTCGAAAGCTACAACGAAAAAGCGTTTACGCAACTGGGGGTCGAAGGGCCGTTTGTGCAGGACAATCATTCTTATTCCCAGCGGAACGTCGTCCGCGGACTGCACTATCAGATCAAGCATGCTCAGGGGAAACTGGTACGAGTGGGAGAAGGAGAGATACTCGACGTCGCGGTTGATTTGCGCCGCAGTTCGCCCACGTTTGGCAAGTGGGAAGCTGTCCGGCTCTCAGGCGAGAACAAACGCATGCTGTGGATTCCTCCCGGCTTCGCGCACGGGTTTCGCGTGATCTCCGAGTCGGCGCATGTGCTCTACAAGGCAACGGACTACTACGCTCCGGAGTTCGAGCGCACGTTGGCGTGGAACGATTCAGACTTGAAGATCGAGTGGGGATTGCAAGGCGAGCCCATCGTGTCTGCGAAAGATCAGCGCGGCGCTGCACTGCGGGATGCCGAGACCTTCGGCTAACGTGGAAATCAGAAAATGAAGGCAATGATTTTTGGAGCCACCGGACTTCTGGGCAAGGCGCTGGTGCGCGAGTGGACGGGAGATGAAGTAATCGGCATGGGCTCAGGTGCCGTAGACATTCGCGACGCAGCCCGAGTGCGGGAGGTGGTGCGGGAGTCGACGCCGGAGTGGATTGTGCTGGCGGCGGCTTACACGGATGTGGATGGATGCGAGACTCACGCAGATGTGGCTATGTCGGTGAATCGGGATGGAGCGGTAAATATCGCGCAGGCCGCAAAGCAGGCGGGGGCGAAACTCATTTTCCTTAGCTCGGATTACGTGTTTGACGGTAAGAAGACGTTGCCGTACGAAGTGAGCGACGCGCGTAATCCGCAAAGTGTGTATGGGCGATCGAAAGCTGAGGCGGAGGTTGGGTTGCTCGAAGTACTGCCGGAGGCTTGCATCGCGCGCACTTCCTGGTTGTTTGGTACTGGCGGCAAGTGTTTCCCGGATACGATCTTGAAACTGGCGGCGAGCCGTCCGGCGCTGGATGTAGTAAGCGATCAGCGGGGATGTCCGACGTACTCCGTGGACCTGGCGCGAGCCATTATTTCGTTATGCCGCGCGGGAGCGCACGGCATCGTTCACGTGACCAACTCCGGGAACTGCTCGTGGTTTGAATTCGCGCAAGAGATCGTAAAAGATGCCGGACTCGCGGTCGAGGTGAGGCCCGTAAGCAGCGCCCAAATGGCGCGTCCGGCGCCGCGTCCGGCATATTCGGTTCTGTCGGCAACGAGCCTTCAGCGTTACGGCATCGAAATGCCCGAGTGGAAGGATGCGCTGCGCAGATACTTGAAAGAACGGGGAAGTTGCCAGTAGAGAATTGCTTCGCTCAATGCAGGCTGTTACGATTCGCCGGGGTTGACGCCACGTGAAGTCTATCCAGAACTACATCGATGGGAAGTTCGTGGCCGGCAAGCACGAGTTCGCCGACGTGAATCCGGCGGATGGAACCGTGATCGCGCAGGTCACGGAAGCGGATCGGGGCTTGGTCGATGCTGCGGTGCAGGCTGCGCGCAAGGCATTGCTGGGCGAATGGGGCCGGATGAATGTGCGGGATCGCGCAGCGCGATTACACAAGGTTGCCGATGCGATCGAGGCCCGGTTCGACTGCTTTGTAGCGGCCGAGGTCGCGGACACGGGCAAGCCGGTCGCGCTGGCATCGCGGCTGGATGTTCCACGGGCGGCGGCGAATTTTCGAGTGTTTGCCGATTTGATCAAGACGGCGGGACTGGAGTCGTTTCAGACTGAAACTCCCGATGGAAAGAGCGCCCTCAATTACGCGGTGCGCAAGCCTCTTGGTGTGGTGGGAATCATCACGCCATGGAATCTTCCACTTCTGTTGCTGACCTGGAAGGTGGCGCCCGCGCTGGCCTGCGGCAACGCGGTGGTTGTGAAGCCGTCGGAAGAGACGCCGGCAACCGCGACGCTGCTGGCAGAAGTGATGCAGCAGGCGGGAATTCCGGATGGCGTGTACAACGTGGTGCACGGATTTGGCCCGAACTCGGCGGGAGAATTTCTGACGCAGCATCCGGATGTGAACGCGGTGACCTTCACGGGCGAGTCGCAGACCGGCGCGGCGATCATGAAGACCGTTGCGGCCTCGGTTAAGCCCGTATCGTTTGAACTCGGCGGCAAGAATGCGGCCATCGTTTTTGCCGACTGCGATTTCGACGAGACCGTCAATGGCATCAGCGAGGCAGCATTTCTCAATACCGGTCAGGTTTGCTTGTGCGCCGAACGGGTTTACGTAGAGCGGCCGGTTCTCGATCGGTTCGTCGAGGCCCTCAAGCGCAAGGCGGAGAGTCTGCGCGTTGGGTCCCCGCTCGACAAAGCGACTGAAGTGGGGCCGCTCATCTCTGCCCAGCATCGGGAAAAAGTTCTCTCGTACTATCGCCTCGCGCGGGAGGAAGGTGCAACCGTAATTACCGGAGGAGGCGTTCCCGCGTTCGGCAACGCTCTGGACAACGGCTTTTACGTGCAACCAACGATCTATACTGATATGAAGGAGTCCGCGCGCTGCGTGAAGGAAGAAATTTTCGGGCCGGTCTGCCATGTCGCTCCGTTCGACTCAGAAGAGGAAGCGGTGGCCTTGGCAAATGACACGAAGTACGGCCTGGCAGCGTCGGTTTGGACGACGAATTTGAAGCGCGGACATCGCGTGGCACAACAGATGAAAGTGGGCATCACGTGGGTCAATTGCTGGTTCCTGCGCGATCTGCGAACGCCGTTCGGCGGCATGGGTCTGTCGGGAATCGGCCGCGAAGGCGGCGTGCACTCGCTCAATTTTTATTCGGAACTGAACAATATCTGTATTAGGCTTTGAGCCGCTGCGCGGGCGATGCAAAATGGGGAAAGTCGAAGGCAAAGTGATTGCGGGCCGCGCGAAACCGCGCGGCAAATATCCGCACGTGAAACGCGCGGGCGACTTTCTGATTGTGTCGGGCACGAGCGCGCGGCGCGCCGACAATACGATTGCCGGCGCAGAGGTCGACGAATTTGGAACCACCCATCTCGATATTCGCGTGCAGACCAGAGCCGTCATTGAGAACGTGCGCGAGATTTTGCGGAGTGTGCAAGCCGGCCTCGAGGATGTTGTGGAAGTGACTTCGTACCTGGTGAGTATGAACGATTTCGCGGGATACAACGAAGTTTACGGTCAATACTTCAGTCACGACGGCCCGGCCAGAACGACGGTTGCCGTGCACCAGTTACCGCACCCGCATCTGCTGATCGAGATTCGGGCCGTCGCGTACAAACCGGAGAAATAGGAGACGCCATGCCGTCTATCAGGGAACTGAAGGCATTTAATTTTCAGCAGTGGATTGATGACAATAAGGAAAAGTTCAAACCTCCGGTGGGGAACGCGCAGGTCTGGGAAGACGGCGAGATGATGGTGACGGTGGTCGGAGGCCCCAATCAGCGCCGCGATTACCATGACGATCCGACAGAAGAATTTTTCTACCAGTGGAAGGGCAACATTGTTCTTCGCCTGATGGAGAGTCCGGGCAAGCCGCCGCTCGAAGTTCCCATCAAAGAAGGGGAGATCTTTCTTCTGCCCAAGCACATGCGCCATTCACCGCAGAGGCAGGCGGGAACGCTGGGCGTAGTCGTGGAGATGCCGCGGCCAGATGGCGCTTTGGACGGATTCGAGTGGTACTGCCAAAACTGCCACCAATTGCTGTATCGCGCGGAAGTGAAATTGAAGAGCATCGTGCGCGATCTGCCGCCGCTTTTTGACAAGTTCTATAGCAACGAGAGCCTGCGCAAGTGCAAACATTGCGGCGCGGTCCATCCCGGCAAACAGTAGAAATGCCAGTCATCGACATTCACAATCATTTCTTCCCCCAGACCTGGCCCGATCTGGCCGAGCGCTATGGTACGCCAAACTGGCCGTGGATCAAGCACACCGAGCCAGGCAAGGCGGAGATCATGGTCGGCGATCGGTTCTTCCGCCACATCTATTCTGCCTGCTGGGATCCCGAGGTGCGCCTGCAGGAAATGGATCGCGACGGCGTCGAGACGCAAGTGCTTTCGGCGACGCCCGTGTTGTTCGCGTACGACCGGCCAGTGGAACATGCGTTGGACTGTGCGCGATTGTTCAATGATGCTGCGCTCGAGCTATGCTCGCGGGGCAAGGGCAGGCTGAAGTCGCTTTGCCAGGTTCCTCTGCAGGACATCGACGCTTCGTGCACGGAGTTGAGCCGCTCGATGCGCGCGGGCCACCTGGGTGTGCAAATTGGAAATCATGTTGGGGAAAAGAATCTGGACGATGCCGGAATTGTGACCTTCCTGCATCACTGCGCGAACGAAGGCGCGGCGGTGCTGGTGCACCCGTGGGACATGCTCGGTCAACCGCGCATGCCGAAGTACATGATGCCGTGGACCGTGGGCATGCCCGCCGAGACGCAACTTGGGATCGTGGCGATGATCCTCAGCGGTGCGTTCGATAAGCTTCCGCGGAATTTGCGAATTTGCTTCGCGCATGGTGGCGGAAGTTTCGCGTTTCTGCTGGGACGGCTGGAGAATGCGTGGCAGCATCATCCCGTGGCGCATGGAGCGTGTGAGTTACCGCCCAGACAATATCTAAATCGTTTCTATGTAGACTCAGCGGTTTTTGATCAGCGAGCGCTGCAATTGTTGATCGAGACCCTGGGAGCGGAGCGGGTGATGCTCGGCTCGGACTATCCGTTTCCGTTGGGCGAGCATGGAATTGGAAGCCTGATTCGATCGAGCCGTTTGAGTGATGAGACGAAGTCGCGGCTGCTGGGTGGCAACGCGCTCTCCTTTCTCGGGCTCAACAAGACCGAACCGGTAAATGCGAAGGATGCGCCTTCGGCAGTTGACTCGCCGACTCACCCGCACGCGGATCAGCTCACATACAGTTCATATCTGAACGTTCCAGAGCTGCTGGCGCTGCAAGATCCGCAATCAAAGCCGGAACATCACGACGAACTCCTGTTCATCATCGTGCACCAGACGTACGAACTGTGGTTTAAGGAATTGCTGCACGATCTCGACGGGGTGGTGGCGAATCTGCAGGCAGTGGAAAAAAATCCGCAATCGCACGATGAGGTGTATGAAGCGGCGCGTCTTCTGCGGCGATGTACCGAAATCACGCGGGTGCTGATCGAACAGTTCACGATTCTTGAGACCATGCTGCCGACGCACTTCCTGGCCTTCCGCGGAAAGCTTGAGCCGGCCAGCGGATTCCAGTCGGAGCAGTTTCGCGAAATCGAGTTTCTGTGCGGGTTGAAGGACGAGAAGATGCTCCGGTACCACCGGCCGACGCCGGAAGCCTACGCGCAATTGGAACGCCGCCTGCGTGAACCATCTTTGCACGACGTGTTTTTTGGAGCACTGCGCGCAAAGGGATGCTTGCACACCGACGATAATGCGAGCCAGGCTGATCAATTTGCCGCTCGAGCGCGGGCCGTACTGTCGCTGTACAAAGACGAGCACAGCAACCGCGACTGGATTGATCTCTGTGAGCGGCTCACTGAGTTCGATGAACTCGTGGTGAGCTGGCGATTGCGGCACATCCAGTTGGTCGAGCGCGTCATCGGCATCCGAATGGGAACGGGCGGTAGTGCGGGAGCATCGTATCTCAAACTTACGCTCGACAAGAAATTCTTTCCGGAATTGTGGGAAGCGCGAACGTTGTTAACCCAATAGCAGTGCCCATCTGAGCTGATTAACTCTTCCTCATGGTTCACCAATCCGAAACCGTTACGCTGATCGGCGCCGGGCTCAATGGGCCGCTGCTGGCACTCGGACTGGTGAAACGCGGATTCAACGTCGAGATCTATGAGCGCCGTCCTGATATGCGGCGCGTGCGCGTGAGCGCCGGCAGGTCCATCAACTTGGCGTTGTCCACCCGAGGCATTCATGCGCTGACGCAGGCGGGACTCTGGCATGGGATGCAGGACATCATCATTCCAATGAAGGGCCGGATGATGCATTCCCCAAGTTCGGAGCTGACGTTTCAGCCCTACGGCAAGGACGAGTCTGAGGTGATCAACTCGATTTCGCGCGCCGAGCTGAATATTGCGCTGATGAATGCGGCGGAAGCACAGGGAGTGAAGATTCACTTTCAGCAGCGTTGCACGGGAGTCGATTTGCAGACGGGTGCCGTTCAAATGCGCGACGAGCAGAGCGGAAGCCAGCGAACGGTCGAGGGCGGAGTTGTCATCGGGTGCGACGGATCAGCGTCAGCCATTCGCAACGCGATGCTCAAGCTGAACCGGTTCAATTTCTCACAGCAGTATCTAGACTACGGGTACAAAGAACTGACTATCCCTGCGGGTCCCGGTGGAAAGCACCCACTCGAGACCCATGCTCTACACATCTGGCCGCGTGGGAACTTTATGCTCATCGCTCTGCCCAATATCGACGGGACGTTTGCGTGTATTTTGTTTTTGCCTTTCGAGGGGAACGACAGCTTCGCGCCATTGAATTCGCCTGCAGCCGTTGCCGAATTCTTCCAGGCGCGATTTCCGGACGCGGTCCCGCTCATGCCGGACTTGGCGGATAATTTCTTTGCGAATCCGACAGGTTCGATGGTGACCGTCAAATGCTCGCCTTGGCATGTGGAAGGCCGCGCGTTGTTGCTAGGGGATGCGGCGCATGCCATCGTTCCGTTCTTCGGCCAGGGCATTAACTGCGGCTTTGAGGATTGCACAATCCTGCTGGAATTGATGGATAGGCAGGGCGGGGACTGGGGGCGCGTCTTCCGCGAATTCGAGCGCTCGCGCAAAGTGAACACGGACGCGATCGCAGATCTTGCCGTCGAGAATTTCGTCGAGATGCGGGATCGCGTAGCCGACCCGCGTTTTCTATTTCGCAAGAAAGTTGAGTTGGCTCTGGAAACAAAGTATCCGCAGATGTTTGTGCCGAAGTACGCGATGGTGACGTTTCATCGTATTCCGTATGCCACCGCGCTAAAACGAGGACGCAAACAGGAAGCGATGTTGGCCGAGCTTTGTGACGGCATCGAGCGCATCGAAGATCTGGACTGGGAAAAGGCAGACCGCCTGGTCCACAGTGAACTCACTCTGCTGGAGATCTCTTGAGCGCAACTCGATTTCAGGTTGGCGAAAAGTTCGCGCGGCAGATGGATGCCACCGATCCGCTCGCGCATTTTCGCGATCGCTTCTATCTTCCAAAAACAAAGAATGGCGGAGAGTGCCTTTATTTGTGCGGCCACTCCCTGGGGCTGCAACCGAAGTCTGCGAATTCGTACATCCAGCAGGAATTACGCGAATGGGCAGAACTTGGCGTCGAAGGACATTTTCACGCCAGGAATCCGTGGATGTCGTATCACCGCTTGCTCGCGCAACAAACCGCTGATCTGGTCGGAGCGGGGCCGGGTGAAGTTGTGGTGATGAATTCTCTGACGGTAAACCTGCATTTGATGATGGCATCGTTCTATCGTCCCACAAAACAACGGCATAAGATCGTCATCGAACGTGGCGCGTTTCCTTCAGATCAATACGCCGTCAAATCGCAAATCCTTTTTCACGGCTTCGATCCCGCGTCTTCACTAATTGAACTCACAGCCCGTGACGGCGAGGCCTGCATGCGCGACGAGGATATAGGGGAAATCATCGAGCGCGAGGGCGAGTCGGTGGCTTTTATTCTTTTGGGTGGGGTCAATTACGCGACAGGCCAGGTTTTTGACATGTCGGGCATTGCAAAGGCGGGGCACCGTAAAGGATGTGTCGTAGGCTTTGATCTCGCGCATGCCGCCGGAAACATTCCGCTGCGCCTTCATGATTGGGGACCAGATTTTGCAGTCTGGTGCAGCTACAAGTATCTAAACGGTGGCCCGGGCTGTGTTGCCGGCTGCTTCGTGCACGAGCGGCACGCGCAAGCCTGGAATTTCCCGCGCTTGGCTGGCTGGTGGGGGCATGACGAGAAGACTCGCTTCCAGATGGGCCCGGAGTTTCACCCCATGGCCGGAGCAGAAGGATGGCAACTGAGTAACCCGCCAATCGTGGCGTTGGCGCCACTGCGCGCTTCAATGGAAATTTTTTCCGAGGCCGGGATAGAGCGCTTACGCGCCAAAAGCGTGCAACTCACGGGCTATCTTGAATTCCTGCTCGAACAGAAAGTATCGTCGAAAGTTTCGGTGATTACCCCGCGCCAGCCAGAGCGGCGAGGGGCGCAATTATCGATTCGACTAGCACACGAAGGGCGCAGGCTGTGCGGCAGACTGGCCGCGGAGGGAGTCATCGGAGACTGGCGCGAACCAGACGTTTTCCGCGTCGCGCCGATTCCCTTATATAACTCGTATCACGATGTTTATCGCTTCGTAGAGCAGTTTTCCGCGGCCCTTCCTTAGTCGGCAATCGCATTCCACGCGCCCGCGCCCTGGTTACCTGAGTAACACCTGAGGCGATCGGTTCAACCCTACAATTTGTAGCGTGGGGAAATCTCCGCTCCAGGACGGACGGAAGTGGACGATCGGCATCGGCGCACTGGTGTGCGTTCACGTTGCCCTCTCGCTGCTTGTGCCACGCAGCTTTGGGCTGATGGCGTTTGGCGACATTGCTCAAAACATACTGCTGGCCGCCGCGACCTTTGCTTTTCTCACTAATGTTCGAACGGCTTCCCGCAAGTCACGCTTGTTTTGGGCGCTGATGAGTCTGGGGCTAATAATGTGGCTGGTGTCGCAGGTGATGTGGACGTATTTCGAAGTCTACTTGCGGCAGGAAGCGCCGAATCCTTTTATGGGAGACGTCATTCTGTTCCTGCACATCGTGCCGATGATGGCAGCGGTTGCCCTTCAGCCACATGTCCAGCAGGATGATCGGGCAATTCGCGTCGGGACACTGGATTTCGCGCTCCTGCTGACGTGGTGGCTGTTCTTGTATTTGTTTGTCGTGATCCCCTGGCAGTACGTGCACCTCTCCGAGGAGCAGTATGGCAGAAGTTTTGATCTGCTGTATGTGTGCGAGAAACTGGTGCTTGCCTTCGCCTTGCTGATGGTGTGGCGCCGAAGTCGAGGCGGATGGCGCGGATTTTATTTCGAATTCTTCGCGGCGACGTTGCTTTACTGTGTGGCGTCCCTGACGGCCAGTGAGGCCATCGACTTGCATCTGTATTACACGGGAAGCCTGTTCGACGTGCCGTTGGTGGCGTCGATGGCATGGTTCATTCGCATTGGGTTGCTGGCGGGCGAGGCCGAGCCGGAGATTCCTGCCGACGAAGCGTCCACTCGTGGGTTTGGAATCTGGAAAGCACGCTTAGCGATGGTGGCGGTCCTGGTGACGCCGCTCATGATGGCGTGGGCGCAATTCGGGGGAGCGGCGCCGCAAACAATTCGGACCTACCGCCTGCTCTTGACGGTAGCCGTGATGCTGGTGATGGGCGGCCTGGTATTTGTGAAGCAGCATTTGCTGGATCAGGAACTGCTCAGCTTACTGCGGCTATCACGTCACAATCTGGACGAGATGTGCCGGTTGAAAGATGAGTTGGAGAACAAGGAACAGTCGCTGCGCTGGCATAGTTTGGAATTGCAGCGGAAGAACATGGAACTCCAGGAAATTTCCTTCACCGACGTACTGACCGGGGTTTGGAACCGGCGCTACATGGAAGAGATTTTGACGGCAGAGGCGGGGCAGGTGCTGCGAAATTATCAGCGGGCGCGCGGCGGCGACATTCGGAAGATGGATCACCGCGACCTCGTATTCATCATGGTCGACATGGATTTCTTTAAGGAAGTTAACGATCTGCACGGGCATCCTGCTGGAGACCGGCTGCTGCAACTGGTTGCGCAAAGGCTTGCTGGCGTGGTCCGCAAATCCGATGTTCTGGTGCGCTGGGGCGGAGAAGAATTTCTTATCATGAGCCGTTCGACCGACACATCCGGGACCCCGGCGTTCTGCAGTCGCGTTTTAGAAGTTATGTCTGCCGAACCGTTTGATCTTGGCCACGGAATCATGGTGAGAAAGACTTGCTCGGTCGGGTGGGCCTCCTATCCATGGTGCCGCGAAGCGTTCGAGGCGATTTGCGCGGAAGAGTCGATTGCGCTGGCCGACGCTGCGCTGTACCGAGCTAAGGCGATGGGCAGAAATCAAGGCGTAGGGATTCTTCCAAGCAAGGCCGCCAGCGAAAATCCACAGGCCGTTTCTCTAACATCGGTGCGCGACGAAGGCTCTCCGCTGGCACGCGTGACTCGCACTGCATGTCCGGCGAACGAACTGGCGAAAGAAATTGCCACCGGAGCCGCCGTGGGCAAAAGCAAAGTCTAGTTCTCTCCGAAAAGTTATTCCCACCTCATTCGGAACATGTTCGGCAGCTTGACCTTCGCAGGTGCGTTGACTACATTGAGAAGCTGGCCTACGGCGTCAGAGGCATAATTCCTAATGAACGCAAAGAATCCTTCGCGAAAGACTGGCCTTCGTCAAAAGGCTCAACTCATGTCTGCCTCGGAAATTGAACGCACCATGGTGCGACTGGCGTATGAGATCGTAGAAAAGAACGGCGGAGTCGACGGTTTAGGGTTGGTCGGGATTCGCCGCCGCGGGGTACCGATTGCCGAGCGACTGGGCAAGATCATTACGCGGATCGAGAACGCCAAGGTTCCCGTCGGGACTCTAGACATTACGTTTTACCGCGATGACTTATCAACGCTGGGGCCGAAGCCGGTGGTCCAGGAGAAAGAGATTGGATTTGAAATCGAGGACAAGAATATTGTGCTGGTCGACGACGTGCTTTTCACCGGCCGCACGACTCGCGCCGCGCTGGACGCGCTCTTCTCGCATGGCCGGCCGCGAAAAGTTCAACTATGCGTCTTAATCGACCGCGGGCATCGAGAGATTCCCGTGGAAGCTACCTTCGTGGGCCGCAATGTGCAGACTACGATGAACGAAGTGATTGAGGTCAAGCTGACCGAGGTCGATGATGCCGAGAAAGTTCTGCTGATGGAGAGGTAAAAGCCTGAGATTCGGAGAAAAGGACGGCGGCGTGCGCCACCGTCCTTTTTTTTTGAAGCAAGCTAGTTGAGCCTGGTGCAGACTGCCTTGGTTTGCGTGTAAAGGTTCAGCACATCGTGTCCCATCTCGCGGCCCCAGCCGGACTGCTTGTAGCCGCCGAACGGGAGCCCCGCGTCGAAGATGTTGTAGCAGTTAATCCAGACGGTGCCAGCACGAAGCTGCTCGGCCATGCGATGCGCCTTGCTGATGTCGCGCGTCCACACGGCAGCCGCCAAGCCATAGGCGCTGTCGTTGGCGCGAGGGATGATTTCCTCGGGATCGGTGAACGGCATGGCCGTCACCACCGGTCCGAAGATTTCCTCCTTCACGACCTTCATGTCTTCTTGCGTGTTCACGAGTACCGTTGGTTCCACGAAGTACCCACGATCGCCCGCCTTGTGTCCGCCCGCAATCGCCTTCGCGCCGTCGGAGAATCCGGACTCGAGATATCCGCAAACGCGATTCAGTTGTTCTTCGGAAACCAGGGGCCCCATCTGGGTGTCGGGTTCCAAGCCGGAGCCAACTTTGATCTTTTTGGCATGCTCAGCAACGCCTTCAACCACACGGTCGTAGATCGATTTCTCGACGTACAACCGTGAACCGGCGCAGCAGCACTGGCCGTGATTGAAGAAAATCGCACTGGCAGAGCCGGCAATGGCGGTGTCGAGATCGGCATCCTTGAACACCACGTTCGGGGATTTGCCGCCCAGTTCGAGAGAAACTTTCTTGAGGTTCCCCGCAGCGGCGTGAACGATCAGCTTGCCCACCTCGGTCGAACCGGTGAAGGCAATCTTGTCGACATCTGGATGCGCGGCCAATGCGGCTCCCGCGGTTTCGCCGTAACCGGGAACAATATTCACCACGCCTTCGGGGAAGCCCGCTTCCATGATGAGCTCACCGAGACGGAGCGCCGAAAGCGGAGTTTGCTCAGCCGGCTTCAGCACGACGGTGCAGCCTGTCGCCAGCGCCGGACCGAGTTTCCACGCCGCCATGAGCAGCGGGAAGTTCCAGGGAATGATTTGTCCGACCACTCCGACGGGCTCGCGTAAGGTGTAGGCGAGATACTGCGCGCCCGGCGTGTACGGAACTGAAAGCGGAATGGTGTTGCCCTCGAGCTTAGTGGCCCAGCCCGCCATGTAACGGAACATGTCGACGGCGAGCGGGACGTCGGCGGCTTTTGCAATATTGAGCGGCTTGCCATTGTCGAGGCTTTCGATGTAGCCGAACTCCTCGGTGTGTTGTTCGAGCAGGTCGGAGAGTTTCCACATCAGGCGGCCGCGTTCCGAGGCCGTCATGCGGCGCCAGGGTCCGTTGTCGAAGGCCTTGCGTGCGGCTTTCACTGCCTGATCGATGTCGTCGCGATCGCCTTCTGCAATTTGAGCCAGAACCTCGCCGGTTGCCGGATTATATGTGGGGAACGTCTTGCCCGAAGCGGCATTGATCCACTTGCCGTTGATCAACATCTTGCGTGGTTTGTCGATGAACTCCGCAACTTGCGGGTGGATTTGCGGAGAAACTGCGATGCCCATAGGTCCTCCTTGATAAACAGATTTGCAAGGCAGAATGATGCCGGGCGATATGAAGATTGGGCTATGCTAGCCCCGGCGGTAAACAAAAGCAACGCGCTGGAACAGAAAAACTGCATTGCCACATAAGTTGTGCAAATTTGGTGGAAATGCTTTAGCGACTATTCGCCATAAGGCACCCAGATATTTTTTACCTGCGTTGCGTGCTCGAGGAACCAGCGCCCCTCAGCATGCTGGGAATCGAACCAGTCGATGACCCGGCCTTCGTTGGTCCAGACTTGCTTCAGGTTTCCGGTGGACATCGCTTTGGCAGAAGCTACCGTGGCATCGTCTCCATAGCACCAGAGAGCGTCAATGTCGTCGTGTTCGGCGAGCGTCTTGAGTAATTGCGAGGCGTAGCCAGTGACGATGTTGACCGCGCCGGCGGGAAGGTCGCTGGTATCGAAAAGCTGGTAGAGATCACCAGTGATCAGCGGATATTTTTCCGAGGGAACCGCGACCACCGTGTTCCCCATGGCCAACAATGGCATAACAAGCGACAGGAAGCCCAGCAATGGAGCGTCAGCCGGGCAGATCACGCCCACGGTTCCAATCGGTTCGTTCATGGCAATCGCGATGTTGCGGAAGGGCGGATTGTGCACCGCGCCATCGAACTTGTCGGCCCAGGCGGCATAAGAAAAAATTCGTTCGGTGCCGAGGTCAACTTCTGCTGCTGCCTGCTGCTCGCCGACGACCACGGCAAGACGGCGGATGATCTCGTCCCGGCGCAGTGCAAGATTTTCCGCGCAGTAATACAGAACCTGAGCCCGATTACGCGCGGTTGCCTTCGCCCAACTCTCCGCCTTGCGCGCGGCTTCCACGGCGTTGCGAATGTCTTTGCGATTGCCGAGCGGAGCTTCACCGAGCAAACGGCCGTCCGCCGAGCGCACCTCCATGCTGTAACCGGAATCGGGACGCGCTTGCTTGCCCCCAATGTAGAGCTTCACCGTGCGGTCGATCGAGGGAGTGCTGGATTCGGAATCACCAATATTTTGAGGCGCGGCAGGCGCATTGGCCGCCGGAACTTTGGGCGCATGCTTGAGCCACTTGGGCTCCATATATTCGAGCATGCCCTCGCGCCCGCCCTCTCGGCCGTACCCGCTCTCGCGGTACCCACCGAAGCCGCAAGCTGCGTCGAACAGGTTCGTGCAGTTCACCCA
>DASTCU010000184.1:0-1762 GCA_035710825.1 Candidatus Sulfotelmatobacter sp.
TGTTGAACACGAACCCGGCGTCCAGACGTCCGGACCGGATGGCTTCTATTTGCTCCAGGCTGGTCGCTGGTGTCAGCTGCAACTCGGCGTCAGGCTGCCTCTCGCGATAGCGCTGGAGTGACTCCGGCACAACGCAGGCCAGGAGGCGTTTTCGGTGAAGCCCACGCGCAAGGTCCCCGACTGACCGCGCGCCACGCGAGCGGCGCGAGCAGCCGCTTCGCTCACCTGCTGAAGAATGCGCCGCGCATCTTCCAGGAACAGTTTACCGGCGGCGCTCAGCTTGACGCCGCGCGGCAGCCGGTCGAACAGTTTGAACCCCAGTTCGGCTTCCAGATCCTGAATCTGCGTCGACAAAGCCGTCTGAGCCACATTCAACCGCTGCGCCGCGCGCCGGTAGTTTTCCTCTTCGCCGATGGCTACGAAATATCTGAGATGCCGCAACTCCATACTGATATTTTAAAGCGATCAGTCTAATAGTAAAGGTCTGTTGGACGTACCGGTCGATCGCTGTCAACATGGACTTGTGAAACAGAAAAGCGGCAGCAAGAAGCCAAAGGCAAAGGTGATTCGGGTAAAGCGGCCGCCCGCCAAGCCGCCCAAGCCGATGGTGCCCCTGCCTGCTGCCTGGGAACGCTAATCGAGCTCTCGCAAGGAACAGATTGAATGGAGGCGAAAATGGCTATTCAAGAAAACACCACCGAGAAGGACAAGGAAGCGCTCGTCTCTATCGTCAAGGAGATGACCGAATCCATGACCGGAGCCCAAAGCACGCGGCACTGGGCTGAGGATGCCTTATGGTTCGACATCCCTCCCTTTGCCTCGCGGGGCATTCAGCCGGCTCTGAAATTTTTTGATAGGGTGTTCGGCAGTTTCCAATCCTGCAAGGTGGACATCCTCGAAACGGACGTCGTCGTGAACGGCGATATGGGCCTCGTTTGCACAGTGCAAAGGGTGAACGTAGCGCTGAAGACGGGCGATTCGAAACGCCTGGTCGTGCGCGAGACTGACTGCTTCGAACGGCGAAACGGCCAGTGGAAATTGATTCATCAACACGCCTCCGTCCCATCTGGCGGAGACTGGGACGGCAAAGTCACCACCGCTTAAGCTCAGGGCAGCAATTCAAAGCAGCCCATTCCCGGCGGGAACTCCCGCGCGCCATCATCGTCCAGGGATTAGCAGGGGCGGCATGCGCGACAGCATTATCGCCTGGGAAGAGGGCTTAAGAAATTTGAGGGAAGCCATGTCTGAATCGAGCACGACCATGAACGACACGGGTGAATTCAAGGGCAAGCGCGTCCTCGTAACGGGAGGCACGAAAGGCGCAGGCAGGGCGATCGCCGCCCGGTTTTTGCAAGGAGGTGCTGCGGTTGCGATCACGGCCCGCTCGGCTCCAGCGGAAGACACGGCTGCTCATTTCATCCAGGCGGACGTCTCGACGTCCGTCGGAACGTCGCATGTAATCCGCGAGATGTTGAGCCGCTTCAAGGGTGTGGATATTGTGGTCCATAATGTCGGCGGTTCATCGGCGCCGAGCGGCGGATTCATCACCGTCACCGACGAACTCTGGCAACAGGCCATCGACGAGAACCTGTATCCGGCCGTCCGGCTGGACCGCGGCCTGCTTCCGTCGATGATTGAACAGGGCGCGGGCGTCATCGTGCATATCTCTTCCATCCAGCGAACTTTGCCTCTTTACGATTCCACGCTCGCCTATGCCGCCGCGAAAGCGGCGCTCACGAATTACAGCAAGGCGCTGGCAAAC
>DASTCU010000185.1:0-41109 GCA_035710825.1 Candidatus Sulfotelmatobacter sp.
CGTGGGCGGAAGCAATGGTCGGTAGACGGTATCAAAGCGTTTTGTCGGGCTCGGAATCAAGGCGCTAGCGCAGGTTTCCACAGGCTTCAAAAAACAATGTTCATTCGTCACAGACAGGGCCGGGACGAATGTGGACAATTCAGGCATGACTCCCGAGATGCTTAGCCGGGCGGTGGCGGATTTCCTGAGCGAGGCCGCAGGCGCGGTGGTGCTGGAGGACGGCGCGGTGGCTTTCGATCTGGGGCAGGCGAAGTATTCGATTTCGGGCGAGCACAACAAGTGCCTGCTGCATTTGTGGTCGGCGGAGCGGAATACGGTGCGACGGGTGCTCGATGCGGAGGTGAAGAACGGGACGCTGCGGCTGGCAGTGCAGCGCCTGGGGCAGGCGCGTCCGACGAAACTGGAAATTTGCCGGGAGCGGGACCGGCGGTCTCCCACGGCGAAGAGGGCGGCACGGGCCTCGTATGAGCAGAAATTGCGGCGGGCGCTGGAGCGGCAGTTTCCGGGATTTGCGGTGGCGCGGCTGACTTCGGGCGTTGATCTGGAGAAATCGTTTGGTCCGATTTATGCGCGCGGGGTGATACGGGCGGGCCAGTCGGCGTTCGCGGTGTTGGGGGTGAATAGATCGGAGACGCAGGGCTCGATTGATGCAGCTTTGACGTTTGGCGTTTTATGGATGGACGTGTGCCGGGAGTCCTCGGCCGGCAAGGCTCTAGTCGAGGGGTTGATTTTGTTTGTCCCGGCGGGATGCTCGGGTCTGGTGCGGGAGCGGATGGCGAACTTGAACCGGACGGCGGCGAAATGGCGGCTGTTTGAGTTCGACGAGCGCGACGATGCGGTGGCGGAGGTGGACTGCACGGATCGCGGAAACGTGGCGACTCGGCTGGTGCATGCCACCAATGAAACGGCTGCGCTGGAGAGATTCGCGGAATCGATTGCGCGGGTGCAGAGCGTTCTTCCAAACTGCGAAGTGTCGGTGCTTTCGCCGGCGGAGATAGCGTTTCGGTGGCGCGGGCTGGAGTTTGCGCGGGCGCGCATGGGAGCCGAAGAGGTCACGTTCCGCAGCAAGCAGGAGATCGTATTTGGCGTGGGCGCGGAAGAATGCGTATTGGAGGATCGCAATTGGGCGCTGTTTGTGCAGTTGCTGGGGGCATTGCGGGACGCGCGGCACCCGTATGGGCCGCGGCAGGATCGCCTGTTCCGCCTGCATCCCGAACGGTGGCTCGAGTCGCTGGTGCGGGCCGATGTGAGCGTGATTGATGAGCGACTGGAAACGGAATCGGTGTATTCGCAGGTGCCGGCGTTTTCGGCGGCGGATCGGGCGATGATCGATGTGCTGACATTGACGAGAGACGCACGGCTGGCGGTGGTCGAATTGAAAGCGGATGAGGACATTCATTTGCCGCTGCAGGGACTGGATTATTGGGCGCGGGTACGGTGGCATCACGGGCGCGGAGAGTTTTTGAAGTTTGGATATTTTGGAGGAAGAGAGTTGTCGGCGGAGGCGCCGTTGCTATTTTTGGTGGCGCCGGCGTTGCATGTGCATCCTGCGACTGACGTGCTGTTGCGCTACATTGCGCCGGAGATTGAGTGGGCGTTCGTCGGGATTGACGAGCGTTGGCGAGAGGGAGTGAGGGTCGTGTTTCGGAAAAGATCTGAGAGTTCTTTTCACCACGGAGACACTGAGGCACGGAGCGCAGTGTCACGAGAGCCGATTGTCAGAACTGCTTGATTCTCTCTTCCTCGGTCTGAAGGTCAAAATCCCCACACTCTTCTATTTCGAGGCCTCACTGTGCTGCGTGTCTTTGTACACTGTGCCGCCTTTCATGACGAAGTCGACGTGCTCGAGGGCACGGATGTCGGCTAGAGGATCGGCCTGCACGGCAATGATGTCGGCGTACTTGCCGGGTTCGATCGTGCCTACGTCGGCGGAGCGGCCGATGAGGTCGGCGGCGTTGAAGGTGGCGGCGCGGATCGCCTGGGCCGGGGTCATGCCAAACTTCACCATGTAATAGAACTGGCGCGCATTGTCGCCATGCGGGTAGACGCCGGCATCGGTGCCGAACGCCATCTTCACGCCGGTTTTGACCGCTTTCGCAAAATTCTCGCGCTGTAGGCGGCCTACCATTTTTTCTTTGTCGATGTTTTCTTGCGGCAGCCCGACTTTTGACGCTTCGTTCAGAATGTAATCGTCGTTGTAGATGTCCATGACGAGATAGGTGCCGTGCTCTTTGGCGAGGCGCAGGCCTTCGTCGTCGATCAGGCTGGCGTGCTCGATGGAATCGATGCCGGCGAGGATCGCGTTCTTGATGCCTTCGGTGCCGTGAGCGTGGGCGGCAATTTTGCGTCCCGCCATGTGAGCAGTTTCGGCGGCGGCCTTGAGTTCTTCCAAAGTGAACGCCGGGGCGCCGGGACTGTCGCCTTTGGAAAGCACGCCGCCGGTAGCGTGAATCTTGATTACATCCACGCCATATTTCACCTGAGCGCGCACGACGTGGCGGATTTGATTGGCGTCGTCGGCAATGTGGAAGTCACGTTCGTCAGGAAACATGGAGACCCGAGTCTGGGGAGAAAAATTGTTGAGGTCGCCGTGACCTCCGGTGATGGAAATGGCGGGGCCGCTGGCGACAATGCGTGGGCCAGAGATGAATCCTTCGTTGATGGTGTTGCGCAGATCGACGGCCAGGAATGGAGGAGAGCCGACATCGCGGACGGAGGTGAATCCGGCGTCGAGCGTTTTGCGCGCATTCACTACGGCAAAGAAGGCGTGGTCGAAGGGCGTGTCCTTGAATTTGTAGATTTCGTTGTAGCGGTCAGCGCGGGCGCTGAGATGCGTGTGGCAGTCGATCAGCCCGGGGAGAACAGTAGCGTGCGAGAGGTCGATGGCTCCGGAAGGGACTTGGGTGGCTGGCGCGACGCTCTTGATGCGGTCACCTTCGATGGTGATCAGCATATTTTGGCGGACCGAGTCGCTGGTGGCGTCGAAGAGGCGTCCGGCGAGGATGTAAGTGGTTTTCGGGGGCGCGGCAGTGGGAGTTTGGGCGAAAGAGAGCGAGGTTAGTAACAAGGCGAGCGCACAAATTCCCGAGAGTGGTTTCAAAGGGGTCTCCTGAATTTGGTTCAGGGCACGAGTGTCCGGCGGGGATGGGGATTTGTCAAATTTGGAAAGTTTCTTTCGCCTCTCCGCGACTGCGTTCGCGGCGCTCTTCTTTAGTCGTTCCAGGCGCCGAGGAGGCGGCGGACGTCGATCAGTTGGGCGATGTGGTAAGCGTTGTGGTCGGCAACCAGCAAGGCTTCGCGAAGAATGGTCTGGCCGTCGCCCCAGGGAATTTTCGCGAACAAATCGTTCTTCGGATCAGCGACGAGGTTCTGCATCGCTTTCTGATCGGCGCGGAATTTCTGGATGCTTTTGGTCCAGGCTGTGGCGCTGGGCGGGGTGGGAGTTTTCGGCCAGTAGCCTTCGGGCCATTTGGGAGAGACATGCTTGGCGTCGCGGCTGAATTCGACGATGTCCCATTGCGCGATGCGGAGATGCTCGAGAAGCATCCAGGGGGAGTGCGGGAATTTCGTGGGCTTCTTGCCGCGAAGGTTGGGCGGGAGATTTTTGACGGCGTCGTCGAACTTGGCGTGGGCTCCGCCGCCGGCGATGAGGTAAAGGAGGTTTTGGCGCAGGTGCTGGTCGCGGGTGTCGGGCATGGAGGCCTCCGGAGAAGCGGATGGCTTTAGTGTAGCGCGGGGCGGAGGGCGAGGACGCCCTCCGGACAGCCGGCGGGACGCCGGCGCTACGGCTTGCAGCGCTCACGCGCAGGGGACGGACGAATGCGTCCGTCCCTACGCGAGCCTATTTACTGTTGGCGGACGGTGTAGGTAGCGGGCGTTGGGGCTATGGCTCCCGTTGTGTTGCCGATAGCGTCACCAGAGAGGACCAGCTCGACGCGGCGGTTTTGCTGCCGGCCTTCGGGCGTGTCGTTGGTGGCGATCGGTTCGGTCTTGCCGAAGCCGTGCGCTTCAACCGAGGCGGACGAAATTCCCTGCTGCACGAAATAGTCGCGAACGGATTGGGCGCGGCGCTCGGAAAGAGTCTGGTTATATTCGTCGCCGCCCACGCTGTCGGTGTGTCCTTCGACCGCGAGATGCAAGCTGGGATAGGCGAGGATGATGCCGGAAACTTTGGCCAGACGCTCGCGCGCGGCGGGCAGCAGCTCGAAGCTGCCGCTGCGGAACAGCACGTCCGACATGTTGGCGATCAAGCCGCGGGCAGAGTCGCGCGTGGCCAGAATCGAGTTGAGCTGCTGCAAGAGCCGGGCGCGGAGTTCGGTTTTTTCTTGTTCTGCCTGCTGGCGAAGATTTTCGGATTGCGCGGCGGCAGCTTTCGCCTTGTCAGTCTCAGCAGCCAGAGCTTGCTGCTGCGCGACGGCATCGGCTTTGGCTTTTTCGGCTTCTTCCCTCTGGCGCGCGGCTTCCTGCGCGGCGGCTTGCGCTTCCTGCTTCATGCGCTCGGCCTCGGCCTTGGCTTGTTCGGCGGCGGCGCGATCTTTTTCCGCCTGGGCACGAGCTTGCTCGGCTTGCGCACGGGCAGCTTCCGCATCGGCGCGGCGCCTGGCTTCGGCTTCCGCATCAGCGCGCGCCTTGGCCTCGCGGGCTGCGGCGGCGGCCTGCGCTTCTTCTTCCGCTTTCTGCTTGACGGCCATCAGACGCGCTTCTTCAGCGGTCTCGGTGGCTTCCTTGGCGGCGGCTTCGACGGTCTCTTTCTTCTGCTTCTGGCGATACAGCGTTTCCGCGTTCAGCAATTGCTGGCTGGCCTTGGCAATGATGGAGGCCGCGTACTTGTCGGCGGAGGCGATGTGCGCGATGCGCATCGCGTTGCGGGCTTCAAACAGTTCCAGCGGAGTCTTGCTGTCGATGCCGAAGATGGCGTCGTTGATGTGCGTGTTGGTGGAAGAGTAGGTGCCGCGAGTGACCAGTTCGTACCTGGCCTCGATGTTTTCCGTGGCGGCGCCGCTGATGGCAGCGCTCTCGGCGACTACCATGTTGCCGGGCTGGCTTACGGCGAAATAAGGCTCGGCGGTCACGATCATGCCAAAGGTTTGCAGGTCGGTGTGAGCTTTGACCTGCGCGTTGCCGTGGTGATCGAGCGTGAGTTCGCCCAGGTTGACGGGACGGCCCTGCGGCGAAACCGCCCACAGGACGTAGGTCAAGTACTCGAGGCCGAATTTGGTGGCGTCCTCGAAGCCGGTGAACTTGGCGTCAATTTCAAAGTTCACTTTCTTGCCTTCCACCTTGGCTTCGCCCGAGGCGCGCTGCGAAAGGTCGCTTCCCTGGAAGTCGACCTTGACGTTTCCGCCCTGCAGGCGATAGTGCATGGCCTTGATGGTGCGCGAAACGGTGGGCGTAGCAGTCGGGAACGCTGCTGCGTTCGCGGAAGCAGACGGGGCAGCGGTTTGCGTTTGCGCAGACATCAGGGCCGCGGCAGACGCCAAATAGACGAGGGCAAGAGACAGTTTTTTCATAGTTCTCAGTCTGGGGGAGATGAGAGCTGGTTAATCTTCTAGATAATCTTCGGGCATATGCTCGGGAATGCAAAGGACAGGAAGGGATGGGACTTTGGTAATACCTACGGAATGTATGTGGCGCGGGCGCCCCCGCCCGCGCTGCCGAAAGCAAGTACCAGCATCTGGATTCAACTAGATTGAAGGATTTCGCGGGCGCGGGCGCCCGCGCCACATGCGACCTATGGGATGAAGGCGATGGTGCCTTTGGGGCCAACGACTAGCGCGCCGCCATCGGGGAAGGCGCTTACTGCGTTGAAGGCAACCCCTTGCTTCTTCTTGCCTCCGATACGGTGAGGGTTGTTGGGCAGGTGATAGTCGAAGACGAAGTCGGGCCCCACGATGAAGAGGCGCTCGGGAGTGATGGGCTTAACCCGAATTTTCTTGCCGCTCTGCTCGACGGTTTTTTCTTCGGCGGCCTGGCGGGCGGCGGCTTGCATGATGCCGCGGTCGTAGGCCACGGCGGAGAAGTAGGCTTGCGGCTTGATGGGAGCGAGAGTCCACGTTTTGCCGCCGTCGTCGGTGAAGGCGAGTTCAGGGCCGTCGTCTTTGGGGCGCTTGTAATTGCCTCCGGCGATGACGCCGTGCAGCGGGTCGCGGAAGGCGATGGAGAAGATTCCGGCGGAGTCGGGCCCGTGCAGGATTGGAGTATCGAAGACTTGCCAGGTTTTTCCGCGGTCGGGGGAGTGGAAGACGCGGGCGACGGCGCCTCCGGTGGCGAACCAGAGGTTTTGATCGAGCGCCCCTGCGCTCGGGACGATCGCGAGGCAGGTGTTGGAGGCGGCGAATGCGCCTTCGCTGGTGCTTGCTTCCGGGAGCTGCGCCGACGGGATCGGGTTCCAGGTCTGGCCGTCCTCGGTTTCGAGCAGTTCGAATTTCAGTTTGCCGGTGTCGTCAGTGATGGGATCTCCCAGGACGACGCCATGCTTGGGATCCCAGAAGACCATGGAGTCGAAGAATCCTTTGGGATTGGTGTTGGTGAATTGGAGCTGCCAATGCTGGCCGGCGTCGGAGGTGTGATAGATGCGGGACTGGTCGCCGGGTCCGGAGGACATGAGGAAAGCTTCGTCAGCGGAGAAGGCGACCACGGCGCGGAAATCGAGTGCGGCGGCATCGGGCACTTGGGCCGGCGTCCAGGTGCGTCCAGCGTCGCTAGTGCGAAGATAAGTGCCGTGCGTGCCGCTGGCCCAGGCAACCTGGCGCGAGACGGCGCTGGCTCCGCGGAGACTTTCGGTAGTATGAGAGACTTCGAGTCGCGGGCCGGATTGGGCGAGGGCGGTGGTCGCGAGTGCGAGCAGAAGCAGAGAACGCATGCGGGCATTGTCGCAGAAATTGTGGACCGGAATTCAAGTCAAATTCCGGAACCGCGAAGGCCACCAAGGTACACGAAGGACTCCCGACGCAGGGCCTTGGCAGGCTGGCGGCGCTCGTTCCTACGAGATCCTGTGCAAAGCACGCTCAGGATGACCGCTGCGAACTCCCGCTCCGCTCACGCCCGCAAAGCGCGGTCACTTCGCGGTGAAATCGGCGAACGAGGCGCTTTTACCGATGTAGATGCGGAGCGTGCAGCGCGCGCCGACGTGGGCGAAGGCGACTTCGAGCGCCTCGGAAGGTTGCTCGACTTGCGCCGTCTCCATGGGAGCGCGAGCGATGTCCTGCTTCTCATCGTAAGGCGCGCCCGCCGTGACATTCTTGTTCACGGTGAGCGTCCAGTTCCCTCGGGCCGGGATCGGGTAGACGGTATAGGCGCCAATGGGAATCAAAGAAGTCCCTAGCGAAAGTTGCGCTTCCGTGAACAGGGTCATGGGAGTGCCACCGGGAGCCCAAGGCTTGCCGTTTTGAATTCTTTCCTTATTTGCAGGCACCGGGTTGTAACGCACATACACTTGACGGCCATCATCGAGGTTGCAACTGGTTGTGGCACCGCCCGCTTGCGCGAACAGTGAGGGAGTCAACAATAACGATATGAGTACTGCTCTCCAAACGTACGTGGCGGACATGGGTTGGAAAGCCTCCGCGCAGAAGTGTAGCGCCGGAAGGGTATTCAGGGGAAGGAATTTAGCCGCCGAGATGCGAATTTCAGGCGAAATAGTGTCGTTCGTCATGGACCTTCGGTGACGTTTCTTGGGGGCGGAGCGGTTGCTACCTTCACTTGCAGGTACCGGCGCGTCAGGTGCCAAGCGAGGACGGGAGTCAATGGCAAAAGCGAAATTAAGAATTCTTTATGGCGAAGGCGATGAGGACGTTTTGAAGACCCAGGCGGCAGCAATCGAGAACGCTGGCCACATCGTGCAGCTGGCCGTGGGACGCAAGGCAGTGGACGAAGCGCTGAAGAAATCCAATTTCGATCTGCTGGTGCTGGGTGCGACCTTGACCCGCAATGATCGGCATCATCTGCCCTATATGGCGAAGAAGGCCAGCTCGGAGATCAGCGTTCTGGTGCTGCATGCCGACGGCACACGGCATCCCTATGTGGATGCGTGCGTGGACACTGGGGCAAGCATTGAGAACGTGCTGAACCGGATCGAGAGTATGAAGATTGCGGGAATGATGCCGGCGGCGAAAGCAGCAGGAGCGGGAAGGTAAGCGGAACCCAGTACTCAGTACTCAGTTGGCAGTACCCAGTCGAAGATTCGGGCGGCCTCGGCCGCCCTTTTCTATTGTTGAGCTTCTTGGTGAACCACGGGCGTTACGAATCTTCGTAGGCAATCGGTGGGATTGAGGCGTTGATTTTCTGATTCTCTGCTCAATTTCGGCAAGACAGGAGTCTGCGAAGTGGGAGTCGCGTTCTCGGGCGGTGGCAGGAATCTGGAGAGTAATAGTGGAATGAGACGTGGATTTCCGGCCAGTGTTGCGTCCCGAGAACTGCTTTCCAGGGAAAATCTAACGTTTGGTGGTGCCGCGGAAGCGGGCGGAAGCGCTCGCTCCACATAACCCGAAGCTTACGGGAGCGTGCGGGGCGCGGGCTTGCCGGCGGGCTTGAAATCTTTGGGATACACCACCAGGCAACGGCGCATGCCTTCGCCTTCACTTTCGGTGTGTAGGTCGGCCTCGTCGCGCAGCGCCAGGTGGACGATGCGGCGCTCGCGCGACGACATCGGGCTGAAGGTATACGGAGTTCCTGTGCGGCGCACTTTTTCTGCGGCAACACTGGCAGCGGTGCGGAGTTCCTGGATCCGCAGCGAGCGGTGATTCTGGCAGTCGAAGGAAACCTTCTCGTGCTCGCCGGAGGGGAGGCGCAACATCTCGAGCGCGAGTAGTTCGAGGGCGCGCAGCAGTTCTCCGCCGCGGTCGAGCAGAAGCTTGGAGTCGGGTCCGGAAAAATCCACTAGGATTTCGGGCTTCTCCCAGTCGCGGTTCTCGGGCAGCGGCGGGTCGACCACGATGCGGTATTTCAGGTGAAGTCCACCATGGGTGACAACGGCCTGCAGGAACGTGTTGATCTTATTGGCGGCGGCGAGTTTGTCCATAAGTCAGCTCTCAGCCATCAGCCGTCAGCTGTCGCTGGGGCGATGCGGGAATTGGGTCTGGTACTTCCTTCCAAAAAATCTTAAGTCAGCGCTCGGCTAGCTGGCAGCTACTTATCTTTCTTGCGCGCGCGCTTTTCCATCAGTTCGCGCATTTCGCGGCCTTGGCGCGTGCGGTTCATGACCGCTTGCTGCGCGATGCCGATCAGGTTCACGACGGCATAGTACAAGTTCAGTCCGGCAGCGAGGCGGAAGAAGATGAAGCCCATCATGAGGGGCATCATCACGTTCATCATTTTCTGCTGCTGCGGATCCATGCCTGCCTGCGGAGTCATCTTCTGGGTGACCAGGCTGCTGATCACCATCAAGACCGGCAGCACATAAATAGGATCAGCGGCGGACAAGTCGTGCACCCAAAGCCATTGTGCGTGCCGCAGATCGAGCGCGGTACCGAGCATCCGGTAGTACGCGAACAGGAACGGCATCTGGATCAGCATGGGCAGGCAACCGGCCAGCGGATTAGCTCCTTCCTGTTGCTGCAGGGCGTAGATCTCTTTCTGCATTTCCTGTTTGCGCGGGTCGCGCATGCTGTACTTCTTGTACTTGTCCTGGATCGCCTTCATCTGCGGCGCGATCTTCTGCATCTTGTACATGGAATGGATCTGGTACACCCGCAGCGGCATCAGCAGGATGCTGATGATGAGCGTCTGGAGGACGATCGCCCATCCCCAATTCGGGACCATGTGATAGTAAGTCCACCGCAGCCAGATGAAGAGCGGCTTGGCGATGGGACCCAGCCAGCCGAAGTCGACCAGGCCGTTGAGATCGCTGTCGGAAACGCCGGGCACAGGGATCTTCTGGAGAACGCCAAGTTCTTTGGGACCGACGAAGATGCGTTCCGACGTTGGGCCATGCAAGTTGCCGACAGCGGCGCCGACCACGTCTACATTCGTCTTCTCTTTATCCTTTTCCTTAGGGTCTCGAGGGACCGAAAGCGGATTGCGCAAGGTCACCATCGCGACCGAGGCAGGATCGTCGGGGATAAAGACGGCGGCAAAATATTGGTCTGTGGGACCAGCCCAGTGAAAGGGGCCGGGAAGAGTAGCACCTCCGCTGATCTTCTTGATCGCCACCCGTTCGATGTTCTTGTTGTACTGGTAGTCGATCAGTCCGGCGGCGTAAAAGGCGGGGGTTGTCTGATCGCCGAATCCCGAGGGCCAGGCTGGCAGAGCCGGAACAGGAGCGCCTTTCGAAGTGACGCTGGTCTCGACTTTGACGATATAGCTGTCATCGAAGCTGAAAGTTTTGCGAACCGCGACATCCTGGCCGGCGTACTCAAACGTGATCGTTGCCGGGGTGGTCTGCTTGCCTTCAGAGTTTGAAACGTAGAGCGCTGAATCCAGCTTGGTGCGCAGATCCGGATCATAAGTCCAGAGCGAGAGCGGAAATCCGTATTGCGGGGCTGCCGCGGGGTTGACCAGGTCGAGAGGGCCGTTCTCGGCATCGTTGTCGTACTTTTTCAGGATCCACGATTTCACATGAGCGCCGCGGTTGGTAAAGGTGATGCGGTAGAGATCGTTCTCGATGACGGTTTCGGTTTCGCTGGATGCTTGCTTTGCCGCAACTTTGGGCGCGACCGCGGGCTCGGCCGCGGGCGCCGCGGCTTGTTCTGGAGGTGCCGGCGGCGTCGTTCCCACAGCCTGGGCCGGCTGCTCCTTCGGAGGCGGTGGCGTGGGGAAGTACTTCTTCAACAACGGCTGGGCAGCCAGCATCAGGACGAACGTCACCAGGAAGACGAGGAGCAGGCGGCGCTCGCTGCCGGGTTCGTGTTGAGGATTTTGATATTCGGCCAAAGTTTTAGGCGTTCCGTTTCCAATGCAAAAGGCGGGCACGGGCGCTAAAGCCCATCAGGGTATTGAGCGCGTGAGGCGGCGCTAAAGAGCCGCTCTTCCACCAGTTCACTAACGCGCCATGCTTCGACAAATCATCTTTCACCACCGGGTCGTAGCCGGCATGGGCCAATGGGTGACAGCGCAACAGGCGGGCCAGGGCCATTAAACCTCCACGCAGAACGCCGTAGCGGTCGACCGCCTCCATGGCGTATTCCGAACATGTGGGAACGAAGCGGCACGTTGGCGGCAGCATCGGCGAAATCGCCCACTTGTAGGCTCGCAGGAGTTGCAGCACCACGAGTTTGGCAAACTGGCGCATGATTATCGGCTTCCGGCTTCCGGCTTCCGGCTTCCGGACGTTGCCCTGTCGCTCGCTCCTTCTCCTCTGGTTCTTGCCAGCTTCTGTTCTATGACTACGAAGGCTTGGTGGAGTTCGTTCACGACGGCCGCGAACTCGGTGGTCAACAGCGACTTCTTCGGATTGATGACCACGTCCGCGCTGGCCGCCGGCCAGGGCCGGTTCAAGCGGACAGCCTCGCGCAAACGGCGTTTCATACGATTGCGCTGAACGGCGCCCCCCAGAGCACGGCCCACGGTAAATCCGATGCGGAGTCCAGTCGACGGCGCCTTCGCGCTGCCAGTTTCACGCTGCAAAAAGAAGACAGTCATCGAAGCCGAAAAGTGACGGCGGCCTTGCTTGTACACGCGTTCGAAATCCGCGTGGCGCAAAAGCCGGGCGCTGCGGGGAAAGGCCGCTTTGCCGGTCCGCCGCTCAACGCCTTGATTCGATTTTCCAGGCACACTGGCGGTCACAATCACTCTTGCGGGACTCACAGGAACGCGGGATTTGGCCCCTTCGACTATCGTTCAGGGCGGGTCCGCGCCACCTTATTCGCGAAAACCTGGTTTCACAGAGACCCGCTTGCGCCCCTTGGCGCGGCGGCGGGATAAAACTTTCTGGCCGCCCTGGGTCTTCATGCGCGTGCGAAATCCGTGCTTCTTCGATCGCTTGCGCCGGTTGGGTTGGAATGTACGCTTGGGCATGAAAAGTAGCTGCTCCTGATTAGTTCGGCGGTCTTAAGACAAACCGTAAGTATAAATCACGGCGCGTGTTACTAACAAACAGCCCCCACTTCCAAATTCTTCAACCACGAAGGCCACTAAGGTACACATAAGGAAATCTCTCAGGATCATGCTCCGTATCCCACTGCGGCTGAGGGCCTTTGTGAGAACCTGTACAGCAACAACGCACCAGCTTAGAATGGCGCAGATCACGTGGAATTTATTTGAGTCAGCCAGAATCTAAGTTTGAAGAGTCAGCGGGAGCGACGCCGGCCCCCGAGACGAAATCACAGGCTGGGCACCTTTCCTCGCCCACCCGCGAAGTCCCCGTCGAAGCCGACCGCGAAGGGGAAATCAACAAGGAACTTCGCCGCCTGAATCGCGCCTTGCGGGCGCTCAGTGCCTGTAATAAGGCGCTGGCGCAGGCGGGCAGCGAGCAGGAATTGCTCGATCAGATCTGCGACGTCATCGTGCGCCTGGGAGAGTACCGCCTGGCGTGGATCGGCTACGCTGAGCAGGACGCGGCGAAAACGGTCCGGGCAATGGCGTTCGCCGGCGACGATGCTGGATACCTCCAGAAAGCGGTGGTGACCTGGTCTGAGGCTCCCACGGGGCAGGGTTCGATCGGCACTGCGATTCGGGAGAACCGGACCTGCGTGATCAGCGACATTCGAAACGATCCCCGCTTTGCACCCTGGCACGAGTGGGCGCTGAAGCTGGGATATGGGGGGCTGATCGGGCTGCCGCTGCGCGTTGCGGGCTTACCGTTTGGAGCGTTAGCGATTTACGCGCAACAGGCGGGGTCGTTTGAAAGCTCGGAAGTGGCGCTGCTGGAGGAAATCGCCGACAACCTCGCGTATGGCATTACAGCGATCCGCACGCGGGAAGAAAGCAAGCGATCCGAGGCCGCCCTGCAGGAAGCTGAGGCGAGATACCGCCAACTGGTGGAAGAGGTGCCCGCAATTTCCTACGTCGCTGAGGCCGGGGCCACGGGTCCCTTCGTCTACGTGAGCCCGCAGGTCAAGACCATCCTCGGTTACCGCCAGGAAGACTGCCTTGCAGACCCGCGCTTCTGGTGGAATCACTTGAATCCCGAAGATCACGCGGTCGCGGCGATGGAGGACCAATGGAAGGAAGGCGAGCCCTTCCAGGTGGAATACCGCATGCGGCGTCAGGATGGACGGGAAGTGTGGCTGCGCGATGAGGCGGTCATCTTCCGCGATCCGCAGACCGGCAAGCGGATGACGCGCGGGGTGCTGATCGATATCACCGAGCAGAAGCGGGCGGCGGAAGCCTTGCGGCGCAGTGAAGAAAATTACCGCCTGTTTGTGGCGCAAAGTTCGGAAGGAATATTCCGGCAGGATCTGGACCAGCCGATTCCGGTGGACTTGCCGGAAGACCAGTTGGTGCACCGCATCCTGCACCAGTCCTTCATGGGCGAATGCAACGAAGCCATGGCGAAGATGTATGGGATTGAATCGGCGAAGGACTTTCTGGGCAAACGTCTCACGGAAATTCTGGTAGCGGACGATCCCCGCAACATCGAACTGACCCGGGAATACGTTCGCAACGGATTCCGGGTGGTAGAACGGGAGTCGCACGAACTCGACGTGCACGGCAATCCGAAAACTTTCCTGAACAGCATGTTCGGTATCGTCGAGCACGGGAAATTATTGCGGACCTGGGGAATTCAGCGGGATATTACCGAGCGGCTGAAGGCGGGGGAAGCGCGCAGGAAGGCCGAAGAGGCGCTGCGCGAAAGCGAAGAGCTCTACCGGACATTTGTAACCCAGACCTCGGAGGGCATCTTCCGCATGGAGTACGATCCGCCGGTTCCCTGCAACTTGCCCATCAGCGAGCAACTGGCCTGGGGATGGCAGCATGGATTCATGGCCGAATGCAATGACGCCATGGCGCGAATGTACGGGCGGAGTTCGGCACAGGAACTGGAAGGCAAGCCGCTGTCGGAATTTCTTATTCTGCACCATCCGGTGACCAGGCAATTCATGGAGGACTTCATTCGGGGCGGGTACCGGATCACGGACCAGGAGTCGCGGGAGATGGACGCGCACGGCCAGAAACGAATTTTCCGCAACACCATGGTGGGCACAGTGATCAACGGGCACTGGGTGCGAAGTTGGGGCATTACGCGGGACGTCACCGAGCGCTTGCAACTGGAAGAGCAGCTCAGGAACGCGCAGCAACTCGAAGCGGTGGGACGCCTGGCGGGAGGCGTGGCGCACGATTTCAACAACATTCTGAGCATCATCATGGGGCACGGAGAATTGCTGCTGGCGGGTGGCGATGAGCGTGCGCGCAATGGGGTGGAGCAGATTCAACGCGCCGCCGACCGGGCAGCATCCCTCACGCAGCAACTGCTGGCCTTCAGCCGCAAGCAGGTGCTGCTGCCGAAGGTGCTGGACCTCAACGAGGCTGTCACTGACGTGCAGAAGATGCTTGCACGGGTGATCGGCGAGGATATTGCGCTGGCCGCGACGCTCGATCCGTCGCTGAAGCCGGTGAAGGCCGATCCGGGACAGATTGAGCAAGTGCTGATGAACCTCGCCATCAACGCGCGCGACGCCATGCCGCAAGGCGGCAGGCTCACCATGCAGACCGCGAATGTAGAGATTAGTTCCGAACAGAGCCGCGATCTCGACCTTCCCCCGGGGCAGCACGTGATGCTGCGCGTGACCGATACCGGCCACGGGATGGATGCCGAGACGCTCTCGCACATCTTCGAACCATTCTTCACTACCAAGCCGATGGGCAAGGGCACCGGGCTGGGCTTAGCGACCGTCTACGGCATCGTCAAGCAGAGCGGAGGAAGCATTCGGGTAGAGAGCGAGGCGGGCCGCGGAAGCGAGTTTCGGATTTACCTGCCGGCTGCGGAGAGCGGCGTTCGCAAGCAGCCCGAATCCAGTGCGAGGCAGTTCGTCGCGGGGGGATCGGAAACCATCCTGGTCGCCGAAGATGAGCCCGACCTGCGCGAGCTGACGCGCATTTTTCTGGAAGGCTACGGCTACAAGGTGCTGGAGGCCGATAGCGCCGATCAGGCCATCAAGACCGCGGAAATTTCATCCGAACCCATTCACCTGCTGCTCACCGATGTGATCATGCCGGGGATGAGCGGCCGCCAACTGGCAGAGAAAATTCTGAGCACGCGTCCGGAGACCAAGATCGTTTACATGACCGGATACACGGACGACATGGTGGTGCAGCACAAGGTGCTGGAGCCGGGAGTGCGGCTGCTGCAGAAGCCGTTCACCAAGGTCGATCTGGCGATGAAGGTAAGGGCGACGCTGGATGGGCAATGAAGGAGCGACGGCCAGGGAATAGGGTTTAGGGGTCAGCCCCGGCTTCCAGCCCACGTTCTGGCCCCTGACCCCTAGCCCCTTTCTCGTCCGGTAGAATTGGGTAATCAATTCTTTCGCAACAATCTCCGATCAACAAGGGAAACCGAGCGATGGCGCAATCGCAACAAAGTAGTGCAACCATGAATGACCAAGGCGCGACGAAAAAAATCTGGGTCACGCTGACCGGGTTGCCGCTGACCGTGAAACTGGACTGGCCGTTTCATCAGTCCACGTCAGGAGCCGATTTTTGGGTGCTCCATGGCGACATTCGGCTGGAAGGCGCCGAAGGCCTGCACGCACTGGTGGCGGTAAATCTGTCGCAAACGGTGTGCGAGGTGATGCCGTCGCTGGAGCCCAAGGACGCCGAGGCTCCCGTCATCAACGCACTGCGCAAAGAAGTGGACCGCCGCCAGATCGAGTTTGTGAAATCGGGGAAGCTGCTGCCGGTGCCGTTTTCCAGCCGTCATTACGATTTCAAGCGGCAGCAGTGGGTGTTTGGCAAAGCCACCGACGATGCCATGGCGGAATTTATCGAACGCAAGGTTTACTGGCAGACCAAGCTCACAGGTGAGAAGCGCGTGTGGATCGCCGATCCCGCAGAGTCGCAGTACGTGCAGACCACTCCGGCGCATCTGCTCGAACTGGCTTGCCGGCTGGTGGCCGCGCAAGGCCTGCTGCGCGTTGAAGGCGAGTGGGCCGAGGCTACGCAGGGATTAATGAATCAGGCGGAACGATTCGAGGGCGCGCGTCGCACCGCGGTGGAAGAGTTGGAAAAAAAACACGCCTTCGAGCGCGGGTAGTAAGTTCCGAGTCCCGAGTTGCGAGCACCAAGAATTCTGCAAGTCAGGCTGAAGTTGGCTTGCGCACGAATTGCGCGACTACCGCACCCAGGTTGAACAAAGCCATCACAGAAATAATTCCCAGTGAGATGACGCAGTAGATGCACCACACCCCGAGGATGTGCGCTTCGATATTGGCGAGGTAAAGCGAGAACGCAAAACCGGCGAACGTGGGAACCAGCAGCAGCCGGTAGGAACGAATCGAGGCAAGAATGCCCATCAGGATGTATCCGACGATGCCGACCGCGGCAACCGGGATCGGGCCAAGCATCGCGTAGGGGCTGTGATTGACGACGCCGCAGTCCCAGTGCTCGTTGATGCTGCACGGAGAATCGCCGTATTCGCGATAATGTTCGCGGAGGGCGAGAGATGAGACGATCACACCCATCATTGCCAGGATCAGCAGAAGATATTTCATAATTCCTTCACGGTTGCGGGGCCGCCGCCTTCAAGTCCGATGACGAGCGTGCGCCGCCTGCCTCCTTCATTAAATCAGAAACTTGCCAGTCGCCGCCGTGATGCCAGTTCACAATCTTTCCGTCGGGGCCGATCACTGCCGTGCTGAGGTTGTGCGTGATCATGCCGCCCTCAGGCTTGACCGTGAGCGCGAAGAAATCGGCGATCTTGGACAGCTCCGCTTCTTTTGGAGCCACGAATTCCCAGCTCCGAAACAGTGACGGCGCGCTGGTGTGGGCGACGGAGAATCCGTAGTCGCGCAGGACTTTCGGCGTGTCATGCTGCGGATCGAAGCTGATGCTCAGCAGGTGCGCGCCCGAGAGAGATGGATTCGTCTCCAGCTGTTTATAGATTTCGTTGAAGTTCGAGCTCATGCGCGGGCAAAAGTCCGCGAAGGGGCAGCGCGTGTAGATGAAGGTCACAAACAGAACCTTGCCGCGATATTGCCGGAGCGAGACCCGCTTCCCGTCCTGATTGGTGAAAGAGAAATCCGGGACCTCCTCTCCGGGCGCGGGCATGTGCAGAGAGTTCGCGCCTTTCGCGGGCGGAGACTTGGCGTGACTGGTGACCTTCACGTTCTCCAGCCAATACTCGGCCTCGGTACTCTCATCGCGCGGATCGTGATCCACCACCACCAGCTCCGCGGCAATCGAATCCCCCGGGCTGAGCTGCCGAATGACCGAGGCGGGTTTGAATTTGTACGTCATCGCCATCGCCTCCATGTAGCCCTGAATCAGATCGCCATCAATGACCGCGGACTGCGCCTGGTTGTCGATGGAGACGATACGTCCGGTGAAGGCATAGCGCGTGGTGGCCGCGGGCTTCGATCGGTGGCACGAAGAAACTAAAAGCGCCGCGGCGAAGAGCGCGGCGATAAAAAGAAGACGGCGGGAGCAATGGAATGAATGGGTCACGTTTGATAATACTTTACCTCAGCGCAGGGGCCGCAGGCCGCGTGGCGCTGACGCGCCGTTCAAGCCCCGCCCGAAAAACGACAACAGAAGTACTGAGTACTGACAACTGAGTACTGGGTACTGGGTACTGACCACTGACAACTGAGTACCCGCTTAACAACGCTGCTCTTCAACTCAGGAGTGGCAGCCACTGTAAAATTCCAGCGATTCCAATTTCACCCGAAGAGGCATTTCGATGGCATGCAATCCTGAGGTCTTGAAACACGTCCCGTTATTCGCGTTGCTGGATGAGGAAGAGGCGGCGGTGCTGGCCAACCAGGTGCAGTTGGTGACGTTCGCGCCGCGGCAACGCATTTATAAGAGGGGCGATTCGAAGGGGCAAGCTTACGTGGTCGTCTCCGGACGGGTGCGCGTGAGCACCGTCGATCAGGATCAGCAGGAAATCGTGATCGACGAGCCCACGCACGGCGAGTTTTTCGGATTTGCCTCCATGCTCGATCAGACTCCGCATCAGACCGACGCGGTGGCTGTCGACCAGACCGTGTGCGTGGAAGTGGACCGCGACGATATCGCCGTGCTGCTGCAGCGCAAGCCGCTGGCAGGCATGGACATGCTGCAAGTGTTGGGGCGGCAGTTTCATGCTTCGCAGCAACTGGTGCGCTTGCGGGCGCAACGGAATCCCAACGAGATCATCGATCGGGAGGCGACCTTCGGAGAGCGGGTCGCCGATACGGTCGCAGGGTTTGGCGGCTCGTGGACGTTCATCATCTCTTTCGGTCTCGGCCTCGCTGTGTACTTGACCGTCGATTCGTGGTTGGGCAAACACGCCTGGGATCCATATCCCTTCATTCTCCTGAATCTGTTTCTGTCGATGCTGGCGGCCATCCAGGCGCCCGTCATCATGATGAGCCAGAACCGCCAGGACACCAAAGATCGTCTGCGCGGCGAACTGGATTACGATGTCAACCGCCGAGCCGAAGCCGAGATTCAGGGACTGGCGCGCAAGATGAATCTGCTGGGCGAGAAGATGGGAGACGTCGAAGAGTTGCTGCGCGAAAAGCTGGCGGAGGGATGAGAGCTTGTGGGTTCAGGCTCTCAATGAGATCAGACCCATGCGTTAATCGGTGAATTCGCTGATTTGGTCAGCCCCTGGGACGAAAGACTCCAATGGCAGAGTAGATAACATTGACAGTCCTCTGTCTCGTATGCAAAATACTCGCCCAGTAGTTGGGCACTCCTTCGTAGCGCAGCGATTGACACCGGCCCCCCCAGTGGCTGCACCGACGATCAGGGATCATCTGCTGAAAGCCAATTAGGGCGGTATGCCTGTCCCTAAAGAGGACACTGGCGGACTGCGACACGAAACAAGCGAAAGCCAACCTGGCTGAATTCTCTCGGAGAAGAAGACTATGCCTGCACGAACTCTGGATGTTCGCAAGTCGAATTGGAACCGTGCGCAGCGATTGGCTCTTGCTTGCGCTCTGCTGATGGTATTTGCTGCCGCTTCCCTCCACGCCCAGGCTTACCAGGATTTGTACGATCTCGGCTGCATCGGCGGTTGTTCCCCCATTGACTCCGGACGACTGACACAAGGAGTCGATGGCAATCTCTATGGAACGACCGAGTTCGGAGGCACGAACAATGACGGTGCTCTCTTCTTTGCAACCCCCAGCGGTTCGTCTGCTCCGCTGTTCTATTTCGACGGGGCGAAGTCGGGCGCGAATCCGGTTGGAGCACTCACGCTGGCATCCACGGACGGGAATTTCTACGGCACCACGTCAAACGGGGGAAAATTCGGGTTTGGCACTCTATTTCGCTTTAATGCCTCAACTCTCAAGCTCAACGTCTTACATCATTTCAGCAGCACCGAGGGGAGTCCCCTGGTTGCGCCCATCGAGGCCAAGGATAAGAGGCTTTACGGTACGACTGTAGCGGGGACACTCTACCGCGTAACACTGCCGAATGGGCCTTTCACCATACTTCCCAACACCGTGCCCCAGGAACCGCTTGGGCCCCTGTTTCAGGCATCGGACGGCTTCCTCTACGGCACTACTGAACTCGGGGGAACCAACAACCTGGGCACCATCTTCCGCATGGCAACTAACGGAACCATCAAGATTATCCACAACTTTACCGGGCTCGATGGTTCCAACCCCGCCGGTCCGTTGGTTCAGGGCAAGGACGGGAACCTGTACGGAACCACGCAGCATGGGGGTGCGGCGACGGATGACACCGGCACGGTTTTCAAACTCACGCTGCCGTCTCTGGTCTTCTCCACCTTGTTCAGCTTTGATCCTTTCAACCTTGACGCAACCAATGTTGCCGGTGCATTTCCCTTTGCCGGACTTCTGCAGGGACCAGATGGGAATTTCTACGGATCGGCCACCAACGGCGGCGCCAATACCGCGGGAACGCTTTTCCAGATCACGCCCGGCGGAGTCTTTACCAAGCTCTTCGACTTGGACTCTGCTGTCGCGAATGGCGCGTTGCCGGAGACCACTCTGATGGAGCACACCAATGGAGTCTTCTACGGCCTGACTTCGGGGGGCGGGAGTTTCGCGTCCGGTGAGTTTTACAGCCTGACTCTGCCGAAGGTAAATGTGAACATTACGTTGTGTTGCAACTGGTGGGTCATCCTTGACCAACCGGTCACTATTCTGGGACAAGGACTGCGGGGAGCGGTGGCCGTAAATTTTGGCTCCGTAGCGGCGCAATTCCAGCCCGGGTCCGATACTTTTCTGACGGCCTTTGTGCCCAGCGGCGCTATTGATGCTCCGGTTAGCGTAACGCTGGCGACTGGCGCGCAGATCGAGACCGAGCAGAATGCACACATCTTGCCCACGATCACCAATCTCGATCCCTCCAGCGGATCGGTTGGCTCGCAGGTGAATATTGTGGGCGGCGGATTCGCGGCAACGAAAAAAGTAACCTTCGGCGGCGTCGCCGCGACCACCTTCTCTGTGCTCACCCCGGGTCTGATCCAGGCCACGGTACCGGCCGGCGCAGTGACTGGAAAGGTGGGAGTGGCCACTCCCAACGGCAGTGCGCTTAGTCCGCAGACCTTCACCGTCAATTGATCACAACCCGGCCGGAGGTGTCACTGAGCGGAGGTTCTCCCGAGACATCACAGCATGAGGTTGTTGTCGGTAGAGCGCAGTTCGACGGGGAAATTGCTGTGGCGTCCGGTCTCGCGCGCTGGCCCGACGGCCGAGGCGGCTGTCCCCACGCGTTTCTTTCCGGCAGCCCGACCTTTCGTAGTGGAATCGATAGCCCAGGGCCTTCGCTGTTTACATAACTGCGCCAGGTCACAAATCACAAAAATTTGACGATCCTTTGACACTCTCCGATCCCCTCCAAGCAACAATCCATACGGGAAAACAATCGGACAGCGTCACTATTGGCGCGGAGTAACTTCTCTGTGACCAACGCATCTACTTCAGAAGTGCTGCATGGGCTGGACTCAGGGAAAGCTCCGCCCTATGCGCTTTCACAGAGTTGACACAGCGATACATCAAACATTCCACAGTTGAATTCGCGGAATAGAACGAGGAGGGGAAACGCCTTGAAAGGGAAACCATTTGCTCTTGCAACGCTGTTTGCGGTTGTTGCGGTATGCGCCTTCGGTCAGCAGGCTGCTCCCACTCACGCAGAACCAAGCGACAATTCCAGCGCGTCCAGTTCCGGCCCGTTCGACAAAATCTGGAGCGTCGCGCTCAGCCAGTTCAATCAAAGCGACCAGTGGGCGAGTTCCATAACCCAACTGACCAACGGCACGCTGGTTGCGGCCGGAGGCGATGGGGGCAATCAACCGAACAGCTGCAGAGGATTTTTTGGAGGCGCATGGCTGATCGCCGTTACGCCGGGCGGTGGCAATGTCTTCCAGAAGCTGTATTCCGACTGTGCAAATGTCGAGCAGTGGGCCACTTTTGTAAGGTCAACGACAGATGGCGGATTCATCCTTTCCGGGGAAGACAATTCCACGGCATTCTGCCAGCCCTGCGCCTGGCTCGCCAAATTTACCGGTTCGGGCACAATCGTCTGGCAAGAGGATCTCACCAACTTCGTTGGCTCCGGCGTCAATCCCAAGCCGACCTCAGATGGCGGCTATATTGCTGCCGGTTTTGGCCAACGAAATCTAACGGGACCCATCAGCGGCCTGATATTGAAGTTCTCCGCAACCGGTACAGCCCTATGGAGTGAGCTGTTCACGGAAACTGCCCAGTCGTTCCCGGGCGCCGTCGTAAATAATAGCGGTGGATTGAACTTCAATTCGATCGTGCCCACGCCGGATGGCGGCTATGTTCTTTCAGGCGTCGCCGACGCCAAGTTTTCTTCGGGATTCGCCCACGTCCTCGTGCTGATGAAGACCAGCTCAGTCGGGAGGGTGCAGTGGGCGCGCGCGTATTTCAGCAGCACCTGGGGCAGTTATGTACCCGGAGATTCCCTCCAGTATCCGGTATTTCCGACGCCTGACGGCGGCTACGTTGTCTCGGGGACGGTCCAAACCCTGACAAGTCCGTTTGAGACTTTGTTTTTCCTGATGCACGTTGATTCTCAGGGCAACGTTCTCTGGCAAAAGGGCTATGGCGGCGTGAACGGGAACTCCCTCCGTTCGGACGCAATCAGCGCCTTGGCTACGTCGGATGGCGGTTACATTCTTGCCGGCTACAGCAACATCTTTTTGCAAGAGTTCGACGGCTGGCTGGTGAAAACCGATGCTCAGGGAAATATCCAGTGGCAGAATCTGTACTCCGGCACAGAATCGTCTGGATTCAACAGTGTTGAATTGAATGACATCATCCATACAACCGATGGCGGTTACGCCGCAGCCGGATCTTCTTATGTCGGAAGCCTGACCTATGGCGGTCCGGGGTTCTTCATCCTGAAGACTGACGCCCAGGGAAACGTCGGTGCGTGCACGTCATGCTCCGAGGCGACGCATACCACGGTGCAGGCACTCGACCTGCAGGCCTTCGATGCGACATTTAATCGGACGAATCCAGCGCTGACTTTCGCAGGGACGAATATGCAGGCAAAAAAGACTTCGGTTACTCCCATATCGCTCTTTCCGTAACGGCAGCCCGACCTTTAGTAGTGGAATCGATAGCGGAGTTCCACAAAGATCTCTCTTGGATTGTTCCAGTGAAAACCGCCGAAGGTGACGCTGTTATCGAGCAGCACCCGGCGATTAGCGACGTTGAGCGCATTCAGCGACGCCGAGAAGCGCTCGCCGAACTCTTTCCCTACAGTCAGGTCAAATGTCGTGTGCTGCGGAAGGTAATTTCCGGGATAGGGCTGTCCCGGAAAGGCGTTAACGAATCCTGACCCGTAATAAACATTGGCGGACGCGTAGGCGCGGTGCGGCAGAGTGAAATCTCCGCCGACAGTGAGCGTGTTGCGCTGGTCGTGGTCCAGCGGTCCCCAGGGAAGAAAAGAAAAGTCAGTCAGACCGCCGGTGATGAATCCTCCGGCCCACGCCACCTGGTTCGAATACGAAAGGTGAAGCTGGGCGCGGTGCGCAATGCGGGGCGAGCGCAGCGTCAGCTCCCATCCGCGGACGTGAGCCCCCTGGATGGTCAGCGGGAAGAACAGGTTCGACTCTCCAATATTATTGTGATCGAAAAAATTTGTGGCGTTGGTGCGGAAGTAGTCAGCATCGAGACTCCATCCCCGCCAGGGGATGTTCACGCCGAACTGCTCTTCTTCGTCGCGCTCGCCGTGCAGCGCAATAAATCCCAGGTTGTTGTTGGTGGCAAACTGGAGCAGCGGTCCTGACGCGGTGACCAGCGACGGCGCCTGATAGTAGTGGCCGTAGGAGGCGCGGAAGGTCCAGTTCAGCTTAGGGACATTGAGCGCGACGCCGAAGCGCGGGCTGATGGAATTTTCCGTGACGCCTCCGGAGAAATGCGTCGGGCGCATGCCGGCCGAAAGCGTTAGCCACGACACGGGCTTAAACTTCTCATCCAGGAAAAACGCGGCCAGGCTGCCGGAAGGAGCCTGCGTCGCGCTAAACGCATTTCCGCTGCTGTTCACCACTGCGCCGAGCAGTTCATTGTTCTGCTGATAAAAAGTGTAGAGGCCCACCTGCAGGTCATTCTTCTTTTGATTCGCGCTGAAACTGATCTGTCCGCCGCCGTAATTCGAGGCGCGGTGGTCAGTTGTGACCACGGGATCGCTCAGCGCGCTGTCGTAATTGGCGCGGTTGTAGTGATAAAAGGGCGAAACCGTGAGCAGCATTTGCGAATTGAAGGTGTGCACCCATGAGAAATTTACGACCGCATCCGCTTCGCGGTCGGTATCGCGCAGGTTCAGGCTTGGGTATTGTCCGGTGAGATCGCCGTTCACCAGGCCATTCTCGAGATCGTAGGGAAATGGATCGTAGGGAATCTGGTAAAAGTCGCGGCGCAGAGAAGTCACCAGACGAAGCTGGTCGGAGGGATCGACGTTGAAGATGAGCGAGCCGAATCCCCCATAGCCGTTGGCGGCGTCGTGCACGACTTGTGGAACCGGCGTTTCAATTCCCAGATTGCTGCGGTTGCCGTTCACGCTGGCGTAGTAGGCGAAGCGCTCGGTGTGACTGCCCAGGCTGAACTGGTCGTTGGTCTGATAGAAATTTCCGGCGCTCACCACCAGTTCTGCCTGGCGGTCACGCTCGAATCCGGTGCGGGGAACGACGTTGAAGGCGGCGTAAGTACGGTCGCCGAATTCCGCGCCATAGCCACCGCGGCTCACTTCGAGGTAGTCGATGTCTTTGGGATCAAACTGCGGCCCGATGTTCGACGAAATGCTGGTGTCGGGAATCGGCACGCCGTCGACCAGCCAGCTCGTCTGGTGTCCGCCGCGAACGTGGAGCTGGTCGTGAGTGATGTAGGCTCCGGGAACGTAGTCGGTGATCATGGCCAGGCTGTTGCTGCGATCGGCTCCGGGCGTGTGGGCGATTTCGAGCCGGTCCACCACCGTGGTCGGAGTGGCGGAATCGGTGGGCGCTGCTACTGAGGTAGCGGTTACATTGATGGTTTCCTTTGCTCCGGCCACGTTAAGCGCGAGATGCAGCACCGGCTCGGAGCCGGATGTGACCCTGACATTCTGCTGTGCCTGGTCGAATCCGACTGCGGCGACCGTGACGACGTATTCTCCAAGGGGGACCGCGGTGAAAACAAAATTTCCGTTGGCGTCCGAGTTGACGGTGGCCGACCAGTCTGAGGCTCTCGCCTTGATCATCACCATCGCGTTGGCCACAGGACGGTGCTGCGGATCGTGAATGATGCCGCGCACCGAGCCGACCACCGCAGCCGAGGCGGCAACGGCGAGCGTTAGTAGCGTCGTAAGCAGCTGAATGCGAATCAGGCGCATGAGTTTTTGCGGCGAAAGCCGGGAATCAGCGGACGAACGGCACGAGGGTAAGCCATGCCCTTCCCGTATTGCTAACCCTTCTTATTCTTTGTGATGGCTCAGGCGCAGCGCGGAGGGGCGCGCGTGGATTGCGTCGAAAAGACCTGCGAAGCGGGAATGTGTGATTGAAACTGGGATTCGTGAGCTTGTCTGCTTGGTGCGAATGGGGTCGCGACCGGCGGCTCCGGACACGCGGAGTGCGAGGTGGTCACCGCTCGACTGCAGTTGTGACGGCAGCATCCCGGCGCGGCAGCAGTGGGTTCCTGCCGATCCGCCGCTGCCGCCTCGTGACAACGGTGCATCGCCTTCCGCAAGCAGCAGGCATGCGGTGGCGCAGCAGTAGCCTGCAACGCTAGCGGAACAAAAGTTCCGGCCAGCGAAAACAGTAACAGCAGTCGGGCGATCAGGCGCTGCATGCTTTCCTTGTAATCAAAACCCCAAGTGGAGCCAGCATAGAACACCGCTGCGAGAGCAGGCAAGCAAGTGGCAGGGGCTCTGGCTCGAAATATTCATGTACTTTCTGTTCTCCGCGTCCTCTGCGGCATTTCTCCGCGTCCTCTGCGGTAGAAAGAGTTTAACCGCAGAGCGCACTGAGGTTTCGCCGAGACCGCAGAGGAAACGCTCTCCTCCCTCAGCAAACCGGCATCATTTCATCAGCACGTAGTTGCCGCCATCGGTAAAGGCGATTACCAAATTCATCAGGACAAACATCAAATCGTAATGCCAGCCGGATCCCTTCTCGCCCCAGAAACCAGTGTGCCAGGTAAAGATTTTCTTCTGGATGGCCCCAAGCATGATCAGAATCAGCCCGAAGGCGGAGAGTTGCGTCAGAACTCCCGCTGCCACGCCAAGCCCGCCTGCGACTTCGGCGATCCCGAGGAAGATGGTAAATCCTTTCGGCATCCCGATGCTCTTGGCCCGTTCCGCCGGATCTTTCAGATGGCTGTAACCGCTGCTAACGAACACCAGTCCGACCATCAACCGCAACAGCAGCAGGCCCAGGTCGGTGAAGCGCGAGAGTTGGGGGAACATGGCTAGACTCCCTCTACACGTCAGGATTTTTCGCTGCAGGGAACCCAACCGCAATGTTTCGATGCGGCTTAGAGCTTGAAAGACGGAGTTTCAGGTCAGGCCCTGCCGTTGATCTTGGCCCACCACCAGCGCACGCCGACGAACAGGAATCGCCAGTCATGAAAAAATTCCGGGGGCTTGCCCTCAAATGCGTGTCCTACGAACTGCAGGATCCAGCCTGCGATGAAAAGAATCCCCGCCACAATCCACAGGCGGTGGTAGAAAAATCCAGCAAGGAAAACGACCAACGACACCAGAATCGTGGGAATGCCGAAGGTATGGCAAAGCCGGTTAACCGGGTGCTGATGGCTGCGCGCGTACCGCGCAACCCACTCCTCACTGCTGTAAGACCCCAACATGGCGCGCCAGAATGATACCAGAAGGGCCGCAGCATGGGTCCGGCCGGATGCCTCGGTTGAGGCCCCCGCCGCCCGCGTGTTAGCATCCTAGGTTTTGGCAGGCTGGTTGACGGAATCCCTCGGACTGACCCCGAGTTACTGTCCTCATCCTCTTCATGGGCCGTTTCTTTTCCACGCTTGCCTGAAGGAGCCCAACTTGAAAGTCTATTCCGGAGAAAACCTTAGGAATGTCGCGCTGGTCGGCCACGGGCACGCGGGCAAGACCTCGCTGGTCTCAGCCATGCTCTATACCGCGGGCGCCACGCAGCGGCTGGGGCACGTGGACGACGGCACCGCCACCACCGACTACGACGACGAGGAAATTGCCCGCAAGATGTCGATCTCGACCGGCCTGGCCGTCGTGGAGTGGGGCAAGACCAAGATCAACGTGCTCGACACGCCCGGCTTCAACATGTTCGTGCACGAAGCCAAGATGGTGCTGCCCGTCGTAGATGCAGCGATTGTCGTCGTCGATGGTGTGGCTGGCGTCGAAGTCGTCACCCAGCGGGTGTGGAATTACTGCGAGGAATACAAGACTCCGCGGCTGATCGTGGTGAACCGCATGGACCGTGAGCGCGCGAATGCCGAGCGCGTACTGGAGTCTTTAACGGCAGCGTTTGGCCGAGACGTGATTCCGATCGAGCTGCCGATCGGCGCTGAAAAAAGTCTCTCGGGCGTGATCGACCTGGTCCGAATGAAAGCCTACAACTACGAACTGGGCGGCGACGGCAAAGGGAAAGAGACTGACATTCCTGCCAATCTGAAAGATCAGGCGCAGGAAGCGCACGAGCGGCTGGTGGAACTCGTCGCCGAGGGCGACGACAAGCTCATGGAGAAATTTTTCGAAGCCGGGACGCTCGGCGAAGAGGACCTGGTTCCCGCCCTGCACAACGCCATCCGCGAAGACCGGATTTTCCCGGTGATCTTCAGTTCGGGGCTGGGCAACATTGGCGCCGACCGCGTCATGGACTTCATCGTCGACTACACTCCCGCTCCTTCCGAGCACGAATGGGTGCAGGGCGAGGTGAGCGGCGGGAACGGCGATGCTCCCAAGCGGCGCGAGACCGATACAGAGCCGGTTTCGCTCTACGTGTTCAAGACCGTGTCCGACGCCTTCGCCGGCCGCATTTCGTACTTCAAAGTTTTTTCCGGCATCTTGAAAAATGACGCGACCTTGCAGAACTTCAGCCGCGGCGCCGCGGAAAAGTTCGCGCACATCTCCACCATGCAGGGCAAAACGGCGGTTCCGCTCAACGAACTGCACGCCGGCGACATTGGCGCCGTAGCGAAATTGAAAGACACGCTCACGGGCGACACCCTCGGCGACAAGTCCGCGCCCATTCAATATCCGCGAGTGAAGTTGCCCGAGCCGGCCATCACCTTTGCCATCGAGCCCAAAACCCGCGCCGATGAAGACAAGCTGGGTCCCGGCCTGCACAAGCTCATGGAAGAAGATGCCATGCTGCGCTTCTTCCGCGATCCCCAGACCAAGGAATTCCTGATTGCAGGCACCGGCCAGCAGCACATCGAGGTCACGGTTGCGAAGCTGAAGAAGCGCTACAACACCCAGGTGAATTTAAAAGCGCCGAAGGTGCCGTACCGCGAGACCATTCGCGGGCGCGCTGACGTGCAGGGCCGCCACAAGAAGCAGACCGGCGGGCACGGCCAGTACGGCGATTGCAAGATCAAGATGGAGCCGTTGCCGCGCGGCGGAGAATTCGAATTCGTCAACGACATTTTCGGCGGCGCGATTCCGAAGAACTACATTCCGGCAGTGGAAAAGGGAATCAAGGACGCCGCCGCGCGCGGCTATCTCGCCGGATTTCCCGTCGTCGATTTCAGGGTTGTGCTCTACGACGGCTCGTATCACGATGTCGACTCCAACGACCTGTCATTCCAGATGGCCGGCCGCATTGCTTTCAAGAAGGCAATGGAGACGGCCAAGCCGACCATCCTCGAACCCATCATGGCGGTTGAGATTACCGTGCCCGATGACTTCGCGGGATCGATCATGGGTGACCTGAACAGCCGCCGCGGACGCATTCAAGGCATGGACAACAAGGGCGGCAACACCGTCGTGAAAGCCGAAGTGCCCATGTCCGAAATGCTGACTTACGGTGTGGAGCTAACTTCGATGACCCAGGGCCGCGGCAGCTTCAACATGGAAATGCATCACTACGACGTCGTGCCCGGCCAGTTGCAGGAGAAGATCATCGAGAAGGCAAAGGCCGAACGCGGTGAGGTGAAGGAAGAGGAAGAGTGACGTTGAGGCGTCACAGGCTCTTCAGGCCCCGCGCCCTCGCCAGCTTCGCCTGGCGCTCATCAAACGTCCAGAAACTTTCCGCTTTGAGCTCCAGCGCACAGGCCACATGAAGAGTGTCCAGCGTACGAATGCCGAGCTTGGGGCCATAGCGGCGGCCCAGATCGGCGCAGAGATCGAGTGCGTTCTCGGGGACGGCCACCTCCCGCCAAGGCCCAGTCTTCGTGTCCTGCTCGAACAGCGAATGCAGTTCTCCAGCCTTAGTTTCCGTGATTGCGCCGCGAAAAACGTGCTGTCCAATGGCGTGGAACCACTCGGCCCGATGAAGCGGAGTCAGGAAACACTCCCTCAAGGTCTGCAGCATCTGATCGGCCGTATGAGAATGGCTGTCTCCGAGATAGAGCGAAACCAGAAAGCTGGTGTCAGCGTACGTCGTCAATAGCGACCCCGCTCTTCCAAAATGACGTTGGGAAAAACGCGGTCGCCGAACATAGCTTTGCGGCGGGCCTCGAAGTCGGGCCACTTGACCGGCTTCTTGGGGGGCTCACTTTCCGGCACGATCCGCGCAATCAGCCGATCGCGCTCACGAAGCTCGACGGTCTTTCCCGCGCGCAGCCAGGCCTTCAGGCGCCGAGTGTCTCGAAGCTGGCGGATGTTTACCGATGGCATGATCATAATTGTGACACACCAATGTGTCACAAGCAAGAGAGTTTTGCATTGCGGCACGCGCGTATAGTGTTCTAAAACCATGGGGAGAGGGAATCACGATGAAATCAATTTTGACAGCGGTCTGCTCTGTCCTTCTTCTGGCCGCGACTCTTCCTGCCCACGCAGCCGCCCAAACCCAGGCATTTCCCACTTCCGCCGGCCCCGTCAAAATCACCCCTCTCTACCACGCCAGCACGTTGATCGAGGCAGGAGGCAAAGTCATCTATCTCGATCCCGCCAAACCTGCGAAGCTCGCGGGCTTGCCCAAAGCCGACCTCATCCTGATCACCGACATTCACGGCGATCATATGGACCCGGACTCCATCAAAGAAATCAGCAAAGCGGATACGGAAATCGTTTCTTCTACCGCAGTTGCGCAAACCGTCACGACCGCCAAGCCCATCGCCAACGGTGAGACAAGAACCTGGCAGAGTTGGACCATTGAGGCCATCCCCGCCTATAACCTCAAGCGCGGCCCCGCTCCGGGAAAACTTTTTCACGATAAAGGCCGTGGCAATGGCTACGTTCTCACCTACGGCGGGAAGCGTTTCTACTTTTCAGGAGACACCGAGGGCACTCCAGAAATGCGCGCGCTGAAAAATATCGATGTCGCTTTCGTATGCATGAACCTGCCCTACACCATGCCGCCCGAAGAAGCGGCCGACGCCGTCAAAGCCTTTCATCCCAAGGTCGTGATTCCTTATCACTACCGCGGTTCCGATCTCACCGTCTTTCAAAAAGCGCTGCAAGGATCGGGCATCGAAGTCCGGCTACTGGATTGGTACCCGAAGTAGGACTGCTTTCCAAATATTCAAGACCGGAGTGAGCGCTCTACAGCAGTATGCAAATTCTTGCGCGTTGACCGCTCCACTCCGCCGGGACTATAGTACCCGCCAACCCCGCTTGGGTTCCCGACCCTGACGAAACCCACGCCAGTCGGAGTATTCGGGCCTCCTGCTGTGTTACCGACTGGGGTCTCACTTTGGATGCTTGGCGTTTTGCAACTCAAATCTCGGAGGACTCCTTTGCGCAGCGTAATGACCCTAAATATTCGCGTCGTGTCGAAATCTTTCGCAACTCTCGGGCTGGTGGCTCTCTCATTGATTGCCATCTCCGCCACTGCCCAGGTGCCTCTCACGCAAATCAGCAACGACACATTCAAAAATACCAGCAGCCAGCACGAAACTGAGGTCGAACCCGCCAGCTTTTCTTTGGGCAAAACCATCGTGTCCGTGTTTCAGGTCGGACGCTTCACCGACGGCGGCTCTTCCGACATCGGGTTCGCCACTTCGACCGACGGCGGCACAACCTGGACCCACGGCAACCTGCCAGGCATCACCAAAATTGAGGGCACCGGGATCTACGATCGCGCCAGCGATACCTCCGTCACCTACAACGCAAAATTCAAACTCTGGCTGGTGGAGACACTCGCTCTGTCGAACTCCGGAGGTGCGCACGGCGCCGCCGTTCTGGTCAGCAGTTCGACCGATGGCATCACCTGGAACAATCCGTCCACCGTCTCGATCGTCGAGGCTGGAGGCTTTTACGACAAGCCCTGGATCGGCTGCGACAACACACCCACCAGTCCCTTCTTCGGCAATTGCTATGTCGAATGGGACGATTTCAGCCAGATCGATCTGATTGAAATGAGCACCTCCACCGACGGCGGCAAGACCTGGAGCGCGAAGAAAACTACGGGAGGAAACGCGATTGGTAACGGCGGCTTGCCCATGGTGCAGCCCAACGGAACCGTGATCGTCCCGATCGATGACGCTTTTCTGTCGAGTGTGTTGGCTTTCAAGTCGACCAACGGAGGGTCAACCTGGTCCACTCCGGTCACCGTGGCATTCATTGACGAGCACGCCGTCGCCGGCGGAATGCGCGCCTCACCGCTCATCGCGGCCCAGATGGATGCTTCCGGCAAAGTCTACGTGGTCTGGGCGGATTGCCGCTTCCGCACAAACTGCGCCGAGAACGACATTGTGATGAGCACCTCGACCAACGGCACCACCTGGACGGCTCCGGCGCGAATTCCCATCGACGCGACCACCAGTTCGGTGGATCACTTCACCCCGGGCTTCGCCATCCTGAGGGGAACCTCAGGCACCACGGCGCATCTCGCCCTCACTTACAATTTCTTTCCCAAGGCGGCCTGCGGGAGTTCCTGCAGTCTCGGGGTTGGTTTTATCGAGTCGACCAACGGCGGCACCACTTGGACCGCGCCGCGCGCGCTGGCCAAGGGCACCAATCCGAACTGGCTGCCTTCCACCACGTCAGGACAGATGGTGGGAGACTACATGACAGTTTCATTCCCCGCGCAGAAAGCGCACGGCGTGTTTGCCACAGCAACCGCGCCGGTAGGCACTGCGCTCAATGAACCGATGGACACCAACGCGGCCGGGATCGCGGAAGCTTCGCCCGACGAACCACAATTCAGTTCGGCGAACGATCATCCGGTACCCGGTGCCCACTCGCAGGTGCACCGCACCAAACCGCATCGCGACGACGAGAGATAAAAGATAAACCGGCAAAAAAGGGCCGCCCCCAGGGCGGCCCTTGCCTCGGTAACTCTCGATTCCCTACACACGACCAGCGGCCATCAGCACATGTTATCGTGCCTTTAATCCACCCTGTCCCGAATCCCAAAGTCAAAAGGCGTCTGCCTGGCCGCCGGATGCCTGAACAACTCATCGACGCACAGACGCACGAATCAAAACAATAAACAGGCCCTCGATCCACTTCCCACTTCCACCCGCAATCCTCCCGATAACAAACCCAACAGCACTCATACCGGGATCGATTTCAGCCTTGCTGATCCCACCCGTAACCCTTCCGATTCCCCCTCCGCAAGAAAAAAGGCGGCCGCCAGGCGGCCCCCCAAGCCGATCACTGATTGTCCAACCCCGGATTACTGATCACTAATCACTGATCACTTCTCTGACCCCTGACCCCTGACCCCTACTTCTTCCCTCTCAGCATCTCGACTACCCGGTCATAATCATCCACGGTCGAATACTCAATGACGATTTTCCCGTGGCCCTTCCGATCCCGGATCCTCACCCGCACACCCAGCATGCGTTCCAGATCCATCTGTGCCGCCCGCACATTCGGATCCACCCACCGCGCGCCGCTTGCCTTCGCTTCTTTCTTCTTCACTCCCGGCATGTCGGGCAACGGATCCAGCAACCCATCCATGCGCAGCACCAGCATCTCGATCTGCTCGATGTTCATGCCCTTCTTCACCGCGTACAGCGCCGCTTCGGCGATCCGGTCGTTGCCTTCCAGCTTCAACAACTCTTTCGCCTGGGCGAAATTGATTCTCTTCTCCGCCAGCATCTGCATCACTTCGCGCGGCAGCTTCAGCAAGCGCATGTAGTTCGCCACCGACACCCGCGAGAGCCCCACCCGCTGCCCGATCTGCTCCTGTGTCAGCTTGAACTCGTTGCTCAACACCCGGAACGCTTCGGCCTGTTCCAGCGGGCTCAGGTCCTCGCGCTGCAGGTTCTCGATGATCGTCATCTCCGCCGCCTGCTGCAGCGAGACTCTTCTGACCAGCGCCGGAATATGCGTCTTGCCCGCCTTTTTCGACGCATGCAACCGCCGCTCACCCAGAATAAGGATGTACCGCCCCTCCACATCCGCCGGACGCACCACGATCGGCTGCACCACCCCGTTCGCCTTGATCGATTCTGCCAGTTCCTCCAACGCCTCATCGTCATCCACATACCGCGTTTGAAACGGATTCTTGTCGATATCGGCAATCGGAACATTCACCACCAGGTTCACCGGAATCCTGGTATCGGCCACCGCCTGGATCTCGATCGTCTCCCCCGGCGCCGATTCCACGTAAGCGTCGTAATGCACCTCCCCAGTCGACAACGAAGCCCCGTCCCCAGATGGGACGGAAAAATGTGCCGCAGGCGAAGGTGACACGGAAGATTGTGGCGGGGAAAAATGTGGCGCGGAAAAATGTGGCGCGGAAAAATGTGGCGCAGAAAAATGTGGCGCAGAAGAATGTGGCGCGGGCGCCCCCGCCCGCGCAGCGTCGATCTCCTCGCTTGCAATGGTCGCTACTGCCGCATCAACCACGGTCGGCATATCCTCCCGCACAGTCTCGTCATTCCGGTCCTGCACGGGATGAATCTGCTGTGGACCCGCAGCGGGTGCCCCATCCTTCGCGTCTTTTGCGAAGGGTGGGGCTTGCATGCTGGTAGCACCATGTGGCGCGGGCGCCCCCGCCCGCGTGCCTGCGTCACCCGCACTGCCGGCCCCGCTCGCGGGCGTAGGCACCACCCGCGGCCCGGTAAATAATGCAGCCAGCCCCCGTCCCAGCGCCCGCCGCTTCTCTACCATCTTCTCTTTATCCTTCTCCCCCGCCGCCGCCGTATTGTTCATCTTTCTTCCTTTATCTTTTCTTTTGTCCCGCCGCGTTGTCTTTTTCGCCTTCAACATGCGGATGATCCTGAGCGAAGTCGAAGGCCTCCGTTCCCACCTGCGCCCGCGAGGAATATATATCGACACTCATCAATGTAATACATAGACACGCATCGATATACTAAGCGGTCTTATCCATCTCGCCCGGCCCGGCCGCAATCTCCTCCGCCACCGCCTCTTCTCGGTGCTCCCCTGTGCCCTCTGTGGTTGAAGCTTCTGCAGGCTGAGCGCTGAAAGCCGGCTGCCGCTCGATGATCTCCTTGGCCAGCCGTATGTAACTCTCCGCGCCCTTGGAGCGCGGATCGTATACCAGCGCCGCCTTGCCATGGCTGGGCGCCTCTGCCAGCCGTATATTCCGCGGCACAGTCGTGCGGCACAGCTTCTCGCCAAAGAAATTTTTCAGCTCAGTCATCACTTGCTGCGCCAGGTTGGTGCGCTCGTCAAACATGGTCAGCACCACGCCCTCAATGCCAAGCGATGGATTCAACGCAGCGCGTATGCGCTCGATCGTGTCGAGCAGCTCGCTGATGCCTTCCAAGGCAAAGTATTCGCCTTGCATAGGAATGAGGACCGCGTCAGCAGCGACAAGCGCGTTCAGCGTGAGCAGGTCAAGCGCTGGTGGGCAGTCGAGCACGACAAACTGGAAGCGATCGCGCAACGGCGCGAGCGCGTCGCGCATGCGATACTCGCGCCCTTCTGCGTCGACCAGCTCAAGGTTTGCGCCAATGAGGTTCTTGTGCGAAGGAATCAGCCAGAGCTGCTCGAGCTCAGTGGCGAGCAGCGCCTCTTCGCCAGTGGCCGCGCCCATCAGCAGGTGATACGAGCTGATGCGCTCAGGATCTTTGGCGAAGCCCAGGCCGCTGGTGGCGTTCGATTGCGGATCGCAGTCGACGAGCAGCGTGTTGACTTCAGCGGCCGCGAAGGAAGCGGCCAAGTTGATGGCAGTCGTAGTCTTGCCGACGCCACCCTTCTGGTTGGCAACAGCGATAACGCGTCCCATATTCAGTTGTGAGGAGAAGCAGAGCCACAGGCAGCATACTGCGCTTCAGAATTGAAATGCAATAAAGAAGTGCTGTGCAAACCGGTGAATTGTGTGCAAAACAGGTCCAATGTTCCTGCAGGAACACTTTGATCACAACTATGACTTCGCTTTCGCAATGCAAACTGAAGAAATGTTCCTGCAGGAACACTCCAGGCAATCTTGCGATCAGGCTTACCAGGCTACGAATCAAAATGTGCGAAGTGTTCCCGCAGGAACATTTGGACGCAAAGGCAAGACGCAGACCCATAGAAGCGTTATCGAAAAGTTCAGCCGTCTCTTCCGTTAGCATTGTCGACGCGCGATCGAAGTGTTCCTGCAGGAACACTTCGCTGGAGTTCGGAATCGGCGTGTGGGTTGTATACACCAAGAACGAATGGGCAGGTTGATGCAAAATCGCAGAAGTGTTCCTGCAGGAACACTGTGGAAAACTGCGTCGTGAACGACGAGCGGATGCGGATTTTATGGTAACATCTTCCCACTTTATGTATCGTATGAACGAATTCAATTACTATGACAGGTAGTTTTTCCTCGCATTCAGGCCGGCTTAGACCACTTTTATTGTATTCATACCAGCGCCTCTTAAATGGTGCATTACGCCTATAGATTGCTTGGCTATCGAGCGACCTGTATTTAGGTTTTCTTCGGAATGTTGAATATAAGTACCACTTTATCTGCCTAGAGTGGCGTAATCATAACTTCACAACTCAAATATAACTGTAGATCGCATATTTTAGCCCACTTATGACAATCTAGGTTCCTGCGGGTGTGGGCGGTTGGGAGAGCAGGAGGATGCGTGTGCGCGAGTTGGGAATCGGTATGGGCTTTGACCAGAGGAGGCTGGGGAGTGTGAGCCGGGCTTGGTCCTCTTGCCTGGCGCCGATCAGCAGGGCCAGGCGGCCGGCGGGACGGAGGAGGTTGGCGGCAACGGGCAGGGTTGTTTCGAAGCGCTCGACGGCGCGGAGCGTTACTACGTCGAAGGAGTGGGCGGTGAGGGATTCGGCGCGGGTGGTTTGTATATTGATGTCCGTCAATGTAAGAGCGCGGGCGACTTCGCGGAGGAAGGTGGCTTTCTTGTGGTTGGACTCGATCAGGGTGACGGAGATGTGGGGCGCCCAGAGTTTGATGGGGAGGCCGGGGAATCCGGCGCCGGAGCCAAGGTCGGCGAGCTCAAAATTCTTCACCGCAGAGCGCACAGAGGACACAGAGGGTCTGGGGAACAGGTGGCGGGCGGCGAAGAGGCTCTCGCCGAAGTGGCGGGTGACGATTTCGTCGGGGTCGCGGATGGCGGTGAGGTTGATGCGGGCATTCCAGCGGAGAAGTATATCGATGTACGTCGATATATTATACAGGTCGATGGAGCTTAGCCGCTGGTCGTCGGCCAGGAACGGAACCAGCAGCTCGGCGATGCGGGACGAGTCCATGGATTTTTGATTTTAGGTTGCAGATTGAAGATTGGAAAATTCGTGCGTTAGTTTTAATCTCCGATGCCTGAGAGAGGGACGGTTTGCGGGCTGCCGCCGCCGTTGTCGTTGATCTGCGCATCCGCGGTGCGGATGCCGGTTTTGGTTGGGGCAAAGGTGACACTGATCATGCAGTTCGCGCCTGGCCCAATTTGGCTGCCGCAGGTGTCGGTCTCGGAATAGTCCTTTGCGTCGCTGCCCGCGATCTTCACTGTCGTGACACCGACCGCCGTGCTGCCGGTGTTCGTGACCGTCACGTTCTGCGGAGCGCTCTTGGTGCCGACTTTCTGCGAGCCAAAGTTCAGTTGTGGTGGCGAGAGACTGATGACTGTGCCACTTCCGCTCAGTTCGATGACTTGCGGTTTGCTGGAGGCGCTATCAGAGAGCGAGAGCATACCGCCCTTGAAGCCGATCACAGTCGGCTGGAAGTCTAGAGACAGAGTGCAATTCCTGCCCGGAGCCACGCTGGTAGCGCAGGTCGTGCCGCTGCCAAGCTGAAATGGGCTTGTGACCCGCATGGAAGAAATGGATAGAGTCGAATTGCCAGTGTTGGTAAGCGTGATGTTTTGCGGAGCGCTGGTGGTACCAACGAGCTGTACCGGAAAGCTCAGCGGGGTATTTGGCGAGAAGCTTGCTACCCCGGTGTTCAGCATCGTGATGACGGTATTTGAGAGGTAATCGACAACAACCAAGTCGGGATGGTGGTCGCCGTTAAGGTCTCCCACCGCGAGAGACCAGTCCTCCTCGCCGTCCGCATAGTAGGTCGCAGGCCCAAACGTGCCATCGCCATTGCCGTACAACACGCTCACGCCAGGTGGCGGCCCGAACTGGGCCACCGCAAGGTCCAGCTTGCCATCGCCATTGAGGTCTGCTGCCACAACGCCATTGGCAGACTGCACTAAGGGGTAGCTGACTGCAGGCTGAAACGTTCCGTCACCATTACCCAGAAGCACATTGACGCCGGTAGCGAACATGCTTGAGACCGCCAGGTCCAGCTTCTTGTCTCCGTTGAAATCGGCCACCGCGACCGAGGTGGGCTCTACTCCTACCGTGTAGGCTCCTCCCAACGAGAAGGTTCCGTCGCCGTGGCCCAGCAGGATCTGGACTTTGCTAGTGCCGCCCAGTGACTGTCCCACTGCCACGTCCAGCTTGCCATCGCGATTGAAGTCCCCAATCCCGATCGGTCCGGCCGTAATCGGTCCGGTGTTGATGGGCGGCTGCTGGAATGTCCCATCCCCGTTACCCAACAACACGCTGACGTATGGGTTCCCTGAGGTCACCACGTCCAGGTTGTGATCGCCGTTGAAATCGCCCACCACGATGAAGTCTGGAGTTACCGGGAAAGGTCCATAGTTTACGGGTGCCTGGAAGGTACCATCGCCGTTGCCCAGCAGAATGCTCGCACCCAACGAGTCTGCGACCGCCAAATCAAGCTTGCCGTCGTGGTTGAAGTCGGCCGTTGCGACTGCTTCCAACGTAACTCCATTTCCGATCGGGTAGGTTACAGGGGTTTGGAACGTTCCGTCTCCCCTACCCAGAAGAACTTGCAAGTCGCTGCCCAACAGCGCCACATCCAGCTTGCCGTCGCGGTTGAAGTCCCCTACCGCAATCGAATGAGGGGACACGGTTACGAAAGAGGTCGCCCGGGTTTCAAACTGCGCCGCTGCACCCGCGCTGAGCGCCAGCCACGCACCAAACAGCAATGTCGCTTTTCGGTAGCCTCGGATCATGACCTGCCTCCGCGCTGCTGCCCGTACCGGACGAACTTTATCAGCAAATCGATACCCGGGCCACAGGGGCGTTCTTCACTTCAGTGTGGAGCCTTGCGCGGGGTTGGCGACCACTGTCGCGGTTTTCAGTTCGGGAGTTCGGCGGGCCAGTTGGTGAGCAACGTGATGGAGGTGGATTTGGTGTGGTCGGTGGTTTGGACTACGAACTGTTTGGCATCGGGGCTGACGTCGTAGCTGATGCCGGTGAAATTTGGGAGATCAAGTTGGAATAAAGGTTCGACGGAGGTGACGCGAAAACTGGGTTGGGTGACGGTGTGGGCGGCCATGAGGCGGTTCCCCATGGTGACGAAGAAGAGTTCGCTATTGCGGCTGAAGATGGTGTTCCACCCGCCGGTGGTGGAGACCTGGGTTTTAGCTCCTGCGGCGAAGGGCACAACGTAGACTTCGGGCCGGCCGGATTCGTAGGAGAAGTATGCGAGCCAGCGGCCATCGGAAGAGAAGCGGCCGTCGTACTCGCTGACCGTCATGTGGGAAGTAGCGGGCGGCTGGAAGGGCTTGCGGTCGCCGGTCAAGGGCAGTATCCAATTGGAAAAGACCCCATCTTTCGTTTCCAGGTCGAGAGAAAGATATTTTCCGTCGGGCGACCAATCGACGGGGGATCCGTTGATATAAGCATCGTCCTGATACAGAAGCTCTTCGGGTTGGCTGCCGTCGAGCGAGCGGCGACGGATCGAGTTCTTGCCATTTTCAAGAACGCTGTACGCGATTTGCTTTCCGTCGGGAGACCATACCGGCCAGTAATCATTCGGACCAAAAGTAACACGCGTGGGCTGACCGCCGGCCACGGGAAACACCCAGATATCGTCGCTGCCGGATCGAGGATCCTTGACGGTCACGGCTACGGATTTGCCGTCGGGAGAAAAACGCGGATCGGAATAGATAGCGGGCGGACCGGGTGCGGCGATCAGGTTTCCGCTACGGTCAAATACCTTCAGTTCGGATTGCGCCGAACTCTCATGGTAGGCAAGCACTCCGTTCTGCGAGACGGAAAAAGTGCGGGCTTCGCCAAAGGTTTGAGGATCGCCGGAAAGCTTGAAGGTGCGGGGGTTGAAGGGTTGAGCCTGGATGTGCCCGGCGAGGTCAAACAGCAGATGACCAGAAGCGAATGCCGCGCGATAACCAGGACCAATCACAATTCCCTCTTGTTCGGACTGGCCAAGCGTGCCGACTTTGATTTGGGCCGTGCTGGCGAGTTGAAAGGAGATATAGAAGAAGTGCTTCCCGTCGGGGAGGAAAGAAGGCGTTAGATTGGCGAGCTCGCCTGGATTGAGTTTGGTGGCGGGTGCAATCGGACCGCCGGAGGCTGGTATCTGTGAGATGGGGCCGAAGTTCTGCTGGCAGAAAAGGATGATGCCGTCCGGACTCCAATCGCCGCCACCGGTAGAGGCGGCGTCGGCGAGTGTCTGGGCATCACCTCCGGAAATGCTGATCTTTTTTAGCTTGCGATCGGCGATGAATGCGAGGTAATGACCGTCGGGAGACCAGAAAGGCGTGGCGGCGTCTTCGGTGCCGGGAAGCACGGTGGCTTGTTGCGCGTTGAGTGGGCGGAGCCAGAGATTGGTGCGGCCCTTATCATCGACGGCGGAGAAGGCGAGGGTTTTGCCGTCGGGCGAGACGGCGACGGGGCCCGCGTCAAAGCCGGAGGCGCGGAAAGTGGTTTGCGGCGGGGGCGGAATGTAGGCGCGTACCGATAGCGTTGGGCTGCCAGCACGCTGGGAGAGAAAGAAAAAGGTCAGCGCAGCCAGCAACAAAACCGCGGCGACTAGCGGGAGCAAATATTGGCGAAGCTTGCGCGACGCAGGAGTGAGCGCGATCGCGGAAGACGATACGGGCGATTGCGAGATAGCTTTCAGTTGCAGGCGCACATCGTGGGCGGACTGGAAACGTTCTTCGCGATCCTTTGCGAGACAGGAGTCCACGAGATAGTCAAAGGCTGCCGGCGTCGAGGGCTTGGCAGCGCTGATCGGCTCGGGATCTTTTTCGAGAATGGCGGAGGCGACACTGATCTGGCTTTTGCCCTCGAAGGCGCGCTTGCCCACGGCCATCTCGTAGAGGACGGCGCCGAAGGCAAAAATGTCGGAGCGGGCATCAGCCTCTTTGCCTTCGATCTGTTCAGGAGACATGTACTGGATGGTACCGACCACGGTGCCGGCGGTAGTGAGCGGGCTGACGGGATTGGGGCCGCTCATGGTGCGGGCGGCGGATAGAAGGGGAGCCGATGCGGAGCCGGTCGCGCCGAGTGCGGCGGGTTTGGCCAGGCCGAAATCCATCAGCTTGGTTCCGGCCTTGGTCAGCATGATATTGCCGGGCTTGAGGTCGCGATGCACGATGCCGGCGCGGTGGGCAATCTCGAGTGCCTCGGCAACTTCGATTCCAATCTTGAGCAAGTCCGGGAGAGGCAGCGCGCCTCTGCGGAGGCGATCAGCGAGGGTTTCGCCGTCGAGGAATTCCATGACCAGGAAGTCGGTACCGTCCTGCGAGCCGACATCGTAGAGATGGCAGATATGGGGATGATTCAGAGAGGAGACGGTACGAGCTTCGCGCTCAAAACGCTGCTTGAATTCGGGATTGGCGGAGAGATGAGTGGGGAGAATCTTGATGGCGACGGTGCGATCGAGGCGGGTGTCTTTGGCGCGGTAGACCTCCCCCATGCCGCCGGCGCCGAGCGGGGATTGAATTTCGTAGGGGCCGAGTTTTGCGCCAGAGGTCAGGGGCATGAGTGGGCAGTCATTATAGCGTGTGCGGGCCAGTGGCGATTTTAGATTGAAGATTGAAGATTGCAGATTGGGGATTGCAGATTGGGGGAGCGTCGAGCCGCGAAGGGAAAAGGCTGTGGGCAGAAGGCGCGGGGAGTCTTTGAAGTAACGGCCTCATGAAAATTTGCGGCTTTATTGCCTCGCGCCGGCGCGGCGGGCGGGGACGCCCGCCGGACAGCCGCCGGGACGGCGGCGCTACATTGCATGCACGGTAGTTGTCCGGTTATGAACATGGGTTGCCGGTAGTGGACATTTCTGGTTGC
>DASTCU010000186.1:0-6064 GCA_035710825.1 Candidatus Sulfotelmatobacter sp.
GCGCCTCCATTGCGTCGGAGGATAGCGTCGCATCAGGCGCAACACGACAGGCGTTGCCAGCATCCACGGCAGCCACGACACAAATACGGTGAGGAACAGGCGCGTCCAGTAATGGTGCATGCCTTCGGCGCGCATAACAAAGACAGTCTGTGAGGCGTCGAACAGCCCGATTCCTCCCCAGATGGCGGCAATCCAGAACCAGCGCCGGGTGTCCGATGCGGTGCGCGTCGAGTCCATAAGCAGGATCGTATTCTACGGCGAGACGGAGCGGTGAACAATGCAGCCAATCGTCGGGCGCGTGCAGCGAGCGATCTGGCGCAGCGACGAGCGCGGCTGCATACTGCCAGGTATGAAAACTACTCTGCTCGCTGTGCTTGTGCTCGCGTTCTCGGTCGTCCTTCTCCAATCGGCAACTCCCCCTTCGCCCTCCGGCCCGGAATACACCAGCGACGGCCAACTCAAGCTGCCCGAGAACTATCGCCAGTGGGTCTACCTGACGACGGGATTCGACATGAGCTACAGCGCCAACGCCATGCAGATGGATCATCACATGTTCGACAACGTCTTCGTCAATCCCGAAGCGTACAAGACATTTGTTGAGACCGGGACCTGGCCCGACAAGACGATGCTGGTGCTCGAAGCGCGCAAAGCGGAGGGGAAAGGCTCGATCAATCAGAGAGGAAATTTCCAGGGCTCCAACGTGATGGGACTCGAGGTGCACGTGAAGGACGAGGCTCGCTTTGCCGGGAAGTGGGCGTTCTTTGGCTTCGACGAGGCCAAGACCGCGAAGATGACTCCGACGGACATGGCATGCTACAGCTGCCACGCGGATCATGCGGCGGTGGACACGACGTTCGTTCAGTTCTACCCCACGCTGCTGCCGATCGCGCAGAGTAAAGGGACTCTGAGCGCGGCATACGTGAAGGAAAGCGCGGCCGGGCAGAAATAGGTCACTGCCGGAAAATTCACTTCACTGAGGGCCTATAACGCCAAGTTGAGTTCGCGGCTGCGTATACTATCCAAATGAACCTTCGTCTCTCACTCGTCGAGCAGTTTGTTCTCAGCGCTCGCGCAAAAGCGAAAGCGCTCGGTAAGAGCCTCGGTCGGTTGGTGAGCGACTTCTCGAAGGCAGTCGCCGACGCAGACGACGCCGAACGGAGCATCAAGGAATTCGGACGACTCTCAAGGAAAGGTCACTCGCAAGGCTGGCGCTTCAATCGCGAAGAGACTCACGAACGTCGGTAATTCACTCGTATTTTACTTGGTGCTCCGCACGAGCACTCGGCTACTTCCGCGCGCTGGCTACTTTTACGCCATGTGACGCGGCTGCGTAGCGGGCGATGCCTTTATAGAGGGCTTCGGCGATTTGTTCGCGGTAGCCGTCGCTGCGCAGCTTCTGCTCGTCGGTGGGACTGCTGACGAAGGAAACTTCGGCCAGGATTCCGGGCATCGCACTCTCAGTCAGGACGACGAATGCGGCTTCGCGAATCCCGCGGTCGCGCAAGCCGGGGTTCTGCACAGACAATGTGCCGTAGAGCGAGCGCTGGACACTGGCAGCCAGACGGCGCGATTGCTCGATGCGTTCGTGCAAGTCGGCGGCGGAGAGCGTGGGCGCGACCGCATTCTTCAGCGAGCCGGCGACGGAGTTTGCATTCGTCAAGGCTCCGCCGTAGGCCGCCATTCCCTTCGGTCCCAGATCCTTCGATCCCGGAGCGGAAAAGAAGTTCGTGTAGTAGGTCTCAACGCCGCGCGCCGAGGGCAGATCGCTGTAATTGGCGTGCACCGAGACAAATAAATCCGCCTGTGCCTGGTTGGCCATCTCGGCCCGCTGATCGAGCGGAATGTAGTTGTCATCCTGGCGCGTATAGATTACGTCTGCGCCGATGCGCGATTCGAGCAGCTTGCCGAGGCGCTGCGCGATTTCCAGAACCAGATCTTTTTCCAGCAAGCCGCGGCGACCGACGGTGCCGAGATCCCATCCGCCATGGCCCGCGTCGACCACGATGCGCATCTTGGGAACGCGCGCGCGCAGCTGCAAATCTTCTTTCGCGGGCGGCGGAATTGTGATTGCGAGCTTATTCTTCTCCGCTTCTGGAGCGTTGGGGAACAGATTGACCGCGCCTTTGGGATGCGCTCCGGCTTTGGTCACCTGAATGACCAACCGGTACGGATCGCGTTCCAGGCTGACCTGCGGTTGAGAGAGCGTCGCTCCGCCCTTCGCTTCGAGCACGACGCGGGTCATGCCAGCGACCGGCTGGGCTACGCGAATCTTGTTGAGCAAGGCGTCGCCGTCGAGCGATTTCCCTTTCAACTCGGGGACTAGTTGCGTATCGCGCAGATCAAAGTAGACGCGGTCGGGATTGCTGAGATGTCCGGGCTCGTATTGCACCTGGTCTTCGAGATCGAGAACCACCGTGCTGGTGTCCCCCGACGACCAGTGCCGCACGCCGGTAACTTTGGGGAACTTGGAAAGCTCGCCCGGAGCTGCCGGAGAATTCTCTGGCTGGCTCGAGTCGGCGTCTTCATCAGGATTGGTTGCGGCTGTGGTTGCAGTCGTGGCAGGAGCCTGTGGGGCGCTGCTCTCAGACTGCTGAACTGACTTTGGTCCAGTGCGGACCATCTCGCTGCCCAGTTGCTGAGTTTTAAGCTTCCACCACACTCCGGCGGCGAACGCGGTGACCACGACTATGCACACCAGCAGCACAAGAATCCATCCACGCTGCGTGACGGGCTCAGGCTCGGCTTGGCCGAAGGCGAGCGCAGGCTCAACGGCTTTTTCGATACCGATTCCGGCTTCCGGCTTTCGTTGGTCGGCTTCCGGCTTTCGGCTTTCGGCTTCCGGCTTCCGGCTTTCGGCTTCCGGCTTTCGGCTTTCGGCTTCTGGCTTCCGGCTTTCGGCCTTCGGCTTTTGCGTGACGGCAGCAGGAATGGCCGGCTTCGGCGTCGGGACCGCGGCAGCCACCTTAATAGGAGCTGCGGCGGGGGCCGTTGGAGCCGGTATTACTGGAACACTCGGAGTGGCCGCGGCTGGCGTGTGCGCTGGCGGCTTGGGAGTGGTTGGCGCCGGCGTCGCAGTGAACGGACTCGTTGGAACGGGAGTCGCGGCTGAGGCTGCTGGCGCGGCAGTCACCGGCGGAATGATTTTCGGAGCGGAAATGGGTGCGGGCTTCACCGGGTCAAGCGCTGTCGCTGCGACTTGCGCCGACAGTGCAAAGCGGTCTTCATCTTCTGGCCTGAGTGCGGCGAGCACTAGTTCCGCAAGCAAGGTCAGATTGCGGACGTCGCTATCGTTGAATCCGAAGGGCCACGACGAGAATGCCTCGAGAACGCCAATCACGCGGCGACGGCCACATAGCGGCACCGCGACCATGGAGCGCGCGCCCAGCTTGCGGCAGGCTTCAAGATTGACGCGGGGATCGAGTTCGGTGTCGTCAGAGATGACGGTTTGGGCGGTGCGGAAGCAGGCTCCGGAGAAGGCAGAATCGCGGTCAATGCGCGCGCCGACGTCAGGGCGCACCGTTCCAGCAGCAGCGCGCAAGACAATCCCGTTGTACTCAGCGAGCGCGATGGCGAGGCCGTCAGCACCGGTGATGGCTACGGCTCGTTCCGCGACCAACTGCAGCACTTCGTCGAGGACGAACAGTTCGCTCGGCTCGAATTCCGATACCGGAGCTTTGGAATCGAATGCCGGGTGGCGAACAGCAAGAGCTTTTCTGCGGCGAACCTGCTCATGCAGCGCGGAGAACGCGAGCAAGGCTTGCAAGGCGTCGCGCTGCGAAGGCTTGCGCGAGGGATCTTCTGGAGAATCGGCGTTGGAATGACCACTTTTCGCCGGCGGCCAGGCAGACGCACCGATCCCGCCCAGGGAATCGGACGTTTCCATGTCCGGTTTCGTTGTGGTGGTTGCCATCGACACACGCGCCCATCAGTAAGGTAGCGGGGATTGAGGCGAGAAGCAATTACCTGGGGATGACCCTTTGGGCATGTACTTTGGTGACCGGAGGTTTTCGGGATTCCGGACAGGGACAGTCACGGGGTTGGGCGCGGCGGGATAGGGAGTAGAATCCGGCAAATTTGACGGGATGGATTCTACGAGATCGCTCGCGCTGCAGGAGGACGCTATGCTTCAACCGCGTACACATGGAACTCCCAGCCCAACGGTGGCAGCGTGGATTGTGATCGGGATGCTGGCGATGATGGTGATTCCTGCGGGAGTCACGCTGCATTCCGTGTCCCGGCCGGCGACGCTGCAGGTGGAAGGGAATGCGTCGCCGCATGGATATACGTTGAGCCTGCTGTTGTTCATCGTGCCAATTGGGGTGATCGCGTGGTGGTTTCTGCCGAGCGAGGGGCTGGAGGTTCCGCAGAAGGCATTCTGGAGGACGGTTGGGATGCTGGCGCTGCTGGGATGCCTGTTGGACTTTATTTTTGCGCAGTGGTTCTTTTCGTTTCCGCATCGGGAGGCAACGCTGGGGATTCTGGCGCCGGCGCTCGGACATTGGGTGCCGGTCGAGGAATACATTTTTTATTTCACGGGATTCGTGGCAGTGCTGTTGCTGTATGTGTGGATGAGCGAGTATTGGCTGGCGGCCTACACGGTGCCGGATTATCGTGGGGAGGCGCGGGCGGTACGGAAGTTGCTGCAGTTTCATCCGACGTCGTTGGTGGCGGCGGCCGTGCTGATAGGGGCGGCGTCAGTTTACAAGAAATATTTCGCCCTCGAGGCAGATCGAGCCGGATTTCCCTGGTACTTCACCTTTCTGGTCCTGGGGGCGCTGGCGCCGGCGATGAGTTTCTATCCGGTGGTGCGGCGATTCATCAATTGGCGGGCATTGAGCCTCACAATGTTTTTCATTCTGCTGGTGAGCCTTTTGTGGGAGGCGACATTGGCGGTGCCGTATGGGTGGTGGAACTATCAGCATCGGGCGATGATGGGCGTGTTTATTGGGGCGTGGTCGTGCCTGCCGCTGGAGGCGGTGCTGGTGTGGCTGGCGGTGACCTATGCGACCGTGATTGTGTTTGAGGTGGTGAAGATCTGGCAGGCGTCGGGGCGCAGGGCGAAAGACGCGTTCGTCGGGCCTGCGTCGTAGAGCTGCTATTGTTGATTTTTGATTGTTGATTGTTGAATAAAGAACCTCAGCCCCGCGCTCGCTGTGAGGGTTTGAATCAACAATCAGCAATCAACAATTTCCTTTGAACCAGCGCAGTTACTAAGACGTGACGGATGGGCAAGGTACCATTTCGAGAAGAAACTCTGGCCTATCAGTTACTCCGGCGGTGTGTATGGACGCAGGGACATCTCCCGCGAAACAGATGCGGGCGCAACATCGGCACGAGCTCCGCAGCCTGACTTACGTTACTCTCGATCAAGCGAACGGCGGAATCGTGCGCAATCTCACGCACGACGGCATTGGAGTGCAGGTGGTGGCGGCGCTTCGTCCGCAGCAACAATTGCGGGTGCGGTTTGAGCTGCGCTATCCGCGGCTGCGCGTGGAAACGCGCGGCGAGGTGATGTGGGCTACCTTCTCGGGCCAGTGCGGCATTCGCTTTCTGGACCTTCCTGATCGCACCGGGCGCCAGATCAACGAGTGGATTCTGGGCAATCTGCTCGAAGGAGGCGCGCTACACTCCGACGAGTCGGAGTCGATGTTTGCGGCGCCGGCGCTTGCCGGCACCGAATCGACGGAGGCTGGGGCGGCTCTTGCTGAGGCGGAGAAAGACGATGGCCTGCTCGTTTCTTCCACGCCGGTGACGGTGATTCCCCTGCCGCAGCGCGCCGCGGCGGTCGCACCTGGCTTGCTGGCAGCTGATGCGGGCGAGATCGATGCGCAGATTCCGACTGAGTGGGACTGGTTCTCGCAGCCGCTCTCCGGTCGCGGGCTGGCGTGGACCATCAACACGCTGGCTGTGGTGGCGGGAATGTTGTTGTTCGCGCTGGTTTTTTTATCGGTGACGCGCGAAGCTCCGCAATGGCCTTGGGCGCTGGCAGTGGGAGATGCGATCCTCGTCGTGCTTCTTTACTGGGGATTTTTTCAGATGTTTGGAGGCAGCAGCCTGGGAACGA
>DASTCU010000187.1:0-19468 GCA_035710825.1 Candidatus Sulfotelmatobacter sp.
GGTCACACCGCATTTGTCTGCCAGGCTGATCAGGCTGCGTGCGAAGCGGCCAACCCAGGATTGCGGCAAGTCGCGGGGCAGGGCGAGGGACAGAAAAGCGGCGACCGGTTCGCCGCCCATAGCGGCAATGTCGCTCAGCCCTCGCGACAGGCAACGGTGGCCAACCGACTCCGGCGGGTGCCAGTCGCGCCGAAAGTGAATGCCTTCCAGCGTGAAGTCGGTTGTGACCAGGGACTCGGCTCCTTGCAGCAGGCGCAACACAGCGCAGTCGTCTCCGATGCCTTTGAGGATGGCGCACCCGGAGCCGCGAGAGCGCCCGCGAGTAGAGGATTCCGCCATGCGGCGGAGTTGGGCGATCAGCTTTTTTTCGAGAAGCGGCACGGCGCCATTAATATACCGCTCACGATCAGATGATTGCTGCCCGCCGCCCGATTCACTCATGGAGTGCACCGGAGTTCAGGGTCACTCCTTCGCGTCGTCAAACTCACGTGCGTAACCTGTCCCCAGGTGACCCCTGGTTACCCAGTCTTCGGTAACCGAGTTTGTCCCTATGTGTCGTTGACAGGGGGAACCCAGTTTGTTACCGTTAACCAGTCATTCACAAAAAACCTTTGGCCGACGCTAACTTCTGCAAGCAGTTGTAATTGCGGAGAAGCGTACATCTCAGGCGCTGGTTGCAGTTCCGGTAGGGAAAAAGGGCGCGGGAGAATTTCCATTCCCAAGATGGGAACGCGGCCCGAAAAGTCAGGTGGTCCGAACAGGCGTTCTGCTGGTGAGAAACGTGCCTGAAATTCCGGACCTGATGCTTCAAAACCTAGAGGACCGATTTTGCAGAAGCGCTTCTACATTCTCTTCGTGGCTCGCGGCGACGACGGGCAGCTCCGCAAAATCTCTATTCCCGTGCATTATCTGTACGTTTTCGTAATCGGCGCCGCGATCGGATTCCTCAGCCTGACCGGAATTGCCAGCTCTTATACCCGTATGCTGCTGAAGGTTTCGCAGTTCAACCAGCTGCGTACCGAAAAAGATCAGTTAAGAAACAATTATTCGCGACTGGAACAGGTCGCCAAAGAGCGCGATCTGCAAGTAGCGTCTCTGGGCTCGATCGCGGGAGAAGTTTCCGCGCTCTACGGATTGAAGTCTCAGCCTACGCTGGTGACCGAGACATCTGGGCAGATTCAGGATGCGGATGTCAGCTCGTCTCTGGACCAGTTGCATGCCTTGCGGACTTCAGCGCTCAGCGGCGCGACGATGGTCGGTTTGACCATGGGTCTGACTCGGAATGCCACTACCGCCGACTGGATTCGGGCGAACGCGGCTCCGAGCCTGTGGCCCGTCGAAGGTCAGGTCACCGGCAGCTTCGGCGAGCGCATTGACCCGTTCAACGGGGAAGGCGCTTTCCATAGCGGCGTGGATATTGGCAGCAGCTATGGCGCCAAGATTATTGCCCCGGCCGATGGCATCGTGACGGTCACAGAGGCGATGGGCGGCTACGGCAAGGCCATCATCATCGACCACGGCAACGGCATCAGCACCCGCTATGGTCACCTTTCCGGCTACGCAGTCACAACCGGCCAGCGAGTGACTCGCGGCGACGTGATCGGCTATGTGGGCGAGAGCGGCCGCTCGACCGGTCCCCACCTCCATTACGAAGTTCGCATCAACGACACTCCCGTCAATCCTTACAAGTACCTTCGCATCAACGTCGCGCACAGCGGCGGGTTTGTGACCGGCAGCTAGACCTACCTTTGTTTCGAATCAATCTCCCCTTGGTAATTCGTTAGGCCATTACCTGAGTAATGGATGAGGCACAACATCGTGCAGAATCACTGCGCTTGTGGCGCTAACATTGTGAGAACCCTCCCCGGGCGTGAACGGTAACCGTCGCCGCCGCTTCGAACGAGTCCATGGAGAATACCGAGACAAAGCGCTTTGGCCGCTACGAAATTGTGGGCGAACTGGGCCGTGGAGCCATGGGCGTCGTCTTCAAAGCCCGCGATCCGCAGATCGACCGCACGGTTGCCATCAAAACTGTCTCGTTGTGGCGGCAGGAGGCGGAAGAGGAGCAAGAATTCCGTCTTCGCTTCCTGAATGAGGCGCAGGCTGCCGGCCGCCTGCATCACTCCGGCATCGTTTCTATCTTTGACGTGGGAGAGAGCCCGGAGAATCGGGATCCCTATATCGTATTGGAGTACGTTGCCGGGGAGTCGCTGAACCGGATTCTGGCGCGGGATAAAAAGCTTCCACTGGCAACCGCGTTGGCGCTTGCCGAAGAGGTTGCCGAAGCCCTGGACTACGCACACGCGCAGGGCGTCGTTCATCGCGACATCAAGCCGGCTAACATTCTGGTGACCGAAACCGGCCACGCTAAGATTGCCGACTTCGGCATTGCCAAACTGAATCTGGCGCATTTCACTCTGCCGGGGCGGGTGCTGGGCACTCCTGCCTACATGGCCCCGGAGCAGTTAAGCGGAGAGGGCGTGGATGGGCGCTCCGACCTGTTTTCGCTGGGCGTCATCCTGTACGCCATGGTTACCGGGCATTCGGCCTTTCAGGGCAGCAGCGCCACCACGGTCTGTTTCAAAGTGGCCAATCGCGAACCGGTGGCGGCCAGCGCGCTCGACATGACTCTTCCTCCTCAGCTGGATGCGGTGATCTCACGCGCCATAGCCAAGAATCCCGATGAACGCTACCAGAGGGGAGTCGACTTTGCCGAAGACCTGCGCATCTTGCAGGAGAACTATAAGCCCGGCTCAACCACAACTTCCCTGCAAGCAATCACAGGCATCGGCATGCGGCCCGTCGGCTCACGCTCCGGCAGCACAACTTCTGCTCTTCGTCCTGTCGATGCGGTCACGGATGTCGAACGGGCAGTCCGGTACGCACTGTTGAAGGCGCCGATTCGCGACCTGATCATCGGAGCAGCCGTAATAGTGTTGCTGGTGATTGTTGGTACCGAGACGAAGCTGCTGGTGATTACGCCCCCAAAAATGTCGGTGACCGTGCCCACTTTGTCTATGCCCAGTGCGGATCCGGCCAACTCAACTTCCACAACGCAACCGCCCCAGGCACCGACCCAACCTGCATCAGCCCTGCCAATGAGGGCTCATAAGAAAGCACGTAGCAGGATCGCGCCTCCTCCGGCCAAGCAAATTGTGGTCCCCGCCTCGACGCTCGACGTCGCTGTGCAGCACCAGTTCAAAGACGCCACTCTGTCCTTATGGGTTGACGACAAGTTGTTCTGGACGCGCCCGTTGCACGGCGGACTGCAGAAGAAGTTAGTTGTCTTTAACGGGGTTCGCGGCGTTGAGTCCGAAAGTCTGCAAATTCCCGCCGGAGCACACCTCTTGCGCTTCCGTGTGGTTTCCGCCGACCACACCACCGATCTTTCGAAGACAATGTCGGCAGAGTTTATCGGGGGCGACACCAAAACGCTCCAAGTCACTTTCGACAAGCACAACACCATCATGCGGCTTAACTGGGAATAAACACAGGTGGCTTACTGCCGCAATCCCATCCAGTTTTCCGAGACTACCAGTGAGTTGCCCGGATTCTGCGGATCATATTTCACGGAAGTGTGCAGTCCCAGCCGGCAGGAGTGAAGATTGATCCAATGCCGCAGATAGGTGACATCCTGCGAACACTCGTAGGAGACTCCCGCCACATCGTACTTGTAAATGAGCATGACCGCGGCGTGACGTTTGTCGGAGGGGGCCAGTTCCTGCACATCAATGACGGTGCCGTCGGTGATGCGTCCGGTCCCTTCCAGCCAGGCGCGGCGCTCGCGCTCCAGGTCGTCCAGAGTCTTCGGCTTGCGCCGGAGAAACGCGTATGTGCCCAGCAGGGCCGCGCTCCCGGTCGCAACCAGCCCATAAAGTCGAAGTGAATCCATAATGAGGTGGATCGAAGTCGGCGGCTCCTCCGACTTCTGTTATCAGCATAACGCAAAGGGAAGCGGCTGGAAGTGGTTCAGAGGTTACGGAGGTGCCACCCGCTGTGAAAAACTTTGTGAGCAGCCGCACGGAACTCGGCTGTTGTTCTAGAATCAGCGGCGGTCGAACGTCTTTACCACAGAGGGCACCATTTGAGGAATATCAGGCTCAGCGGCATCGTCCTATTCATCTTCATCATCGCAGCATGTGCGGTTGCCATCGCGGGCGGGCCACCGGGACGGAAATCCGACAGCAAGCACGCGGACCACGACTCGCCGTTCTACGGAGGGACTAGCGACAGCAATCGTTTCTCGCCGCTGACACAAATCAACCGCAAAAATGTGAAGCAATTGCAGGTGGCGTGGACATTTGACACCGGCGAGCCCGGCGGGCTGCAAACCAGTCCCATTGAGGTCGAAGGCGTGCTTTACGGGATCACTCCGACACAAAAAGTGTTTGCCCTGAACGCTGCGACGGGCAAGCGGCTGTGGGAGTTTGACTCGGGAATCAAAGGCACCCAGCCTGACCGCGGGCTGGCCTACTGGTCAGATGGCAAAGATCGCAGAATTATCGTTGGGGTCATGAACTTCGCCTATGCCTTGGACGCCGCGACCGGCAAGCCAATTCTCAGTTTCGGTCAAGACGGACGCATCGATCTTCGTGAAAATCTCGACCGCGATCCCGCAACCCAGTCGATTTCTCTGACTAGCCCAGCTGTCATCTACAAAGATCTGATGATCGTCGGCGGCCGGGAATCCGAGACTCTGCCCGCTTCTTACGGTGACGTCCGCGCCTACGACGTGCGCACCGGCAAGCTGCGCTGGACCTTTCACACTGTTCCCCGTCCCGGCGAATTCGGCTACGACACTTGGCCGAAGGATTCGTGGAAAACGACTGGAGCGGCCAACAACTGGACCGGCATGACGCTCGATGCCCAGCGTGGAATTGTCTATGTCCCAACTGGCTCAGCCGCCTTCGATTTTTACGGAGGCGACCGCCTGGGCGACGATCTGTTCGCCAACTGCCTGCTCGCTCTGAACGCCGAAACCGGCGAGCGCATCTGGCACTTCCAGGGAGTCCACCACGATCTTTGGGACCGCGATTTCCCCACCCCGCCGATCCTGCTGACGGTTCAGCGCGACGGAAAGAAAGTCGACGCGGTGGAGCAGGCCACCAAGCAGGGATTTGTCTTTCTGTTTGATCGCACCAATGGCACGCCGCTGTTTCCCATCGAATGCCGGAATTATCCAGCCAGCGACGTCCCCGGAGAGGTCGCCGCCAAGCAGCAATGTCTTCCTACGAAACCGGCTCCTTACGCGCGCCAGGTGCTGACCGAAGACATGCTCACCCCGCGCACGCCCGAGGCGCATCAGTGGGCGCTCGATCGCTTTCGGAGCTTCCGCAACGAAGGCCAGTTCGTCCCCTTCACCACGACCCGTGAAACAGTGGTCTTCCCTGGGTTCGACGGTGGCGCAGAGTGGGGCGGCCAAGCGCTCGATCCCGAAACCAACATCCTCTACCTGAACTCAAACGACCTCGCCTGGACGGGCGAGCTCGCCGAGAACACTCCTGCCGAGGCAGAGCAGAACACTTCGAAAGGCATGTACACCAGCCAGTGCGCCGTCTGTCACGGCGAGTCCATGGCCGGATCGCCGCCTGCGATTCCTTCCCTTCTGGGCGTCGGTCAGCGCATGTCGGCAAAAGATGTCGCGACAACCATCAAGAGCGGCAAAGGACGCATGCCGGGATTCACCAACCTCAGCGAGGAGCAGATCTCCGGCCTGGTGTCTTTCGTGATGAGCGGCGGGAGCCCGGCACAGGGCGAGAAGAAAGAAGCGGCGGACGCCGGTCCACCCGTCCCTACCGTGCGCTACCACTTCACGGGATATCTGCGCTTTTACGATCCCGATGGCTACCCGGCCGTAGCTCCGCCCTGGGGAACATTGAATGCGATCAACCTGAATACCGGCGAGTACGTCTGGAAAATTCCTTTTGGTGAATATCCCGAACTGGCGGCCAAAGGGATGAAGAATACCGGAACCGAGAACTACGGAGGCCCGCTAGTGACGGCTGGCGGGTTGCTGTTCATCGGTGCGACCAACTACGACAAGAAATTCCACGCCTACGACAAATCCAACGGAACGCTTCTGTGGGAGACGACCTTACCGTTCGCTGGAAACGCCACTCCAATCACATATCAGTTGAATGGGCGGCAGTTCGTGGTGATCGCGGCAGGAGGAGGCAAGGATCTCAAGTCGCCGTCGGGCGGGGTCTACGTGGCGTTTGCGTTGAAGAAGTAACTACTTGCTCTGGCTGCAGACGGCTTTGCTGACCAGATCGGCAAATCCGCCTTCGGGAGCCTTGCCGAACTGATCGTCGTGGCTGGCTTTCTTGCTGACCACGAAGCGTCCGGAATGGTCGCGGGAGTAGAACCATTCGCTGGTGGGCGTGGCCTGTCCGCTCGAACAAGCAAATCGCACCCGGGCGCGCATTTCCACGAACGGTCCGCCTTGGGGAAGTGCTGCCGGTTCTTTATATTCCACCCGAACCAGGGCCATGCGCTGATTGTTCTTGAGGACTCGTACCGAGCTGACCGAAACCTTATCGCCAGCCTCGGTCTGGCCGATGGTTCGCCAGTCTCCGGCCGCCAACACAAAATTCACCACCAGCACCGGGGTAAAGACCACGGCAGCGAGGATGAGGAAGGCTTTTTTCAAGGATGAAATAGTCCAGCGGGATTGTCAGGCATCGGGCCCATTCTGTCAACGGGCTCCGTCGATGACTCGCAATGCCTACCTTCATGGTATCGTATTGGCGCACCTTACGGTAGTCGCTCAGATTGCAACTATGGAAATCATTTATTATCAATTACTTACCTCCACAGTGGGGCCGTTGTTCCTGGCTGCGTCGCAGCGCGGACTGGTCGCGCTCGAGTTCGACAAGCGCCTGCCCGGCCAGCAGACCATTCGCCCCAACCCGCGCGATCTGCGAGCCGAGAGCCAACAACTGCGCTTCGAGCAAGCCGCAGGCAAGCTGCGACCCTACATCCTCGAGTTGGAGGAGTATTTCGCCGCCGTCCGGAGAGAGTTCACTTTCCCGCTCGATTTACGCGGAACTGAGTTCCAAGTGGCCTGCTGGCGCGCTCTGCAGCAGATCCCCTATGGTGAAACCCGAACCTATGCCGACATTGCGCGGGCGGTCGGGCGTCCGCAAGGATTTCGCGCCGTGGGCATGGCGAACAATCGCAATCCAGTGGCGATCGTCGTCCCCTGCCATCGCGTAATCGCGTCCGACGGCACTCTCTGCGGATACGGCGGCGGCCTCGATGTCAAGCGCAAGCTGTTGGAACTGGAAGGTGCGCTCAGCGGTACGCTTGCGGCGTAAAGAATTATTGATTTTTGATTGTTGATTGAAAAGCCCATCGGTCCCCACGCTGATGAGGAACCAAATAGAAGTTCTTCGGTCAACAATCAAAAATCAACAATTCCTTGACCACATCCACTAGCAGCACCACCAAATCCTCCACCCTGCGCAAGGCCAGCCTCTTCTATCTGGTCTTCGTGATGTTCTCCTATACGACCGGCGGCCCCTTCGGGCTTGAAGATATGGTCACAACCTCCGGCCCGGGGATCACCCTCCTCTATCTTCTGGTCATACCCTTTTTCTGGTGTATCCCGGTATCGTTGGTTTCGGCTGAACTGACCACCGTCATGCCGGTCGAAGGCGGCTTCTACCGCTGGACCCGTGCCGCCTTTGGCGACTTCTGGGGATTCCTCGCCGGATGGTGGAATTGGTCCGCCTCGTTCCTGCTGGGCGGAGCCTACGCAGTTTTATTCGCCGACTACCTGGTGTACTACTTCCCCAAAATGACATGGTGGGAGCATTGGCTCATCTCGCTCGGACTGATCGCGCTACTCACATGGGTCAATGTGCGCGGCATCCAGATGGTGGGTCAGGTCGCCACCGCTCTGGAGATTTTCATTTTCGTGCCGGTGATCACGATGGTCGTGATTGCGCTTGCGCATTGGCACCAGAATCCGTTCCATCCCTGGGTGGTGCCGCATCAGGCGACCTTCAAAGTCTTCGGCGTGGGCCTGGCGCTAGGCTTGTGGCTCTATTCGGGATACGAGCAGCTTTCGACCGTAGCCGAAGAAGTGGAGAACCCGCAGCGGGCATATCCGCGTGCGCTCGCGATGGTCGTGCCGCTCTCCATGGCCGCGTACTTTTTGCCGACGTTGGCCGGGCTGGCATCGGCGGGCAACTGGGACAAATGGCACACCGGATTCTTCTCCGCTGCCGCCAGGATCATCGGCGGCCCCTGGCTCGGTACCTGGATGACGCTGGCCGCCGTCATCGGCAACGTCGCCCTGTTGAACAGCACCATCCTGACAACCACGCGCATGCCGTTCGCCATGGCCGAAGACGGATACTTGCCCGACATCCTGACCCGCAAGCACGCGAGTTATGGCACGCCGTGGCTGGCCATCGTGACCTCGGCGGTGATCTATGCGGTGCTGGCTTGGCAGAGTCTCGCACAACTCATTTCCGTCTACATCTGGCTACGGTCGGCGACGACGGTGCTAACGGTACTTTCGGGATGGAAACTACGCCGCACGCGGCCCGAACTGGCGCGTTCGTTCGTCGTTCCCGGCGGACAGGTAGGATTGTTCTACGTAGTGGCCGCTCCGGTGTTGATGGCCATTGTGGCGCTGCTCGGGGGAGACCGCTTTGCGACCATCGGCGGCGCCATCGCGATTGCGCTGGGACCGGTGGTGTATGGGTTGATTCGGAGAAAGGTTCATCTTTGGTGAATGAATGCCTCAACGAGTCTCGCGACTGATGATGAGGCGTCTTTTTCTTGCGATACACTCAACCTGCTCCGCCAGCCGCGGGGGTAAGGTTATGCTCTTGCGAACCTGCTTCGTCTGTGCCATATCATCAATATGCAAGATTATGGTGCATTAGTGTGCGCAGCAACTCAACTCACCCAGTCCAGCACCTTGTACCACGCCCCCGCAAACGGCAAAAACCATGGCTTGCCGTTATAGAGTCCCAGCGGCGCGCTCGGAAATGGAATTCCGACGAACGGATTCTCCGGCTTGTCTCCCGCCATCATTTCGGCAATCTTCTGCCCTTGATACGTGGCCATGGCGACACCGTGTCCCGCATAGCCGACTGCGTAGTACATGCCTTCCATCTGCCCGGCGTGCGGCATGATGTCAAAGGCGAAATCGAGCGTGCCTCCCCATACGTATTCCAGGCGGGCATCGCGCACCTGCGGGTACACCCCAATCATGCCCTGCCGCAGGATCTCTCCGCTTCGGCGAATCGTCTGATCGTTCTCGGGGAAAAAAGCGGCGCGCCCTCCGAACAGCATGCGCCCGTCCGGCGTGAGACGGTAATAGTGAAGGTAATTCTTCGAATCGTAGATCATACGATTTCGGGGACTGAGTTCCTTGGCCAGCGCGGCGGGCAGGATCTCAGTAGTGATAATGAACGACCCAATCGGAATGAGCTTCTTTTTCAATGCGGGCGTAGCTGACCCGGTATAACCGCTGGTGCCCACGAAAACCTCATGCGCCCACAGCGGCCCGCGAGATGTGGCCAGCTTCCATCCCAACTCACCGTTGCGGGAATCGCGCTGGATCGATTCGAGCCGCGCATGTTCGAAGATTTGGGCGCCGGCTTTCATGGCAGCCCTTGCCAGCCCGGCCACATAGCGCGCCGGATTGCACCCAGCACTGACCTCGTCGACCATGCCGCCGTAATAAACGGTCGAGCCGATCTCCGAACTCAACCCGCTCCGCGGCACGACCCGCAGCTTATGGTTGAATTCAATCTCGATCACCTCGGCCTGGCGCTCGTAGTCGTCAAAATGTTTCTGCTTGCAGGCCACCTCAAGATGGCCGCAACGGGAAAAATTGCAGTCGATTCCCTCTTCGCGCACGATCTGCTCGACGCAATCCATTGACGCGAGCGAGGCGGCGTACATGCGCCGAGTCCGTTCCCGCCCGTACATCGAGATGAGCTTATTCACACCCAGCTTCATCCCAGTCAGAACCATCCCCCCATTGCGCGAACTGGCGCCCCAGCCGATCGTCTCGGCTTCCAGGACACCAACTATCGCTCCACGTTTGGCCAGCGTGCGCGCGGCGGACAGTCCGGTAAAGCCCGACCCGATCACAGCCACGTCGAGCACTTCCGGCAGAGGACGGGAGGGATCCGTAGTAGGAAATTCAGCAGTCGTGAGCCAGTAGTTGTGTTCTTGCAGAGCCATAGTCGTGATTTGGACGACACCCTGAACTGCCGGGCATCAGAGAGAAGCAGGGCTGCAACAGGGTGACCGAGCATTCTAGCCTACGCGGCGCGCAGTGGTACATGTACCGCAGGTCAGGAGCACCCTGATTTTCGGCCACCTCAGTAATCTTGCTGGGGTGACTGCCTCGCCCATAGTCTGAAGACACATGGCTCTTCGCTGCTTTGTGTTCACCTCGGACGAGGGGACAGCCGCGCTCATTCGCCAGATTCTGTCCGATCTCGGCGTTGAAGCAGAGCCCTGTTCCGACGCGGTCGTCGCCGCCGAAAAAATCACCAATCAGAACTTCCAGATCGTCATCATCGATTGGGACAAACAGCCGGAAGCCACGCTGCTCCTGACGGTCGCTCGCGAGCGCAAGGCCGCCGAACGGCCATTGACTTTGGCGATCGTAAACGACGACAAGAGTGTTCCCGGCGTGTTACAGGCAGGCGCGAACTCGGTCCTGCGGAAGCCGATCGTAATCAATCAAGCCAAGGACACGCTGACTACCGCCCGGGATCTGCTCCGGGCCAAGCACGATTCCCCCCCGAGTGCCAGCCTGGCGGCTGCCGCAGCCGCTTCTGCCGCACCATCGTCGTTGCCCCCGAGCCCCCATGATAAGGACAGAACGTTTCGGGGCGGCGAGTTCCTGGTCACCGCGTCCATCAATCCCGGCGGCCAATTTGAAACGGAATCCGATCATCCACTGCCTTCCGAACAGTCCTCGGCCATCCCTGCGGACCCGCTGAAAGATCTTGAGCCGATGGCCGCTTCTGTGGCCACCAAGACTCCGGAACCATCGAGTCCAACGCCGGCTCCGCCTGAAAACCAGTCACGCGGTCTGGAATGGTATCTGAAAACGCGAGTGGCAACGAGGCCCGCGAGTCCGATATCACCGGAGCCCCCCCAGCCCCGGGGAAATCCAGAGCTGCTGGGGTACGATCAGACGCCGTCGCAGGTGGCTACGCCGGTCAAAAATACGATTGAGACCAGCGTTCCAGCACGAAAGCCGAATCCGCCCGCTCTCGATCTACCGAAAAGCACGAAAAAAGAAGAGCAGCGGAAAGAGGCCGAACTCTTCGCCTACATGGATGGCGAGAGCGCCGAGCCAGGCTCGCCGTCTCGCTTCCACCTCGGCAAACGTGCGATCGTCGGCGCTTTCGTCTTGGCCGCTATTGCGATTACCGCGGCGCCCCAAGCCCCTTGGCATCCCCAATTGCGCACACTCTGGCGGCACGGTCAGCAAACCATGCGTGCCTGGCTCAACCCGCAACCCGTAACCCCGGTGCAGGAAACTCCGGCTGCTCACGAAGACTTTGGCCGTCCGGGTGACGAATACAAGCTTCCTGTGGCCGAGAACATTCCCGATGCCACCACCGATCCTTCGCAGATTGAGGTTTTGCCGGCTGTAGACCCGACCGCCAAGAAGCCGAACACCGACCCCGCGAACCCGGCTCAGACCTCGTCGCCCATAGACCCGGCTAACCCAACTCAGGCGCCCACAGGGCAAAGTCCAGATGTCCAGCCAAGCCAAGTCACACCGGTTCCTGCGCAACCTGGTGCCGCGCCGCCCGTTCCTGCACCTGCTGTTTCGCAGCCGCCAGCCGTGACCACGGTTTCATTGCCGCCGCACTCCAGCCCGCCCGCACCAGTCTCCTCTGCGGCTGCGAGCAATCCCGCGCCGGCCGCGCCTACGCAACCTCACTACACATCCACTCCGGGCAACGTACCACCGAGCTTGCGGTCGCAGATGGCTCCGGCCAGTCCCGACCCCAGCAGCAACAAACCTGTGGAAGCCGCATTGCCCTCGATAGAGCCCGTCACCGTCTCCGAAGCTGCCGAACGGGCGCTGCTCATCAACCAAACCGCTATTGCCTATCCCGCCAATGCCAAAGGACAGCAGGGAACGGTGGTCCTGCAGGTTTTGGTGGGCCGGGATGGAACGGTGCAGGATGCCAAGTTCTTTCAAGGATCGTTCCTCTTCGCGCGCACTGCCATCGACAGCGTGAAGCAATGGAAGTTCAGGCCCTACATCCTGAACGGGCGGCCGGTTTCGATCCAAACCACTTTGACCATGAAGTTCAAGCCTGCGCAATGAACCTAAGTTGTTTGTTTTGTTATCCCGGACGGGAAGATCAAGGGAATTGAGCGGCCTCTTTCCATGCTACTCGACGTCGGTGCATGATCCCATTACCGACGAGGCTCAAAATGAGCAGCCACGCTTTGACGGAACGCATCTAGAGATATAATGGTAATCAGTTCACAGGAAGTATTCCTTCCGGAAGAAGATCACAAGAGATGTCACTAAAAACCAAAGCAGCGGTTCTGGTCAGTTCCTTCACCGTATTACTGTTTGTCGTTCTCGGTTCGATGGGAGGTGTGCATGCTTCCTCGAACGACGGCTCTTACCGCCAACTGCAGGTTTACAGTGAAGTGCTCTCGCGGGTGCGCAGTGAGTATGTCGAAGAGCCGAACATTCCCAAGGTGACTGACGGCGCGCTCCATGGATTGCTCGAGTCGCTCGACTCCAACTCCAGCTATCTCACCGCCGATGCCTACAAAGCTTTCAAAGCGCACAAGGCGGAAGGCAAGGCCGGAATCGGAGCGGTGATCTCGAAACGCTTTGGCTATGCTGACGTGGTTTCTGTGTTGCCCGGATCTCCCGCGGAGAAAGCGGGCATTGAGCCCACCGATATTTTTGAGGCGATTGAAGGCCACAGCACGCGCGACATGTCTCTGCCCGAAATTCGCAGCCTTATTGTGGGCACCCCGGGCTCGAATCTGAATGTCGAAGTGGTGCGCGCGCGCAGGGCCGAACCGCAGAAGGTCACCATCACGCGCGACGTCGTGAACATTCCCGCCGTCTCCGACAAGATGATGGACGATGGCATCGGGTACGTGAAAGCGGAAGCGCTCACCAAGGGCAAATCCCAGGAACTCGCCGCCAAGATCAAGTCGCTCGAAAAATCCGGCGCCAAAAAGATCCTGCTCGATCTCCGCAACTGCGCCGAGGGAGACGAGACCGAAGGCATTGCCGTCGCCAACCTCTTCCTCAATCACGGAACCATCACCTATCTGCAGGGACAGAAATTTCCCCGCGAGGCCTTTAACGCCGATCCGGCCAAGGCAATCACCACCCTTCCGGTCGCGGTGCTGGTAAATCGTGGCACCTCCGGCCCAGCCGAAATCGTGGCCGCCGCGATTCTGGAGAACGCGCGTGGCGACGTGGTCGGCGACAAGACCTTCGGCGACGGCTCAGTGCAGAAGACGATTGATCTGCCCGATGGCGGCGCTCTGATTCTTTCGATCGCCAAATATTATTCGCCGAGCGGAAAAGCCCTTCAGGACGCGGCGGTCACTCCCAACGTTGTGATCGCCGACGTTGTCGATGACGGCGTGGCCCCCGACGATGAAGACGGAGGCGCCACCCCGGCTCCCGAAGACGAAGCCAAACCGAAAAACCAGGTTGACGAGCAGCTCAATAAAGCCGTGGAAGTGCTGAAGAGCCACGCCAGCTAGGAACGATTTTGTAATTTGGTAATCGGGTAGTTGTGTAATTCGCAACCCGAAACATCGCGCGCCCTGAGGCGCGCGATTTCTCTTTGTAGCGCCGGCGTCCCGCCGGCTGTCGCGAGGGCGTCCACGCCCTCGCACCGACCCACATAACGAACCCCTATTCCCCAAGGTGCTATCCTGACCTTATCCGTACATGAAGGTGCTCTACGAAAATCTCCCCGAGGTAGAAATCGGAGGGCGCAAGCTCGTCGGCCGCGTCCTGTTCGGTCTCCTCGTGCTGGTTTCCGCCCTCGTAGGTGCGACAGCCGGACTGCTGCTCGTCTACACCACCGATCTCCCGCAAGTCGATGCTCTCGAGGCTTACCGCCCCAGTTCGATCACGGAACTCTACGACGATCACGGCCGCGTCATCGGATCTTTTGCGCTGCAGCGCCGGGTGGTCGCTGGCTACGACGATTTCCCTCCGGTTTTGCGTGACGCTCTCGTCTCCATCGAAGACAAAGATTTTTACCGCCATTCCGGAATCAATTTCTGGCGTATTGTTGGCGCCGCCTACCGCGACATCGAGTCCGGCGGCAAGGTGCAGGGCGCATCTACCCTGACCATGCAACTCGCGCGCAATCTTTTTCTTTCGCCCGACCGTCGCTGGCAGCGCAAAGTGCAGGAGGCAATGCTCGCCATCCAGATCGAGCGCCGCTTCACCAAGCCGCAGATCTTCACGCTCTATGCCAACCAGATTTTTCTCGGCCACGGCGTGTACGGCTTTGAAGCGGCTTCAGAGTTCTATTTCAGCAAACCCGCGAAGAATCTCACCCTCGACGAAGCCGCCCTGCTCGCCGGATTGCCCAAGGGCCCGAGCGTGTATTCGCCGATCACGCATCCTGACCGCGCGCAAAAACGCCGTAATCTCGTGATCAACGCCATGCTCGAGGACGGCAAAATCACCGCCGCCCAGGCCGACGCTGCCCGCTCCGCGCCATTGGTGCTGCATCTCGCGCACGATCCGAATTCGCTCGCTCCCTATTTTGTGGAAGAAATTCGCCGCTACCTCGAAGGCAAATATGGCGCCGATCAGGTGCATGAGGGCGGACTGAAGGTCTACACCTCGCTCGATGTGGATCTGCAGCAAGCCGCGAACCAAGCCGTGCTCGACGGACTGGCGGCTTACGAGCGCCGTCACGGCTGGAAGGGTCATCTCGAAAACGTAGTCGCCGAAGGGCAGGTCCTCGAGAAATATTCTCACGCTGACTGGGACGACGAGCCTGAGCTCAATGGATACATCCACGCTCTCGTGACTTCCGCCGGGCCCGGAATCGCCACCTTGAAATTTGGCCACTACACCGCCGCTCTCGGTCAGCCCGATGTTGCCTGGACCGGCCAAAAAATCGCCGGCATCCTGAAGACCGGCGACGTCTGCTATGTGAAAATTCTGTCTCTCGGCGCCAACGGCGCGGCACATGTCAGCCTCGAACAGGATTCCGGGGCGCAGGGCGCACTCCTCGCCATCGACAATGCAACCGGCGGTATCAAGGCCATGGTGGGCGGGCGCGACTTCAACGACTCCAAGTTTGATCGCGCCACCCAAGCTCTTCGCCAGGTGGGATCGTCGTTCAAGCCGTATGTCTACACCACCATCATCGACGGTGGCGCCAGCCCCGATGACACCATTCTCGACGAACCCATCAGCTTCGAAACGCCGTCGGGTCCGTACACTCCGCACAACTACGACGAGAAGTTTGAAGGGATCATCACTCTGCGGCGAGCGTTGGCACAGTCGCGCAATATTCCAGCACTGAAGCTGGCGAATAAAGTCGGGATCAAGAGCGTAATCGATTATGCCGAGCGCTTCGGGATCACCTCAAAGCTGCCTCCATACTTGCCGGTGGCGCTGGGATCGGCGGAGATCACGCTGCTTGAGCAGACCGCCGCCTACAGCGTCTTTCCCAACGACGGCGTGCGCACGACGCCGCGCTACATCACGCGCGTGACCGATTATGAAGGGCGCGTGCTGGAAGAAGATTTTCCCGACGTGAAAGATGTGATCAGCGAGCGCACTGCTCGCATCATGACCAGCATGTTGCGCGAAGTCGTGCTGCACGGCACTGGCATCGCCGCGGCAAAATTGCCCTTTCCGGTCGCAGGCAAGACCGGCACGACCAACGACTTCACCGACGCCTGGTTCGTCGGATTTTCACCTACGATGACTTGCGGGGTCTGGGTCGGGTACGACGAAAAGAAATCGTTAGGCGCGAAAGAGACGGGCGCGCATGCCGCCTTGCCGATCTGGATGAATTTCATGACCGCAGCCATGGCGGGAAAAGACGTCGGCGATTTCCAACCTTCGCCAATCGCGCCGCACGCCGCCCAAAAAGTAGACACCCCAGACGCAGCCCCCGCCACCGAAGAGTCGCACTAAAGAGAATCATATGGGGACAGCCGCCTCCGGCTGTCCAGCGGAGCGAAGCTCCACAGCCCGTGTCCCGGCCAGCGAAAATTACCTTCCCTAATGCCGGCCTCTGTGTTCCTCTGCGCCCTCTTTGGTGAAGGACTTCAGCCAAGCTGAGATCTTAAGATCCAAGAAGAAGAAACGAAGAGGCACGGATGAGAACCGCGCCTCTTGTTGTCCAGTGCCTTATTGCACGCGGAAGCCAGCCACGTACTCGAAACCCACGGCATCACTCAACGCGAAAGTTCCGATAATTCCCGATTGTGTGCGGGTGTCGACGCTCGCGGAAATGTCTCCGCTGCCGTTGCTTGTCGCCGTACCGAGATCGTTGCAGATGTTGTTCAGGGTGCAGAACTGCACCTTGTAGGAATTGCTCGGCTTGGCCCCGCTGATCTTGATTGTCGTCGTGAAGCCGGTGGTCTCGACGGTGCCGACTCCGGTCTCCGCTCCAACAGTCGTATCCGTGCCGCCCGTCAACGTCGCAGCCGCCAGCATCGCCGCGCGGAAATTCGTCGTTGGCACATTGCCGATACTGGAGGCATCGACTTGCGTCCCGCCGGCCACGAGTTCCACGAGTTGGAACGCACCCGCCCAATTGCCTTTCGAGACCGTGAAGCTGATTGTCGGGGGCGTGTTCTGATCTTGTTGTCCGCTATACGTCGCCAGGTCCATGCATCCCTGAAAACCCTTAGCAAACGGGCAGAATTGCAGGGTGTAGGTCTGCGTCAGCGGACTTTCGTAGATTGCTTCCATGCTGCCTACACCGTTGTTGGCATTGGTGTCGACAACGATCGGCTTCCATGGGATCGGGTTCCGCGCAACCACTTCATACATGATGGCGTAAAAGTTGTCGGGAGCGGTCGAAGGGGTGGGGCTAGGGGGGGGCTTGGGGTGGGACTTGGGGACGGACTTGGGTTAGTGGTTGTTTTAGAGGTGGTGCCACAGCCTGCGGCGATCAGCAACGAAGCGATCGCAAAAAGCGTGGCTAGGACGGAAAGGTTACGGCTCATGGGCCCTCACAAAAAGCTTGAGAAACAGGTACTCAGTGTGATGCGGCGCGCCAGCAAGTAGTTGATTGAAAACCGCCACCAGCAAGGGATTCATGGCCAGGCTCGTGCTTCTCTCGTGCTCGTGCTGGTCGCGTTCGCGCCAATTGGCAACACGAACTCCACCGATCCCAAATCCTCCGTCGAACAAGTGCTGCAGACTCAGCACGAGCCTGGAACCGCCACGGCCTTGACGCCTTCACGGCGGGCTATTGGAATTCTCCAGACTTGACCTTCTTCTCCGACGCCAAAAGAGACCAGCGGCTGGCAGCTCAGCAGCCCGTGTCCCAGCCAGCGAAATTACCTTCCCTAATGCCGGCCTCTGTGTTCCTCTGTGCCCTCTGTGGTAGGAGGATTCAGCCTGGCGGTGACAAAACTCTCTGCGGGGTGTGATCAGGAACCCAGGTGCTGTTTTTCGGCCTCAAGCATTGGCACGACCTGCCCTCCACCGTTAGCGATCGAAAGACCACTTGCCGGGGCCCCGGGCGGCGATCATCAGCAATCCGCCCATGATGCCGACATTTTTCAGGAACTGAGTCTGCATGCCACCAGCGCTCGCGCCGTGCTGTGCCCAGAAGTTGTGTAACAGCACGCTCACCATTCCCAAATAAAGGAACATTACGAATGCTGCGGTGCGGGCTTTCCAGCCAACGAGCAGGCACAGCACTCCTCCGACCTCGATCAACAGCGCCATTCCGAGCATTGCGGGGATCAACTGCGCTGGCAATTGATGTGATTGCATGTAGGAAGCCTGGCCGCTCCATTCCATAATCTTGCCAAGGGCCCCTTGTACAAAGATGGCGCTTATCAGGAAGCGTGAGATAAGAGGAAATATTGCATCCGACAACACTGGACCAAACAAAGATCGATTGGACATGTGCGCTTAGACGGCCTTTCGATCCCCCAGTAAGCAAGAACTTAGGGAGACGCGACCAGAGGGTCGAAATATCTCGATAGTTCCCCGAGCGGATTCTGCACTCTACTTTTCCGACGCGAAAGAAACCAGCGGCTGGCAGGCCACGCTCGACCGCTACCGGACGACCTATGCGGGCCCCGGGCACTCATTTACCCTAACGGGGATATTGAGCGATAACGTCTGGAGAGACTGCTCTCCGCAACAGGCCGAAGCACCAACTTTAACTGCCCAGCAACGGCGGCCCCACTAGCTTCATGCCGTGTCTCTCGAACCGACTTGGGTCGTTTACCTTAGCGTCCGGCTTGCTGGTCTCCTCGAAGAAGCTTTCAATCCTCGCCGCCGGGGTGAAGGCAAACAGCATCCGCCCCGGCTGCTGGCCGAGGTAAGCCCACACGTGGGGGACATTTCTTGGGGCCAAAACCGAATCGCCAGGTTTCAGCCGCAACTTCTTTTCGCCGACCTCCATCAGCACTTCGTCGCTACCTTCGACGAAGTAAAACCATTCCTCCTGCTCGTAGTGAATGTGTCGCGGTGGCCCGCCGCGGACCATATCGCGGTTCTCCATGATGAACACAGCGCCGTTGGTCTCGTGGGTGAGGACTTTGAAGTCCAAATGGCTGTTGGCACGTGCGGCCTTGTGCGGCTGCCCCGTGCGATCAGTACCTGCTTCGACGAGGTGAAGGTTGCTCTCTTTTTCGTCCGCAAGGGCAGAATAAGGACCCAACGAAAGCGCAGCGACCACTTTCAGCATCGAACGACGGTCGAGCTCAAGCATAGAGGAGTTCCTCCCACCGAACGTTGCCATGCTAGTCGATCACAGCTGGTAAGAAAAAGGTCAATTAGCGGAAAATCCCCATAGCGCTCAAGTCTCCGAAGCAGCATGGCCGCTTCACCCTTCCGCAAGTTCCGCGATGGTTGGAAAATCATCCACGACCATACCTCGGCCGCCAGGGAATAGTTCGCGAGCAATAGTTGTGGGAGAGCGGCCCTTCAGGGCCGCGAAAGCAGACAATCAAATCGCGGGCTGTAGAGACTGCGTGAGAACGCGACCGATCAGCCAAGAGGTGTTATGGTTGCTGGTCCGGGTGGCTTGCGGCCCTGAGCCGGGTCAGGTTAAACGAGATTGCGGCGAGCGTGAATTCGATGCTTACTTTCCTCAATCCTCGCAACCGAAACCGCCTCATTCCTCGTTGTTCTTTCAGGGTTCCCCAAACTGGTTCGACTAAAGCCTTGCGTCGGCGATAGACCATTTGTCCGGTCGGCCCGCGCAGCTTCTGCCGCATGCGCCGTTGGGTTGGAGTGAGCCGGATTCGC
>DASTCU010000188.1:0-1211 GCA_035710825.1 Candidatus Sulfotelmatobacter sp.
GAGGCATTTGCCGCCGCCGGATCTGCATCCATTCCGTCTGCGAACTTTACGGCTTCCTGAAATGCTGCCATAGTGCGCTTCACCTCATCGTCTTTTCGCAGGAACCAGTCCGTAGACCAGATGCGGTGAAAGCGCCATCCAAGACTCTCCAATTGCTGCTGGCGCAAGCGGTCGCGATCGCGGGCCGTGTAGCTGGAGTGATACGAGGCCCCATCACATTCGATGGCAAGAACAAACCGGCCCGGCCTCTGCGGATGTTCCGCGACCATATCGATCCTGTAATGCGAGGCCCCAACCTGAGGGACAAGTTTCAACCCTTGTCCGCTGAGCACGTCGAATATGTCAGCTTCGAAATCATTCAGCGGAACAGCGGTCAGTTGGGCATCGCCGAGGCGTTTGCCGTTTGACGCGGCATACTGCAAATAGTCGCGCAGGAGCTCGACACCGCTGCCTGGCTTAACGCGCGAAACATCGATGTCCACATGGCTGAATGAAGAAACCACGGTGAGCCTTTGTCGCGACCGCGTGATTGCCACGTTCAGCCGGCGCCGGCCGCCTTCAGAAAGAAGAGGTCCAAACCGTAAGGGCAGGTTACCTGCTCGATCCTTTCCATATCCGATGCTGATAATGATCGCATCGCGCTCATCCCCTTGCACGCGCTCCAGGTTCTTTACGAAGAAACGCTCATTGCGATTGGGATCAAAGAACTCATGCAGCTCTGGGTATTTCTCCAACTCACGATCAAGGGCGGCTTGTACCCGATCCATATGCCGGATGCCCATAGTGATTACACCCAGGGTCTCGGAAGGACGCTTGCGAACATGATCCAGGACCACTTCGATCACTTTGCGAACTTCCGCGCTTGAACTTTCTTCCTGTCCATCAACGCCGGGTTCTTGCTTCACCAGCACATGATCGATGACCGGAGGGCCGCCGGGCCCCGGAAACGTCACCAGTCTGTCTTGATAAAGGTAGTGATTCGAGAAGTTGATGAGCGATTCGTCGCGGCTGCGGTAGTGCCAGTCAAGGTAGCGCGACTGTACAAATGGCATCATCATGTCAAGAAGGCTCTCAAAGCCCTCTGCATTGCTGGTCTGTTCGTCGGCTGCGTAATCATCATCGTCGCCGGCGGCGAAGAATGTGGTTGGCGGTAACTGCTTGTTGTCTCCCGCAACCACAACCCGCTTACCGCGCAAGATTGCAGGCACGGC
>DASTCU010000189.1:0-23302 GCA_035710825.1 Candidatus Sulfotelmatobacter sp.
GTGAACCATCTCCGCCTGGTGATGGGCACCTCGATGGGCTGCATGCATTCCTGGGTATGGGGCGAGACCTATCCCGACTTCATGGACGCGCTCATGCCGCTGGCTTGCCTGCCCGTGCAAATCGCGGGACGCAATCGACTGTGGCGCGAGATGGTCATCGAAGGCATCCGCCAGGATCCTGACTGGAAAAATGGCGAGTATGCGGCCGAGCCTCGCGCGGCCCTGCAGATCTCCGCCGACTTTCTGCTGATAGCGGGCAGCGCCCCTCTTCTCATGCAGAAAAACTTTCCTACTCGCGATGCCGCCGACAAGTACCTGGATGATTCGGTGAAGCGCATCACCGCGACTCTCGATGCCAACGACTTGCTCTACGCCGTCAACGCTTCGCGCAATTACGATCCCTCCGCACAGCTGGAAAAAATCAAGGTTCCCGTGATGTTCGTGAACTCCGCCGACGATTTCATCAATCCGCCTGAACTCGGCATCGCCGAGCGAGAAATCAAGCGCGTGCGCAACGGGAAATTCGTGTTGATTCCGACGTCGGACCAGACTCACGGTCACGGTACGCACACCTGGGCAGCCGTCTGGAAGCAATACTTGAAGGAGTTGCTCGCGGAGAAGACCGACTAGCGCGCGATAGGTCGTTCTTACACCTAAAGCCTACCAATGAGTTCCGCGCGTCACCACTCATTGACTGGGTTCTGAGCGCAATGAACTGATAAAAGAAGTTATCGCGCTCCGTCGCGTAATGAGAAAGCCGCCGGCGAAATCAGGCGGCTGCTCACATCGAGCAGGGGGCATCGCCCTGGAGACGAAGCACGGAGGATCCTGGCCCGGGCGGCCTGTTGATGTCGACGAAAGAGCTTGCACACACGCGGCATTTCAATCATGGTTGCGGCTTAGACAGGTCCAGGAGAACATGTACGCGATAAACTCTGTTCCTCCCCTCTTTTCTAGCCCCGAGGTTCTCTATGCGCTACGATCCTTGGAGTATTCTCCGCCGTCTGACACGTTCATTCGTCCAGGCTTATTGCGTTTTCGAGGTGGACTTGTCGCGCCCGCGCCCGGCTATTCCCCACAATCCTGACTTGGTCGTGCGACTCTTTCGCGGAATCGACGATTTGCAGGCTGTGACCGGAGCTTTAGTTCCCGCTGGTCTCACGCCGGAAGACATCTCAGTTCGCATGTGCAAAGGGGATCTGGTTTCAGTAGGTTTTCTGAATGGAACACCGGCCGCATATACCTGGACGCGGTTCTGCGACATGTTGGTCAAAGAATTCGGGCTAACGATCCGTCCCCGGACCCGCGAAGTCATTCAATACGATTCACTCGTGCTCAAACGCTTCCGCCGGCAGGGACTTCAATTTGCGATTGCTGCTCCGGTTCTCGACTACCTGCAACAGAACGGCTACGCCACCGGCCTGGCATGGGTTAACCTGCTCAATCGGCCGTCGTACAAGAATCAGCGCAAATGGGGCAAGAAACTGATCATGATCATCGTCTCGATCAAGCTTCCCGGAATGCAGGAACGCCGGAACGTGTCCCTGGGCGCGCCGCTTGATGGCCTATTCACAAAACCTTCCGCGGAAAGGTGATGATGCTGTTCTCAACTGCTAACATCGTCAGAGCGCTCAAAGCCGCGGTAGGGGTAGGGCCCTTCGCGAATCTTCGGTGGGCTGTAGGGTGATACGTTTCTCGGGAATAGTCGGGTTCGCCCTGCATTGGTCGCCCTTTGGAACTTCCCCGCCACTCTTTCCGTACCTTCCCTTGCTAACGGATTCTGGGGCCCATCGTCTATCTAGCATACGAGGTTAAGGTCATGAAAACACAAGCATGGGGATGGCTGGCCGCAGGGGTGCTGGCAGCCGGATTAAACGCCAGCTACCACGATGGCGGACTGCGGTGGGCTCACCAGGTCGCAGATCACGTCGCGTACAACGTAGGCACCGTGATCGCCCTGGCGACCGGTCATGTGGATCAGCTGGCGTCGGAAGCTCGCATGGTAACGGCCCGCAACGAAACCTCGTCCTGCCCTCTGGCCGCGGCTCTAGCGAGAGTGGAAAGCAGGGCTGGTCGGTCTGATATGGACTGGGAAGGTTTCGACGTGATGTCGGCCCAGGAGCAAGCTCAACTGGCGCGAATTGAGGCGGATGGTGCGCGCATCGAAGCCAGGGTCGCCCGCATCCGCATTCCGGCAGTTGCGGTGAATGCTATGGTCGTGCCCTCTCCTCATATTTCGGTGTGTCCCCGGGTGCGCGTGAACGTTCCGCGGATTCATGTTCCCGCGATGCCAAGAGTGCGCGTCGAACTGCCCGCGGCCGGCCCGGTTTAACCCAAACCTCAAAGTTTCTACCTCCTGGAACAAGCGAGCGCGGAAAACCTGCCGCGCTCGTTTTTTTATGGGCTAGGGATCAGGGGCCAGCGACTAGATTCTGACTGACCACTGACCACTGATCACTGACCACTGATCACTGACCACTGACCACTGACCACTGACCACTGATCACTAATCACTGATCACTGCCTACTGATCAATGCCCCTTGGCCCCTGGCCCTGGCCCCTGCTCGTACCCAACCCGGTTCCCGTCTGTGCAAAACCCTTCATTTTTGGTCTATCTCATTTCGAGAAATGCAGCTATAGTGAAAAAGCTCAGCGATTCCTCACGACAACCCCTGATCTGATGGCGCGAAAAAGCGGTTCGACCATCACGCAGGAGGAGTTGTATCCAGCGTCCAGCGCCGGAGTTTCGCGTGCCGAAACGGCACGCGACGAACTCGATGACGCGCGTCTCATGGACCTGGATGTGGATGAGGAATCCCCGTTTCTGCGCGCCCAAAAGCGCGTCTCCGCCCGGCGCGGATCGCTCCCCAAAAAAGCAGCCCACCGCCTGATCTGGGCTTCGATTGCCGCCGTCATTTTGTGCGTGGGCGCGGTTGCCGCCGGCGCCCTGTATCACTACGGCGAGCGCTCGTGGCGCTTTCGGATTGAATCCAGCGACAACATCGAAGTCACGGGCATGCAGAACGCGACTAAGGCGCAAATCATGGAAGTCATGGGCGCCGACATCGGCCGCAACATTTTCTTCGTACCCCTCAGCCAACAGAAGGCTCAGCTGGAACAGATCCCATGGGTCGAATCGGCCAGCGTGATGCGCTTCGTTCCCAACCGCCTGAAAGTTGAAATTCACGAGCGCACGCCGGTCGCTTTCGCTCGCGTGGGCCCGCGCATCTTCCTCATTGATGCCGGCGGCACGCTCATGGAGCTACCGCAGAAGCACAGATATTCCTTCCCGGTCATTCTTGGGATGTATCCCGGCGAGCCGCTCTCCACGCGCATTCCGCGCATGAAGGCCTACAACCAGCTAGTGCAGGAACTCGACTCCAGCGGCGCTCACTATTCGCAGGACTTGAGCGAAGTCGATCTCTCAGATCTGGAAAATCTGAAGGTGCGGGTCAACGATCCCGCCGGCGACGTTCTGGTTGAACTCGGCAACTCGGATTACCTGCGGCGTTACAAGACTTACGTCAGCCACGTGCAGGAGTGGCGCCAGCAATTCCAGAAGCTCGAATCGGTGAATTTGCGCTACGACAACCAGGTGATCGTCAACCCTGACATTGAGGGCAAGCCGAAGCAGGCTGCGCTCACCGCCGCTGCCGCCAAGGCCGCCGCGGCGGCAGGTGTGAAGCCCGCAGCGCTGCTGACGCGACTTAACCCGCGCGATCGCACGCTGCCCAAACCTGCCTTCGAGTTGACCGAAAAGAAGCTCGACCCGAAAGCTGCGACAGGAAAGAAACCCGCGCCAAAAGCGAGGGTGAGAAAGGTGTGGGCAAGGCCGGCGAAGACGGTGGTGCCTAAGAAAGCGGCGGCGAAACACGTGGCAGTCGCGACGAAGCCGAAGCCTACGGCCGCGCATGCATCACCGCCCAAAACAGATGCGAAAAAGCCGCCGCACTCCGCGATGGTGGCGCATAGCGCGATTCCAAAGCCGAGTGCTGCCATCGCGAAACCAGCAGGGGCGGGATCCAATTGATTACGAATTTAAATTGTCCGGGGAATTCATAGGAATGGGGAACCAGCAAGGAAATTTTCTTACCGCGATTGATGTGGGCAGCGCGAAGACCTGCGCGCTGGTGGCGGAGCTGACTGACGCCGGCCTGCGCTATCGCGGGCACGGTGTCGCCGATTCGCGCGGCTCCCGCAAGGGCGTCATCGTTGAGCTCGACAAGGCAGTGGCTGCCATTCAAAAAGCAGTCGAAGCCGCTGAAGACATCGCGGGAGCGGCGGTGGAGAACGCCATCGTTGGCGTCGGCGGAGCCCACGTTCGCGGAATCAACACGCACGGCGGAATCAGCCTGGGCACGCGCCCGCGCGAAATTGGGCGCGACGAAATCAAGCAGGCGGTGGAGCGCGCCCGCGCCATCCCGCTGCCCGCTGACCGGGAGATTCTTCATCTCCTCCCCCAGGAATTCATCCTGGACGATCAGTCGGGCGTTCACGATCCCCTCGGGATGATGGCAGCGCGGCTCGAAGTGCGCGTTCACATGGTGACCGCCGCGACCAGCGCCACGCAGAACGTCATCACGGCTGTGAACAAAGCCGGGGTCCACGTTGACGACACGGTGTTCGAGCCTCTCGCGGCTGCCGATTCCGTCCTGCGCTCCGACGAACGCGAACTCGGCGTCTGCCTCGCCGACATTGGCGCCGGCTCGACCGAACTCATCGTGTTTCAGCAGGGTGCTGTCGCGTATACGGGCGTGATTCCAGTGGGCGGCGATCACTTCACCAGTGACTTGTCGGTGGGGCTGTGCACGGCCCTCGCCGAAGCCGAAAAAATTAAACGCGTCTATGGCAACGCGATCGTTACCTTGATTCCCGAAGGCAACGAGGTGGAAGTACCTTCGGTTGGCGACCGCCCGTCGCGGCTTCTGCCGCAGCGACTGGTCGCAGAAATTCTCGAGCCGCGCGCCCGCGAGCTTTTCGAAATGATGCGTGAATCGCTGCGCCAGAGCGGCATGTTCGACATCTGCCTGGCCGGTCTGGTGCTCACCGGAGGGGGCTCGCGCCTGCCGGGAATTTTCGATGTCGCTGAATCCGTGCTGCGCCGCTCCGTCCGTCTCTCCTGGCCCGCACCCCTGGCCAGGATGCCGTCGACGCTGTCGGAGCCGGAATTCGCCACCGTTCTCGGCATGGTGAACTACGGGCACCGCGCGCGCATCGCCCGCGGCTTCCAGGAAGATCGTTGGGGAACGAAATTGAAAGCGCTGTTAGTAGGTAAGGGAGCGTAAGGAAAGTGGCAAGTGATCGGTGGTCAGTGGCCAGTGAAATGATGTTTCACTGACCACTAGTCACTGGCCACTTTCTGTCAGAGCCTCAGGAAGTGGAACGGAAATTCAATTCGGGGTAGACATCATGAGCAAAGATTCGATTCGCATCAGCTTTAACGAAGAGGCCCGCAACGACGCCAAGATTAAAGTCATCGGCATCGGTGGCGGCGGCGGCAATGCCGTCAACCGCATGATTGATGCCGGCATGGAAGGCATCGAATTCGTCGTCGCCAACACGGATCTGCAGGCGCTGCGCATGTCGCACGCTCCCGTCAAGCTGCAACTCGGAGTGAAGCTGACCAATGGCCTCGGCGCGGGCGCGAATCCGGAAGTCGGGCGCAAAGCCGCGCTGGAAGATTCCGACAAGATCATTGAAGCCCTCGAAGGCGCCGACATGGTCTTCGTGACCACAGGACTGGGCGGAGGCACCGGCACCGGCGCCGCTCCCATCATAGCCTCGCTGGCCAGCGAAATGGGCGCGCTTACGGTTGCGGTGGTGACGAAACCGTTCTCGTTCGAGGGCAAGCGCCGCATGCAGCAGGCCGAGCGCGGCATCTCTGAACTGATGGAGTCGGTTGACACCACCATTGTGATCCCCAACGAGAAGTTGCTTGCCGTTGCCGAAGATGCCGGCTTCTTCGAGTCCTTCCGCATCGCCGACGATATCCTGCGCCAAGGCGTGCAGGGAATCTCCGACATCATCACCATCCCCGGCATCATCAACCGCGATTTCGCCGACGTGAAGACGATCATGGCACGCATGGGATACGCGGTGATGGGGACGGCTTCCGCCTGCGGAGCCAAGCGCACCATCGAAGCCGCGCAACGCGCCATTGCCTCGCCGCTCCTCGAAGCTGGAGCCATCGACGGAGCCCGCGGCATCCTCATCAACATCACCGGATCTTCGTCGCTCAAGCTCGCCGAAGTGCAGCAGGCGTGTTCGATCATTCAGGAGGCCGCCCACGAAGATGCGAACATTATTTTCGGCGCCGTCCTCGACGAGAAAATGAAGGACGCGGTCAAGATCACAGTCATTGCCACCGGCTTCCGGGAAATTCCCACCGCCCGCCACCGTGCCCAGGAAACCCGCACCTCATTCGCGGCAGCGCATGACGATGCCATGGAGTTCCCCGACACTTTCGGTGACCGCGAGCCCATGCCTGAGTCGGTTCCGATGCAGATGGCGGCAAGCTCGGACGACCGCCCGTTCGTCGAAGAAGCACCGATGCCCGCCGCGCCGGTTGCCGATCGTGTCGCCGCCGACGTTATTTCCCTGGACACAATGCGCAGCGCCATGGTGTCCAACTTCGAGCAGAACGATCTCGATGTTCCGGCGTTTCTGCGCAAGCGCAATGAACTGATGTAGTCGACCATCGCTGCGGGATTTGCACCACCAAGCAGCCCGGCGATGGGCTTGTTCCCGTAGGCAAAGTTTTTCACATTATTAGTACCTTCTCAGTAACCGGGTAATCCGTTACCGAAAGGGTCTGAACCGCGGTAATCTCGGTGTATGTCGCTGTTTGGGAGTAACTTAGATCAGAAATGGAATTTGAAGCGATTGCAACTTTAACCGTTGCCAGAACGTGACAAGTCTCGTACTATCAGCGCAGTTAGGCGAAAGGGTGGGATTACCCATCCACTGGCACCCTGCGTGCATTGAAATCCTTCAGATTCCTGGGAGTGAGACTACAAAGATGTTTAGGGGAAAGAGACTTCTTCGTCTGTTTTTGACCTTCGTAGCATGTCTGGCTCTGGCGTCCGCGAGCTGGGCTGCCCACATCAACACCCACACTCCCACCAAATCGAAATCGCAGAAGCTCAACGAAAGCGCGCGCACTCGTCGCCGCATTCATCATTTGGCAAAAAGCCGCGGCAGGAACGTGACCCGCGTCTCTGCGACGACCCATCGCCGTCGCCATTATTACGAACGCTTCCACATGAGCTCTTTCGCGGATGACATCACCGCCGGCGACATCACCGCGGGTGAAGACGCAGTAGTGCGTCAGGCTGCGATTGACGCTCTCGGCAACATGAACGGCACGGTGGTAGCGATCGAGCCCACCAGCGGCCGCGTACTCGCCATGGTCAATCAGAAGCTCGCGCTCTCCAGCGGAGCGCAGCCCTGCTCCACCATCAAGCTCTCGGTCGCTCTGGCGGCTTTGAGTGAAGGCCTGGTTTCGAAGCAAACTTCCGTTGCCCTTGGCCGCCGCTACCGGATGAATCTCACGACTGCCCTGGCCCACTCCAACAACGCCTACTTCGAAGCGCTCGGACGCAAGCTCGGCTTTGAAAAGGTTGCTTACTACGCTCACGAATACGGACTCGGCGAACTCGCCGGTTATGACATTCCCGGCGAACAGGTCGGTGCTTATCCCGACCAGGCCATTCCAGAGAAACTGGGCGGTGTCGGCAAGATGTGCTCCTTTGGCGAAGGCGTTTCGATGACCCCGCTGCAGCTCGGCGCCATGGTGTCGGCCATCGCGAACGGCGGCACGCTGTATTACCTGCAGCATCCTACGACTCCGGAAGAAGTCGCCAGCTTCCAGCCCCGGGTGAAGCGGCAACTCGACATTGCTCCCGTGATCCCCGAACTCTCCGACGGCATGTTGGGCGCGGTGCAATACGGCACCGCCCGCAGCCTGCGCTTGAACTTCAATGAAGAAGACATTCTCGGCAAGACCGGAACCTGCTCCCACGACGGAACCCGCTATGGCTGGTTCGCCTCCTATGCCAATACCAGCGTAGGGCGCGTTGTCGTCGTGATCTTTTTGCAGGGAGGCCGCCCCACGTTCGGCCCCAAAGCCGCCGAGATCGCCGGCCGCATGTACCGCAACATGTACGACCACAACTTTTTCGTTGCCGGACACGGCACGCCGTCCGACACGGCTGCTGTCAAGACCGTCACCTCCACTCCGGAATAACGATCGATTCCGCATACTCCTCTCAGAGACGTAGCCCGGCTACGTCTCTTCTTTTTTTGTTATCCCGGTTATCCAGGACAGAGTCACTCTTAGCGACTTCTAATACGAAAAAGCACTCCTCTGCCGATATTTAGTCACAGCAGACGCCCGCGTCGGCACAACCGCCGGTATTCTGCGCGCTGTTGCCTGGAGGGCCGCTACGTCAGCACCCATTCTGCTCCACGGAATTTACGACTACAGGTTGACAACGCTTTTGATCGGCCTTGCCGCGCTCGCTCTCGGCATCTCCGCGGTTCTGGCTGGAAGGAAGCACTCCTCGTTGCTGAGCCTTTTGCGCCGAGCTGTCAATGCCACGCCTGCGAATGCCGAAGAATTTGATCTTTCTTTCCGAACCGTAGCGCAGGCTGTTCCTGCGATCATCTGGACAGCCCGTCCCGACGGTTCGGTGGACTTCATGGGACAACAACTTTACAGCTACACCGGTTTTATCCAGGATCACGGCCTCGGCTGGAGCTGGGAGAAAGCACTTCACCCTGATGATCTGCCGGCATGCGTACAACGCTGGGAGCATTGTGTCCGCACCGGAGAAGTCTACGAAATGGAGTATCGCATCCGCCGCGCGGATGGCGTCGATCGCTGGTTTATCGCCCGGGCGAATCCACTGCGGGATGAACAGGGGCGCATCATCCAATGGGTCGGCACTTGTACTGACATCGAAGAGCAAAAGCACAATCAGCAATTACTGGAGCAGCAGATCAAAGAGCGCACCGAAGAACTTGCCGACGCGAATACACGCCTGCAGCGGGAGATACAGGAACGCGACAGCGCCCGCCAGGAACTCGATCGCCAGAACGAGAAAATGATGCAGGACCTGACCGCTCGCTCACAGCGCGCCACGCTCCTCACTAAGATGGGGGAAACCTTGCAGAGCTGTATCAGCAAAGAGGAGGTATTCGCCGCGGCCCTGGGTTTCGCCCCCAGGATTTTCCCCAGCCGCGGAGCCGTGGCTTTGCTCAACGCCGATCGCAATCTGCTCGAGGTTGCCGGATCATGGCACGACTGCCAGATTCCGCTGCCGGTGTTCGAGCCGAGTGCCTGCTGGGCGCTGCGCACCGGTCACCCACACCTGGTAGTTGCAGGAGACACGACCGCGCGCTGCGCGCACGCCGTTGGCCTGAAAAATACCTATCTCTGCATTCCCATCCTGGCGCAAGGCGAGGCACTGGGCATCATGCACTTTCAGGCCACCGACGAGCTCCCTACCCTGGGCGACTCCGAACTCTCGTTCAAAACAACTTTCGCGGGACAAGTCGGATTGTCGGTGGCAAATATCCGATTACGCGAAGCACTCCGCGCTCAGTCCATCAAAGATCCCCTGACCGGTTTGTACAATCGCCGCTATCTTGCCGAAATGATGGAGCGCGAAATCCGTCGCGCTGTCCGCGCCGAGCAGTCTTTAGGCGTCCTGATGCTCGACCTCGATCACTTCAAGAAATTCAACGACACTTACGGTCACGACGCCGGCGATACCGTCCTGCGCGAGGCCGCATCTTTTCTCACCCGCAGCATTCGCGTCGAAGATATTGCCTGCCGCTACGGTGGCGAGGAATTTGTCGTAATCCTTCCCACCGCCGACCTGAACGCGGCCCATACCCGCGCCGAGCGGATCCGTTCTAAGGTGCGGGAACTGGCTGTGCTGCATCAAGGGCAATCGCTCGGGATGGTCACGGTCTCGATCGGGGTGGCTGCGCTTCCCTTGCATGGCACCTCCCCCAAGGCGTTGATCGAGGCCGCCGACGCCGCGCTCTACCGCGCCAAGCGCGAGGGTAGAGATCGGGTGGCGGTTGCCGAGATTCTGACGGTACCCGATACAGAAGCAGCAGCCCTGGAGGTCGGGAAGTCCTGAGTCCTCTGATAAGCCAGATGCTACGCAAAGCAAAACGCCCGGCCGAAGCCGGGCGTCAGAAATAACCTACAAAACTCAGCTGCGCTGTCCCGGCCCCTTGCTCTCGTCGCTGGCGATGACTCCGTCTTTGATATGAATGACGCGATGTGCATATTCCGCGATGTCGCCTTCGTGCGTCACCAGAATGATGGTGTTGCCTTCCGCCTGCAGGCGGTCAAACAGCGCCATGATTTCAATGCCGGTCTGTGAATCCAGGTTCCCGGTCGGTTCGTCTGCCAGGATGATGGAAGGTTTGTTGACCAGCGCTCGGGCAATGGCGACGCGCTGTCTCTGGCCGCCGGAAAGCTCATTGGGCCGGTGCATCATGCGCGCCTCCATCCCCACAGCCGATAATGCTCCTCGGGCACGTTCCAGGCGTTCTTCCGTGGGCACGCCGGCATAGATCAGCGGCAACTCCACGTTGTGCAGCGCCGTGGCCCGCGCCAGCAGATTGAACGTCTGAAAGACGAATCCAATTTCCTTGTTCCGAATCCGCGCCAGTTCGTCATCGTCGAGTTCGCTCACCAGTTGGCTATTCAGCCAATACTTACCCTGCGACGGAGTATCCAGGCAGCCGATCAAATTCATCAGCGTGGACTTGCCCGAACCCGACGGTCCCATGATCGCGACGTACTCGTTGCGCTGAATGCGCAGATTCACCCCGCGCAGCGCGTGCACCTGCTGTTCCGAGCCCATGTCATAGGTCTTCCAAAGATCTTCGGCCGCGATCATGCACGATTCCGGTGGAGCTAGACTCGTCGTGTTCGGCATACTAATCACTTCTGCGGTTGCCATATTTTTCTCCTGGTCCGATGCCACTGACCTCTCCGATCTCTGGGTTCAGTACTCGATTTGGGGCTCCGATTTCTGAGACCTCTTCCGGCTTCCCGTTGGACGCGCCAAGCCGGCTAAGGTTATGACGATTCCTCTTCCTTCTTTGGCGCCGTGTTATCAACCTTGACGCTGCTTCCCGGACGCAGCGTGCGCAATATCTTGTAGCTTCCCGTAATGACCTCGTCCCCCTCCTTCAATCCGTCCAACACTTCAATGTCGGTCGTGCCCGTAATGCCGGTCGTTACCGGCACGAAGACTGCCTTCTTGCTACGAATCACGAATACACCCTGGAGTTCATCATCCTTCTTCGACTTGGATGCAACCTCCTTCACCGCGGGTGGCGCTGCATGGACCGACCCCGGCGAATTATTCTGTTGCTCCGCCTGCTCCTTCGTCCGCAAGGTCAATGCCTGAATCGGAATCGCCAATGCATTGCTGCGGGTCGCCGTCGTTATCTTCGCCGTAGTGGAGAGCCCCGGACGCAAATCCGCCGGAGCATCCGACAGATTCACTACGACTTTGAAATCTTTAGCCTCTTCGCTGGCCGTAGTCTGCTGCGAAGTCGAAACGCCACTGGACCGCACGATTGCGTTATCGCCAATCTCGGCGACCGTACCGTGAAAAACTTTTTTGGGAATGGCGTCGATTGTGACCTCCGCCGGTTGTCCGAGTCGCACGTTCACAATATCGGTCTCATCCACCTTCACTTCAGCCGTGATGACTGACATATCAGCGATCGTCATCAGCGTGCTGCCGGGCGCGTTCTGGATGCCCATCACCACCGTCTCTCCTTCGCGTACCGGAAGATTCGTGACCACCCCGTCGTAGGGCGCGATATAGCTGGTCTTGTGCAGCACGTCAGTCACCCTCGTCAGATTCGCATGTGCCTGCGTCACGTGCTTGTCGGCCGAGTCTTTTTGCGCCTTGGCCTGCGCCACCCGCGCTTGGGCTTGCGACAAGCCGGCATCCGCCGTCGCCCAGGCATTCTTGCGGCTGTCGAAATCCGACTTCGAGATCAGCCCGTCTTTGTACAGGCTCTGAGTGCGCTCCCAATCCAGCTTGTTGCGATCGTAATCCGCCTGGGCCCGCAGCAAGTCAGCCTCCGCTGTCTTGAGTCCTGCGTCGGCAGCGACCGCATCCGTTTGCGCCGCCTGCACTGAGGCTTCGTTGGCATTGACGTCCGCCGACGATTGCACGTTCTCCAGTTGCGCCACCAGTTGACCCCTCTTTACGTGATCCCCTTCCTTCACATACAGGTGGGTGATCTTTCCAAAAGCGTTGGCGCCCACATTGACGTAGTTCTTCGGCTTGATTTCTCCCGAAGCGCTTACGACCGTGGCCAGATCCTGACGCTGCGCCTTACCCGTTTGCACGGTTACAACATTCTTGCTGCTCTGATGAACGGTAAAAGCGACAATGATTGCCAGTAGAACTACAATGCCGGCGCCAATTGCAATTTTTTTCCAAGCTTTCATAATTTCCGTCACATCCGGGGTGAGTTTCTCCCGCAGCGCGAAGTCCCGCCATATCGTTTATCTAACGGCGAAAACGTCCTCTGCATCGGCCGGGTTGACGGACACACACCCTCTGTTACGATCCTGCCCCCGAGAAAGTTCCCGATCAGAAGTAGAAGAGTAGCCGAAACCCGTTACGCTGGGGAATGAGTGCATTGCCCCCCGGAACCCAATATTATAGCTCTGCCACCCCGTGCCTTGCAGCCACCGAAATCGATTCCCCTCAGGCAACTCCGGAATCCATACCCCGCTTCTTACGAAGACGTATGTGGGTGCAGTTTCAATTGGTTCGCCGGGCACGACTTAGCCTTGCTTTCATACAACTCACGGCCTTAAAATAGGCAGACGACGGTTGTCTGGCAGGAGTCCCCTCATGTTCCGGGTAGCGTATCGCTCTATTCTTCGAGTCTTGCTCGTTTCGTCTTTGGGCTTGCTGGCATCCGCCGCCGTCGCCCAGGATTCAACCTCTTCCAAAGACCAACCTAAAGATCAGGCGCAGTCTCAAATCGATCCCAAGACTGCCGATAAAACCAGCAAAGACGCACAGGGCCAGCAGCCTGCTGATGCCGTTGATCCGCTGAAAAAGCCGGTCACCGAAAAGCAGCGCAAGAAGAACGAACGCGCCCTGAAGCAGGAATTGAGCAAGCCTTATAAGAAGTGGCTGGACGAGGACGTCGTTTACATCATCACCGATGAAGAGCGGGCCGCCTTCAAACAGCTCTCCAACGACGAAGAACGCGACAACTTTATTGAAGCCTTCTGGCAGCGCCGCGACCCCACGCCCGACACCGAAGAGAACGAATATAAGGAAGAACATTACCAGCGCATCGCGTACGCCAATGAGCATTTCGCCGCGGGCGTTCCCGGCTGGAGAACTGATCGCGGCCGCATCTACATCGTGTTCGGCAAGGCCGACGAAGTCGAATCGCACCCCTCCGGCGGCACGTATGAGCGCCCCATGGATGAAGGCGGCGGCGAAACTTCCACCTATCCTTTTGAGCAGTGGCGCTATCGCTACATTGAAGGCATCGGTCAGGAAGTCATCATCGAATTCGTCGACACCTGCATGTGCGGCGAGTACCACATGACGATGGACCGCTCCGAAAAAGATGCCCTGCTAATGACCCCCAATGCCGGGCTCACGATGTGGGAGCAGATGGGCATGGCGAACAAGTCGCAGCGCTTCACCGGCAGTGGCATGGAGCGTCTGGGCTTAGGTCCGCAGTCGAGTACGCTGCAGACGAAAGAGTTCGATCGTCTCGAGCAGTTCGCGAAGCTGCAGGCTGCTCCCAAAGTCAAATTTACCGATCTGGAAGAGGCGGTGAACTCGAAAGTCATCCTTAATCCGATGCCTTTCGACGTCCGGGCCGACTTCGTGAAAGTAACCTCCGACACCGTGCTCGTACCCATCACGATCCAGATGAGGAACCGGGACATCACCTTCGTCAATAAAGACGGCGTGCAGCGCGGTACGGTCAACATCTTCGCGCGGCTATCGACTTTGACCGGCAAGATTGTTCAGACCTTCGAAGATACTGTTCAGGTCGATGTGCCCGCCGAACTTCTCCCTCGCACCGCCGAGAATGCTTCGGTCTACTGGAAGGCACTTCCGTTGCGCACCGGCCGCTATAAACTCAACGTCGCCGTAAAAGACGTAAACGGCGACCGCAAAGGTGTTTGGAGCCGCAGCATCGTGGTTCCGGAATACTCCGACGACAAGCTCGCGACTTCGACGTTGATTGTTGCCGACCAGATGGAACCGGTTCCTACCAAGGCCATTGGTACCGGCAACTTCGTGATCGGCACCATGAAGGTTCGTCCGCGAGTGCCTCCGGCTGATGGCAAACCGGCGGTATTCAAGCGCGACAAAGATCAGAAGCTGAATTTCTGGATGCAGGTCTATAATCTTGGCGTGGATGAGAAGACTCACAAGCCTTCTGCCACGTTTGAATACGACATCACCAACATAGCAACCAATAAATCAGTGGTCCAGAAAGTCGAAACCACCGACACTATGGGTAATGTGGGCGACCAACTCACGCTGCAGAAATCGATTGCCTCTGCCAATCTGCAGCCTGGCGTCTACAAAATTAACATCAAGATAAACGACAATATCTCCAAGCAGACCATTGATCCGTCAGCGGTGTTTGCCGTAGAGTAACTCCCTGCATTCCCCCAGGGGGTGGGGCGAAGTTGAAACTACGTAAGCTCGGAACGTGGGTCGTCGTAGTTGTTCTCGCGATTCCTGTCTGCGCTGCAGACCGGCCGGGAGCGATCTCGGGATACGTCCGCAATATCGCCGGTACTCCCCAGATGGGCGCCGTGGTTCAGATCCTTGGCGCTGCTCACTATACCCTCACCGTATTCACCGATGCCGCCGGTTACTACACTGCTACCGGCCTGCTGCCTGGGTCTTACACCGTCAAGGTCACGGCTCCCTCTTTCTTGCCGGCCATGCGCGAGAAACTCGGCCTGCGCCCTGGAGGCAGCCTCAACGTCAACGTCACGCTCAGTACCTTGCTGGGGATGATGCAGTTGGGCCCCGTCCGCACCCTGCCCGACGAAGACGACTGGAAGTGGACTCTGCGTTCGGTGGCCAATCGCCCCATTCTGCGCGTCTTTGACGATCCCGCCGCGACCGCAGAAAAGCAGGGACCTGAAATGCGCGGCAGCCTCTCGTTTCTCGCCGGATCGGAAGCCGGCGGCTACGGTACTGGCTCCGACATGAGCACTGGCTTTACCCTGGAACGCTCCATCTTCTCCGAGGGACGTCTCGCCCTACGCGGAAATGTGGCTTACGGACCCACGGTGCCCGCGGCCGTGATCCGCAGCAGCTATTCGCATCGCATGCTCGATGGTTCCACGCCGACCATCGGACTCACCATCCGGCGCTTTGCCCCCGTCGATCCGAACCTGCACAATGCCGCTCTGCAAGCCATCGCAGTATCGGCCGCAGACGACTTCAGCGTGGGCGATGTGCTCGAACTCAAATTTGGCAGCGAGCTTCAGACCATCCAGTTCCTTGGGCACATCAATGCATTTCGGCCCTATGGGTCCGCTGATCTTCATCTGTCGCCCGACACGGTTGTTGAGTACAGCTACACCACGTCGCGCCCCGATGCTCGCGCAGAGAAAGGTTTCGACTCGGCTCCAGCCGACTTGAGCGAGACCGATCCCCGGGTCAGCCTGGTCAATTTCGCTTCTCGCATTGAGAGCGCCCACCATCAGGAAGTCAGCGTTTCGCATCGCATGGGCAAGAACAATGTCCAGTTCGCCGCCTATTCCGATCGCATTAACAACCCGGTCCTGACTGGCGCTGGTGATGTCACCGCCGCCAGCGGCTTCCTGTTGCCCGATATCTCATCCGGCACCTTTAGCTACGCCGGTCCGAACCTTAATACCAGCGGGATGCGCGTCGTTCTGCAGCACAAGTTCGCTTCCGACCTGACCGCGACCCTGGACTACGCGTTCGGTGGCGTCCTCGATCTCTCCCGCCCTGATGCTTCGTTGCAGCACGCCCAACAATGGATCTCGACCCAGCGCCGACAAGCCATAGCCGCCAAGCTCTCCGGCACCGTCTCGCGCACCCATACCCGTTGGATCGCTTCCTACCGCTGGATCAACGGTTCGGAACTCTCGCCCGTGGATATGTTTAACGCCTCCGCTGGACAGAGCGCACCGTTCCTGAATATTTTCATCCGCCAGCCCATCCCAAGCTTCGGCGGCCGCATGGAAGCCCTCATTGACGTGCGCAACCTGCTTGCCCAGGGATACGTCCCAGTGCTGGGCCAGGACGGCCGCACACTGTACCTCGTAGACTCCGCCCGCAGCGTTCGCGGCGGCGTAGCCTTCACGTTCTAGAGATCAGGGACCAGGGACCAGGGATCAGAAGTGCTCATCCATGAGTTTGAATCTCGGGCGCCTAGCGGGCTGATCTCCTGTCGTCGTAGTGACGACTGACGCGCTTACCACCGAAAAATCTGGTCCCTAGCCTCTAGCCCTGACTCCTTGAAAGGGTGCCTTATTCGTAAAATCTATCCCTCCCATCTATAACTCTCTGGTTGACTGTTGCGACCTATTTTGAGTAATGTTTCTGGCAGATGATTTTGCGAGCGGGGCGGGCATCTCTTTAGTATGCAAGGAATTGCAAGGTCCCAGAGGTAGATGTCGGCAGTCGAACCTCTCGCAAGAAACCATTTCCCCCCACAACCTGACTAGTTTGCAAGGAGACCCTATGAGAGCGCGCATTTTCCTGGTGTTTGTTCTTCTGGCTGCGGTGAGCCTGTCGGCACAGACCTTCCGCGGAACCATCCTGGGGACGGTCACCGACCCGTCCGGCGCCGTCGTTTCTGGCGCGAAGGTCACCGTTAAGAACACCGGCACGGGGCTTGAGCGCACCACCACCACCAGCGGCGACGGTAGCTACTCCTTGCCCGAATTGCCCATCGGCACCTATAACGTCACCGTCACCCAGAGCGGCTTCCAGACCTTCGTCGCCACGGGCGTGACCGTGGACGTAGCCACCGAACGCCGCGTCGACGCCTCTCTCAAGACCGGCGAGATCACCACCAAGGTCGAAGTCTCCGCCGACCAGTTGCCTCTGGTCGAAACCACCACTAACACCTTGGGTGGGGTGCTGACTGCCGAAACGGTGGAGAACATGCCGGTCAATGGTCGTGACTACACCAAGCTGATCTATTTGAATCCGGGCGTGGCCGGATCGCCTGACCAGATCTCTGACTCCCCCGGATCGTTTGGCGAGTTCTCTATGAACGGCTCTCGCGGCCGCTCGAATAACTATCTGCTCGACGGCACGGACATGAACGACGGTTACCGAAATGATCCGGCCATCAACGAGGCGGGTGTCTTCGGAACTCCCTCCACCATCCTTCCGATCGACGCCGTCGCCGAAGTGAACGTGCTCTCGAACTTTGAGCCGGAATACGGCCGGAGCGCGGGCGCCATCGTCAACATCGTGACCAAGAGTGGCACCAATGCCTTCCACGGGACCGCGGCGGAATACTTTCGCAATAATGCGCTCGATGCCCGCAACTATTTCAACCAATCGAGCCAGCCCAAGGCGCCGTTCCACAATAATCAGTACGGCGCGTCGTTAGGGGGGCCCATCGTCAAGGACAAAACCTTCTTCTTCTTCGACTACGAAGGTCAGAGGGAGCCGGTTGGAGTTGTGACAGTCGCTTCTGTGCCGAATCCTACCGACATCGCGAATGATCTTGCCTTATTGCCCAGCCTCGGCCTCACCGCCAACCCGGTTACGGGAGCCTTGTTGGCGCGGAATCCCTGGCCCGCCCCAAACTTGGGCCCGAACACTGCGTCGGTAGTCTCTCCGTCCTTCAACAACCTGACCAGCTTGATCGCCAAGATTGACCAGAATTTCAATGCCAGCAACATCCTGACCGGCCGCTATTTCTACGGTGACAGCGTGCAGTCGTTTCCCCTGGCTCTGACCGCCAGTGGCGGTCAATTGCCCGGGTTCAATACCTTCACTCCAACCCGAGTGCAATTGGTTTCGCTGTCCTACACACACACGATCGGCGCCAACAAGGTCAACGAACTCCGCTACGGATGGAATCGCTTTGCAGAAGGATTCTTTCCGGCAGATCAGAGTTTTCATCCCAGTTCGATTGGGTTGTGCGTCGCCAGCGTCACGGCCCCAGGTTGCAGCGGAACTCTCGCGGACAATGGATTGCCCATCATCCTGGTCAGTGGCTTTTCCCAGTTGGGTGCAACGAGCAGCGTTCCCCGCCACCGCTTTGACAGCAACAGCCAGGTGCTCGACAACTTCTCCTGGAAGATGAACAAGCACGACATCAAGGTCGGCGTCGATTTTCACCGTACCAGCATTCAGCAATATTTCGACAAGTATTTCCGCGGACGACTCAAGTTCGACGGCAGCGGCAATTCCATGGGCGATCCCTTGATCGACTTCCTCGCGGGCACCGTCGACGGAGGCTTCCAGTATTCCGGCAATTCTCTCCGTCACACGCACGAGAACAATTTCGGTTTCTACGTGCAGGATAGCTTCCGCGCGAGCGCGCATTTCACCCTCAACTACGGTCTCCGCTATGACTACTTCGGAGTCGTGAAAGAAAAGAACAACTTAATGAGCAACATCACGGCCCTCGACCCGGTTGCCCAGACGTTCACGCTAACCCAGGTGGGCCAGCCCGGCCTGAGCCGCCTGTACAACCCGGACAAGAAGGATTTTGCTCCTCGCGTCAGCGCCTCCTGGGACGTTACCGGAAAAGGCAAGACTGTGGTGCGCGCCGGCTTCGGAATGTTCTTCGACGCATTCTCGCAAGATATGGCTCTGGGACATCTACCCTATCCTCCGTTCTTTGACCCGGGCCCGGCGTATAACCCCGTCGGACCTGCGTCGATTAACTCTGCCGGAGCAATCGGCGGAACGATCACCTCCGGATCACCGCTGTTTGGCGATGAGTCGACCTGTTCTTATGAGTGCGATGTCTTTGCCTTCGATCGCAACATAAAAACCCCGTACATGGAGAACTACAACCTCAACCTGCAGCAGCAACTCAGCAGTCATGCCGTGTTACAGCTCAGCTATGTGGGCTCTCAAGGACACCGGCTGTGGCGGTTCTTCGATATCAACCAGCCGAATGTGGCGGCGATTACTGCCAGTGATCTCGCCCTGGCTGCAACCAGCAACTACAGCTTCACCGATTCGCTGGGCAATCCTCACACCGGCCCATGCATGACGGCAGGCGTGGCGACGGGCGGCCCCGGCTGCATCACGGGCTACGACAGCGTCCCCGATGTTTACGGTAATGGACCGTCGGGGGCGACCTACTACCTGATGCAGGAGAACTCGACGGGCAAGTCGAACTACAACGCGCTGCAGGCCAGTCTCCGCATCACCGGGTGGCATGGTGTTACATCCATCATGAATTATGTTTATTCGAAGTCCCTCGACAACTCGAGCGATGGCGAGGACTTTGAGCCCAATGCGGCTCAGCCCAATGACAGCACTCGTCCGGCTCTCGAATACGGTCCCTCGAACTTCAACATTCCCCACCGCTTTACCTGGAATTTCTCTTACGAGTTCCCGAAGATGGCTGGGAATATGCAGAAGCTCAAGAACGGGTGGGGGATCAACAGCGTGCTCACTCTGCAGAGCGGCCAGCCCTTTCAGTTCAATTACAACTTTGAAGACGATTTCAGCGGTAGCGGTGAAGGCTTTGACCGGCCCGATGTGGTTGGTCCCATCAAGTACAGACCGCGTGATCCGCAGAATTTTGTGGATCTGACAACATTCGCGATCCCCTGCACCATTACCACGATTGCGCAGACTGCGGACCCGAATGGAACGGGCCCGACCGGGACTGCCCAGGATTGTGTCCCCGGCACTCGGCACTTCGGCAATATGGGCCGGAACTCGCTCCACGGTCCTTCGTTCAAGGAGTGGAACTTCGCGATCTACAAGACCACGAACATCACCGAACGCTTGACCATGCAACTCCGGGCTGATTTCTTTAACCTTCTGAACCATCCCAACTTCGCCAATCCTTTCCTCCCGGCCTTCCTGGCTGACCCTGCGGTCCACGGCTTCCAACTGACAAATGGCGCCGAGACCGGAGCGCTGGGAGTACCGGGCCAATCGACGCCGATCATCAGCGCCACCGGTGACGTGGGCATCGGCAATCCCTTCATCGGCGGCGGCGGACCGCGCGGCATACAACTCGCCGCTGTTTTCCGCTTCTGATCGCAGTTTTGGCAATGACCAGAGCCCCTGCCTCCGGCAGGGGCTTTTTGCATAACGCCTCCATCCCTCCCGCTGTCCCCCGAAGTTGTTTCGTCGTCAAGTACCTCGGCGCTTTCTGCCCTTTGACGTCGTTTGGATTTACTCCGCGAGCTCTGCGGCCGTTCTCAGCGGCCTCCGCGGTTTTAAGATTTTCCGGACTTTTAATCTCTTCACTACTGCTCGCTCAAAACCACCACCGGATCCACTTTCATCGCGCGGCGCGCGGGCAGAAGGCATGCTCCGAGAGCCACAACCCCGAATAGCAGCGCCACGCTTCCCAGTACCAGCGGATCCAGTGGCCCTACGCCATAGATCTCGCTGGCAAGGACGGAACGCAGTGACATGGACGCGGCAATTCCCACGCCGAGCCCAATCAGCACCAGCACGAATCCCTCCCGCAGCACCAACTTCACGATCCCCGACTGTGTACTGCCAAGCGCCACGCGAATTCCAATCTCCCGTTGCCGCTGCGCCACCAGGTACGCCAGCACTCCATAGATGCCCACTGCCGCGAGAAACAGCGCCAGCACACCGAACATCAATCCCAGCAGCATCGAAGTCCGCCGCGACGAAAGCGATAGCTCCTCTCTCTGCCCCATCGTGCGGATATCGAACAGAGCAAGTTCGGGGTCTACCGTTGCAATCTGCACGCGAAGCGCGTTGCCAAGTTGGGCGGCGTCTCCTGCGGTCCGCGCGGCAATCGTGAAATTGTTCGACGGATGTTGCGCTAACGGAAAGTAGTACGCTCCCTCCGGATTGCCCTTGCCCGAGAGGTCCTCCAACCGCACCGAACGCACCACTCCGACCACACGGTAGAAGGTTGTTTTTTCGCGGGCCTGGTCCGGATGCGTCGGATCCGGTTCAAACATCCGCTGCCCCAGCGGATCCCGCCCCGGCCAGAATCGCTGCGCCAAATGCTCGTCCACAATGACGACGGGCGCCGAACTTCGATCATCGCTCCCCTGGAAATAACGCCCGCTCACCAGCCCTATGCCCATCGTCTCCATGTACCCGGGAGTCACGGAGACCTGCCGCGGCGAGATCACCGATTCCCCCGGCTTCATCTCATATCCCTCGGCAAGGATCACGCTGTCGTCGTAATCGCCGCCGAGCGGGATGGTGGTGGTTGCACCTACGGTCTCGATTCCAGGCGTGCGGCGGATCGCGTCCAGAGAGCGGTCGAGCAGCGTCTTCAGTTGGGGTGCATCGGGATATTTACTGTCCGGAGCGCTGATCGATGCCGTGATGATTCCGTCGGTCCTGAATCCCGGGTCGACGCGGAGGAGTTCACGAAAACTCGCCAGCAACAATCCCGCTCCTACCAGCAGGGCAAAGGCAAAGCCGATCTGCGCCACCACCAGGCTCTGCCGGACACGGCGATTGCCCTTCGCGCCGGTCCCAGTTCTCTCATCGTCGCGCAGCACACCGTGGAACTTCTTGATCGACAGCCCCGCCAGCGCCAGCCCACTGATCAATACCCCCGCAGCAAGCGCCATAAAGGCCGCCATCGCGACTACTTCCACATCCACTCGAACCTCGTACGCGCGTGGGAAATGATTCAGACCCATCAGCGCGATGATCCGCAATAAAGCCGCGCCCAGCGCCACTCCAACCACTCCGCTGACCCCGGCCAGGATCACATTTTCCACCAGCAATTGCCGCATCAGTTCCGCTCGTCCTGCACCCAGGGCCAGCCGGGTCGCGAATTCTTTGCGGCGCAGGCTCAGCCGGGCCAGCGCCAGGTTCGCCACGTTCAGCGCCCCGATCAGGAGCACGAATACTGATCCCGCCCATAACAGATGCAGAGGGCCTTTTACGTCATTCACCACCATGTCGGCCAGCGGGTCGACCGCGGTGTAGAAGCCGGCATTGATCAGGATGTCTTTCATCTGGGGTGATTTTTCGAGGTTGGCCGCGTTCAGCGCGTCGATCTGCGCTTTCACCTGCGCGATGGTTGCGCCCGGCTTTAGCCGTCCTATGTCGTACCAGTTATTGCTGTGATGGACGTCCTTTTCCTCGGCCGTAAATGCGGCCGGGATCCACAGCCGAACCTCGGGATCGATGAACACGAAATCTCGCGGCATCACTCCCACGATCGTGAACGGCTGCTGGTTGAGGCGCAAGGTCCGCCCCAGCACCCCTCGATCGCCACCATAAAGTTGCTGCCACAATCCATAACTGAGAATGGCTTTTTGTTCGGCCCCAACTTCTCCCTCGGCCGCGGTGAAGGCTCTTCCCACCAGAGGCGCAACCTGCAACAGCGGGAACAGGGATGGAGTCGCCCGCATCACCTTCTCGCGTTCGGGCGCGCCGTTGATGTCGATGGTTTGATCGGAGAAGCGGAACTCTACCTGCTGCTTGAGAGCTGTCACTTTTTCCTGGCGGTCGTAGTAATCGCCGGAACTGCTGTTGTACAGATAGCCGACTCCGGCCTTGGGATAGCGGTTCGACATCAGTACGATTTCCTGTGCATTCGGCACCGGCAGGGGCCGCAACAGGACCGAGTTCACGATGGCGAAGATCGCGACGTTGACTGCGATGCAGGCCGCGAGTGTCACGATGACCGCGAGGGCAAAGCCTTTGCTCCGCACGAGCGACCTTGCGGCAAAATTCAGTTCGCGAATTAGCTTTTCCATGTTTCCCTCGGTCCTGTTTCCTGGAATGAAGTGAGCTCGCGCTGGTAATTTTACAATTGGGTCATTTTGTAATTTTGTAATTTTGTAATTTGAACCCGGCGCTTCGTCCGGTCGCTTTTTTGCGACAGTGTGGTGATTGAGTAATTGAGTAATTTTGTAATTGGGTAATTGGAAAACCCTGTCCTCCTTCTTCTCCAGCTAGCCACAGCTTGCGCTGTGGGCTGTGTCTTTCGCTCCTTCGGAGCTTGGTAGTCATGCGCTGGGGCGTGTGTTGGCCTTGCGCTGTTTCGGAGCTGCTTCTTTCTTCACTGCTTGTGGCGGCTTCTTTTTTAGAGCATCGGTGA
>DASTCU010000190.1:0-17664 GCA_035710825.1 Candidatus Sulfotelmatobacter sp.
AACGAAGCAGTGGCAAGGTTACGATTGGGCACTGCCCTTAGGGCAGGCTCGAATCCAGTCTCAGGGATCCACAAGCGGAGGTTTGAAAGAGAGGCTCCCTTGAGCGCTAGTTTTGGGTGGGGAACTACAGCTGGCTGGAAACGCAATGAATTTGGGGGATATCGCAAGTAACTGTCACTTCAGCCACATCTTTGCTGCGCGGAATAGCTCGGTTACCAGTCGGGTATCCTGAAGCCATCGTGCTGGAGGTTAGGCTGGCGCTTGGTTGAGAGATGTTGATGCTACTGGTTTCAAAGTAGCGAGGTAGAGTTCACACGCGACCACAAGGTCCCGAATCGTCGGCAAACGCTGCTTGCAACCGAGGTATCGTTCCGTTGTCTGAATCGAAATGTGACCGAGCAGAAACTGGATCTGCTCAAGCTCCCCTCCCGCAGTGTGACAAAGCCGTGCGCAGGTCCGTCGAAGATCGTGCGGCGCTAACTTTTCGATACCGGCTTTGCCGGCATACTCCCGAACCACGTGCCATACAGCCTTTTCCGTCAGCCTCTCTCCCCAGGTTTTCCCCATCTTGTGAACAATGGCGATAATGAGATGGTCCGCCGCCTGGCGAGCCCAGTTGCGTAATGATTGCAGCAGGCAAAGCCAGACGGAGGATTATCGCCATGCAAAGTAAGTCACAGATTCGGTCGATCGGGATTGATCTAGGCAAAACCACTTTCCATCTCGTCGCACTGGGAACCCGTTCCCAGGTAGTAATCCGCAAGAAGTTCTCCCGTTCCCAGCTACTGGAGTACCCGGCCAATCTGCCTTCATCGTTGATTAAGTTGATGGGGCGGCCCGGAAACGCTCGCCATATCTTCGAGCCGTCCTACCCGGGTAAGTTTTATTTGATCGATCAGAATGGGCCGGAATATCCTGGTTGGCCATCTCCTTCGGTCGTAGTCACACCCAACGATCACGAACCTAATCATGCAACGTTGTGGCTTGGACCCTGGGATTCCCGCACACTCTTGAGGCCCTCGCCACGTCCCGGTACTGGTGTTTGCTATGGGTATCACTGCTGTGAGCGGAGTGTTGTGCGGCATACTGCCTGCCCTGGCAAGTTCGCGCGCCCAGTTGCATGAAGATCTCAGTACCCGAACGCGCAAGGCTTCCCTCAGCCGCGCGCGATCCGCATTGGTCGCGATCGAAACCGCATTCGCAGTTGCCCTTTTGATCGGTGCAGGACTATTGCTTCATAGCCTATATCGCCTGGAAACCGTAAACGTAGGTTTTAGTGCGGATGACGTGGTGGTCGCACAATTTGACCTTCCGAGGGCCCATTACCCGGAGAACGTCCCGCGATTGGCCTTCGTTCGTGATCTGTCGGCACGAGCTTCCCAATTGCCAAAAGTAAGGGCGGTAGGCGCGACTGAGACCCTGCCTTTGTATCCCGGCAATCAGTTTTGGACCGGTTTTGTGCGGCAGGAGCAGCCGGTTGCAAGCTGGGAACATGTGCCCACAGTCGCCCACGTGCACATCACGCCGGGATATTTTGCCGCCATGCGAATTCCACTGATGGCGGGACGTGACTTTTCGGAGCAGGACACGCCCGCTTCCGACCACGTTGCCATCGTCAGCGAGGCTCTACGCCGGCGGTTCTTCGCGGGCGAACAGGCGATTGGTGCGCGAATCAAGCTGGGCGTTGGTGAAGGCGACTGGCTCACTGTTGTCGGAGTGGTGGGCGACGTTGCTTACGAGTTGGATAAAGAACAGCCTCCAATTGTTTACACCGCTTTTGTGCAAGGTGTAAACGGCGTTCCCTCAGATATGTTGCTTGTGGTGCGGACCGATTCCGATCCGCATTTGCTATTCTCACAGCTGCGCGACCAGATCCACCAGATCGATCACGATCTTGTATTCCGAGAACTTACGACGATGTCAGAGGTTCTCAGTCAAGCAGCGGACCAACCGCGAGTTACAATCACGCTGCTTTCGGTATTTGCCGGACTTGCCCTGCTAATGGCAGCAGTAGGGATTTATGGCGTGCTTGCTTACACTGTTACACAACGGACTCATGAGATTGGTATTCGCATGGCATTGGGAGCGCTTCCTTCACACGTCCTCGCGATGGTGGTGTCGAAGGGACTTCGAACCGTGATGTGGGGGGTTGCCGCCGGGCTTGTTCTGGGATCAGTGACGGCGAGGCTGCTGCGCACCTTACTTTTTGAAGTCCGCCCGCTTGATCCGGCTACATATGCGATGACGGTATGTGTGTTCCTGGCAGTTACTGTATTTGCGTCATACCTTCCGGCGCGCCGGGCAGCTCGCGTTGCCCCGAGCGTTGCGCTGCGACACGAATGATGCTAGTTATTGCTTAGGAAGTACCTGCCATTCTGCTCACCTAGATGCGCTGTCGCGACTGGCATGCGGGCTGATCCATGCTTGTGCGTCTTGCTCGCGTGTCGACTGCATTTGTCGGCAAACAGGAAGTTGTCCAGAAACGGGCTTGTGGGAGATCAATGGCGATCTCCTCGAAGCTGACTTGGCCCGCGTCGTTGAAAGCTTGCTTTCGAGGCATGAACGCGGTCGGTGATCGCCAGACACTAGCATTGGTTGGCCGGAGTTGGCCGCTCGAGCATGTTGTAGTAAACGTATTCTCATCGTGCTAGTATGCTGGCGAGAGCGGCGCCAGTTTATGGACATTCGTGAAATCGCGAGGCGGGCCAAAGTCTCGATCGCCACCGTCTCCCGGACAATCAATCGGGTTCCAACCGTGGATCCCCAACTGGCTCGTCGGGTCTGGAAAGTGGTGGACCAGCTTGGCTATTATCCCAATACCCAGGCTCGGGCGCTGGTTTCCGGTAAGAGTCGGATCCTCGGTCTGGTAGTTTCTGAAATTACCAATCCGTTTTTTCCAGAAATTGTGCAAACCTTCGAGGAACTGGCAGTTCAAAACGACTACGAAATTCTCGTCACCTCTACGGTACACGACACCACACGGATGAAGTCTTCGGTGCGGCGCATGATCGAGCGTCGCGTGGATGGAGTTGCCATTCTGACCTTCGGCATGGAAGAGGCGCTGCTTGACGATCTTCGATTGCGCAAGGTTCCGCTGGTGTTTGTCGATGTCGGTCCCGACGCGCCCCGTGTGAGCAACATCAGGATTAATTATCAGAATGGCATACGGCAGGCAGTGCAACATCTTGCCGCGTTGCGTCACACCAGCATTGCATTCGTAGCGGGACCGCTGCATCTGAAGTCCGCTTTAGCCAGAAAAGACGCGTTCCAAACGTCGATGAGCGAGATTGGGCTGGAGATTTCCGCGGAGTGTATTGTAGAGGGAGATCACACCATGGAAGGGGGAATGCGGGCGCTGGGAAAACTGATGCGCCAGCGCCACCGTCCGACGGCGCTTGTGTGCTCGAATGACATGACGGCGATTGGAGTCATGCGCGAGGCATATGACCTCGGGATTGTGGTTCCCCGCGACCTGTCGGTGGTCGGTTTCGACAACATCAGATTGTCGGAGTTCATGAGTCCGCCTTTAACCACGGTAGAAATGTCGCAGGCAGAACTGGCGCGGATAGCTTTCCGGGCGCTGATGGAAGATGTCGGCCGAGATGGCACGCCGGAAGGGCGGAAAGAATACCCGCTGAACACAAACCTGGTGTTGAGACGTTCCACTGCACTCGCCCCGGCAGAGGCAGTCCGGGTGGCAGGAATGCGAAAGCCGTAGGCTCCGGGCATCGGGAGATGCTTGCGCCGCGATCACCTCATCCAGCCTGACCTTGGCGAAAGCAGCAAAAGTGATTTCTGCGCGGTGCGCGGCAGACTCTCTCGCGAAGTTGAAAACGTTTCCCTCTTTTCTGACATAGTCTAAAAATTCCTCTTGACAATGGTTTTGGATTGATGAGAAAACGTATTCTGCATTTGTGGTTGTTCGCGGCGGCCCCAAGCTATCTCCATCGGCTTTCGTTCTTCGTTCCATGTCGGGCCAAGGTGCAGCTAGCCCACCTCCGGAGGAGGCCATGAAATCAGCAAAGCTTACAGTCACATTGGCAGCAGTAGCGGCGATGGTATTTCTCTCTCCGCAAAGATTGCCGGCTCAAGGAGTGTTCGGGAGCATCAGCGGAATAGTTACCGATCCCAGCGGCGCAGTCGTTACCGGCGCAACGGTCAAAGTCACCAACGTCGATACCAATGTGACCACGACGTGGCGAACGAATAGCGCCGGCGTCTACAACGCCACAAGTTTGAATCCAGGCAACTACAAAGTGCAGGCCGAGGCCAAGGGATTCAAGACCGCCGTCGCCAGCGATATTGCGCTCGAAGTCAACGCAAGTCCGAAAGTCGATTTGACACTGGCGGTGGGACAAAGCAGCGAAACTGTGGAAGTCACAGCTGCCAATACGCCGATCCTGCAAACTCAGCAGACGGATCTCGGGCAAACACTGAACTCCAGGGAATTGGACCAATTGCCGACCCAGAGCGGGAGTGGACGAAGTCCGTATAACTTTCTGGTGTTGGCGCCCGGTGTGTCACAACAGACGGGTTGCGCGGGTTGTGGCAACGAAGGGAACGTCCGCATCAGCGGCAGCCGGCCGCGCAACGACGACAACTTGCTGGACGGCACCTCCATTACACCACCGGTGTTTGGCGGGCAAGACGTGCAGCCCACCGTAGAGGCGATCGGCGAGTTCCGCATCGAGCAAAATAGCATGTCGGCGGAGTATGGCAAGGCCGGGGGCGCCATTGTGATCGCGGTCAGCAAGAGCGGGACGAACCAGTTCCATGGATCAGCCTATGAATACAACCGCAACCAAAAGCTTGATGCGAAGGATTATTTCGTAGAGCCCGCCGCCAAGAAGAATCCCCTGACCTATGACGAATTCGGCGGAAGCATTGGCGGGCCGATCGTGAAGAACAGGTTATTCTTCTTTGTGGACTACGAAGCCATCCGTCAGCATGGAAGCCAGCCGGTCTCCGGCATTCTCGTGCCGGACGCGGCTTTCCGCAGCGGGGATCTGTCGGCGCTCTGCACGGAGGGCTTTACGAACGGGGTCTGCAATAACACGGCCCATCAGGTCTATTACCCGGGGACGTCGAATCCAGTTCCCAACAACATGATTACCGCCATCAGTCCTGTGTCGCAGGCACTGCTGAATATCTGGCCAACTTCGACGAATGCTGTGGGTGCAGGAGTGGCGTCGCTCACGATCAATTCTCCGAACAGCAACTCGATCAACCGGTTTAATCCAAGGATCGACTGGAATGTTGGACAATCGGATCACATCTTCGGCGCTTTCCATACCGACTATAGCGTGGGCTACAACTACAACATCATTGTGGGGCCCGCGGGAAGGCAGATTGGACGGGGACGAAACTATGCTAGCACGCTCGGGTGGACGCACACATTTACGGCTACGACGTTGAATGAGTTCCGGTTCGGATTCACGCATCGCATCGGCGACCGCAGCCCATACGGAGTGGGCGCGGAATCGCCCGCCGCGTTTGGCATCACTGGCATTCCTAACTGCCTTTCCAGCATTCCCGACACCAACGGAGGCACCAAGTGCGGCACTCCGGGCGTATCCATCAATGGGTACAACAGCATCGCCAACGGTGGAATGCTCTACGAGCCTGCCTCGACGTTTCACATCAGCGACACGCTAAGCAAGTCGCTGGGCAGGCATAACATCAAGGTTGGCGGGCAGGCAGATCACTATTCGATCGACAACTATCAACCGAACGGAGTAGTCGGTGCTTTCAATTTCAACGGAAATGAAACGGGGAGTGCCTTTGCCGATTTTCTGTTTGGGAGCATGGCCAACAGCAGCCTGCAGGTGCAGAACGCGTTCGTCTCTTCACGGGCCTGGTCGTACTCATTTTTCTTCCAGGATGATTTCAAACTCACCCCGAAACTGACGCTCAATCTGGGGCTGAGGTATCAATACGATCAGTCGTTCCACGAAATTCATCATGGCGACGCATTCTTCAATCCGTTCACGGCGCAGTGGGAACAGTTTGGCGTAAATGCCCCGGGCACTACCCTGGATCCTTCGAAACGGCAGTTTGAACCGCGAATCGGAGTGGCATGGAACCCGTGGGGTGGATTTGTGGTGCGCGCGGGCTACGGCATTATGCATCCGGGATTCGTCGGCCACGGGCGCGCGGGAGATGGCCAGCCGGGGCCGAATCTGCTTGCCACCTCGACATTCATGGCGGGCACGGCGTGGGACAGCCCATTACCCGGCGTCATCAGCCCAGATCCGGCGGCGATCACTGCTCCCATTCCGGTGAATGCCGATGTTTCATTTCAATCGTGGGCGCCTCGCAAGCAGACTCCTTCATACACGCAGCTTTGGAATCTCACCATTCAAAAGCAGTTCGGCGCAAAGACAGTCGCTCAGCTTGGATACGTGGGCAGCAAGGGAACGCACTTACCTGTCAACTACGCCTACAACATCTGCCAACAGACGCCTGCCAGCACGGCGGCATTGGGCAACCCCTTCGACTTCGTTGGTCCGACGAACAGTCCGTACTGCCCGGCAGCGGCGGCGGCGCTCGATGCTGCGGTTGGCCCGGGAGCGGTCTACTGTTGTCTGACAATCAATCCGGGGTGGTGGGGATTGTCGAGCTCCATCTATCATTCGCTGCAGGTGCAATTCGACCATCGCTTCTCGCACAATTTCTCGCTGCTGGCCAACTTTACCTGGAGCAAGTTGATCGATGACTCCTCTTCGGATTGGGGCGGATTCTGGTCGCTCGACGTGCTGGGCCAGGATTTCTACAACCGGAAGGCCGAACGATCGATCAGTGCAGGCGACATTCCGGAGCGTCTCACCATCGCACCCATCGTGGAACTGCCTTTCGGCAAGGGCAAGAAATGGCTCAACAGTGGCGTGGGTGGCCAAGCGCTCGGCGGTTGGCGCGTGAGTGCGATTTACACCATCAGCGCCGGCACTCCCTTCGGCATCACGGATAATTCGTACGGCTTCTGCAATGGCGCAGGCGTGCTCGAAGATCGTCCCATGATGATCGGGAACCCTGCCTCGATCTCAGGTTCGCGTCGCAGCCCGGATCTGTGGTTCAACAACCAAGCCTTCGATTTTGCCGGAACATGTCCGGGGCCTGGCCTGGTCAATTCCGCTCCCGCACCGGATTATTGCTGCGATGTCACCAAGGCGTTCGGCGATGCGCCACGTTTCCTTTCAAATGTGCGCAATCCCGGGGTAGACAACCTGGACTTCTCGTTGCAGAAAGATTTTCAGATCCCTTTCGGCGAACGAACCCGGCTAACGTTCTCCGCAGACTTCTTTAACCTGCCGAATCATCCGCAGTTCGCGGAACCCAATTCTGATCCAACGACCGGCTTCCATCCAGCAGTGCCAGGCCAGCGCGGAACCGGCTTCGGTGCGATCGGAAGTACGTCGTCTTTGGCCAATCGCATCATTCAACTGGGATTGCATTTGTATTTCTGAGCTCGAGGTTCAGCGGGACTGCCGACGGCGGTTTTGCTGAACCTTCAGTCCTTCGTGGGGGCCCCGTCGGGCAGATGGGTAAACGTTTACCAAGCCGCGCTTCGGCTTGTTGCGGGCCACTTCGTACTTTCCCTCAGGAGGCCTCCATGCCAGTGGCAACCCCAACCCTTGTACCGGTAGTGCGTTCGCTTCTCGTAGTCTTGCTCACGCTTTCCCTGCTCGTCACTTATGCGTTCGCCGGGACTGGTACTCTCACCGTCTCTGGCACGCAGTTAGGAGTGACGTCGCAGTATCTTGGCGCCAACGAAGGCAGCTCGCAATTCAACATCAATGATCTGGTAGACCTCGGGATCAATTCCTACCGCATGTACGGCGGCATGTCGCGTTGGGAGCCGACCAACGACTCTTCGACGTATGGCTCTCCCACCATCGCTCAGATCGAAGCCAATCCCGGAGTGATCAACTGGGCATTCTGGGACAACATCATGACGCCCCCCCCGGGCGGAAGCGACTATAGCTGGAGTGCCAGCACTGGAATTCCTCCGGTCAGTGCCGCGACCATCATCGGACAGCTCAACGCGCACAACATTACCCCCATCATTGTGCTGCGGAATCGGGATAACAACGGGAATCCATCGTGGTCACCGAATCCGCCGGTCACGACCGCGGATTGGAATGAGTGGTGGGAACATGTGTTTGCGACGGTCTACTGGTTCAACGTGCGAAACAGTTACGTGGTTGACAACTGGGAGGTGCATAACGAGCCCAACAACTCAGGCCAGGGCTGGGGTGGAACGGAAGCCCAGTACATGACGTTCATTCAGTACACAGCGGACGCCATCCATTGGGTGTATAGCCACTACCTGCCGGGACGCACGCCGCACATTTATGCTCCGGTCACATCCAACTGCTGCAGTTGGGCGCTGAGTGCCATGCAGACCGAGGGACCCGGCGTTTTCGATTCGCTCGACTTTCACGATTACCAAAGCAATCCGTCGGAAATCGCGACCCTTCGCGCTGACATGAATTCCAACGGATACTCCGGTGCGCCAGCCTGGATTACGGAGATGGGTTCGTATCACCAGAACACCTACAACACCGTCTCGAGCAGCAACAACCTAATCGTTGCCTGGTGGATGCAAGCTTCACAGCCGGGGAACAATTACGTTACCGGCGCGGACTTATTCTCGCTGTATGACTGGGGCAGCGGCTACACCTCGGGCGCAATCCATGGGAGCTATCCCTCGCCAGAGTCCTATCAGCCTGGCTACTACGCGATGCGAATAGCAGCGCGAGCGCTGGTTGGAGCCCGACCGACCTACCAAGTCACCAGCAGTGTCAGGAACGTTATCTCGATTGTCACGAAGGATTCGTCAGGGCACTACTATTTGCTGGCCTGCAATAGCGGGAGCCCTGCGGTGACGATGACCGCAAACTTGTCCGCGCTGATTACGAGCGGGACGGGAACACAGTGGGAGTTCAGTGCGGCCAACAACGATGCGGTAGTGGGTAGTCCGACTCTTTCGAACGGCATGGTTACGTTCACCATTCCCGCGAATGGGACGGAATTGTTGAAGTTCTAATCGTGGTCGGAGAAAACCTTCCAGCGGAACGCTGGGTTGCACTGCCGGCGTTCCGCGCGGAGGCCTTGCGCGCCGCTTGGTCTTCCCCGTTGAGAGTGAAGGAGAGAGGAAGGTGAATACGATGAAACGATTTTCGACGATTCAAATCACGATTCAAATGTTGGTGCTGTTGGGTCTCCTGGTGTTTGAGTCGAACTGGGCGTCAGGCACCACATATTACGTCTCTTGCACCGGCAGCGACTCGAATAACGGCGCCAGTACATCCACGCCCTGGGCGACATTGGCCAAGGCAAGCAGCCAGACCTACATGTCCGGCGACCAAGTTCTGCTGCTGAATGGGTGCGTGTGGGTCGGCACGTTTCAACCTACAGGCTCGGGATCGTCCGGCAATCCCATCACACTTTCGAATTACGGCACCGGCGCCCTCCCCAGAATCGTCGGCAGTAACGCCGCGGCCGTGTACTTGCTGAATGTGAGCTATTGGACCATACAGAACGTAGACCTCAGCCAGAAGGGCCAGACTCCACAGGCGCTCGATTCCGGCAACCAACACGGCAAAGACAGCGACCAACATGCCGACACCTACATGTGGGCGGTGCTGGAGATTCGGGGATATTCCTCGTCGTCTACCTGCACCACTGCTTGCACGGTGAACAACATCACGGTGCAGAACGCGGTGATCCATGACGGGCAATGGATTGGATTGTTTGCCGAGGGCGGTTACTACAACCAAAAAGATAACGGTTACGGCTACGTCAACAATCTTGTGGTTCAAAACAACGAGGTGCGCGGAAATCAGGCCGCGGGCGTCCAGACGGAAGCTACCTTCGTCGGGCAAACCAATTTCAACGATGCGAACATGCAGTTCCTGAATAATTACGTTCACGACAACGCGGGCGACGGGATTGTTTTCTCGCGGACCAACGGCGCGCTCAGCCAGGGCAATCGGACCTCCTACAACGGTCACGTGCGCAATGCGCGCGTCGGCAACTGGACCTGGAACGCGCAAAACGTGAATATTCAGTTCAACGAGTCCGACCACAACATGACTCCGCTCAGCGATCTGGGCGACACTCATGCCCGCGATGGCGGCGGCTATGACATGGACCTGGGCACCATCGACAGCTATGTGCAATACAACTATTCGCACGACAACTATGGCGAAGGAACTTTGATCCTGACTTGGCCGGTAGGCTTTGGATATAGCTGCTGCACCTCTGAAAACGTTACAGTGCGGTACAACGTGTACGACCGCGATGCGCAGAAGCAGGCAGGGGCGATCACCGACTTTGGCGGCGTCGTTCCCGGCTACATCTATGGCAACACCTGCTACAACGTGGCAGCGCGGCCGGATAGCACGGGCGCGTTCAACGGGACTGGTGGCTGCTTTACCAGCAGCATCTATTCCAAGTCTGGCAGTCCCACTCTCTATATCTACAACAACAACTTCATCAGCGATCCGACTGTCAACCCCGGCACCGACGACACCATTGTCTGGGGTGACGGAAGCGGAACTTTCACCTGGAATAACAACTCCTGGTACGACATCGGGGGCACATACGACTGGTACTGGAATGGCGACATCACGACTTTCTCCGGATGGCAGGCAAAGGGATTCGATTCCGCCGGAATCGCCGGCAATCCCCAATTGCATGGCGCGGCCGGCAGTGGACCCGCGGCTTACCAGTTGGCATCCAGCTCTCCCCTCATTGATAAAGGAGCCAACGTTGGCAGCATCGTATACGGCGGCATGGGGATCCGGGATTATTTCGGGACCATGATCCCGCAGGGTTGCTGTTATGACATTGGCGCGGCCGAGTATTCCGGCACGTACTCGACGATGGAATCGCCTGCGACGCCCGTGGCGCACACCTCGTTTAGCCCATCCATTCATGTGGACGCCATCACAATGAATACGCCGAGCATCAGCAAAGGAGCCACCGCGTCCTGGACGATCACTATCAAGGATGCCAATGGCGTCGCCGTGTCAGGCGTACCCGTGACCGTTTGGCTTTTGAACCAGTCGTGGAACGCGATTGACTACGCAGCGACCGCTACGACCAACAGCAGCGGGGTGGCATCGTACTCAACCAACGCGACCAGTTCCACCGGCAATTACTTCCTGTTGCTGCCGTACGTGGACACGTCCCTCGCGTCTTATTACTACGACTCGTACCAGAACAGGGCTTGGACAACTTACTTCTCTGTTCATTGAGAGAAGCGCCCTCGGAGGAGAAACACCAGGAAATGAGGGCTGAGCCGCCGTTCGGCTCTCATCTTCCGGATGCGAGTTTCGTAAGTCCGTGGCGATAGCGAGGCCAATCGGTCTGATGAAGGGATCTGTATGAGCGGCAAGCGAATGACAATGGGCCTAATCGTCGGCAATCGCGGTTTTTTCCCCGATCATTTGGCGAAGAGCGGACGGGAAGAAATGCTGCGGGCTCTGGCGGGCGCAAATATCGACGTGGTAGCACTTACCCCGGAGCAGAGCAAGTATGGGGCGGTGGAGACGCGCGCGGAAAGCAAGCACTGCGCGGAACTGTTCAGGCAGAACCGCGACCGCATCGATGGCGTGATCGTGACCTTGCCGAATTTTGGAGACGAACGCGCTATAGCAGACACGTTGCGCGGCGCAAACCTGGGAGTGCCGGTACTGGTGCAGGCTACGCCTGACGACCCGAAGAAAATGACGGTTGCCTTCCGGCGCGATAGCTTCTGCGGCAAGATGTCCGCCTGCAACAACCTTCGCCAGTACGGAATTCCCTACTCCATCACCAGCCTGCACACCGAGAGTCCCGATTCGCAGGAATTCGCCAGGGATCTGGAGTGGTTCGTCGCGGTGTGTCGAGTGGTGAAGGGCTTTCGAAATTTGCGGGTAGGGGCGATCGGCGCACGGCCAACGGCATTCAACACGGTGCGTTATAGCGAGAAAATTCTGGAGGCCAACGGCATCTCTATTGAGACGCTTGACCTCTCCGAGGTACTCGGCCGCATTCAGCGCATGAAAGACACGGATGATCCGGCGCAGGCGAAATTGGCGGACATTCAAAGGTACGTTGATTCTCGCAATGTGCCCGCGCCGGCTTTGATGAAGATGGCAAAACTGCGTGCGGTCATCGACGAGTGGATGGCGGCAACCGAGGTCAGCATTAGTGCGGTACAGTGTTGGACCTCGCTCGAGGAAAATCTAGGAGTGGTTCCATGCACGGTGATGAGCATGATGAGCAATGAATTGCTCTCCAGCGCCTGCGAAACCGACATCTGCGGGGTGCTGGCGATGCACGCGCTGCAACTCGCATCCGGTACCCCTTCGGCGCTGTTGGACTGGAACAACAATTACGGCGACGATCCGAACAAAGCGGTATGCTTCCACTGTTCGAATCTGCCGAAGCACTTCTTCCGGTCGGCGAAAATGGACTTCCAGGAAATCATTGCGGGCACCGTCGGAAAAGAAAATACGTTTGGCACCTGCGTGGGACTGATCAAGCCCGAGTCCATGAGTTTTGCTCGCTTTTCCACCGACGACACTGCTGGGAAAATTCGCGGTTATGTGGGTGAAGGCCGATTTACCGACGATCCTCTGAATACTTTCGGCGGAGCCGGAGTGGTCCAGATTCCGCGGATGCAGAAATTGCTCCACTATATTTGCGAGAACGGCTTTGAGCATCACGTCGCTGCTAATCTTTCCACCGTTGCCTCAGCCGTGCACGAAGGTACAATTCGTTACCTGGGCTGGGATATGTACTGGCACGACGGCCCCAACGAAGCGTGCTGATTTATGCAATTTGGGAGGCCAATGAGCGCACAAAGTCGTCTGATTCCTGTCTTACTCTTCATCTTCTCTTTTGCTTTCGCCGCCTCGGCTCAGGTCAAGACGGAGCCAGGTCCTCCCGGAAAGAACGTTACTCCCTTTGCGACGGACAAAATGGAAACCATTTTGTATGGTGTCGCCTACTACCCCGAATACATGCCGTCTGACCGCCTCGATAAAGATGTGGATCTCATGCAGAAGGCGGGCATCACGGTGGTGCGCGTGGGCGAGTCTACATGGAGCTCATGGGAGCCGCGCGACGGCACATTTCAGTTTGCCTGGATGCAGCGCGTCCTCGACCGTTTGCACGCGGCGGGAATCAAAGCCATCCTTGGAACACCCACGTACTCCATTCCCACCTGGCTTTATAAGGAGCATCCGGAAATCCTGGTGCTGCATGCCGGCATGGCGCCTCCGCTGGGCAATCCGTATTACCCGACGTATCCCTCTGCTGAACGGCCGGGGTACTACGGCATAAGACAGAACTATGACTTTCTGAATCCTTACTTCCGGCAGCATGCGGAGCGGGTCATCCGCGAGATCATCAGTCATTTCAAAGATCATCCTGCAGTCATTGGATATCAAATCGATAATGAGACGTTCCCAACCGGAGTACCCACGCCGTACATGAATGCGGCATTCCTCGAGCGGTTGAAGCAGAAGTTCACAACGCCAGAAGCGATGAACCATGCGTGGGGCCTGGTTTATTGGGGACAGTTGGTCGATAGTTGGGACGATGTACCGCCGCGGGACGGCATTTTGAATCCCGGATACAAACTCGAATGGGAGAACTTTCAGCATGATGTGGTGACGGACTATCTGGCGTGGCAGGCGAAGATCGTGAACCAGTACAAACGCCCTGACCAGTTCATTACGCAGGATTTCAGTGGTGGCGTGCACACGAATCTAAACCAATGGGCGATTGCGGCCAATCTCGACATCGTTGCGGATAATCCTTATTTCGAGACGCAGAAGCGGCTTGATGGGCGCACCATCTGGCTTTCGGGAGATCTAGCGCGTTCTCTGAAGCACACCAATTATTTGGTCACCGAAACCAACGCGCAGACGATCGGGTGGGATTCCCGCACGCAGTATCCGCAATATCCCGGACAGTTGCGGCAGGTGGTGTATACGCATCTGGCGGCCGGGGCAAACATGGTCGAGTACTGGCACTGGCACTCGCTGCATTATGGGCAGGAGACATATTGGAAGGGAGTGCTGTCGCACGATCTCGAGCCGAATCGCACCTACGCCGAAGTATCGCAGGTCGCGGCAGAACTGAAGAAGCTGGGACCACAACTGGTGGATCTGAAGAAAGACAACCAGGTTGCGATCCTGCTCAGCACAGACTCCGCCAATGCGATCAGCTACATGCCCGTCGCGGACCATGTAAATTACATGACCGTGCTGCGGCAGATGTACGACGCCCTCTACGACCTGAATATTGAAACGGACTTCGTGCAAGCAGGCGATCCGCATCTGTCGCGCTATAAAGTGCTGCTGATTCCTCCGCTCTACAGCGCTTCGGACCAGGTGCTACAGCAGGTTTCCGATTACGTCAAGAGTGGTGGCCACGTGGTCATGTCATTCAAGAGCGGCTTCACCAATGAATCCTCGACGGTTCGAGATGTGATGGCGCCGGGGCCGTTGCGGGCGGTGGCCGGCTTTCACTATCAGGAGTTCACGAATCTTGCAGAACCGGAGCGGCTCACACCCGATCCATTCGGTGTCGGCGAGCAGAATAAGGGATCGGTATGGGAGGAATTTCTTATGCCCGACACCGCCGAAGTGATTGCTTCATTCGACGATCCCTACTGGCATTTTCCGGCAATCACGCGCAACCGGTATGGCGCGGGCTCACTGACCTATGAAGGAACATTTCTTACCGAGAGCTTGCAGCGCGAGGCTATTCGCGATGTTTTGAAGCGAGCAGGATTAACGGGCCCGGATCAGAATTTGCCGGGCGCCGTCAAAGTGCGGCACGGGCGCAACGCCCAAGGGAAATTGCTGCATTATTATTTGAATTTCTCCGGCGAAGAACAATCTGCTTCCTATACCTACGGCAACGGCTCCGACCTCCTCACGGGCGCTTCGCTGAAACCAGGTCAGACCCTCAAGCTGAAGCCCTGGGATCTCGCAATTGTGGCCGAGCAATGAAGACTGCGCACACGACCGGAAGACTGTCTCTACTGCCCTGGGCATTGCTGTTCTTCTTAGTATTAACGTTCACATTGTTTGCTCAGCAGAGTCGCCCACCCGCGTCTCATAACGATGAGGTCTGGCAAGTCCCTCGCAGCAGCAACCTCATGCCGCACTTCGAGGCGGTAAATGGAAGAAAAGTTCTCTTTGTTGACGGGAGTCCGTTTACGGCGCTGGCGGCTGAGATCCCGTGGTGGGATCTGATCTATGGAAGATATAAAGAGACCGAGACCGCATATGACAAGCTTTACCCGGCCGCGGAAAAGATGGGGCTGAACGCCCTGAAAGTTCCCGTGAAGTGGTCGATGGTGGAGCCCGAAAAAGGTGTATACGATTTTTCTTATGTCGATCACGCCAAGGCGATGGCGGAAAAATATCATCTGAAGCTCGTGCTGAACTGGTTTGGGCACTACGCGAGCGGAGATGGCACCATCTACGCGAATCTCACCGGAGACTTGTATGCGCCCATGTACATCGTGCAGGATGAGAACACCTACCCTCGCGCGGTAGATGGGAATGGGGTTGTTCATTACAACGTGATCTCGTATGACTACGAGCCTATTATCGAGCGCGAGATTGCTGCTTTTCGCGCGTTCATGCAGCACATCAAGCAAGTAGATTCGCAGAGCCATACCATTCTCATGATCCAGGTGGAAAACGAAATTGCCACCTTCGGCGTGGATCGCAAGAATCCGAAGATGTGGCGGGACCATTCTGCAGCGGCTAATAGAAACTTTGCGGACCACGGCTTCACCGACGATCTGAAATTCAGCGCATGGGACTTGAGCTATAACTGGATCCGGCGCATCACCGATGCTGGTGCACAGATCTATCCGATTCCGTTCTTTCATAATTATGTCGGCGGACAGATCGCGGACTGGATGGTGGGAGGCGCGCCCGGCGAGGACGTGCAGACTTATCTGGAGAATTGTCCGCACATCTCGTTCATCGGCGTGAACTCTTATTTCTGTGCGGAATGGCGCCCCGATTACAGTTGCGGCAGAGAGTCGGATGCCAGCGTCAGCGAATTGCGCGAACCGCTGGCCCGTTACCGTGTCGGCCGAAACTTGCCCGCGATCACGGAGATCAATAGCGGAGTTACGCCGATCACGTCACGGCTGGCGTTTATCGCGGTCGGAGAATTTGGAGTTCCTATCTATGCGCCATGGGCATTGACCGTCTCGTATCCAGAATCCAACCAGCCGTATGTTCTCAGTGATGGCACCTTGGCGAACGGAGCATTTGCGCTGCGCGACACGTATTCTTCTTTCCGCAAAGCGCTGCCCCAGATTGCGTACTACTCGACGACGGACAAGCTGAAGGTATTTATGTCCCAATCGCCGGGACAGCGGTTTTCTACCAAAGAGGACGTAAACGGATTTCCGGTGACGGTTGCAGGCGGGGAAAATGGGCAGGCGATTGTCGTCCACCCGTCGGGTCATGAATTTTTGGTGGTAGGATACCGGGCCGGGGTCTCATTCAGCGATCCAAGTTTCGAATGGCCTGGCATGAAGCAGATTCGAGTCGAAAAAGTGTCGTGGGAGAGAGATCATTGGAGCGAAGATGGTGCATCGGAATATTACGTGAATCAGAGCAGCAAGAAGCTCGATGTCGTCCTCAGCACGCCGCAAGCAGTGCGAGTCACATGGTAGCCCTACCAGTTGGAGGCGCGGTGTTCAGTTCTTTCCCGGACCTCGCAGAACACTTCCTGCCGCAGTTCCAGTGAGGTGGCCATTGTCATTCAATGGCCATTCACAAAAACATACTTCACTCTTTGTGAAAGCTCGGTTGAGTGCTCGTAAGTTGCGTTGTCCTTGATGGTGGCGGGATCGAAGATCGTGATGTCCGCGAAATAATTGGCTTTCAACAGCCCTCGATCACGCAATCGCTCGCGCTGCGCAGGCAGAGACGTGATCTTATGGATTCCCTGCTCCAGCGGCAAAAGATGGTCGTCACGGACGTAGTGACCGAGGAACCGTGCCATTTTCATCCTTATTTCGACCGCCCACAAGGCGGAACTCCCGCCTTGTCGTCCTCCAATTTTAGAATCAGAAGCTGAACTTCAGCGCAGACTGAATCTGGCGTGGAGTGCCGGCACCCAAAGTGCTTCCGAGAGTGTCGAAGATTTTTCCGCAGTCCGGGGTGCCAAACGTGGTGTCCGGCTGAGCGAAAGCCACTAAACGCTTGGACCTAGCATAAAGCAGCGTGCTGCGACCTTTGCCGCGACAAGGCAGAGGCCCGGAGAAATAACCTCACGCCTGCAATACCCAACCTTATTAATGCTAATGGCAGACGCCAAGCCCCGCTGGTCTGCTCTCTACCACTCGTTAACCCTAACGGACACAGAGGATTATGAATATCGAAGATGATCGATTTACATGAATATCGGCGCGATGTATCGGATTAAGAGTGATGGGTAAATTATTGAAGGTGAATGACTTTGGTGGCCAGGGAGGGAGTTGAACCCCCGACGCCAGCCTTTTCAGGGCTGAGCTCTTCAGGCCTAACTACGTTTTCAATCAACAACTTAACTTGTCAAGATGGTCGATTTATTGTGACCACTCTGTGACCAGCGCCGATGTTCGCCTAAACGTCGGCAGTAAAGGAA
>DASTCU010000191.1:0-2144 GCA_035710825.1 Candidatus Sulfotelmatobacter sp.
AGGGAAGGCCGCAGTCGATGGAGAGACACGAGCGAGCAAGCTCCATTGAACCTGCCGGGGTAATGGCGATGGCATGCAGGCATAGGAGACCAGACGCAACACGGGAAGCCCCAGCGGTGATCGCAGTTAGGATCAACTGGCAACTCGCGAGAGCCCGGCCAGGCCGTCTGGGGTGGCGGAGAGGTTCGCAGTGTGCGCTGAGCAGCGCGTTGTTCTGGAGGGTTGAAGTCCCTCTGGCGCTTAAATGAGGGGCGCTATATCCAAAGACGGCGGTAACACGTCGTCGGCCGGGGGAGTAACTCTCCGGAGGGCAGGGTGTCCATCGTGAGATGGAATCCGAAGGGCATGCGGAGAAGTACCGGGCCGTAATCGATGGGGGCCACCCCGAAGATGAACCGGTCGGCCAAAGGTGGGGCAAGGTCGAGCCTGCACTGTGGAGGCGAAGGCGTTCTCATTCATCCACCGCACCAAGGTGTTTGCGGACGGCACGGTACGGAAGAACAGGGCGTGACCTCAGGAGGACTGGCAGAGTCTCCGGTGGCACCGGAGTAAGCAAGCCTATAAGCGTAAGCGAAGCGGGGAGCGAGGCTCTGTCAGTAGTCGGACGGCTGAATAGTACCTAAAGCGCGGCGAAAGCCGCGTGACCGAGAGATCGGCGACCAGAGTGGGTCGGGGAAGGCAGCCGGCGAAGATGGTCAGGAAGAGAAGGGAAACCAGATGAGTAAGGATGAGGGAGGTCGGAACAGTTCCTTAAGCGAAAAACCCGTACGCTCTCGTTCGAGGAGACTGGCGGACTGGATCAACCTGACGGGTGCCAAGAAGGTCCATTCATTAATCGACAAAGTGTACAAGCGGAAGAACCTGGAGATGGCCTGGGAGAAGGTGAAGGAGAACCGGGGCAGTGGAGGTGTCGATGGGCAGAGCCTGGAGGCTTTTGAAGCGCAGCAGAGCTCGCAGTTGGATCGGCTGCATCAGGAGCTGAAGGAGGACACTTATCGACCTCTGCCGGTGCGCCAACACCCGATCCCGAAGAGAGATAAACCCGGCGAGTATCGCATGCTTGGCATACCGGCGATCTATGACCGCGTGTGTCAACAGGCGCTGCTTAATCGGTTGGAACCGATCTTCGAGCCGATATTCGATGATGCCAGCTTCGGCTATCGGCGAGGGCGATCTCCGAAGGATGCCTTGCGTAAAGTGTGGCGAGAGATAGAGAGCGGGTCGGAGTGGATTGTGGACGCGGATCTGCGAGACTTTTTCGGGTCCGCGGACCACGAGAAACTGCTCGCGCTCGTGTCCCAACGAGTAGCCGACAGCCGGGTGCTACGTCTGATACAGGCGATGCTCAAGGCAGGGAGCTATGGCCGAGGACGGCTCTATGCCACGGAGCGCGGGACTCCGCAGGGTGCAGTGGTTTCGCCTCTGCTCAGTAACATACTTCTGACGCCGTTTGATCGGGAGATGCGACAGAGAGGATATCAGCTAACCAGGTTCGCCGATGACTGGGTGATCACCTGCAAATCGGCAGCGGAGGCACGAGCGGCAATGGAAGCGGCCCGCCGAATCCTGAAGCAACTGGGCGTGGAGTTACATCCGCAGAAAACGCGGATCGTTCATGTCCGGTACGGTTTCGAATTTCTCGGCTATAAGATCAAGCGCGGGGAGAGTCAACTGTATCTTCCCGAGAGCAAGATTCGTAGCCATATCCGAGGGGGTGCGCTATATGCATATCCCAAGGAGAAGTCGATCCGTCGTTTCATGGACCAGGTTCGGCAACGAACCAAGCGCAAAGTACCTCTGGCAACCCAGGAACTGATTGCGGAACTGAACCCACTACTGCGGGGTTGGGGCGAGTATTACAAACGTGCCCACGTACGACGGCTCTTCCACCGACTCGACGCCTGGATCGTGCACCGGCTCTGGTCGCATCGCTACAAGCGATGGCGGACCTGCGGCTGGAAACAACTGCCCGAGACCACGCTGTACGGCGAGTACGGGCTTGTCAACCTCGTTGGGTTAATTCCATCTTTGGCTTCTCAGAAGGCTTGAGCCTTCGCGAAAGCTGCATACGGGAAAACTGTACGTGCAGTTTGGGCGGCGGACGGAGGCCAGCGCTGAACGCGCGCCTCCTCCGACCCGACACC
>DASTCU010000192.1:0-3021 GCA_035710825.1 Candidatus Sulfotelmatobacter sp.
GATCGTCGGCATCCTGCAAGCGGTGCTGTTCCTGACGGGCATCAGCTCGATCACGAAGCTGCTTACGGGCGCCGACGAGCTGAGGTTCTTCCCCGCGTGGGGCGGCTGGCTCTCCATTATCGGCTTTGCCTCAATCGCCTATGTGCTGATCAGAATCCCCACCAGGCGGGTAGAATAGGCCTCCAGGCCTGTGAATTTCTCTCCTACTGCGGAAACCGCTTGGCTCGGTAAACGGGTCAAAAATCTGGCCGGGCATGCCCGGCCACTACAACGCAATTCGAGTCGTAGGGGTCGGGCACGCCCGACCCCTGGAGTTTCTACATTATCAAGCGGCTGCGGCGGCGACAAAGTGAGCTGAATCTGGCCGAACGGCGAGTTCGGCGAGAAAATGAGGATGTTCGCATGCCTCTTTTCGGAGGAGTGTAATAAGGTCAAGGCAGGAAGGGCGCCTGGCATTGCGGCGCCATCTCGGTAATTGGGCATAAGCACTGCCTCGTCCGGCTCCGAAAACTTTGAGAGCAGCCAGCATCAACGCGCTGTAGGCTGCCACAGCTAGCGCCGGCTGTTTGGGAATGGCAGTGGGATTCCAGAGTTGGGCCTGTCCGATTCCCAAAGTATCCTTCTCCTCGCGATGATTGACTTCGATCTGCCAACGATCGAAGTAGATCTGAAGCAGTTGCCGCGCCGAACTGTTCAAATCGGTGCAAAGCAGGAACGCCGGCTGCCGATAGTAGAGTTTGGAGGACTTGCGTTTTCGATACGGAGTAGGCGCGAGGACGAACAGGCGCAAAGGTCGGGTCTTGGCGCCGCTCTGCCAGAGAACCTGGGAGACTTCTTTATAGCGGACCCTGCGCCGCTTACCGCCATAAAATAGCTTGGTCGTTTGCCAGGTGGTGGCTTCGTCCTGACGCACCTGTTCAGGAGTGAACTTCTCTTCGGCGTAAGTGCGTCGGCCCCCGGGTACAGCGGCGAAGCAAAGTTTGGCGTCTTTGCGTGCGCGGGCAATCAATAGAGTCCGCGGCGGAATCGTGGCCAGCACCGTACGATTGCAGAAGCTGCCATCGCCGGCGATGGCCAGCGTCTTGCGCTCCCCGCCGGCGGCATCTAATGCCGCGCGCAACTGGGCCATGGTTTCGACGAAGCGCTGCGAAAGGTTGAAGCGCTTGCGGTCTGCTTTGTATTGCTCCCAGGCTTGCTCGTTGGCCCGCTTGCCCGGCTTCTTTACGGTGGAGACTTCTTCAAAGCGGATCGGAATGGCGCGCGCCGAGAACGATCCGGCGCGATGCAACGGCAATAACAGCGAGGCCTGCAAAAAGCGCAGGCCGAACATGAGATTCGTGTGGAAGGGCGGAGACATGGGATCGCGATGCCAGGCAGCCTGTCGGATGCAGCGTCCTGTTTTGCGCAAGCGCGTGTCGTCCACGGCCACGCCCACGAGTTTTCCAGGACAGAAGGCGAGACCCTCTTGCAGCAAGGGCGTGAATAGCGCGTGAGGATCCCAGGCCGCGCGCGAATGCAGGAAGTACTCACCCGACCAGGACTTTTGCTCGCGGCCGCTAGTCCATAGGATGCGCGAGACGGTAGCGCGCCCCAACACCAGTAAGGAGCCGAGGGCTTGTCGCGCGGCGCGCACCCAGGTACGGTTCTGGGCGAAGACAGATTGCCAGGGACGAATGGTATCCAGCCAGCATTCCAGCAAGGTAAAGGGCGCGGTCTCCTCCATTATTTCCTCCATATAGATGAAACACACAAAACCCAAAAAAAAGAGCTACTCCGCCGTCTCCGGACGAAGCAGCGTGTGGTTCAATTCGCAGATCTCTTCCAATTTGTCTTTTACGTTGTGATAATTCCTCAGCCAACGCTCGACTTGTTCTTTCTGTTCGGGCCGGATGCTGATCTGTTTGTTTCGGCCTCCAGGGTAGTTGATCGAAAGGACCAAGGCCGGATGTCCTTCGCCGCGGGCGCATGTCTGACAACCCTTCTTATGCCAAATCGTGCGCTCCAGGAGGGAACCGCGCACGATCTCGATGGGTTGGCCGATCGCTCGGGCGAGACTATCGCGTTCGCGGATGGCCTCCCTCGTTTTCATCTAATAGGATGAAATCATATTTACTCTCATCTCGTCAACAGGAAAATGTAGAAACTCCAGGCACAGGCAAGAATGCCTGTGCCACGTCATACATTCCCAGCCCTCGTTGACAGAGTACGCCCCCCTTTGTTATCTCTCGAACTTCGCGAATTCATCCCTGTGAAAAAGAATATTCTGGCTATTCATGCGCATCCCGATGACATCGAGATCCTGGCTGGAGGCACGGTCGCGCAGCTTGCGGCATCGGGCCACAACGTCACCATCGTGACTATGACTCCGGGCGACTGCGGTTCCGCGGACCGGACACCCGAAGAAATTGCAAGCATCCGGCGCGCCGAGGCCGAGCGCTCGGCACACCGGATCGGCGCACAGTATCGCTGCGCTGAGTTTCGTGATCTAAACGTCTTCAGTGATGATTCCTCGCGGCGGCGCGTTGTAGAAATTTTGCGGCAGGTCTCTGCCGAGCTCGTGCTGACGGCATCGCCCATCGATTACCTTGCCGACCACGAGGCTACCAGCCAACTGGTGCGCGATGCCTGCTTCGCCGCGCCCGCTCGGAATTATTCGGCCGGAGCCGGCAATCCCTCTCCGCCGCTCGACGCCATTCCACATCTTTATTTCATGGATCCTATTGGCGGCGTAGATCGCGACGGTCATTCGATACTGCCGGATTTTTTCGTGGATGTCACCGCGCAGATGGAGAAGAAAACCGCCATGCTCGCTGAACATGCCAGCCAGCGCGAGTGGCTGCTGAAACACCACGGTATTGACGACTACCTGGAAATGATGAAAGCGTGGACGCGCGAAAACGGCGCGCGGGCCGGCGTCGAGTACGCCGAAGGCTTCCGCCGCTATAAGGGCCACCCGTATCCGCAGTCCCCGCTGCTCGAAGAATTGCTAGGCGATGCGGTTGTCAGGCCGCGCGCATAGTC
>DASTCU010000193.1:0-14844 GCA_035710825.1 Candidatus Sulfotelmatobacter sp.
TACTTGGCCAACGCCGGATACCTCCGCGCCACCGCCTCATACATTGCGTACGCGACATTGCGATAGGAAACATGCCCCGCCGGCGTAGTTCGTAATTCCGAAATGTAAACCGCTTCCGCAAAGTCCATCTTGAACAGCGCCCGCTTTCGGAACGCCAGCGGAATCGCGTACTGCGAATTCTCTTCTGCCTCCGGAGTGCCGCCCGCCGCCAGCTTTTCCACCGCCGACTGCACCCGCCGCATCGCCGCCTCAAACCGTCCACTCACGCCCGCGTCTTCCATGTCGAGCAGCATCTCGTATCCGTGTTGCGTCGTGAATCCCTGCATCACCTGGATACACCGCCGGTGCCGGTGCATGTCCCGGAACCCGCCGGTATCCATCAGGATGTCGAACCGGAACTGCTGTCCCGCACGGAACCCGCGCAGCATTTCGTCATGCTTGCCGCGATGCCGCAGCCCCAAGTCAATGATCTCCCGCCGCCGTCGTTCTCCCGCCACCTGCACCGCCTGCCGGATCTGCCGGTACGAATGGTGGCAGTGCTCGTACAGCAAAGTCGTCGCAATCTCCACTTCCAGCGGCTCCTCATCGAGCAAATCCACAATTGCCTTCGAGGGCGCCACCGGCTCGCTCGCCATCAACTCCCGCGCCGCCTGCCGCAACTCCCGCCGCGTCTCGATCTCGTACGAACTCGGATCCGCATACTTCACCAGGGTGGGGGCCACCCGCACCTCGCGTAGCAACTCCTCTTCCGCCCGCGCGCCTAACTCAGGATTGACCGCCCGAATTTGCGCAACCAGATCCTGCAGACCCTCCGAGTTCACGTTGTACGCTGGCCCAGTCGCCGCCTTCTTCAGCGACTCGCCCAGTTGCCGCACCTCTTTGTGCGTGTGCGACAGCAGATGCGCCACCTGGTTCTCCAGCGTGCGCGCATTCACAATTTCGCCCAGCGACGTGTTCGTCGCCAGCGGCAGCAGGTACCGTGTGATGTCGAACGCCCGCGCCTTCAGCGTCCTCTCGTAGGCCTCCTGTTTCATATCCCCCGGCTTGGGCGTGATGTTGATCAGGTGCTGCGTCATGTGCGCCGACAGCGCCTCGTACTCGGCGAACAGAAAATCCAAAGTCTCGCGATAGAGTTTGCGGGCCTCGTCATCCGCGCCGAAATCCGGCGTGTAGTACCCACTTTTCTTGAAATCCTGATACCGGGTTGACCGCTCCTGCCCGTCCCAGCGCTGCTCATCCGCCAGTTCGATCGCCGCCAGAATCGACAGCCGCTCCACCGCCAGCGCAATGTGCGCCAAGTCGGCAATCGATCGGTGCCCGTACTGGAAATAAAACGTATTGAGAAACTTTTCCGCCTTCTGCGTGCTGATCTCTCGCAGCGACTCCTTCATCGAAAGCGCCGACCGGGAGTATTTCGCCATAGCGTACGCCTGAATTTCCGGCTCCACGCCGAACACGGCAAACACTTCGGTAGAAGGCTCAGCCGATGTGGCGCGGGCGCGCTCGCCCGCGCTCGCCTCCGAGTGCCCCGCCAGCACTGGCGAACGATGTTCCGGATGGGTGGAGTTCTTGTCGGAAGGTTTAGGCATGATCAGCACATTCGCAGTCTGGGACATGGGAGTGCTCGCATGTTATCTGCCGTCCTTGTGGAATAGCAATGACAAACAGAGACGCCGCGTGCGAGCGCTACACTGATCGCGTGCATCCCCTCCTCCGTCAGGTCGACCATCGTCCCTGGCCCTTAGCCTCTGGACCCTGGGTCATGAGGCAAATCTGGCACGACTTGCTGTTCGCCCACTGGCCGCTCGCTCCAGCGCAGCTCCGCCCACTCGTCCCGCCGCAACTGCCGCTCGATCTTTTTGATGGTCAGTGCTGGATCGGCGTCGTCCCTTTCTGGATGAGCGGAGTTCACCCCCGCATGATTCCCCCGCTGCCCGGCCTTTCTCGGTTCCCTGAACTGAACGTGCGCACCTACGTGACCTATGGCGGCAAGCCCGGTGTGTACTTCTTCAGCCTCGACGCCGCCAATCTTCCAGCTGTATGGGCAGCACGCAAATTCTTTCATCTGCCGTATTTCAATGCAGCAATGAAATCCGCAGATCGAGACGGTACCATTTTTTATTATTCGAAACGTCGGCACATGGAAGCGGAATTTCGCGGCTCTTACCGGCCTATTGCAGCTGTTCAACTCGCGGAAAAAGGCTCTCTCGCCGAATGGCTCACTGCCCGCTTTTGCCTTTACACCCTCTATCGCGATGAAGTGTACCGCTCCGAGATTCATCATTTGCCCTGGCCGCTCCAGGCAGCCCAGGCTGAACTCGAACGCAATACTATGGCGGATGCTGCTCAACTCGCACTACCGGCAATCCCTCCGCTGCTTCACTTCTCCAAACGGCTGGAGGTGCTGATCTGGCCTCTGCGCCGCGCAGGCCAGTGAGATCCCCGCGTATAATTCGCGTTTTGTAAGCCGCTATGGTTTTGTGAACTGCGTGGAAGAGCGGCCCTTTAGGGCCGCGTCAATGGCTGAAAAAATCTGGGCTTTAGCCCCAGCGGGCTGCCCGTTGCTTGGAGAAGTCGAATGTCCCTTTCCCAACGTGTCGCCTTCGTTACCGGTGCTTCGCAAGGCATCGGACGGACCTGCGCCCTTCGCCTCGCCAAAGACGGCGCCGCGGTTGCCGTCGCCGCCCGCAATCTGGAGAAGTTGAACGAACTCGTCAACGAGATTATCGCCGCCGGAGGCAAAGCCGCCGCCTTCGCACTCGATGTTGCCGACGAAGACCAGGTCAAGCAGGCCGTCAAAGCCGCCATCGCCCAGTTCGGCAAAATCGACATCCTGGTCAACAACGCCGGGATCACTCGCGACCAGCTCGTCATGCGCATGAAACGCGCCGACTGGGATGCCGTCCTCCAAACCAACCTCACCTCCGCCTACCTCTGCATCCAGCAGGTCATCTCCTCCATGCTCAAGCAACGGTGGGGACGCATCATCAACATCACCAGCGTCTTCGGACAGATGGGCCAAGCCGGACAAGCCAACTACGCCGCCTCCAAAGCCGGACTGATCGGCCTCACCATGGCCATCGCCCGCGAGGTCGGCTCGCGCAACATTACGTGCAACGCCGTTGCCCCCGGCTTCATTGAAACAGCGATGACCGCCACGCTGAGCGACGAATTCAAACAGAGTGCGGTGAAACAAATTCCGCTGGGGCGGGTGGGAACTCCCGACGATGTCGCCGGCCCCGTCGCTTTCCTCGCCTCCGATGAAGCGTCTTACATTACAGGCCACGTTCTCAGCGTCAACGGCGGCATGCTGATGGGCTAATTTCGGTATCTCTCTCGCAGCCAAATGCAATATTTCATTTACGTTCTTATCAAGCTGGCCCTCTACACCGGTTGGTGCTGGGTGGGATTGCTGCTCTTGCACCCGAATGCGCCCGGTTGGGGAAAAGCTACTGGCCTGGGAATACTTCGGCTCGCCATCGGTGTACTTTTTGGTGTCTCAATCTTCATCGCTATACCTGCCCAGCCAGACGACGTGCTGTGGAAGTACCTTGCGATTTACACGCCGGTGCGCATGGTGGAGTGGCTCATCCTGGCCTGGATCATTCGTCGCAAATCGGAGAATAAGCGCCTGGGAATTACGCTACTCTGGTGTTTAGGTGGAATCGTGGTTTCTTTTGTCGCCGACTTCGCCTCTCCCGAGGGCGTAGCCGGTCACTTCTGCATCGGACGGTGCCTGTGCTGAGGAATACAGAAACGCTGCATTCGCAATGGCAATTCTTGCAGGCTGAATCGCCTGCCCAAATCGCCCAGGCCCGCGAACTCTTCCTCGAATACGCGCAATCCCTGGGTTTCAGCCTCTGCTTCCAGGGCTTCGATAAAGAACTGGCCGGCTTGCCCGGCGACTACGCCCCCCCCGCAGGACGCCTCCTGCTCGCCGAATTTGAAGGCCAACTCGCGGGCTGCGTGGCTCTCCACAGACTCGATGACGGCATCTGCGAAATGAAACGCCTCTATCTCCGCCCGCAATTCCGCGGCAAAGGACTGGGCCGCACCCTCGCGGACCGCATCATCCGCGAAGCCCGCCAGGTCGGCTATCAACGCATGCGCCTCGATACTGTTGAGCCCGTCATGAGAGATGCCGTCGCCATGTACCGGAAAATTGGCTTCTACGAAATCGCGCCCTACTGCGCGAACCCGATTCCTGGCGCTCTCTATATGGAACTATTGTTGTAATCTCGCGCCCGTTCCATCAAAATGTCCGGCACCGAAAGGACCATGCCATGAAGAAAGCCCTCCCGCTAGCTCTCGTCATCCTCATCGCCATCTCTGCCTTTGCTACCGACAGCAAAACCGTCTCTTACAAAAGCGGCGATGAGACCGTGCAGGGCGTCCTCTACACCCCCGCAGGCAAAGGTCCGTTCCCCGGACTGATTGTGATTCATGAATGGTGGGGCCTGAATGATTGGGTGAAAGAGCAAGCCTCGAAATTAGCCGATCAAGGCTATGTCGCCCTCGCTGTCGATCTCTACCGCGGCAAGGTCGCCACGACTCCCGACGAGGCTCACCAGATCATGCGCGGCGTCCCGGAAGACCGTGCCAAGCGCGACCTGCACGCCGCATTCGAGTTTCTGGCGTCCCAACCCACCGTGAAGAAGGATCGTGTCGGCGCCATCGGATGGTGCATGGGCGGAGGCTACTCCCTCGATGTCGCCTTGCAGGAGCCCACGCTCGCCGCCGATGTCATCAACTACGGCCATCTCGCCACCGATCCCGATGCCCTCAAGAACATCAACTCACCCATCCTTGGCCTCTTCGGCGCGCAGGACAAAGGCATTCCCCCGGAAGACGTCCGCAAATTTGGTGCAGCGCTCGACCATATGGGCAAGAAGATCGAAATAAAGATTTACGATGACGCTGGGCACGCCTTCGAGAATCCCAACAACAAAGACGGATATCGCCCGGCTGATGCAGCCGATGCCTGGCAGCGCACGGTCGACTTTCTAGCCGCGAATTTAAAAAAATAATTGCCGCGATCCTCCCAAAACCTAACCCCGGTGCCGGTTCCCGCCCGGTTGATTACTTTTACGCTGTGAAAGTAACGTGCCACCAGGCCCGTCAATCCTGCTCGCGCCCATGTACTTCTCAGATGGCACGAACGTCCGCCGTATGGCACAAATTTCCCCTTGCCAGAAGTTGCCGCTCTGGTTACTATGACCCATCCTGAAATGCTCCCTACCATGAATATCGGCGAGACCATCCGCAACTTCCGGCTTGAGAAGGGCATGTCCCAGGGCGACATCGAAAAACGCACCGGTCTTCTTCGCTGCTACCTCTCTCGCGTCGAAAACGGCCACACCATTCCATCGCTCGACACGCTATCCAAGATTGCGGGTGCCATGGAATTGCCACTTTCCCAATTCTTCTCCGAATCGGGCCACACCAACGGTTCCAAGGGACTTCCCCAGCTCTCCGACGACGAGGTTCGCTTCCTCAGCCAGATCCGCCGCTACTCCACCAATCTCAACGACAGCGACCGCAAGCTACTCCTCGCCATGGTCAAGAAAATGGCGTCGAACGCCGGGAAATAGCGGCGAGCTTCGAGCTTCGAGAATTCCTTTTCTAAACCAGGGTTGTAACATGGAAGCGGCTGCACCCGCTCATAAGCTCTTGGCTCATGGCTCCTAGCTCGTAGCTCCTAACTCCTACTTACTTTCGTACCATCCCCTCCGTGACCGATGGGTACCTCCCCTCCTGCCACCTCTCTCACTACACTGTGCATGGAGATATCTGTGACCACCGACGAAGAACTGAACGTACTCGATGCTCAACTGCGCCGCCTGAAGATCGAGTACGAAATCTTCTTCAGCAATCCGCAAAAGCGACCTCCCACTGATATCGAGTGGAAGGTGTTGGCCTTGTTGCGGAAGTTCTCCGATGGCGGCCGCATGAATTTTTCCCAGCGCTATCGCTACAACGAAATGGCGCAGCGCTATGCGATCTATAGTGACCTGTGGCGCAAGAAGTCCCGTATCCGCGAAGAAGGCTACCGGCGTCCTCAGGATGCTCTCCTCTCCGTGCAGGGAGTTCGTGTCGCTGAAGACGAACATAAAGCACAGCACCATCCTGTGTATGGTGTGAGCCACGCCGCGGCTGCGGCCGCAGGAGCAAGTTCCTCGCAGCATTTCACTCTGCACAGTGTGGACCAGAGCGAGCGCGAGCAGGTTGAGCGCCTCTATAACACCCTCGTTGCCGCCAAGAAGAAAGCCGGAGAGAACGTCTCCGGAAACTTCGATTCCTTCACCGTCTTCGTCCAGAAAAAGACCGAGGAGATCCGCAAGCAATACCACTGCAACGACGTCGAATATTCCGTTGAAATCACCGAAGGCCACGTCAAGCTGAAAGCGAAAGCAAAAACGTAAGCAATCCCTCAACTGCACTTGCAGTGAGCTCTTAAACTTAGTGAACCTTCGTGCCCTTCGTGGTTAATGCCTTTCAAGTTTGCGTGATCCGCCCCATCTGCTGATAGAATTTTCCGTTCACGATTCAAGCAACCTCATTTCGCCAGGGATCCGCGCGATTTCGGCGGGTTACAAGAACCGAAAAAATTCCGTCTGTAAATCCGTGATCATCCGTGTAAATCCGTGGCAAAGAAGTCAAAGGGCCTCATGTCAGCCAATCCTAAAATCCACCGCGCCATCCTTTCCGTCACCGACAAGACCGGACTCGTCCAGTTCGCCCGTAAACTCTCCGCCCTCAACATCGAACTGATTTCCACGGGAGGAACAGCCAAGCTTCTGCGTGACTCCGGCATCTCTGTGAAGGACATTTCCGACCTCACGGGATTCCCCGAAATGCTCGATGGCCGGGTTAAGACGCTTCATCCCAAAGTCCACGGCGGAATTCTTCATCGCCGCGAAGATCCCAAACACGTCGCCGCCGTCAAAGAGCACGGCATCCAGCCCATCGACATGGTGGTCGTGAATCTCTACGCCTTCGAGAAAACCGCCGCCAAGCCAGGAGTCGCCTTCGAAGAGCTGATCGAAAACATCGACATCGGCGGACCGTCGATGATCCGCTCCGCGGCCAAGAATTTTCATGACGTCGCCATCGTCACATCTCCCGCGGATTACGACTCCATCGCTGCCGAGTTGGAGCGGCAAGGGGGCACTCTTACGCGCGAAACCAAGTGGCGCCTCGCCCAAAAAGCCTTTGCCACTACCGCCGCCTACGATTCCGCCATCGCTTCAACTCTGGAACGAATTACTGCCGATTCATTCCAGGTGCAGCCTGAAGACTCATTTCCGGCGAGCTTGCGCTTCTCCTTCCACAAAATCCTCGACCTGCGCTACGGCGAAAATCCTCACCAGAAAGCCGCCATGTACTCCGACGGCTCCGGCTCCGGCGTCGCCAACGCCCGCCAACTGCAGGGCAAAGAGCTTTCTTATAACAACATTGTCGATCTGCAGGCCGCCTGGGACCTCGCTCAGGAGTTTGACGAGCCCGTGGTCGCCATCATCAAGCACACCAATCCCTGCGGTACCGCCACCGGCAAGACCCTTGCGGAAGCCTACAAACGCGCCCTTGAATGCGATCCGGTTTCCGCCTTTGGCGGCGTGATTGGCGTCAATCGCCCCGTCGACGCCGCAGCCGCCGAGGAGATGCACAAGCTTTTCCTCGAAGTCATTGCCGCCCCCGCCTTCGACGAAGCCGCCAAAGCTAAGTTTGCCTCCAAGAAAAACCTTCGCCTCGTCGAGGTCGTCCCTGCCAGTCAAAAATGGGTTCTAAAAAACGTTTCCGGTGGCATGCTCGTCCAAGACAATGACACCCGCGCTCTCTCCGATGCCGATTTGAAGGTCGTCACGAAGCGTCCACCCACGCCGGAAGAAACACGCGCCCTGCTTTTTGCCTGGAAGGTCTGCAAGCACGTCAAATCCAACGCCATCGTCTACGCGCGCGACGGCCAGACCGTCGGCGTCGGCGCTGGCCAAATGTCCCGCGTCGATTCCGCCAAAATCGGCGCCATGAAAGCCCAACTCCCGCTGAAAGGTACGGTCGCTGCTTCCGACGCTTTCTTCCCCTTCCCCGACGGGGTCGAAGAAATTGCCAAAGCCGGAGCGACGGCCATCATCCAGCCAGGAGGTTCCCAGCGCGATCCCGAAGTCATCGAAGCTGCCGACCGTTTAGGTCTTGCCATGCTCTTCACCGGGGTCCGCCACTTCCGCCACTAAGAAATTATTGATTTTCTGATTGCTGCTTGTTGATTGAAAACCGAATCAAGCCACTGAGTTCCAGGAGGTTTTTCAATCAACAATCAAAAAATCAACAATCAACAATCGCCAGCGGTCCCTGACCTTCCGATGGTCCCCCTTTTTTTCCAACGCAACCGCTCCTCAAGGTAGAATATAAGCACCTTTCCCCCAGCGGTTTTGCATCCAAACAAGCTGAGGTTCGGAAACGCGCTCGCGGAGCGCAGTCAGGTCGGCAATAAGTCTAATGATGAACAAAATTGGTCGCCTTTTCTTGCTGATCGCAGTGGCCACGGTCGCTGTAGGTCAAACCACACCGCCCTCCTCCGATTCCAGCCAGTCTGATGCCAAGCCGGTCCAGTCGTCCGCTCGTAAAGTCGATAAGGCGGCCGCCTATTACCACTACACTCTGGCTCACATGTACGAGGAAATGGTCACCGCTTATGGCCGCAGCGACTTGGCTGTAAAAGCCACGGAAGAATACCGCCTCGCCATCGAAGCCGACCCCTCCTCTGAATTCCTGACCTCCAGCCTCGCCGAACTCTACGTCAAGACCGGACGCATCGCCGACGCCGTTAAAGAAGCACAAGACATCATCAAGCGCGATCCCAAAAACCTCGAGGCTCACAAACTTCTCGGCCGCATTTATCTTCGTTCTCTCGGCGACATGCCCGGCGGCTCCGGCTCCGACAACATCCTCAAGCTGGCTATCGACCAGTACGAGCAGATCGTGAAGCTCGATCCCGACAGCGTCGACGATCACCTTCTCTTGGGTCGCCTCTATCGCTTGAATAACGATTTATCCAAGGCCGAAGCCGAGCTGAAAACCGCCATCAAGATTGATCCCACGTCGGAAGAGGCCGTCACCACGCTGGCCATGCTGTACACCGACGAGGGCGATACTTCGCACGCCCTCAAGGTCCTCAGCTCCATTCCGGATTCTGCCCGCTCGGCCAAGCTTTATTCGGCCCTCGGTGCCGCCTACGAACAGCGCAAGGATTACAAGAGTGCGATTGACGCCTATCAACACGCCATCGTTCTCGATCGAGACAACCTCGACGCCATTCGCGGCCTGGCGGAGAACCTGCTAAACAGCGGCCAACTTGAAAAGGCGCTGGAACAATACAAGGTCATCGCCGACTCCAATCCAGAAGACGCGCAGACCTACGTCCGCATGGCTGAGATCTATCGCCGCCAGGGCAAGTACGATCTCGCCCTCGAAAATCTCAAGCGCGCCGACACCCTCGTCCCCGACACCATGGACGTCCCCTACAGCATGGCCGCCGTTTACCAGGCTCAGGGACGTTACGATGAAGCCATCAAGCTCTTGCAGGATCTGCTGAAGAAAACCGAAAAAAGCGAGACCGGAACCAGCCAGGCCGATCGCAACAACCGTTCTATTTTTATTGAGCGCCTCGGCATGATCTACCGCGAGCAGGAAAACTACACCGCCGCGGTCGATACCTTCCGCAAAATGCTAACTCTCGGCGATGAAAACGCCCGCCAAGGTTATCAGGAAATCATCGACACCTACCGCGAAGCCAAGCAGTGGCCGCAAGCCACCGCCGCCGCCAAAGAAGCGGTCCAGAAAATGCCCGGAGACCGCGACCTGCGCATGGTCCTCGACTCCCAACTTGCTGATATGGGACAGCAAGACCAGGCCATCGCCGATGTCCGCTCCATGCTCAAAGGTGGCGCTGAAGATCGCGACATTTACGTCCGGCTGGGAATTATCTACACCCGTGCCAAGCGCTGGAATGATGCCCTCGAAGCGCTCGCTAAGGCCGAGCAGCTCTCTACCAAGAATGACGACAAAGCCTACGTCTACTTCCTTCGTGGCGACCTCTACCAGCGCCAGAAAATGTTCGATCTGGCCGAGACCCAATTCCAGAAAGTGCTTTCGATGACTCCGCCTAGCGATCCGCAGGCCGCGGCCACCCTTAACTATCTCGGCTACATGAATGCTGATCGCGGCGTAAAGCTCGACGAATCGCTGAATTACATCAAGCAGGCATTAGCGTTCGAGCCTAATAATCCCGCATATCTCGATTCGCTCGGATGGGCGTACTTCAAGCTGGGCAAATACGATCTCGCCGAAGACAACCTGAACAAGGCCGCATCTCACATGGGTTCCGACCCGACGGTGCAAGAACATCTCGGAGATCTCTATCAGAAAACCGGCCGCCTGAAGCTGGCCGCCGCCCACTGGGATCGCGCCGTCCAGGAGTGGAGTAAGACCGTTCCTGCCGAGCAAGACGGCGACGCCTTCGCCAAAGTCCAGCAAAAGCTGGACGCCGCCAAGGTCAAACTAGCCAAAGAAGATTCCAATAAACAGTAGCGCCGGCGTCCCGCCGGCTGTCCCGAGGGCGTCCTCGCCCTCGGCGCTGACACCAGCAAGCCATCTGGAGGATCACCTTGGCGCGCTGTAGCTCTAGCTCTTCATTCAACAATCAAAATTCAACAATCAACAATGCTATCCTTCCCCCATGCTCGCCGCCTACGCGGTGCACCTCGACCAATCCCGCGGACGCCGCTTCCCCGAGCCTCAACATCCCTATCGCAACGACTTCCAGCGCGACCGTGACCGCATCATCCACGCCCGCGCCTTCCGCCGTCTTGAAGCCAAGACGCAAGTGTTCACTCGCCGGTATTCCGACCACTTCCGCAACCGCCTGACGCACACTCTCGAAGTCACCCAGATCTCCCGCACCATCGCCGGGGCCCTCGCGCTAAACGCCGATCTCGCCGAAGCCCTGGCCCTCGTCCACGATATCGGCCACCCACCCTTCGGCCACGCCGGAGAAAAAGCCCTCCACGCCGCCATGCATGATCACGGCCTCTCCTTCGACCACAACCTCCACGCTCTCCGCATTGTAGAAGACTTCGAGCAACGCTACGCCGCCTTCCCCGGCCTCAACCTCACCTTTGAAGTCCGGGAGGGAATCATCAAGCATTCCCGCGACTACGCCGCCAAAGATCATCCCGAGCTAGCCGAGTACTTATTGGACCTGCGCCCTCCACTCGAGGCTCAGCTGATCGACCTTACCGACGAAATCGCCTACAACACTGCTGATCTTGATGACGGCTACGAAGCTCACCTGGTCTCCCTTGACGAAATCCGCGAAGGCGTCCCGGTTTTCGAGCGCTTCTACGGTGACGTCCTACAGCTCTACCCCCAGGCTCCCGAAAAATTGAAATTCAACGAAGTGCTTAAGCGAGTCCTCAACCGCTTCGCCAATGACCTCATCACCAACACTCGCGCCCGGCTCAACCAAGGCAATATTCAGTCCCTGGAAGATGTCCGCCACCATCCCCAACGCCTCGCCGCCTTCAGCCCCGCAGTCGATGCCGAGCGCCAGCAGACCAAGGATTTTCTGCACGAATCCGTCTATTTCAGCCCCAGCCTGGCCGACGAAAAAGACAACGCCGAGCGGGTCGTCACTGAACTTTTCGCCTTCTGGATGGAAAATCCCAACACCCTCTCGCGTCACTACCAGCAAAAAGCCAAGGAAGAATCTCTCCCCCGCGTCATCTGCGACTACATCGCCGGCATGACCGACCACTTCATCTTCGAGCAACACGAAAAATATTGCGGGTGATGTATGTGGCGACAGCCGCCCTCGGCTGTCGGTCGAGCGCAGTTCGAATCCCTCTGTGGTCGATCCGCGCCTATCCGCGTTGATCTGCGGTCCTGAATTTACTTTCCCGCTACCTCAGCCACGACATCAAACAGGACCTGCGGCCCCCGCCTCACTTCCTCCACGCGAATTCGCTCATCGTTCCCGTGCTCCGTATGCCCCTCCTCTTCGGTCGCCGTATACGGATTGAACCCGTACGCCACAATCCCCAGCGGCCGGTAGCGCTGGTTCTCCGTATACCCGCTGGTGATGTGCGGCACCACCGGCGTCCCCGGAAAGTATTTGCCCGAGACGTCCTTGATCGCCGCGAACAGCGCATTATCCGTTCCCGAGGAGTTCGCCAGCCGAAACTCCGCATTCAGCGGCTCAATCGTTACATTCGGATCGTTCACCGCTTTCCGCACTCCCTCCACCACCGCCTTCGGATCTCCTCCCGGCAGAATCCGGACATCCAGATTCGCCCACGCCTCCGGAGGAATCACATTCGTCTGCTCCGAGCCCCCCAGCATGGTCAGTGAAATCGTGTCCCGCAGCAGAAAGTTCAGCGATTCATCCCGCTCGACCTCCTCCTGAAATTTCTTGTCCTGAACCGCCTTCTTTACATCGCGGTAATACGCCGCCTGTTCTGGCGGCTCATACGGAGCCATATCTTTCAAGAATTCATCCACCACCGGCAATACCCGCAGCGGCGTCTTGTAAGCAATAATCCGGTCCAGTGCCCGTACCAGCCGGTTCGGCGCAGAATCCGGATTCGGCCTTGACCCATGCCCCGGCCTCCCGTGCGCAACCACATGCAGCCAGTACGTGGTCTTCTCTCCCACATCGATCCCGATGAACTTTACTTTGCCATTCTCCAGCAGATTCTCTCCGCCCTCGTTAATCAGAAACTCCGCATTCTCCAGCAGAGCGCTCTGATTCTTGATGAACCAGTCCGTCCCTGTTCCATCCGCCTCTTCATCCGACACTGCCAGGAAAATCACGTCCCGGTCCAGTTCCACCTTCTCCCGCTTCAGCATCACCATGACGACGAGCTGCGCCAGACCCTCGTCCTTCATGTCCTGCGCCCCGCGTCCCCAGAGATATCCATCCTTGATCTCCCCGCTGAACGGCGGCACCCTCCAATGCGACGCATCGCTAGTCACCACATCCATATGGTTGAGCAGAACAATCGGCCGCGCATTTTTCGTCGCTTCCGTGGAACGCGGCAGCCGCGCCCACAGATCCCCCCTCCCCGTCGCATACTCGAACACCCGGTTCTCAATTCCTTCCTCATCCAAAATCCTCTTGTAGAACGCCACCGCCTTCATCTCATTCCCGGGAGGATTGGTCGTATCAATGCGCAAATACTCCTGCATCCAACTCACCGCCAGATCGGAATACTCCTTCAGATGTTCCGCCGAAATCCGCGACGACGCCGTCCCCGCCGCCGCCTCCTCAGCTTGACCTATCCCACCAAAACAGATGCATGCGCCGATGATTCCCAACACCACTCCGCCCGCGCCAAAGATCCTCCCAACTTCCTTCCACGAAGAAATGTGCAAGCGCAAAATTCCCTCCCGAATCCAGTGTGGTTACCCTGATTACCCTCTCCAACGATGAACCGATTCCCGGCTGCCCAAATTCCCAAGACCTAATACCTAAGACCATCTTTTTGCACGCAGTTTTTATATCAGGTTTCCCAAAATTACCCTCCGTTGTGCACACAACCTTCCCGCGTCTCCCAAGGCGAAGTTATAATGGCTATAGCTATCAACGAGTTAGCCCTTCAACCTTAGGGCTTGATTTGGCATCCGACATGTAATGAAACATACCGGTGCCGCCGTATGCGGTGCCAAGAGTTTAAGGGCCAAGCGTAGCGTCAGCGCCGGCCGGGCTCAGCGATTCCGCTGGCTTTCTTTACCCATCAGAGGGGACGCAAACAAAAAATTTCAAGCACGCCCCAGGCGTGCCGGGTAGGAGCCAAACGCTCCCCCAAACTTGGAGGAAGTCATTATGAACCACCGTCTCGTAATCGCCCTGCCTTTGGCCGCGCTCCTTGCTCTTCCGGTCATGGCGCAGTCCACCTCGTCCAGCTCTGATCAGAGCCAGCCCGCTGCCACGCAGCAGACTCAGTCGGCCCCGGCTCAGTCTTCCAGCGATACCAGCAGCGGCAACGCGACCGGTAAAGCTCCTCTGGCCGCTCCTTCTCGCGAAGGCTTCTGGGGACGCGTTAATCCCTTTGCCCGCAAGAAATACGTCCAGCGCCAGACCGAGCCCATCCGCGACCGCGTCAACGAGCTCGATGAGCTGACTTCCAACAACAGCAAGATGATCAAAGACACCGATCAGCGCGCCCAGGCCGGCATCAAGCTCGCCTCCGACAAGGCCAATGAAGCCGACCAGCACGCCCTCGATGCCGGCAACAAAGCCACTGCCGCGCAGCAGTCCGCCCAGCAGGTCACCACGCGCGTTCAGACGGTCGAGAACGTGGTCAGCAACATTGACCAGTACAAGGCCTCGAACCAGACTGAAATCCGCTTCCGTCCCGGCCAGACCGTCCTCAGCAAGAACGCCAAGGACGCTCTCGACCAGATGGCGACCGGCGTAAAAGGACAGCGCGGCTACATCATCGAAGTGCAGGGCTTCTCGTCCGGTAAAGGACAGACCGCCATCACCACTTCGCAGAAGATGGCCGAGTCCGTCGTCCGCTACCTGGTTCTCAATCATGAGATCCCGGTCTATCGCATCTACCTCGTCGGCATGGGCAACGCTCCCGCGCAGGCCACCAACGCGGGCGATGCCAAGCCGAAACGGACCACCGGCGGCCGTGTCGAAGTCAGCCTCCTGAAGAACAATCTGGATCAGCTGGCTTCCAGCACCCCGGCAACGTCGACGGATCAGCAGCCGGCGCCGCCGAAATAGTTCCACTCTGACGGGACTCGTTCCCGTCCTCCCCCGAAAAAGCCTCTCGCCAACGC
>DASTCU010000194.1:0-3774 GCA_035710825.1 Candidatus Sulfotelmatobacter sp.
GCGACGAATCCCAGAAATATCAGCGAGCCGCTGGGCGTATGGAACGAGGGATGGATTCGTTCGGCGAACCGAAAGAAGACGCCGTCGCGGGCCATGGCATAGGGAATTCGCGCCCCGGTCATGATCACAACATGGAGAGCACCCAGCGCGGAAAACGCCATGGCAAGGGTCAGCCAGGCCGCGCCGCTCGGCCCCGCGAAAGTTTGCACCACGTCGGATGCGACATGCGCCGACGCCGCCACCTGCGCGAACGGCAGCACATGAAAGTAAACCACGTTCGCGCCGACGTAGAGGCCGCCGACCGTGAGCAGTCCCATAAGGATCGCGCGGGGAATATTTTTCTGCGGGTTCAGAATTTCTTCGCCCAGGTCGCCGAGATCGTTAAAACCGTTGTACGCCCACATGGTGGGGACCAATGCGGTCAACAGGGCCGCGATCGTTCCCCAACTCAAGGGAGTTGCCGCTGGAGAGGCTGCGATCCCGGTTTTCCTCGCGAAAAGCACCCCTCCCGCTATGATGACCAGGATGGCGAGCATCTTCAGGGAAGTCACCAGAATCTGAATCGAGCCGTTCATCTGGACGCTGAAGTAATTGAGCGCGGTGGCGAGCACGACGATGAATGCCGCTATCAATTGCGAGGTGTTGAACGTGAACGCATAATGCCCGACATGGTACGAAAACAGAGGCGTAGCCACTGCGGGAAACAGGAACGCGAGGAATCGCACGAATCCCGCGGCCAAGGCAGCCATGGCCACGGGCCGCTCCAGCCATGCACTCATCCAGCCGAAAAGAAATCCCCACAGGGGGCCAAGTCCGCGACCAAGGTAGACGTAAGGGCCTCCGGCTTTCGGGAATGCCGCGCCTAGTTCCGCGTAGCAAAACGCGCCCAGAAGCACGATAAGCAAACCGAGAATCCACGCCGAGACAACCAGCCACACCGAGCCCACCGTGCGCGCCATCTCACTGGAGACAAGAAACACGCCGGTGCCGATCGTGTCGCCGATGACGATGGCGGTAGTGGACCACAGACCTAGACCGCGAATAAGGTGGGGTTGCTCGGATTGCTGACCGCCTGGGAGGCTCATGGGAAAAGGAATTCCGAGCCTACTCTGGAGGCCGCAGGTGGTCAACCTGCAGGTCCGGATCGAATTGGCGGGGCTTTGGCGAGGATGGTTTCAATCCCGCGGGCGCGCTATCATCAGAGACGCATATGGCGGCTCAGAAATCCATGTTGAGCGAATTTCCGTGGGACCACAGATATCGCGTGTCCAGGATTGACGATGTATTGACTCCGGCCCTCGTCGTCTATCCGGACTTCGTCGCCTCCAATATCGCCCAGACGCTGCGTTTGCTCGGCGGGGACGCCGATCGCTGGCGGGTGCACATCAAGACGGCCAAGCTGGGTTACACGCTGCACATGCTGGTCGAGCGCGGGGTCACGAATTTTAAGTGCGCGACCACGCTGGAACTGCTGATGGCATGCCAGAGCGGCGCGACCGACGTGCTGGTGGCGTATCCGGTGATGGGCGCGAATGCGCGGCGCGTGCGCGAGATCGCAGATCAGTTCCGCGACATCCGGATTTCGGTGCTGGCGGAAAATGAGGAACAAGTCCGGCAATGGCAAGGCAGCCGCCTCGGCCTGTTTCTCGACATTAATCCGGGCATGAATCGCACGGGGGTAGAACAGGGCGACGCGAAAAAAGTCGTCGAGCTAGTGAAAACGATTGCAGAACACAGGTTGGAGTTTCGCGGCCTGCACTACTACGACGGGCAGTATGGCGGTATGGAAGCGCGGGAACGTACCGCCGCCGCGCATGCCGGCTATGATCACCTGCTCGAACTCGTGGAGGATCTCCAGCGCGCCGGAATGCGTGTACCCGAAGTCATCACGGCCGGGACGCCGACTTTTCCCTGCTCGCTCGCGTACGATGGTTTTCGCCGCGCCGGGTTCATGCACCGCTGCTCGCCGGGAACGGTCGTGTATCACGATTCGACCAGCCTGGCGGAACTCCCGCGCGAGTATGGCTATATGCCCGCCGTGCTGGTGGTGACCCGCGTAGTGAGCCGCCCGCAAGAAGGAATCATCACCTGCGATGCGGGGCACAAGTCTGTATCCGCGGATGCTGGCGTGCCTACTTGCCTCGTCGTGGGGCATCCCGAGCTCACGCCTCTAGGGCCAAGCGAGGAACATCTTCCGATGAAATCGGCCTTGCCCAGCCCGCAGGTCGGCGAGGAGCTTTATCTGCTGCCTCGTCACGTTTGTCCCACGGTGAACAACTTCGATTGCGCGCTGCTGGTGCGCGACGGCCAGATCGAGGCCGTAGAGAAAGTCTCAGCCCGAGGACGCGAGGCGCCGCTGCTGCGCAGCTCAGAAATTGCGGCTGAAATGAACCACGCTGCTGCCGAGAAGGTCTAAGCAGAATTCAAGACCACTGGCTGGCTGATCCTACCGGCGCCTGGCTTTCTTTTTCGCCGTTCTCTTTGCCGCCTTTCGCGTGCCGGCGCGGTAGGCAATGCAGTCCATCTCGATCAACATGCCCTGAGAATGCCCGAGATCGCTCCCAACCGTGGTCCGCACGGGATAGGGCTGCGAAAAGCGGCGCGCGTAAACGGCGTTGTAGCGGGCAAACAGGCTGGTGTCGCTAAGATGGACGGTTACCTTGACCACATCCTTCAGCGAAGCGCCGTCGGCTTCCAGTATGGCAGAGAGGTTATCGATCGTCTGCTCAGTCTGTTGTTCGATCGTGTCGCCGACAATTGCGCCGCTGACCGGATCGCTGGGTCCGGTTCCGGTCACGAACACAAAATCTCCTGCTCTCCATCCTTGCGAATAGGCTCCTCGTGGTGGTGCACCTTTTTTACTCTGAATTACGTATTTCGCCATGCTCTTTCCGTTCCTTCCAGGGCTAGCTCTTGCCCCATGCGCATTCGCACATCATAATCCTTGGCATCCCAGATTCGCCTACTTGCGAAGAAAAGCTAGCGCGGTCTGAACGAATTGGGGCGCAGCGTCAAGAAAGACAGGCCCGTGGCCGCCATTCGGCACGACCCAGAGCGCCGAGCGCGGAATTGCCCGATACATCTCCACCGCCATCTCGACCGGATAAAGAAAGTCGCGGTCTCCGTACACGATCAACGTGGACGCCTTGATCTCACTCAACATGGGCGGCGTGAAGTTCATATCGTCGTAGCTGTCTTTCATTCCGTGCTGCCATTCCCACAGCGCGACGATCTGGTCGTCGCCAAGCTTGTGGCGTTTGCGCATGATTTCCCAGTCTTGCGGGGATTGGTTCTCCACCGAAACCTGGCGCATAACCGCGCGCGCCTGCTCGGGAAAGTGCATGGCCGCACTGACCAGAACCATGGCCTCGATGCGCTCCGGTTGCATGGTCGCCATATGGAGGAGAATGTTTCCGCCCATGCTCAGGCCGATCGCCTTACAGCGCTGAGTGCGTAGATCATCGAGCAGCGCGAGAGTATCCAAGGCGCATTGCCGGTGCGTGATGGTCCGCCGGGGATTGTTCGAGCGGCCGTGACCGCGGGCGTCCGGAAGAATCAACGTGTAGTGCCTCGCGAACTCTTCGCGGCCCGCGTAGACCCAATCTTCATGACATCCGCCGCCGCCATGTAGAAGCAGCAGCGGCTCGCCTGCGCCATCCGTCTCGACGAACATTTCAATGCCGTTGAGCGCGACCGTTTCGCTTTTCATGGATGTGCATTGTGCAGGCGCGGCGGCAAAGAAACAATCTGGTTTATGCGCGTGCTATCATCTAC